>NZ_JBFAKB010000033.1:0-137486 GCF_040655495.1 Nonomuraea sp. NPDC050404
CGTCCGAGACCGCCCCGAACCCAGCAACCAGGGCACCCTTAGTACCGATACGGAGAGTGATCATTCTGAAAGTTGCCCATTGCGTTGGAGGCGTGATCTCCCCCATTCTCTCCAATATCTACTTGAACCGGCTGGACAAATTCGTCGAAACAGTTCTCATACCGGAATACACCCGAGGCGCGGTCAGAGCGAAAAACCCGCCCTACCGCAAAGTCGAGTCGGCACTGCGGGCAGCACGCAGACGCCAGGACCACACCACCGCACGGCACCTGCGCAAGCAACTGCACAGCCTGCCCAGCGGAGACCCCGGAGATCCCGGCTACCGGCGACTGCGCTACACCCGCTACGCCGACGACACCCTCTTCGGATTCATCGGACCCAAGGCCGAAGCCGAGCAGATCAAGGCCCGCCTGGCCCAGTTCCTGCGCGAGGAACTCAAGCTGGAACTGTCACCGGATAAGACCCTGATCACCCACGCCCGCACCCAAGCGGCGCACTTCCTCAGCTACCAGATCACCGTGCTGCACAACAACCGCAAGGTCACCCGGGGCCTGCGCAAAACCAACGGCACCGTCTCCCTGCGGGTGCCCACCACGGTGGTCAAAACGGCCTGTGCCCCCTACCTCCGCGGCGGCCACCCCGCCGACCGGCCCGAGTTACGCAACCTCGATGACCACAACATCATCGCGACCTACGGATCCCGGTACCGGGGCATCATCCAGTACTACCTGCTCGCCGGCAACGTCTACACCCTCGACCGGCTGGAATGGGTCATGAAGACCTCCATGCTCAAGACGCTGGCCGCCAAGCACCGCTCGACCGTGACGAAGATGGCCCGAAAACACCGGACCACCATCGCCACCCCGGCCGGGCCTCGCCGGTGCTTCGAAGCCCGCATCGAACGAGCAGGCAGGAAACCACTGGTCGCACGGTTCGGTGGCATTCCCCTCCGGCCGCACAAGAAGGCGATCTTGACCGACCTTCAACCACCCCTGGCCACCGCCCGCCGCAAACAGTTGCTCACCCGGCTCACGGCGGGCCATTGCGAGCTATGCGAGCAACCCGCCCCGGTGCAAATCCACCAGGTGCGTAAACTCGCCGACCTCACCAAGCCAGGACGGCCACAACCCGCGTGGGACCAGCTCATGACCAGGATGCGACGCAAGACCCTGATCGTCTGCCAACCCTGCCATGACACCATCCACGCACCACCCCAACCCGCCACGACCACCACGCAGTAATCACTGGAGAGCCGGATGCGGTTAACGCCGCACGTCCGGTTCGGGCCGGGGGCCGTCGGCAAAGGACCTGCTCATACAGGCACCTCATCGACGGCCTACCGGAGCACACCACCACGGCCTCTGCTTCCTGGCATCATGGTCACCGGCCGACGCGACGGGAGCAGCTCCACATGCATGTCGAGACCCATGGTCCCGTCGGCGCCCCGCCCGTGCTCCTGCTGCACGGTGGCGGTGTCGCCGGTTGGATGTGGGAGCCGGTACGGGAGCGGCTCGCGCGCGACCACCGGGTGATCGTCCCGGACCTGCCCGGCCACGGCCGCAGCGCGGACGAGACGTACCACTCCCACGCCCGCACCACCGAAGCCCTGACGAAGATCCTGCACGACGCGGGCGGTCGCGTCCGCGTCGCCGGATTCTCCCTGGGCGCGCAGCTGACGGTTCTCCTCGCCGCACACCGGCCCGACCTCGTGGAACGCGTGGTCGTGGTCAGCGCCCAGGCCAAGCCCGTCGCGGCCACGGGGTTCACCCTCGGCCTGCTGGGCGCCACCGCGGGGCTCGCCCGGCAGCGGTGGTTCGCCAAGTTACAGGCCAAGCAGCTCTTCATCCCCGATCCGCTGCTCGACGACTACATCCGTACGTCCGCGACCATCTCGAAGCAGACCCTGCTCGCGGCGGTCGGCGAGAACCTGCGTTTCACGCCGCCGCCCGCCTGGTCGCGTTTCCCCGGCCAGGCGCTGATCCTGGCCGGCGGGCGTGAGCGGGCTCTGATGCTGGAGTCGGCCGGCCTGCTGCACGAAGCTCTGCCGGGCAGCGACCTGGAGATCGTGGCGGACTGCGGCCACGGCATCCCGCTGCAACGCCCCGCCTGGTTCGCCGGCCGGCTCGCCACCTGACTCGCCCGCATCGTCATATGTGTGCGGGGACGCCTCTATACGGCCGTGTCCCGGTCCTCCGGGGCTTGCCCGATGCGCCACGAGTACGCCAGCTCGACCTGATCCGCAGGTATCACGTAGTCGGCCGTTTCCACCGGCTGGCCCCCCACCCAGAAGGTTCGCCTGATCGTCAGCACCGGAGCCCCCGGAGGCATCTGCAGTTTGACGCACTCCTCCGAGCTCGCGGCTCGGGCGCCGACCACTTCACTGGTGCTGTCTACCGCCATCCCAATGCCGGCCATGCGCTCCATGACTCCGCGACCGGCATAGGGGCCTTCTTCCGGTAGAGCGATCGGTGTCCCACGGGTGATCGTGAGCACCTCCCAGCTTCTCACGATCATGGTGGGCTCATCATTGAGCTGGTGCAGGTACTCGGTCTCCATGACGTCGGGACGGTCTTCGAGGTCCGGATCTCCGAGACCGAGCCTCACGCGCACCTCCATCGGTGCATAAATGCTCTGCGAGCTGTAGCTCCGCATGCCCTGCCGACGCGCCGCCGTTTCGAGCCCGTTGGCGATGGGACCGCCCTCGCCTCGTAGCCGGTCGTAGCAGCGGATGAGCTGACGAACCCCAGGACGAGCTCGTACGTACGTTCCGGAACCGCTCTTGGAGACCACGACGCCCCACTGCGCCAGCGTCCGTACTGCTTCGTGCGCCGTGTTCCGGGCGATGCCGTACGACTCCGCGATGGCCGGAATGGCAGGCAAGCGCTCCCCGACCTTGAACTCTCCCGCCTCAACACGTCGGCGTAGGTCGTCTGCGACCTGCTGGTAGCGATCGCGTTCTGCTGGATTCACGGGAACAGGTTGACAGCATCCTAGGACGCTTGCAAGCATCTCAATATGAATAACAAGCATCCCAGGATGCTTTCCGGCTCAGTGCACGAGCACTCCCTCTCTGTCAGCCCGACCACCATCGAACAGGCACAGGCCTGGATTCGAGCGCTCGTCGACCCGGAGTCGGCCGACGACGCCGCCACGATCATCGGGGACCTGGTCGGAGCAGCCGGGGTGCGCACCCCTCCGGGCGGCCGGATCCAGCTCGCCGCCACTTCACAACACGGAGAACTGACCATCGAGGTTCGCACCGCATCCCCAGACATGAGCTCAGGCAACGGTCCGGACTGGAGCAAGTGCTCCAACCGCGCCTGGTCCATGGCAACGAGGCAGACCGACTCCGGCTACATCGCCATGGCGAAGGTCAATTGCCCCAGGCGGGCCGAGCCATGAGCCTGTTCCGACACACCGGCAGAACTCACCTCAGCGTGGCGGACACGGCAGACAGCGGACACTTTCTCGCTGAGCTGGTACTGCCTGGAAGGCGAGCTTCCGTGCCGATAGCGCGCCACCACGTCGGCACCGTTCTGACGGCGGCGGGGCACCGGAACGTCTGTAACGCGCAACTCGTGGTTACCGAGCTCGTCGCCAACGCCATCATGCACTCCGCCTCGGGCCTGGCAGGCGGGCTGGTCACGGTGGACCTCACGGCACTCACCGACGACCTGGCCCGAATCGACGTGATCGACCAGGGGGCATCCACCATGCCCAAGGTGTGCATGCCGAGCGACGCGGAAAGCTCCGGCCGAGGTCTGTGGATCGTCGAACGAACGGCGCTGCGATGGGGCGTACTCGATGACGCCCTCGGCGGCACGGCAGTGTGGGCGGTCGTACTCACGGCCGACGATCCGACGCACAACATGCCCAAAGCGCTAATTTGGGCGGCGGATGCGCGATGACATCGTCAGTGCAGTCACCCATCCTTGGCAGCGAGATCCCATCCCTGTGCTTCAGCCCTCATGTCGAAGCCCCGGCCCCGCACTGCCGACGCCTGAAGTGGACGGTTCTGGAGCGATGTGCGCTCGGGGGCCGTGTCCTGGTGTGGACCTGCGACTGTGAAGGCACCTTCTACGAACTGCGCCAGGCCGGTGGTCTGCAGTTCATCCGGTGGACGCGGGTCGACGAGCGGGGAGCACAGATGATCGAAGACAGCCACACCTGGCGCGCCGCCATCGCCGCCGCACACTGGCAGGCCCTGCTGAGGGGCGAGCTCCGGTAAGGCGGCACACGACGAACCGTGCGCGACCGTTGCCTACAGCGCGCCCGCGTAAACCCAGCGCCCCTCGAACCGAACGAACCGGCTGTTCTCCTCCTGCTCCCCCGCTCGGCCGCGCTCCAGATAGTGGGCGCGGAAGCGTACCGTGCCCTCGGTGTGCACGACGCTGCCGCCGGTGCTGTCCAGGATCTCCAGCCGCACATACTTCGTCCGCTTGTCCAGGCCGACGCGGGGCGGCCGGGCCGACGGGTGCCAGGAGCGCAGCAGGTACGCCTCGTCCCCCACCGCGAAGGCGCTGAAACGGGAGCGCATGAGCTGCTCGGCGGTGGTGGCGGCCGCCTCGCCCCGGTGCAGCTTGCCGCAGCAGTCCTGGTAGGGGGCGGGCAGGCCGCAGGGGCACGTACGAGGAGGCATGGGCCCTATTGTGCACCCACCGGAACGGTCAGACGGTGGGCGAGGTCGCTCAGGGTGGCGCCGAGCGGGGCGTCCAGGATGAGTACGGCGTCGGCGTCGCCGCCGGTCGGGCCCTGGTTGACGATGGCGATGGGCAGGCCGAGGGCGGCGGCCTTGGTGACGAAGCGCAGCCCGGATCTGATCGCCAGCGACGACCCGAGCACGAGCAGCGCCCGCGCCCCGCCCACCACCGAGAAGCATTCGTCCACGCGCGGCCTGGGCACGTTCTCGCCGAAGAAGACGACGTCCGGCTTGAGCACCCCGCCGCAGCCCGTGCAGTCCACCATCCGGAACCCGGCCACCTGCTCGTCGGTGAGCAGGGCGTCGCCGTCGGGGTTGATCTGGCCGCTGTCGGCCTCCCAGTCCGGGTTGGCGTCGCGCAGGCGGCGCTCCAGCTCGGCGCGCGGGGTGCGTTCCCGGCACGACAGGCAGACGACCCGGTCGAGCCCGCCGTGCAGCTCGATCACCCGTTGCGCGCCGGCCGCCTGGTGCAGGCCGTCCACGTTCTGGGTGACGATGCCGGCCAGCAGGCCGCGCCGCTCCAGTTCGGCCACGGCCCGGTGACCTTCGTTGGGGCGGGCCTCGCCGATCTGCCGCCAGCCGACGTGGCTGCGCGCCCAGTAACGCTGCCGGGCCTGCGCACTGCCGACGAAGCGCTGGTACGTCATCGGCTCGGCCTTGCGGGAACGCCCCGTCGGGCCCCGGTAGTCGGGAATTCCCGACTCGGTGGACAGCCCGGCCCCGCTGAGCACCGCCACTCTTCCCCCGGCGACCAGTTCGGCCAGCTCCGCCGCCTTCGTGCTGCTTGGTGTCACAACTCCATGGTGCCTCAGCCCTTGGTCAGCTCCGTCCGGCGGCCCGAGGCTGAGAGCTCATCGAGAGCGGTCACCTGGCGGCGAGCATTTGGGTCCAGTAGATCGAGCCGTCGGAGTCCTCGGCCGCGCCGACCCCGATGAGGGTGTACTTGCAGTTCATGATGTTGGCCTTGGTTCCGGGGCTGCTCATCCAGGACCGCACGACGATGGCCGGGGTGCGCTGGCCCTTGGCGATGTTCTGTGCCCACGCGGTGCCGCCTTTGAAGCCGGCCTGCCTGAGGCGGTCGGTGAAGGATCGGTCGTCGCGGGACTCGCTCGAGAAGTAGCGGTACTCCGCCATGTCGGCCGCGTGCCCGCGCGCGGCCCGGTGGAGTTGCCGGTGGTGCTTGAGCGCCCGGCATCCCTCCTTCGCCCGGTGGGCGTTGACCAGCCGCACGACCGCGTTCTCCCGCTCCGTTCCCACGGTGACGGCGTCGGAGGCATGCGCCGTGCTCACGGGCGCGGCGATCGTGGCCAGGACAGCGGCGGCGGCGGCGGGTAACCCGAGGTGTCGGCGCATGGGACATTCCTCCAGTTGCGGTGGACGTTGGACCGCTCCGCATTCTGGCGCGGCACAGATCAATTTGTCACCTCAGTCACCGGTCTGCTCCTCCGCCTCGGCGATCTGCTCGGCGTGCCACAGCCGCCGCATCTCCGGGCAGCTCTCCAGCAGGTCGGTCAGCCGCCCGCGACCGGCGACGCGGCCCCGGTCGAGGACGATCACCTGGTCGGCGCGTTCGAGCGCGGCCTGGCGGTGCGAGACGACCAGGACCGTCCCGGGGCCGCCGCCGCCGATGCGCTCCCACAGGAGTTGCTCGGTCTCGACGTCCAGGGCGGACGACAGGTCGTCCACGACCAGCAGGTCCGGGTCCCGTACGAGGGCGCGGGCGGCCGTCGCACGTTGCGCCTGCCCGCCGGACAGCCGCATCCCGCGCGGCCCGACGACCGTGCCGAGCCCGTCGGGCAGTTCGGCCAGGTCCCGTTCGAACGCGGCCAGTTCCAGTGCCCGCCGCGCGTCGTCGTCGCTCGCCGGGTGGCCGAGCCGCAGGTTCTCCCCCAGGGTCGCCGAGAACAGCCGGGGCACCTGGCCGGCGTAGGCCGTGCGGCCGGGGACGAGGAACGTGCCCGGGTCCGCAATCGGCGTGCCGTTCCACGAGATCGTGCCCGCGTCCGGGGTCAGGAGGCCGAGCAGGGCGCGTACCAGAGTGCTCTTGCCCGCCCCCACCGCGCCCGTGATGACCGTGAAGGTGCCCCGCTCGACACGCAGATCCACATCGTGCAGCACGCCACGGACGGTCAGGCCGCGCGCCTCGAACACCCGCAGCGGCCCGGCATGCGCGCGCGAACGCGCCCCAAAAGGCGGTGGGTCGTCGCGTAGCCAGACGTCGGAGCCGCGGGCCAGGTCGGTGGCGTTCTCGTGCGGTGCCATCAGGCCGGTGAGGCGTTCGGTGGCGACCGCGGCCTGGGGCAGGCGATAGAGGATGGTGCCGATCGAGCGGGGGAAGGCGGTCAGCCAGCCGATGTAGCTGGTGAACAGCGCCAGGTCCCCCACGGTGAACTCGCCGCCGCGCATGGCGGGCGCGGCCAGCAGCAGGACGAGCCCGATGCTGAGCTCGACGGTCGTGGTGGTCGCGGCGTCCAGCAGGTCGGTCGCCATCCGGTCCTTGACGGCCGCGTCGCGCCGCCGCCGGTTGTGCTCGCGCAGCCGTTCCAGGGCAGCGGCCTCGGCCCCTGCCGTCTTGATCGCGAGTACGCCGCCGAACAGCTCCCCCACGTACGCCGTCACGGCCGCGCCGAGCCGTGCCGCGCGCCGGTGCAGCCGGGCGATCGTCCGCCGCATCATCCTGCTCAGTACGCCTACCGCGATCATCGGCAGGACCAGCACCACCGTGATCACCGGATCGACCGAGGCCATGATCGGCAGGGCCGCGGCGGCGAACAACGCGGTGCCGACCAGGCTGACGCTCTCGTCGGTGAAGTCCACCGTGTCGGCCACGTCGTCGCGCAGGCGGGCGACGGACTCGCCGGAGGAGCGCGGCAGCCGGTCGGCGGCGGGGCCGCGCGCGGACAGGACGGAGCGCAGCACGTTGGCGCGCAGGAGGGTGGCCGCCGCGTTCCACCAGTAGACGCCGTACGTCCAGGCGACGAAGATCACCAGCCCGCGTACGACCTCCACGCCCACGAACGCCGCGCACAACCACAACGTCGCCTCCAGCGCGGCCGGACGGTGCCCGCTGATCTGGTCGAAGACCTGCTGCAGGACGAGCCCGCCGGCCAGCGGGATCACGTGGACCGGCAGCCACAGCAGCGCGCCGACGAGGTAGCGGCGCAGGTCGAACACGGCCAGCCGGGTGGCCACATGCATCACCGGCCGCATCGGCCGGCCACCGGGGACCGTGCTCATCGGCTCACTCCCGCCAGGTCCAGCAGGCGCCCGAATCGGCTGTCCGGGTCGGCGGCGAGGTCGGCGCGGCGGCCGTACTCGACGATCTTGCCCCGGTCGAGCACCGCGATCTTGTCCACGCGGGCCAGTGACGACAGGCGGTGGGCGATGATCACCCCGGTCCTGCCGTCCAGCAGGCGTTCGATGCTGTGCTCGATGCGGCGCTCGGTGGCCGGGTCGAGGCGGCTGGAGGCCTCGTCGAGCACGACGAGCCCGGGATCGGCCAGGAACGCCCGCGCGAACGCGAGCAGTTGCGCCTCCCCCGCCGACACGTGGCGCAGTTCGGTGTCGAGCCCGTCGGGCAGGCCGGCCGCCCATTCGCCGAGCCCGACCCCTTCGAGGACCTCCAGCAGCCGCTCGTCCCCGGGCGAGGCCCTGAACAGCGTGAGATTGTCGCGCACGCTCGCCGCGAAGAGCTGCACGTCCTGCGTGACCACGCCGATCCGGCTGCGCAGCGAGCGCGGGTCGGCCTCGCGCAGATCCACGGTGCTCATATGGGCCCCGCTCGTGTGTACGCCGCCCACGCGCACGCTGCCCTCCACGGGGTCGTGCAGGCGCAGCACGAGCCTGGCCAGCGTCGTCTTGCCGCTGCCCGTACGCCCGACCAGGCCCAGCGTCTCGCCGGGGGCGAGCGTGAGGTCGATGCCGGACAGGACCTGCTCGTCGTCGCCGGGGTAGGAGAAGCCGACGCCGTCCAGCCGCAGCCCGAGCGGCCCGTCGGCGGGCAGCGGGCGGGTGCCGGGGGTCAGCGCGGGCCGTTCGGCGAGCAGGTCCCCGATGCGGGACAGCCCCGCGAGGGCCGCCTGGTACTGCCGCAGCTGGTCGATCAGCCGCTCGAACGGCGCCCGCACCATGAGCGTGTACTGGAAGAGCAGCACGGCGGTGCCGACCGTGAGCGCGCCGCTCCCCATGCTCCACGCCGCCAGCCCCAGCATGATGGCCGTGCCGGCGGCGAAGGCCACCGAGGTGCCCGCGAGCAGCATGGTGCCGATGCCGGCGTCACGGTGCTCGGCGCGGAAGAGTGCGGCGCTGACCTGGTGGAAGCGGCGTACGGTGTGCTCGCCCGCGCCGTTGGCCCTGATGTCCTCGGCGCCGGCGGCGCGCTCTTCGAGCATGCCGAACAGGGTCGCGCTGGCCGCGCGTGAGCGGGCGGCGGACGGTACGGCCAGCCGCTGGGCACGGGCCATGCCGTACCCGATGAGCAGGCAGTACACCAGCAGCACCGACCCGATGCGCCAGTCCACGGTGAACACGACGACGACCACGCCCGCCAGGAGCAGCACGCTGGCCACGACGTCCAGCAGGAACGCCACGACGAAGTCGGCCACCGCCGCGACGTCGCCGTCCACCCGCTCGATCAGCTCGCCGGGCGTGTGCCGGCCGTGGAAGGCCAGGTCCAGGCGGAGCGCGTGCCCGGCCAGGCGTTCGCGCAGGCGGTTGGTGCCGTCCCAGGCGAGCCTGCCAGCCAGCCACGCGGTGAGCATCCTGGCCGCCTGGCCCGCGACGGCCAGCGCGAGGTAGCCGAGCGCGATCAGCGTCAGGTGCCTGATCCCCGCGCCGCCGATGGCGTCATCGACGAAGCGGCGGGTGACCTGGGGCGCCGCCAGCGGGAGCGCGGTGGCGGCGGCGATGGCCGTGGCCAGCGCGGCCGCCGAGCGCCGCCCGGGGCGGAGCAGGCGCAGTACGGAGGGGTTATGGGGTGATGGAGGTCCGGGGTCGATCGGAGTCAAGAAGCGTCATGCCCTTTGCGTCGGAGGTTTCGCTGAGCTGAGGGATCATGAACGCTTCCCGCATCGCGGGCCTCCTTGCTTCGATGACTGCTTCCGCCCGGGAGTACACCAGGCGGGGCCGCCGCCCGGCAACCGAATTATCCGGACTCCATGTGTACGTGGCAGCCCACGCGCAGTTCCGCGCACTGCTCCTGGTCGTCCACCCGCCACCAGAGCTGCCCGGGTGCGGGCAGCATCTCGCTGATCAGCACCTCGGCCGGGTCGTGCCTGGCCAGGTCCTCGACGGCGAGCGGGTCGCAGAAGTCGACGTGGAAGGGGGCGGGGTCGGCGGGGTGGCGGACGAAGGCGTGCCGGGGCAGGTCGTGTTCGCGGTGCAGGCGGTGGATGGCCAGCCAGCGGTCGAAGGCGTCCGCGCCGCGCTCCTCCGGCAGGCGCAGGCGCCAGCGGGCCCGCTGGTAGATCAGGTCGTCGATCATGATGCGCGGGGTGTGCGCACCGAGGTCGATCTCCGGGGGCCCGTGCCCGCTTGCCGGCGGCCCGACGTCGGGCAGGTCTCGTCTGAGCGCTTCCGGGTCGGAGTGGAGCCTGCCGTGGAGGCCCTCGTACAGGTGCCGGCAGTCGGCGCCCAGGCCGGACAGCAGCCAGGTCGCCTCCTCCAGATCCGTGCCGACGGCCATCAGTTCGGGGGCGGGCAGCGCGGGATCGAGCCGTGCTCCGAGGTCGGCGGTGGCTCTGGCGATGTCCTGCGCGGTCAGCCGGATCACGCCCTGCCTGAGAGGTGCCTCGGACGCGAGCCTGGTCAGGACGGCGCCGGCGGCCTCCGGGGTGAGCTGCGTGGCCAGACACCACAGCGGGAGTACCGCCGTCAGGGCCGCCCGCAGCCGGGACAGTGCGGGGCCGCCGATGGTGACGCGTTCGCCGTACGGGCTGGTCCTCGCCTCGCGGAAGACCTCGCTGAATGCCTCGCGGGCTCTGCCGGGTTCCGCTGCCAGGAGGGCATCCTCGAAGTGCTGGGCGCGCTGCGGCCAGGAGGCGCTCGCGTACCGGTCGCGGAGTTCCGCCACCCTGGACGGGTCGCCGAGCATTCCGGTGAGCCAGTCGCCCGGCTCGACGATCGCCCGTTCGGCGACGGGCCCGGCCACCCGCAGCGCGTGCGGGTCGTCGGGGTCGAAGCGCGCGTACAGGACGGGTCCGCCGTCCCCGCCGCCGGTCGCTAACCGCCGCAGGTGCCGGTGGGCGGCGGCGGTGAGCAGCCGGGAGCGCCTGGCCGTGCCGTCGCCGGGCCTGCGGGACAGCGGGTGCCGCGTGATCGCCCGATAGAAGGCGGGGTCGGCGAGGAAGGCGGCGTGCCGTACGGGCTCCTCGTCGTACGCCTCGGCGACCACGCGCCGCGTCGCCATCCAGAGGACGGCGTGGGCCCTGCGGGTCGCGGCCCGCGCCGAACCTGCCGCGACGACGGCCCGCTGCCAGCGCCGCACCCAATCCCCCAGGCCGAGCGACTCCAGCAGCCCGATCTCCGCACCGCTCAGTGGCGCCCCGGCCCGTACGGTCCTCATGCAGTGCCTGGCCTGGATGCGCTGCTCAGCCGGCAAGCTGAGCACGGCCTCGCGCATGGGGGCGGCGCGGCGCTCGAAGCGGTGGCGTTCGGCGGTCAGGCGGCGGTCGGCGGCGAGCAGGCGTTCGGTGAGCCGGCGCAGGCCGGGATGCCCGAGGCCGTCCAGCAGCCGGACCGGCAGGCCGGTGGTGCGCAGCAGGAACCACGGGCGCAGCTCGACGACCAGCTCTCCCGCGCCGACGGGCACCCGCCAGGACAACCCCGACGAGTCCCCGCCACCTCGCTCCGGCCCGATCCCGGTCGCGATCCCGGCCCCGGCCCCGGTCGCGATCCGGGACTCGGTCCCGGTCCCGGACTCGGACTCGGTTTGAGGGTCGTGTCCCAGCTCGTTCCCGGTCGCACCTTGGGCGTTGTGTCCCGGTTCGCACCGCTCTAAAGCGCGTCCCGGTCGCCACGCGTTCTCGCCAACGGCCCACAGCCGGCCATCGAGATCCATCAGCCGCCCTCTCCAGGCCAGGGGTAGGGGTGTGCGGCGCGCAGGTCGTCGCGTCGCGTACGCGTGCCCGCCCCGGCGGTCACGCCTCGCGGCCGGGCTCCGCCTGTCCAGGTGGTGCGACCGGCCGCCGGAAGGAGCGCGCCGCCCGCCCGTTCAGGAGACGGGACTCCCGGGTGATCGTCGTCGCGGCCGGCACCGGCCGCCCGCAGGTAGACGCAGCGCAGCTCCGCCGCGAACCGCTGCTCCCCCTCGCGCAGCCAGCAGTCCTCCGGCCCCGGCAGCACCTCCGTCATCGAGATCTGCTCGGCCGTGGACGCCAGCCGCGCCAGCCCTTCGAGCAGCGCGGGCGAGCGCGTGTCCACGTAGAAGGGCTCGCGCTCGCGGGGCGAGGAGGCGAAGAACGCGACGGGCAGGCCGTGGCTCTCCCGCAGGCGCGCGATGGCCACCAGCAGTTCCCGATCGCCCGCCGCCTGCCCGAGCGCCTCGAACGAGGGCCGTCCGACCCGCCACAGCCCTGCCGAGATGACGACGTTGTCCCAGGTCAACCGGGGCACCCGGGCGAGGTCGCAGAGGCGGGGCGGTCTGATCCTGGGCAGGGCGAGCGCCGTGTGCACCGCCGTGTCGTGCTCGCCGTTGTGGAACAGCAGCGGCTCGTCCATCCCCTTGGCGTGCAGGACGGCGCGCTGGCCGTCGCTGTGCACGTACAGCTCGTCGAGCCCGATCCGCCGCCGCCGGGGGTCGGCGGCCACCCCGCCGAGTTCCAGCACGGGGCCGGGGAGCTCAAGGGGCGGCACGCCGTCGGAGCGGCGCGAGATGACGTTCAGCACTGTGAAGCCGGACAGCGCCCGCCGGATCTCGGTGTCCCGCTCGGCCAGACACGCGGCTGCCTCCTCGTGGAACTGCAGCGCCCAGGGCGTGAGCTGCACCGTGTCATGCAGCCGGCCGAGGACCAGCGGGGTCACTCCCCGCTCGTACGCCTCCAGCGACCCCGCCGCCACCATGACGTCCGCCGAGCAGAGCACGGGCGCGGCCGGCGGGGCCGGCTCGTCGAGCAGTCCCGCGAGGTTGAGCACGGGTGTCCCCCGGGGCGCGTCGCGGATGAGGGCGGCGATCCGGCCGGCGAGCCGGTCGCCGTGCTCGACCCGCAGGTCTCCGGTCGTGCGCAACACCTCGGCCAGCTCGTACGTGCCCGGCCCGAGCCTGCCGGCCAGCAGCCGGTTGGTGCGCAGCCTGGTCAGCTCGGCCTCCGCGGCGAGCAGGCCGAGCACCTTCGGCACGCGTCCGCGCAGGTCGTCGGCCAGCGCGCCGCCCGCGGTGACGCGCAGTGTGCCGGCGGCGGCCTCGTGCACGATGGCCCGGTCCTCGCGCCGCCCGCCCCCGGCCAGCGCCTCGATCCTGCGCTGCACGGCCAGCTTCACGTCGGGAGAGGCGGCCGGGTACTGCCCGAGCAGTTCGCTGATCTCCGCGACGCGCCTGGCCAGCGGCAGGGCGGCGTCGGGCGCGGGCCGCTCCCCCGGCCGGGCCCCGGTGCCCGGCCGCCGGCGCTGCGCGGGCACACCCGCCGACGCGGACAATCTCGGCATACCCGGCCCGGCCCCCCGTTCGCGCGCATGGGCGAGCTCACACCCGGGCCCCTCGGCCGCCCCCGCGCCCTCACCTCCCGAAACACCGCGCGGCCCCGCGGCCTCACCTCCAGACACACCCGCCGCCCCCGGGTCTCCCGAAACGCTGCGGGGCCCCGCGCCTCCCGAAACACCGCGCGGTCCCGCGGCCTCACCCCCGGAAGCACCCGCCGCCCCCGCGACATCGCGCCCCGAAGCTCCGCCCGTTCCCGAAATATCCCGCCTCGAAGCGCCTCCGAGACCTTGCGGGAAGGTCCCCGCTGCCCCGCCATAGCCGCACTCGCAGCTCTCCGCCGCCCTTCTGGCGCCCGGCTCGGCGGCACCCCCGTGCCCGCCGCCCGGTGCTCCCGCGAGCCCCTTGGCACCGCGCTCCCGCGTGCCCCTGGCGGCCAGCCGTTCGCGCAGCCACCCCAGGGTGTCGCCGATGGTGGCGGGCGGGCACAGGTCGTGGGTGAGCAGCCCCCGCCGCACCGCCACGGCCAGCGCCGCCGACGCCCGTTCCATCCCCGTCCCCGTCTCGGCCGCGATCTCGGCCAGCGTGCGAACCCCGTCGCAGTGCCCCGCGAACGCCGCGCCTTCCTGCACCTCCCCCGTCCAGGTCTTGCGCCGCGGCACCAGGCCGGCCACGAGTGCCGGATCGGCGAGGATGCGCTGTTGCAGCGCCTCGCCGACCCGCGCGGCAGGGAAGGCGAGCCGCCGCGCGAACTCGCGATGCCCCTCCCAGGCGTGACCGCACGCCTGCCCTGACCCGACGATCCCGTAGCCGATCAGCCCGTGGCTCCCCGCCGTCTCGCAGGAGGCCGACAGCCGCTGCACGTGGTGGGCGATCTGCCGGCGCAGCTTTGCCGCCTTGGCGCCGCGCCGCAGGTCGCAATAGAGGGCGGGCGAGGCGGACACGAGCGCGTCGAGGAAGCGCTCGTCGGTCACGATCCCGTCCATGGCCGCGCGGGCGAGCGCGGCGTCGGCCGTGACCATGCCGGCCAGCGTGAGCCGCGCCTCCTCCAGCAGCCCCGTCACCTCGTTCCAGGCCGCCACCCAGCCGGCGCGCGCCGGCGTCCCCGGTGGCAGGAGCGTCCCTGGTGGCAGGGGGCGCAGGTCGCGCAGGCGGCCGCGCAGGCCCCGCGCCAGCCGCCCGCCGTCCACCCATCCGCCGTCCACCCATCCGGAGTCCATCCATCCGGAGTCCGCCCGTCCGTTGGGCGCGCCGGACGGGCGGACGTCAGTGCCGCGGTCGGTGCCGCGGTCGGGGCCGCGGTCGGGGCCGCGGTCGGGCGTCTCGGCGAGCAGGTCGAGTGCCTGTCTCTCCAGCCGTACGACCGTCGCGGCCAGCTCGGCCGCTCTCGGGTAGAGGAGGGACAGGGCGAGCTCCCAGCCGAACCCGGCGCTCCTGACGACCACGGCCGGCAACAGGGTCCAGTCGTGCTCGATGTCCATATGGACCTCTCCCTTTCCTGTCATGAATTCGCCGCACCACGTCCCAACTCAGATATTTACAAGATCATTTTGCTATGTCAATGAGTTTCGAGATTAGAAGACAATGAGAACCAGGAGCCCCCACGGGAAAACTCCAGCAAAGCCCGCCAAAAGGGGCGCGACTGTTTACTTTCCGTAGCCATCGGGCCTATCCTTGCAGTACACAGGGTCAGGATCCGCCGAAAGATCCGCCACGGAAACGAGTCTGAAAACGAATGTCACCGGCCGCCGTACGTTGATTTAAAAGTGCATCAGATAATCGCGCTAATGCTCCGCCCTGCCGTTCACATTTCAACTTCCAGGGGCAAGGTGCGGTCAAGAACGTGTGCCGCCGCCCCATAGCGGAGAAACAGCCTGATAGAAGGTGACATGGGGGCGAAGGGGGACCTGTGGCGGAGGACGCGCGGCACCGAGGCGGCGACAGGCCACACCTGAGCACGCCCGCGTTCGCGACCGGGCTCATCCTCATCACAGCGGCGATCATCGTGCTGGACGTGACCACGGGCACGGCGGTGCGGCTGTTCCCGCTGCTGATCTTCCTGCCGGCCATCATCTCGGGGCTCGGCACGGTGTGGCAGACGGCCATCGCCTCGGTCTGGGTGGTGACGGTCGAGGTCGGCACCGGCGTCTACCTGGGCGGGGAGACCGACGACATCCTGCTGGCGACCGGTTTCGCGACCCTGTTCGGGATACTGAGCGTCGCGTGGTGCCGCTACCGGGTACGGCGCGAGGAAGAGGTGCGCAGGCTCCGCTCGGCCGCCTCCGCGCTCCAGCGGCTGATCGTGCGCCCGCTGCCGCTGCGCACCGCCGACGTCGTCGTGGACGGCCTCTACCAGCCGCTGGAGGAGGACACGATGGTGGGCGGCGACATGTACGAGGTGGCCCCCTCCCGGCACGGCACCCGGGTGCTGATCGCCGACGTCCAGGGCAAGGGCCTGCCGGCGATCGGCACGGCGCTGGCCGTGCTGGGCTCGTTCAAGGAGGCGGCCTACCGCGAGCACACGCTCACCGGCGTCGTGGCCGCCCTGGAGAACTCCGTGGTCAGGCAGAACTTCTTCGCCACGCAGACCGGCGACACCGAACGGCTGGTCACCGCGCTCGTGCTCGACATCGGCAAGGGTGCGACGATCGAGGCCGTCAACTGCGGCCACATCGCCCCGTACGTCATCGCGCACGGCGAGGCCCGCCAGGTGGACCTCGGCGAGCCCGCCGTGCCACTCGGCCTGGCGGACCTGGCGGGCAAGCCGCGCACGGGCACGCGCTTCTCCTTCCCGCCGGAGGCGACGCTGCTGCTGTGCACCGACGGGGTGACCGAGGCCCGCGACCCTGGCGGCGCCTTCTACCCGCTGGGCCGGCGGCTGCGCGCCTGGGCCGCGGACCCGCCCGCCGACCTGACCCGCGCGCTCGGCGCCGACCTGCGCGCCTTCACCGGCGACACCCCGCGCGACGACATCGCCGTCCTCACGCTCCGCAGACCGGACCCGGCCCACGAGTGAACATCGCCCAACATCATGAACCGCTTTACTGATCCGCGCGTACCTCCTCACATCGGAACGTGGTCCATGGAGGTGTCGTGGAGCTCAGTCTCTTGCGGGCACAAGCGCACAGCCCGTCGTACTTCTCACTCCTGCGCAGCTCGACGGGAGAGCGCGCCCCGGTGGACTTCTGCATCCCTTGCAACCCGTATTTCCCCACACCGGAAATATTCGAGCACCTCGGGAGAAACCTGGAATCGATCCTCAAGTTCTATCCCAGCGACGCCGGGACGATCACCGAGGAGCTCTGCGCCACCCTCGGGCTGCATCCCAAGACGGTGGCGATGGGCAACGGCTCGACCGAGCTCATCACCTGGATCGACCACCTGCTGGTGCGCGAGAGCCTGGCGGTGCCGATCCCCACCTTCGGCCGCTGGACCGACCAGCCGCTGGAGACCGGCAAGCGGGTGGACATGTATCCGCTGACCGAGCACCGCAACTTCACGCTCGACGTCAACGACTACGTCTCCTTCATCCGCATGCGCGGCTCGCGGGTGGCGGTGATCTGCAACCCCAACAACCCCGACGGCGGCTACCTGCCCAAACACGAGGTCCTGCGCCTGCTCGACGAGCTCATCGACCTCGATCTGGTGATCGTGGACGAGTCGTTCGGCGACTTCGTGGACGCCGAGCCGTACCCGGGCGTCGCGGCGGAGGCGGCCGTGCGGCCGAACGTGATCGTGCTGCGCAGCCTGGGCAAGAACTTCGGCCTGCACGGCATCCGCTTCGGCTACATGGTGGCCAACCCGGCGCTGGCCGGGCGGGTACGGGACGCGCTGCCCAAGTGGAACCTCAACTCCTTCGCCGAGGTCGTCGTGTTCATGATGCGGCAGTTCATGCCCGAGTACCAGGAGAGCATCAGACGGCTCGGCAACGACAGGAGGGCGATGTTCCAGCAGCTCAGCACGATGCCGGGGCTGTCGGTGTTCGCCTCGCAGGGCAACTTCCTGCTGGTGAAGCTGCCGCCGGGCCACGACGGGGTGCCGCTGCGCGACCACTTACTCACCGAGCACGGCGTGTACGTCCGCGAGTGCGGCAACAAGCTGGGCACCACCAGCCAGTTCCTGCGCCTGGTCGTACGCCCCCAGGACGACGTGCGCCGCCTGCTGATCGGCATGACGCAGTTCCTGTACTCGGGCAGCCTGCACGAGATCCCGGTGATCGGCGTCCATCACCGGCACGTCAACCCGCTGTCCGCCTAGGCCCTGCCCCTGGTCACCCCCTCCGGTGGCCGGGGGCAGGCCAGGCGCCTCCTAGTCCCTGCCGCGCGGCCGGTACGGCTTGGGCAGCCTGAGCCCGCGCTCGGCCATGACCTGGCGCAGCCGGTCGGGATAGTCGGTGATCAGGCCGTCGATGCCGTCGTCCATGAGCTTGCGCATGGTCGCCTCGTCGTCCACGGTCCACGGGATCACCTTGAGCCCGAGCGCGTGCGCCCGGTCCACCATGTCCTTGGTGACGTACGGCTCGTAACCCGGGTCGGTGATCTTCCCGTTCTGCGGGAAGCCGTGCACGGGCGAGAACGCCTGCGCGCCGAACGACCTGACCGCCTTGAGCGGGTCGCCGCCGAAGTCGTCGATGTCCAGGCCGCCCAGCCACGGCGAGGCGCCCGGCTGCCCGGTCTGCAGGAAGTCGCGGTTGGTGAGCGCGACGAGCGGCAGGCGCGGCTCGACCTCGCGCATGCGCATGAGCGCGCCCCAGTCGAAGCTCTGGATCGTCACCTGCCGCAGCAGGCCGGCCCGCCGGATCTCGCGCGCGGTGACCCGGACGAACTGCTCCCTGGGCGCCGTCTCGCTGGGCGCCCCGGCCTCCACCTTGGTCTCCACGTTCAGCTTGACGTGGTTCGCCCGGTATCGCCGTACCAGGTCGAACACCTCACGCAACGTGGCCATCCGCGCCCCCGGCACGGCCCGCTGCCCGGGGTACTCGGGCAGCGTCTGCGACCCGCAGTCCATGGTCCTGACCTGGCGCAGGGTCAGGGTGTTGAGGTACTTGCCGACGTAGGGGAACTCGGGGTCCCCCTCGGCCGCGGGCGCGGTGTCGCGGCACTTCCTGTCGCTGATCTTGCGGTCGTGGGTGACGACCGCGTACCCGTCCTCGGTGATCTGCACGTCCAGCTCCAGCGTGCTCACACCGAGCTCCAGCGCGTTGGCGAACGCCGGCAGCGAGCTCTCCACGACCAGTCCCAGGCCACCCCGGTGCGCCTGGAGGTCGAAATCCCGGCGGCCTTGCTCACTCTGCGCGCTCTGCGCGCTCGCCGGAGTCGCGGGCAGGGCCGTCAGCACCAGGGCCGCCGCCGCGAGCACGTGCCATCTCTTCATGTCCACGGACGCCAACCTCGGGCATCACCGGTACGGGAGCGCGTACGCCAGATGAGCGCCGGGCGAAACCTGCCCGATCATCGGAACGTCAGGAGTGGACCTCGTGCACGGCGACCGTCGCGGCCGTGTCGAGCGCCCGCTGCCCGGCCTCCCGCACGAGCGGGGCCGGCGCGCCGCCCGTCGCGAGCGCCTCGGCCAGCGCGGCCGCGGTGAGGCCGTACTGCAGCAGCGTGAGGCCCTTGTGGGCGAGCACGAGCCCGGCCGAGACCTTCAGCCCGAGCCCCATGGCGCGGTCGCCCTCCTCGGCGAGCACGGCGTGCTCGTCGCCCAGCCGGAGGAGGGCCTCTTCGTCCCCGCCGGGGAACAGCCGCTCCAGGAACAGCTCCATGGGCGCCAGCGCCGCGGGCAGTTCGAGGCTCACAGGATGCCGCCGACGCGGAACCGGTCCATGCTCATTCCCCCCTCATCCGTGCGGCCCGATGCCGGTCATCAGCGCCGCCATGCCCTGCGCGTAGGCTCGCATCCGCAGCGCGCCCTGCTCACGCAGCTCCGCCACCCTGGCCATGACCTGCTCGACACCGGCGCCCGACCCCGCGCGCCGCAACCGCGTCCTGGCCTCCAGGTCGGCCAGGGCGTCGTTGACGGCGCACACCACGCGTCCGCCCAGCGCCCCCGGGCCGCCGTGCATGGCCCGCGGGGTCACGCTGAGCGCGACCAGCCGCGGGCCCGGCGCGCACACGGCGCTCACGAGCCCGGCGGACGTGCCGCGCAGGTCCTCGTCCGGCACGCCGCCGATCGTCTCCAGCATCTCGACGAGCTGGTCGAACAGCTCGCCGAAGTCCAGCGTGGGCACGCCCCCCGGCGCCCCTGACCCTGTGCTCAGCCCGGCCGCGCTCACCTCGACCGACGCCGTCAGCCGCGCCATCCGCGCGTCCAGGTCGGCCCGGACCGCACGCAACTCCCTGGCCAGCGCCAGCGGCTCGATGAGCGGCACACTGTCGTCGTGCGGGCGCGCCTCGCCGAAGGCGGCGTCCACGGCCTCGGCCACCCGGCCGGCCACGACCTCATGAGGCTCGCGCATCAGCCGGGAGTCGATCCCGAGCGCAACGAGCCTTCCCCCCGCGAGGACGGCGCGCACGCCGGCTCCCCGATCATTTTCCAGCAATGACGAAACTCCGGCTGAGGTTGGTAAGTGCTCCTTCACGCTAACGGCGGCCCGTACGCCCCGCAGCGCACGTCATCGGAGCTTCGCCGCGAGTTCATCCGGCCGGGTCCGCCCGCCTGGCGGGCGCGAGCACGACCGGACCGATGTAAGCTGTCCCGGCTAATCCCCTTACACCATAAAAAGTCGCCACAAAGGGAAGGGTTCCGTGCTCTCCAGCCAGCAGGCAAGCACCGTCCAGACCCGCGATCACACCGCCGCGGACAGCCACGACCACATCCAGGTCCGTGGCGCCAGGGAGAACAACCTCAAGGGCATCTCCGTGGACATCCCCAAGCGGCGTCTCACCGTGTTCACCGGAGTTTCCGGCTCCGGCAAGTCCTCGCTCGTCTTCGACACGATCGCCGCCGAGTCCCGGCGCCTGATCGACGAGACGTACACGGCGTTCATCCAGGCGTTCATGCCGAGTCTGTCCCGCCCCGACGTGGACGCGCTGCACAACCTCAGCGCGGCGATCATCGTGGACCAGGAGCGGATGGGCGCCAACGCCCGATCCACCGTGGGCACCGCCACCGACACGCACACCATGTTGCGGATCATCTTCAGCCGGATCGCCGAGCCGCAGGTCGGTTCGGCCTCGGCGTTCAGCTTCAACATGGCCGAGGGCATGTGCCCGGAGTGCGAGGGGCTGGGCAAGGCGTCCGAGATCGACGTGGACGCGCTGGTCGACAGGGAGCTTTCGCTGAACGAAGGGGCGATCAAGATCCCCGGGTACCCGGTGGACAGCTGGCCCTGGCAGGTCGTGGCCAGTTCCGGCCTGTTCGACCCCGACGTCAAACTGGCGGACTTCACCCCGCAGCAGTGGGACGACCTGCTGCACAAGCCCGCCACGAAGCTCAAGTACGGCACGAACAACTTCACCTACGAGGGCCTGGCGCTCAAGGTCAGGCGCAACATCCTGGGCAAGGACCGCGAGTCGATGCAGGCGTCGGCGCGCGCGTTCGCCGACCGGGCCATCACGCTCGCCCCCTGCCCCGCCTGCGGCGGCGCCCGCCTGAACGAGGCCGCCCGCTCGGCCAGAATCCAGGGCAAGAGCATCACCGACTGCTCGGCCATGCAGATCAACGACCTGGCCGACTTCATCCGCGGCATCGACAACCCCGCGGTCGGCCCGGTGCTGCAGGGGCTGCGCTCGACGCTCGACTCGCTGGTCGAGATCGGCCTGGGCTACCTCAGCCTGGACCGCGAATCCGGCACGCTGTCGGGCGGCGAGGCGCAGCGGGTCAAGATGGTGCGCCACCTCAACTCCAGCCTGACCGACGTCACCTACGTCTTCGACGAGCCCACGGCCGGGCTGCACCCGCACGACATCCAGCGCATGAACCGCCTGCTGATGGCGCTGTGCGACAAGGGCAACACGGTGCTGGTGGTCGAGCACAAGCCGGAGACGATCGAGATCGCCGACCACGTCGTGGACCTGGGTCCCGGCGCGGGCACCGGAGGCGGTCAGCTCTGCTACGCGGGCAACCTGAGCGGGCTGCGCAGGTCGGGCACGCTGACCGGCCGCTACCTCGACCATCGGGTACGGCTGCGCGAGGACGTCCGCACCCCCACGGGACAGCTCCCGATCAGGAACGCCACCCTGCACAACCTGCGTGACGTGAGCGTGGACATCCCGCTCGGCGTGCTGACCGTGGTGACCGGCGTGGCGGGGTCGGGCAAGAGCTCGCTGATCCACGGCCACGTGGCGGGCCTGGAGGGCGTGGTGGTGGCCGACCAGTCGCCGATCCGCGGCTCGCGCAGGAGCAACCCGGCCACCTACACGGGGGTGCTCGACCCGATCCGCGCCGCCTTCGCCAAGGCCAACGGGGTCAAGCCGGGCCTGTTCAGCGCCAACTCCGAGGGGGCCTGCCCGGCCTGCAAGGGCATCGGGCTGATCTACACCGACCTGCAGATGATGGCCGAGGTGTCGTCGGTCTGCGAGGAGTGCGAGGGCAAGCGGTTCACGCCGAAGGTGCTGACGTACCTGCTGCGTGGCAAGAACATCAGCGAGGTCCTGGAGATGCCGGTCTCGGAGGCGCGCGACTTCTTCCCCACGGGCCAGGCCGGCACGATCCTCGACCGCCTCGTCTCGGTCGGCCTCGGCTACCTGGGCCTGGGACAGCCGCTGACCACGTTGTCGGGTGGCGAGCGGCAGCGGCTCAAGCTGGCCATCAACATGGCCAAGAACGGCACCACGTACGTGCTGGACGAGCCCACCACGGGCCTGCACCTGGCGGACGTGGACCAGCTCCTGGCCCTGCTCGACCGCCTGGTCGACGACGGGAACTCGGTCATCGTGATCGAGCACCACCAGGCCGTCATGGCACACGCGGACTGGATCGTGGACCTCGGCCCCGGCGCCGGCCACGACGGCGGCCAGGTCGTCTTCACCGGCACCCCCGGCGAACTGGTGACCAAGGGCGACTCCCTCACGGCCATCCACCTACGCGACTACGTCAACCGCCCCTGACAAATGGAGAGCGGCGCCCGCCCCTTGACCACCGCCCCACCCCGCCAAAGGTCGGGACGCCGCTCTCCCCTCCCCCCAAGGACCCCAGCCACACAAAGACCTCAGCCACAGTACGACCGGAAGCCGCCTTCCAAGGACCTCAACCGCAGCACGGCGGGAAGCCGCCTTCCAAAGGACCTCAGCCGCAGTACGACGGAAAGCCGTCCCCTCTCCCCCCAAATGACCCCAGCCGTAGTACGGCGGGAAGGGAGTGGCGGCGGGTCCGTGGCCGGGGACGTGCGACCGAGCAGGCCGGACGCGCCGGAACGTCAGACGGCCAGGCGGGCCAGGACGCGGGCGAACTCCGGCGGCGGCGCCACGACGAGCCTGGTCTGCCCGTGCTGGGTGACGATGTCGGCCCTGATGAGCGTCAGCCGCCCCTCATGCCACCAGTACACCTGCGGGCTGAGCCCATCCGTGCGCGCCGCGTGCATCCGCAGCCGCTCGATGGCCCGTACCACCCCGATCCCATCCACCGGATGCACGAGCAACGTGTACGGATCCGGCAGCACCACGAGCACCCCGTCGTCCGGCACCGCGAGGTAGTCCCCCAGCCACCGCAGATGAGTGGCGGCCGACGGGCTCGCCGCGGTCAGCCGCGTGACCGGCGTGCCGGACAGCTCGATGTGCTCGGACCTGAGCCGGTCCTGCCCGCGCACGTTGGCCACGGCCAGGTCGAGGGCCTGCGCGGTGGGCACCGGCCAGCAGCCGGACTCCTCGGGCCGCACCGGGCGCGCGCCCACGGTGAGCAGTTCGACCAGGTCGGCGTTCAGGTGGCGGCCGACCACCCTGGTCAGGTCGGGCACCTCGTCCACGGCCTCCACGCGGGTGCGCATCAGGGGCCGCGCCTGCTCCAGTTCGCACACGTCCACCCGGTCGCCGGCGGTGGCCACGGCGTGCGTGAGGTGTTCGGAGACCAGCATGGGCCAGTCCTCCCTGGCCCTGCGCCCGGCCTCGCGCCGCAGCCCGGTCAGCTTCACGACCAGCTCGGCGCCGTTCTCGACCTGCGGGCCTCTGAGCGTCACGGAGGAGCCGTCATGGGCGAACTCGAAGGAATATCCGAGGGACTCCGCGACAAGCGCCAGCAACGAGTCGAGGTCGACATCCTCGACCGGCCGGCGTGAGGGCTCGCGGTCACGTCTGAACAAATTCACGCGCCGTGTCCCTTTCTGTCGGATTCGTCCCTCCTACCTTGCCTGCTCCTCATTCCGGATCCCGCCAGCTAGGGAGCACGATTCGGTATCGATAACACCAAGTGCGCCGAGCCAAATGCTGTGCTGCGGCGAGCCGTGCCCGACCGGCAACCCCGCCACGATCGGCACTCCGAGCGGCCCCAGCCGGTCGGCCAGAACCGGGTACGGATCTCCGCACTCCACCCACGATCCCAGCGCGATCCCGCGCACCCCGTCGAACACGCCCGCCTGCAGCAACTGGGTGAGCATGCGGTCGATCCGGTACGGCTCCTCCCCCACGTCCTCCAGGAAGGCGATTCCGCCGTCGAACGACGGCTGCCACCGGGTCCCGCACATCGAGGCCAGCAACGACAGGTTCCCGCCGCTCACCACTCCCTCGGCCCGCCCCGGCGCGAGCACCCGGTCCCCCTGGACCGTCTCCGCCGTGCCGGAAGCCGTGCCGGAAGTCGTGCCGGAAGTCGTGCCGAAAAGGGCCGAGCGCAGGCTCTCCCACGTACGCGGCTCCGGCCCGGCCTCGTCGCCGGCGATGAGCGCGCAGGCGGTCATCGGCCCGTGCAACGTCGGCACGCCCAGCTCGACGGCGAACGCGTTGTGCAGCGCCGTGATGTCGCTCGACCCGAGCAGCACCTTGGGCCCTGCCTCGCGCATGGCGTCCCAGTCGAGCAGATCCAGCAGGCGGGCCGCGCCGTACCCGCCCCTGCTGCAGAACACCGCGGACACGGCCGGGTCGCACCAGGCGGCCTGCAGGTCGGCGGCCCTGGCGGCGTCGTCGCCCGCCAGGTACGGCAGCTCCTGGCGGTCGAGCGCGTGCGGGCCGACCACCACCTTCAGCCCGAGCTCCTCAAGCCGCTTGACACCGCGTTTGAACAGGACCGCGGAGGCCGGGCCGGAGGGCGAGACGATGGCGACGGTGTCACCCTGCTGCATCGATCAGCTCCTTGACGAGAGCGGGCAGTGCCTGGCCGATCGGCTCGTTGATCACCTGGTCGGCGAAAGAATCGTACGGGGTGGGCTCGGCGTTCACGATGACCAGCCGCGCCCCGAAGTCGATCGCCTCGCCGCACAGCCCGGCCGCGGGATGCACGGTCAGCGAGGTGCCCACCGCCACGAACAGGTCGCACGAGCGGGCCGCGTCCAGCGCCGCGGCCAGCACCTCGGACTTGAGGTTCTGCCCGAAGGAGATCGTGTTCGACTTCTGGATGCCGCCGCAGCGCGGGCAGGGCGGGTCGTCCTCGCCCGCCGACACGCGGGCCAGCACCTCGCCCATGGGCGTGATCAGGTCGCAGGACAGGCATTCGGCGCGGCGCACGGTGCCGTGCAGCTCGATGACCTTCTCCGGCGCCGACCCGGCGCGCTGGTGCAGCTCGTCGATGTTCTGCGTGATCAGCGCGCGCAGCAGCCCGGCGTGCTCCAGATCGACCAGCGCCCGGTGCGCGTCGTTCGGGCGGGCGTCCCAGACCGGATGGCCGAGCCTGGCCCGCCACGACGCGCGCCTGACCTCCGGGTCGGCCACGTAACGGCTGATGTCCGCGTTGGCCGCGGCCTGCGGATCCTTGGTCCAGACACCCTGCGGCCCCCGGTAGTCGGGGATGCCGGAATCGGTTGAAATGCCCGCCCCGGTTAGCACCGACACTGAGGTTGGCTCGTTCACCTGGCAAACGGTGTCACACTTGCTTGTCGTATGCGACTTCCGCCCCACATCCTCGTGGTCAACGGCATCAAGGTCCGGCGGCCCGTCTTCCTGCTCGGAGCCCCGCACTCCGGCACGGACCTGCTCGCCCGCGCCCTGAAACGCTCTCCGGGCTTCCACGTGACGATGGGCCGCGCGAGCGTGGCGCACGTGGTGTACGCCTTCGCCCGCAAGCCGTCCATCGCCGGCACCTCGGGCGCGGTACGCGTCATGCGCGACGCGCTGTCGGAGTCGTGGCAGGTGCGCCCCCGCTCCTGCGGCGAGTGCGCCGAACCCTGCCGGGAGGCGGGCGGCGTCACCGGCGTAGGTCCCTGCGTGGCCGCGGCCGACGTCACCCGCTTCGGCGACGGCAGCCCCGACCTGATCTACAGCGCGCCCGTGCTGCTGCAGGCGTTCCCCGACGCCCGCTTCGTGCAGCTCATCCGCGACGGCAGGGACGCGGTGGCCGGCATGCTGGCCGACCCGTCCTGCCTGGCCTGGTTCAAACCGACGATGTTGTCGGAACAGACCGAGTTCCCCAACGCCTTCCTCGGGGTCAACAAGGACGAGCACCTCGACCGCTGGAAGACCATGCCGGTGGCGGGCAAGAGCGCGCTGCGCTGGCGCAGCGCCGTGCGGCTCAGCGCCGAACTGCGCCGCACGCTGCCCGAGGACCAGTTGCTGACCCTGCGCTACGAGGACCTGATCGACAAACCGCCGCAGTCGGTGGCCACGCTGTCGGAGTTCCTGGACACGCGGGTGTCCAAGGTCGTCCTGTACGACACCGCCGTGCCCAAGGTCGGCGCGTGGCGTACCCGGCTGCGCCGCGACGACCTGGTGCTGGTGGAGAAGGTGGCCAGGGAGGAACTCAAGCGGCTGGGCTACCAATCGAGCTAGGCCGCGCACTCAGGCCGGGCTGCCGGTCGAGCTGAACTGGGTGCGGTAGAGCTCGGCGTACAGCCCGCCGCGCGCCAGCAGTTCCTCGTGCCCGCCGCGCTCGGCCACGCGCCCCTCGTGCACGACGAGGATCTCGTCGGCCTCCCTGATCGTGGACAGCCGGTGCGCGATGACCAGCGACGTCCGGCCCTCCAGCGCCGTCTTCAGCGCCACCTGCACGGCCGCCTCCGACTCGCTGTCGAGGTGCGCGGTGGCCTCGTCGAGCACGACCACGCGCGGCGCCTTCAGCAGCAGCCTGGCCAGCGCCAGCCGCTGCTTCTCGCCGCCGGACAGCCGGTAGCCGCGGTCGCCGACCACGGTGTCCAGCCCGTCGGGCAGGCCCTCGACCAGCTCGCCGATCTGCGCGGCCCGCAGCGCCTGCCACATCTCCTCCTCGCCCGCCTCCGGCCTGGCGTACCGCAGGTTGGCCCCGATCGTGTCGTGGTAGAGGTGCGCGTCCTGCATGACCACGCCCACGGTGTCGCGCAGCGAGTCGAGCGTGGCGTCGCGCACGTCGAGCCCGTTGATCCGCACCGCGCCCTCGTTGACGTCGTAGAGCCTGGACACCAGCGAGGTGATCGTGGTCTTGCCCGCCCCGCTGTGCCCGACGAGCGCGATGAGCTGCCCGGGGGCGGCCGTGAACGACACCCCTTCGAGCACCGGGTTGGACGGGCCGCCGTCCTGCCTGGCCACCGACTCCAGCGAGGCCAGCGAGACCTCCTCGGCGGACGGGTAGCGGAAGCGCACGTCGTCGAACTCGATCGTCACCGGCCCCTCGGGCACCGGCACGGCGCCCGGCCGCTGCGCCACCATGGGCTTGAGGTCGAGGATCTCGAAGACGCGGTCGAAGCTGACCAGCGCGGTCATCACGTCCACGTGCACGTTGGACAGGGACGTGAGCGGGCCGTACAGGCGCATGAGCAGGGCGGCCAGGGCCACCAGCGTGCCCAGCTCGAAGGCGCCGGAGACGGACAGGACGCCGCCGATGCCGTACACGAGGGCGGTGGCCAGCGCGGCGATCAGGCCGAGCGCGACCCGGAAGACGGTGCCGTACATGCCGACGGTCACGCCCACGTCCCTGACCCTGGCCGCCCGCGCGCCGAACACCCGGGCGTCGTCCTCCGGCCTGCCGTACAGCTTGGCGACCATGGCGCCGGCCACGTTGAAGCGCTCGGTGGTGACCGAGCTCATCTCGGCGTCGAGTTGCATCTGCTCGCGGGTCAGCACCGACATGCGGCGGCCGACGTACTTGGCGGGCACGATGAAGATCGGCAGCAGCACCAGCGCGACCAGCGTCACCTGCCACGACAGCGCCAGCATCGCGCCGAGCACCAGGATCAGGCTGACGACGTTGGCGAC
Organism: Nonomuraea sp. NPDC050404; assembly: GCF_040655495.1. Lineage (NCBI taxonomy): Bacteria > Bacillati > Actinomycetota > Actinomycetes > Streptosporangiales > Streptosporangiaceae > Nonomuraea > Nonomuraea sp. NPDC050404. The sequence goes on from NZ_JBFAKB010000033.1 coordinate 27,575, forward strand.
GACCGAGGACAGGGTGCTGGTCAGCGCGCGCTGGGCGCCGATCACGTCGGTGTTGAGCCTGCTGACCAGCGCGCCGGTCTGGGCGCGCATGAAGAACGCGACCGGCATGCGCTGCACGTGGTCGAACACCTCGGTGCGCAGGTCGTAGATCAGTCCCTCGCCGATGCGGGCCGAGAACCAGCGCTGCACCAGCGTCAGCCCCGCGTCCACCACCGCGAGCGCGGCGATCGCCACGGCCAGCCAGACGACGGGGCCGGTCCGCTTCGGCAGGATGCCGTCGTCGATGATCGCCTTCATCAGCAGCGGGTTGGCGATCACGATCACCGCCCCGGCCACGACGAGCGCGAGGAACGCCGCGATCTGCCTGGTGTACGGGCGTGCGTAGCGGGCGATGCGCCGGACGGTGCCGGGGCGCAGCCGCTGCTTGGTGACCGAGCCGTCGCGCCGCATCGACGCCATCATCCCGGGGCCGAAGCCCCCACCCATCATCGCCATCCGGGGGATCCCCTCTCCTCCGCCGGAGACAGCGCCGCGGGGCAGCACGGGATTCCCGCCTCAGCTCACCGCGAAACTCACTCCCAACTCCCCCGGCTTTCCGCCACCGAGCCCCCGATGCCCGGTGACGCCCGATGGTTCCCGGAACGGCCGGGCGCGATGCCCGGTGATGCCCCGGAATGGCCGCTGATCGTCTTCTGAGCGCCGCTGACGCCGTGTGCCATCCTGAGCCGCCACTCAGGCCCGCCGCCGCTCCAGGGCCCTCTCAGGGCCGTTACGGGCGGTCTGTGGGAACGGCTCAGCCGAACAATGCCTTGATGCGTGCCGCCTGTTCCATCCCTTCGGCCACACTCTGCTCCTCCAGGGTGCGTCCTGGCGCTCCCTGGAGGAGTCGCTTGGTCGCCGCGGCCGCGTCCCGGTTGGTGGACAGCAGTTGCGCGACCTTGTCACGTACCGCTTGCTCCAGGTCGCCCCCGGCGACCACTTGCTCCGCGAGGCCGATGCGCATGGCCTCATCGGCGTGCACGGTCCTGGCGGTCAGGCAGATGTCGATCGCCTTGGCCAGGCCGACCAGCTCGACCAGGGGCTTGGTTCCCGTCAGGTCGGGCACCAGGCCCAGTGCGGGCTCTTTCATGCAGAACGATACGTCGTCGGCCACTATCCGCAGGTCGCAGGCGAGCGCGAGCTGGAACCCCGCTCCGATCGCGTGCCCCTGCACCGCGGCGATGGAAACGATCTCCGGGCGGCGCAGCCACAGGAAGCCCGCCTGGGCCTGCCTGATGCGCTGCTCGAAGCCCGCGCCTTCGCTCTTGGCCGCCGAACTGAACGAGCCCTGTCCGGGCACCCCCTCAGTTGTGAACATTCGCAGGTCGATCCCTGCTGAGAAGGACGGTCCCTCACCTTTCACGACGACGACGCGCACCTGCTCGGGCAGGTTCTCGCCGATGCGAGCCAGTGCGGACCAGGTCGCGAACGTCTGTGCGTTGCGCTTTTCCGGCCGTACCAGCGTGATCGTCGCTATCTCACCGTCCACCTCGATACGGACTCCGCCCTCCACCGAGGAAGAGTCTTCGTCCGCGTTCCCCCCGCGCTGTCGCGCCTGTGCTTCCGCCATCGCCCGCTCCTTCGCCGGAGTGCTGACCGTCGCGCCCGAGCCTACAGAACATCGTTCTGGCTCGGGCGCGACGGCGGCTGACTAGGGACGGGCGGCTGCGGTCGCACGTTCCGAGGCGGCCGTCAGCGCTTGGACTTGCCTCGGGTCGCCCCGCCGCGCCCACGCAGAGTCACACCGGACTCGCTGAGGATGCGGTGGATGAACCCGTAAGACCGACCGGTCGAAGCGGCCAGCGCGCGAATGCTCTCGCCCGCGGCGTAGCGCTTCTTGAGATCGCCGGCCAGTTTTTCCCGGTCGGCCCCGGTGACCCGGGTGCCCTTCTTCAGTGTCTCGGCCACGAGTACCTCCTGTAGTGCCGGACTTCCGCAGCGTTACTCCGCCATGATCAGTCATTTCAGCGGGATCGGCTACCTACTCCACGGGAAAAGATCCGTACCCACTCAAATTAAGATCAGGCAAGTGCCACAAGATCGGAAAATTCGTCGCTCCATGCGTCTTCAGTTCCGTCCGGTAGCAAGATCACCCTATCCGGTGACAGGGCGTCAACGGCACCCTCGTCATGTGTGACTAGGACGATCGCTCCTGAATACGACCTCAGGGCGTTGAGAACCTGCTCCCGGCTGACCGGATCGAGGTTGTTCGTGGGCTCGTCGAGAAGTAGGACATTTGCGCTCGAAAGCACCAGGATCGCCAGCGCCAGCCGGGTCTTTTCCCCGCCGGACAACACTCCGGCGGGCTTGTCGACATCGTCGCCGGTGAACAGGAACGAGCCCAGGACCTTGCGCAACTCGGTGTCGGTGAACTCGCCGCCCGCCGAGCGCATGTTCTCCAGGAGCGTACGGCTGGAGTCCAGAGTCTCGTGTTCCTGGGCGTAGTAACCGATCTTCAGGCCGTGTCCCGGCCTGATCTCGCCGGTGTCGGGCGTCTCGATGCCGCCGAGCAGGCGCAGCAGCGTGGTCTTGCCCGCGCCGTTCAGCCCGAGGATGACGACCCTGTGACCTCGGTCGATGGCCACATCGACGTCGGTGAAGACCTCCAGCGAGCCATAGGACTTGGACAGGCCCGCGGCCGTCAGCGGCGTGCGCCCGCACGGCCGCGGCTCGGGGAAGCGCAGCCGCGCCACCTTGTCGCTCTGCCGCTCCTCCTCGGTGCCCGACAGCAGCCGGTGCGCGCGGCGCATCATGTCCTGGGCGGCCTTGGCCTTGGTGGCCTTGGCGCGCATCTTGTCGGCCTGCGCCAGCAGGGCTCCCGCCTGCTTCTCCGCGTTGGCGCGCTCGCGCTTCCTGCGCTTCTCGTCGGTCTCGCGCTGGGCCAGGTAGGCCGTCCAGCCCACGTTGTAGTGATCGATCACCGACCGGTTGGCGTCCAGGTGCAGGACCTTGTTGACCGTCGCTTCAAGAAGACCGACGTCGTGGCTGATGATCACCAAGCCACCTTGATGACTACGCAAAAAATCGCGAAGCCACCCGATTGAGTCCGCATCTAGGTGGTTTGTGGGTTCGTCTAGAAGGAGAGTTTCAGCACCGCTGAAAAGAATTCGCGCCAATTCCACGCGTCTCCGCTGACCGCCGGAAAGCGTTTGCAACGGCTGTCCGAGCACCCGGTCGGGCAGGCCGAGACTGGAGGCGATGGAGGCCGCCTCCGACTCTGCCGCGTAGCCGCCCAGGACATGCATCTGATCTTCGAGCCGCCCGTACCTCCTCACGGCCTTCTCCCGGGTGCGCTCGTCGGCGGAGCTCATGCCGAGCTCGGCCTCCCGCAGCTTGCGGATGACCTCGTCGAGCCCGCGCGCGGACAGGATGCGGTCGCGGGCCAGCACCTGCAGGTCGCCCGTGCGCGGGTCCTGCGGCAGGTAGCCGACGCTGCCGGTGGTGGTGACCGTGCCCGAGGCGGGCAGGCCCTCGCCCGCCAGCACCTTCGTCAGCGTCGTCTTGCCCGCGCCGTTGCGGCCGACGAGCCCGATCTTGTCGCCGGGATTGACCCGGAAGGAGGCTTTCTCGATGAGCAGGCGCGCGCCCGCGCGCAGCTCGATATCATTAGCGATGATCATGGTGACCGGAACACTCCCGAGCTAGGAAACAAGGTTTGGGCGTGCTACGCCGGTCAATCGGGAGTATGCATACCGATCAGTGTAGAGCCCCGGGCAGGGGCTCCACCTCTCGTCAGCGTTCCTTCAGGTGCTCCCCGATCAGCACCAGGTTGTGGATGGCGGCCAGGCCGTACTGGGCGGCGCTGTTGGTGCTGACGAACGGCGCCTCGTGCACGGGGTGCGGCACCCGCGGCCCTTCCACCAGGGTCAGCTCCCAGTTCTCCTGGTGCTGCAGCGGGTTGCGGTTGAGCTGGTCGCCCTCGCCGAGGTCGAACTTGCGCCACGCCCACGCGGCCAGCTCGGGATCCGCGGTGCGCGCCGCCGCGTACGCCGTGAGCCGGCTGTGCGCCTGGATCAGCGAGATCCCGCTCAGCCGCCGCCCCACCTCCGCCTCCTGCTGCTCGGGCGGCGCCAGGTAGAGCCGGCAGTACTCCAGCCACGCCGCCTCGAACCCGGGCACGCCCAGGTCCAGCTCGATCAGCTCGGCGCACATCTCCGGCAGCCCGAACAACGACGACAGATGCGAGATCGAGATCTGGTCGCGGGAGGTGTCGAACCGGCCCGTCTCCAGGTCCAGCCGCCCCTCCCCGGTCAGGAAGCGGCGCGGCAGCGCGCCGATGCCGGCCATCGTGCCCAGCAGCCGGTCCCTGGCCCGCTCGTCCCCGTGCCGCTCCCACCTGGTCAGCCAGGCCGCCGCCAGCGAGCCCCAGTCGGTGCCGAGGCCGACCGACAGCGCCGAGGGGTCCGGGGTGTAGACGTCCTCGCGCACCTTGCGCAGGGGGTCGATGGCCAGGAAGGTCTCCTCGGGGACGCTGAGCTCGTCCATGAGGTCGCCGGTGCGCTCGTCGGCGGTCAGGTAGTAGTAGAAGCGCCGGTAGGCGGCGTTGGAGATGCGCAGTTGCTTGCAGCTGCAGCCCCAGTGCTGCACGTTGTGCCGGCTGCCCAGGCCCTTCCACCTGCCCAGGTGGTAGACGTCCACCTCGCCGGTGTGGCGGGTCATGGACTCGGCGAAGCGGAAGACCTCCGCCCGGCCCGTGCGCAGGAACTGCAGCCACAACCACAGGTCCGGCGACAGCTCCGAGTTGTCCCAGGCGTAGCCGCCGACGTCGTAGCGCCAGGTGTGGCGGTCGCCGTCGTAGGTGTGCATGACGTCGCCGTAGTCCCAGAAGCCGTACCAGCGGCGCTGCTCGCGTTCGCGCTCGTACAGGTCGAACAGGAAGTCGAGGCGGTCCTCGATCTTCGCGCGGGCGGGCGTGGAGCGGTCGGGCAGGCCCCAGACGCCGAACACGCCCGCCTCGCGCAGCCGCTCGGGGCTCGCGGTCAGCAAGCCGGGCTCGTTCATGGCGGCGGCGTGCGCGGCCAGGTCGTGCGCGGCGGGCGTGGCATCGTGGACGCGCAGGCTCAGCTCGTGTGTACGGGCGATGCCGCGCGGGTCGCCGAACCCCGGCTCGTAGTCCTCGTAGGTGATCTCCAGACCTTCGAGCTGCTCCTCGAAGGTGTCCTGGCCCATGCCGTCGTGGTAGAAGCGCAGGTCCATGGCCGGGGCGGACGGCGACCACAACCAGATGGTGGCGGTGGCGACGTCGGTGGCCGCGTTCCTGATGTCCAGGCGGGTGGGGTGCAGGCGCCAGAAGTCGCGCAGCCCGAAGCCGAGGCCGCCGCTGACGCCGCCGACGTAGCCGTACCCGTTGGAGCGGGCGCCGGCCGGGATCGTCACCCAGGCGTGGCCGTCCTTGGTGCGTTTGCGCAGCGTGTAGCCGTCGGCGGAGCCCTGGTCGAGGGTGTGGTCGTTCCAGGCGGGGATCAGGTGCAGCCGGCTCGCCACCTCCGGGTCCAGCTCGCCGGCCGGGCGGCCCTCGACCTGGGCGCGGCGCGCGGCCTCGCCGGGGTCGATGCGCAGGCCGGTCAGCCCGCGTACGGCCTCGGTGAGGAAGCCTTCGGCGCCTGCCAGGCGCACGTGCCTGTCGTGGAGTTCGTCGCGCATCACGACGTCGGCGCGCAGGCCGAGGCCGGCCAGGAAGTCGCGCTCGGGGTCGCCGTCCCAGATGAAGGTGTGCATGATGCGCACGTGCTCGGCGCCCGCGTAGAAGTACAGGCGCACGGTGAACGGCAGCCAGTCGCCGTGCCTGCCCTCCAGCCTGAGCACGGCGCGCACGGGGCCGTCCTGCTCGACCGTGACGCTCTCGACGACGCCCGCCTGCTGCTCGCGGGTCACGTGGCCGCCCTCGTCGGGGGTGGGACCGTCCTGGCGGAGGCTGACCAGGCGCACGTCCCTGGCGATCTCGCGGCTCCCGCGCGAGATCGACCTGGCCACCGCGCCGCCACCGATCCGCCACGTCACGACTCCCGTGGTGACCACCAGGTCACGACCTTCGCGGGCCACGGTGACGGCCGCGCCGGGGGCGGTGGCGGGCTCGGCGGTCGGCGTGGCGGGGGCGGTAGCGGGCTTCAGGTGGTATTCGGGCGAGTGCGATCCCGCGCCGATGGCGTGGGCCGACCACTTCACCGAGCCGTCCGGCCAGGTGGCGGTCACCCAGCTCTGCAGCGGCACCTCGCGCCCGCCCGCGTCCGTCAGCGCGAACGGCGTGCCCCGCTCGACCGTGCCGCGTGGCCACGGGACTCCCCAGGTCACCCCCTGGTCTCCCGGTCGGTCCAGCCAGCGCAGCACAGTCATGCGATCTCCTTCAATCGCTCGGCGACGATCGCGGCCACCTCGTCGGCGCCGCGGAAGCAGAAGTGGGTGTCGTCGGCCACGCCGTCCGGGTAGAGGGGGTGCGTGCCCGGCGGGAAGTGGGTGAACAGGGCCTTCGACCCCTTGGGGCCGAGGCGTTCGTACAGCTCGGTGGTGGCGGTGGTCAGGTCGACCAGCGGTACGCGCTCGGCGGCGGCCAGCTCCCGCACCCGGTCGGGGTAGTCGCCGTGGGTGGGGACGAGCGAGCCGCCCTCGAACCTGCGGCGCTGCACCGGCGTGCAGAGCACGGGCATCGCGCCCGCCCCGCGCGCCTCCCCCACGAAGGCACGCAGGTTGTCGCGGTAGGGCAGTTCGGGCTGCTTCTGGTCGTTGTGCCCGAACTGGATCACCACGAGGTCGCCGGGCGCGATCTCGCGCAGCAGCGCCGCCCACAGCCCCTCCTCGCGGTGGCTGGCCGTGGTGGCGCCGCCCTTGGCGAAGTTGCGCACCGGGCCGCCGGCGTACGGCCCGAGCTGCGCCCCCCACCCCGACATCGGCGCTTCGAAGGCGGGACAAGAGGCGACCGTCGAGTCCCCCGCCAGCAGGATGGTGCGGCTCACTCCTTGACGCCGCCGATCAGCACGCCCTTGGCGAAGTGCTTCTGCAGGAACGGGTAGAAGAACAGGATCGGCAGCGTCGCGATCACGATGACCGCGAACTTCAGCCCCTGCTCCGGCGGCACCCAGGTCCTGTCCATCTGCGCCAGCGCCGCCGCGGCGTCGGTGTTGGTGAGCTGGCGGACCAGGATCTGCAGCGTCCACTTGTTCGGGTCGCTGATGTACAGGAGCGGCGACATGTAGTCGTTCCAGATCGCCACCGCGTAGAACAGCGAGAACGTCGCGATGATCGGCTTGGACAGCGGCAGCACGATCCTGAAGAAGACGCCCATCTCATTGCAGCCGTCGATCCTGGCCGCCTCCTCCAGGGCCTGCGGCAGCTCCTGGAAGAAGCTCTTGACGATGATCAGGTAGAACGGGTTGATCGCCAGCGGCAGGATCAGCGCCCAGTAGCTGTCGAGCAGCCCCAGGTCGCGCACCACCAGGTAGGTGGGGATCATGCCGCCGGTGAAGACCATCGTGAAGATGACCAGGTTCAGCACCAGCGTGCGGCCCGGCAGGTACCGCTTGGCCAGCGGGTAGGCCATGGTGAAGGTCAGCATCACCTGCACCACCATGCCGACCGCCGTCACGATGATGGTAGTGAGCAGGGAGCGGACGAAGGTGGGGGTGGCGAAGATGTACTCGTACGCCTCGGTGACGAACGTCGTCGGCCACAGGAAGAACGGCCGCGAGGCGATCTCCGGCTCGCTGGCGAACGACGCGGCCAGCACGTAGACCAGCGGCAGCACCGTGACCAGCGCCAGGCCGACGAGCACGACGATGTTCAGCGTGTCGAAGATCCGGCTACCGAGCGAGCTGTTGTTGTTGACCGAAAGCTTCTTGGGCTTGGTCTCAGTCATAGTGGTCATGCCCGGGCCCCTTTAGAACAGGCCCCGCTGGCCGAGGCGCTTGGCCAGCCAGTTGGAGCCGAAGATCAGGATGACGCCCACCACGCCCTTGAACAGGCCGACGGCGGTGGAGTAGCTGAGGTTCCCGTTCTGGATGCCGGAGTAGTAGACGTAGGTGTCGAACACCTCGGCGACCTCGCGGTTCAGTGAGGTGGTCATCAGCCAGATCTGCTCGAAGCCGGTGTCCAGCAGGTTGCCGGAGGCGAGGATCGCCATGACGACGACCGTCGGGGCGATCGCGGGCAGCGTGACGTGCCAGAGCTGGCGGAAGCGGCCGGCGCCGTCCATGCGGGCGGCCTCGTACAGGTTGGGGTCCACGCCGGCCAGCGCGGCCAGGTAGATGATCGTGCCCCAGCCCGTCATCTTCCAGAGCTGCTGCAGGATGATCAGCTGGCGGAACCACTGCTCCTGCGCCATGTAGTCGATCTTCGCGGTGTCGCCCAGCAGGTCGCGCATCCAGCCGGCGATCACGCCGAAGTCGGCCGCGAACAACACGTACGTCAGCGACGCGACGATCGTCCACGACAGGAAGTGCGGGATGTAGATCAGCGACTGGATCGAGCGCTTGAGAATGTTGAGCCGCAGCTCGTTCAGCATCAGCGCGACGATGACCGGCGCGGTGAAGACGAACAGGATGTGCAGCGCCGCCAGGATCAGCGTGTTGGCCATCAGCCGGCCGAAGTCGGGGCCGGAGAAGAGCTGCTCGAAGTGCTTGAAGCCGACCCACGGGCTGCCCGAGTAGCCGAGGAAGGGCAGGAAGTCCTGGAAGGCGATGGTCACGCCGTACATCGGCAGGTACTTGAAGAGCGCGAAGTAGACGAGGCCCGGCAGGAGCATCAGGTAGAGCCAGCGGTAGCGCAGCAGCGCGGTGCGCAGCGGCACCTTGTCGGCCCTGCGCCGCTTCGCCTTGGGCGCCGCCTTCGCTGGAGGCGTCGCCAGGTCGGTGGCCACAGCGGCCTCCTTTCAGATGAGGGGCCCGGAAGGTGCCCGGGCCCCTCATGCGGGGGGTCGTGAACTACTTGGGCAGCTTGGCGAGCAGGTCGTTGACCTCGGCGGCGATCTGCGTGCCGCCGCCGTCGTACCAGCGCTTGATCTCGGCCTTGAGCCCCGCCTCGTCGATCGCGCCCGACAGGAACTTGATCCGGGCGTCGGAGATGATCGTGTCGATCTGCGCGCCCCGCTCGATCGCCGTGGGCGGCGCCACCGGCAGGGCCACGTTGTGCACCGCCGTCTTGAGGTCCTCCTCGACCAGCTTCTTCTGCAGGGCCAGGATGTCCCGGTACGGCTGGCCCGACGGGACGCGCTGGTAGGCGATGCCGCCGATGTCCATCGTGCCCTTGGTGCTGAGCTGCGTGAACGCGTCGTCCACGTTGTCCTGGACGACCTTGACGGCGGGGTCGTCCTCGTTGATCAGCGCGGCGGTGTCGCCGTTCTCGACCTTGAAGTTACGGCCCTCGATGCCGTTCTGCAGCAGGACCTGGCCCTCCTTGGTGGCCAGCTTGTCCAGCGTCTTCAGCACGTTGTCCAGCTCGGCGTCGGTCCGCACGCTCTGCTTGGAGATGGCCAGCTGGTCGGCGTAGCCGGTGAAGGGGTAGGAGAACTTCTTGCCCTCGGCGAGCGCCATGTTGCCGACCATGGTGACCTTGTCGCCGTAGTCCTTGTCACCGTTCTCCCTGAACAGGTCGAGCACCTGGCGGGAACGGATGTTGACGTCGATGATCATGCCGCCGCGGCCGTGGAAGAACGGCTCGTTCCACTTGGCGGTGTCGAAGGTGGCGTAGTCGGGGTTGATCAGGCCCTCGTCCATCATCTTCTTGAGCCACTTGTTGGCCTCGACGAACTCGGGCGTGTCGAAGCCGGGCACGACCTTGCCGTTCCGCTCGCCCCAGCCGGTCGGGGCGCCGAACCAGGTCTCGATCACGTCGTACGGGCTGGCGCTGGCGTAGTTGCCCGGCCACTTCGGGATGAGCAGGCCGTAGGTGTCCTTCTTGCCGTTGCCGTCCGGGTCCTTCTCGGTGAACGCCTTGGCGACGTTGTAGAAGTCGTCGACCGTCTTCGGCTCCTCAAGGCCGAGCTTCTTCAGCCAGTCCTTGCGGATGACGACCGCCGAGCGCAGCAGGGGCCGCATCCGGTACAGGCCGTAGATCTTGCCGTTGATGGAGGCGTTGAGCGCGGTCCGCTCGTCCGCCGGCTTGAGGTTCGGGTACTTGTCCAGCTTGTCGGTCAGGTCCCAGAACGCCCCGGCCTGCGCGGCCTTCACGAACGCGGGCATCTTCGGGTCCACGACCACGACCTGCGGGATGCTGTCCGAGGCCAGCGTGACGTTCATCTTCTCGGTGTACTCGGCGTTGGGGACCCAGGTGACCTTGATCTTCTTGCCGAGGAACTTCTCGATGGTCTGCTGCATCTCGCCGGTGGGCTCGGGCGCGGTGCCGAACAGCTTGGCCATGAACGTGATCGTGTTCGGATCGGACTGAGACGCGTCGCCGCCGCCGGAGCAGGCCGAGGCGGTGAGAGCAGCCGTTAGCGTTAACACACCGGCAAGAAGCCGCCGGCGACGGGATGCGCTCATGAGTTCCCTTTCGAAAGCAGACGCGCCTCGTTCTCCTGGAAGAAGCGCTGGCAGAGCCACGTGTTGAGATAGATCCAGGCGCCGAAGCTGATCAACGGCGCCAGGATGGGCATCGCCGAGGTCGCGAAGACGATGGCCGTGAGCGCTAGCAGCAGGATCACGGTCGAGGCCGGACGCAGCAGCGCCAACTGGACCGCCTTGGGCCAGTAGGCCCGCAGCGGCAGGTCGTAGTGCGCGTAGAGCGGCCCTACGTGCGCCCCCACACCCGCCAGTGCGATGAGCGCCACGAAGCTAGCGATTCGCGGCACTCCGAGGCCGGGCCCCAGGGCGGAGAAGTAAAGGTAGTTGCCGACCAGCACGGTGGCGACCAGCGCCGCCGGCACGACCAGCAACGAGGCCCGGACGAACTCCCGTCGGTAGACGGTCCAGAATTCACTCCAAGCCTGAAACGTTTCATTTCGGGCATGCCGCCGAGCCAGGGTGTAGGCGGCTACGGTGGCGGGTCCCAGCCCGAGGATCACGCCTCCGGCGAGGGTGAAGACGAGCCAGATCAGGTTCAGGCGGACCACCCAGATGAGCTCTGAGCAGGCAGCTTGAAACCTGAGGGACATGGCGGGGTGGTCCATCCGGCACCACCTTTCGTGGCATGTGCACGGATTACGGGGGTGAGGTGTTGCACCGCGGTTCCTGACCAGTTACAGGCCGGTGAACGGCGGTTGGTGCGAAATTAGTGTTGAATCGACTCAAAGTCAATGACGAGATACCCGGAGATTTCCGTACTCTCCGATCAGCGGCGCCATCTGCCGGAAGCCGATCTTGCCTCCTGCCAGGGCGGGTCCGCCGATCGAGCCGTCGTCCTGCCAGCGGAACGAGACCAAATCGTTGATTGAGAAGCTCACCGCGCCCGCCTTGACGTCCAGCCGGATCGTATAGGGCCCGTCGGCGTCCAGCACGCCCGGCAGCGGGTCGGCGCCCTGCGCGACCAGGTGGAAGCCGTGGCTTTTGCGCAGGTTGCAGGTGTGCAGCGCGCGTTCTGAGGGCCACATGCGGCGGAAATAGGACACGTGGTAGGCGTTGATGTCGCCGTGGTGGTACTGCTCGTAGGGGCCGTCGCGATGATTCAGGGCGGCATCGAAAAGATCCTCCCCGTCGCGGCCCCTGGCGTGGAAGAACATGATCGCCAGTCCCGGCTCCCTGACCGGCCAGAAGTCCCACTCGATCCGCACGTCGGCGGGGAACTCCTCCGGGCACCACAACACCAGGTTGGCCGCCTGCCCGTCGGACGGCGGCCGCAGACTCTCCAGCCTGAGGCGTCCCTGGGGGAAGGACATGGCCCCGTCTCCCTCCATGCGGAAACCGGTCAGGTCTTCGGGGGTGGCGAGGGGGTTGCGGTAGAGCTCGGTCACTTTGCTCGGCTCCTTCTGGGGCTCGCGGCGTGGGGGAAAGTGCTGGTCACAGGGATTCTGGAGGGCACACCCGGGATGACACAAGAACGCGCCCACCGCCGACGCCTCTGCGACCGCCCGGCACAAGACATCTGGCTTCGCCACAGCCGCATGCCCGGCACAAGACGCCTGGCTTCGCCACAGCCGCATGCCCGGCACAAGACGCCTGGCCTCGCCACAGCCGTACGCCCGGTACGGACGCGCGGGCATCGCCTCCAGCAACGACGCGCCCGACGGCCCGACCAGCGGGCATGCCCTGTGAGCACGCGCCCGGCGAGCACGCCCCGCACGACCACGCGCCCGCACGGCCAGGCCCTCGGACGGCCACGCGCCCGGACGGCCACGCGCTCGGACGGCCACGCGCCCGCAGGCACCGCGACGCAGCCAACGCGGACACCGCACCTCACTCGCTGACCTCTCCCCCGGCGCCGCGTCGGCGAGGCGGCGAACGGACGAGCCCGGCGCAACAGCCACGGCCGCCAGCAGAGCGCGCGGAAAGGCACGCCAACACAAGGCACGTGCACCGCAGCAGAGCCGCAGCCGGGGGCCGCACCCAGGGTCGGGGCCGGGGCGAGGGCGGAGGGCTGGGGGCCGTAGCCGAGGCCGGGGGCCACAGCCGGGGCCGGCCGCCCGCTGGGCAGGGTGCGGCTCAAAGCCGCTGGCGTGCCGGGTTCAGAGCTCGCGGCGCAGCGCGCTGGACTCGCGGATCACCAGGTCAGGCTGGAAGATGACCTGGCGGTGCCGGTGTTGTTCAGGCTCGGCCACTTCCTCAAGCAACAGGTCGATGGCAGTGCGCCCGAGCAGTTCGCGGGGCTGCCGGATGGAGGACAGGGGAACGGCCGCCGCCGCGGCGAAGTCGATGTCGTCGTACCCGATGATGGCCAGGTCCTCGGGCACCCGCAGCCCGTGCGAGGCCATCGCCTGTAAGAAGCCCAGGGCCATCATGTCGTTGGCGCAGAAGGCGGCGGTCGGGCGTTCGGCGGCGGGCAGGGCCGCCACGCGCTCCCCGATCGCCCGCCCCTCGGCCACGGTCAGCGTGGGCGAGGTGGAGACGAGCAGTTCGACGGCGCCGTCCGCGGCGGCGACGGCGCTGGTCACGCCCGCGTGCCGGTCGGCCACCTGCTTGATGGACGACGGCCCGCCGACGAACATGATCCGCCGGTGCCCGCGTTCAATGAGGTGAGCGCCGGCGATCTGCCCGCCCAGCCGGTCATCGACGGCCACCGAGCACTGCAGCCCGGTCGCCGGGCTGTCGACCAGCACGACGGGGGTGCCCCTGGCGACCAGTTCCTCCAGCCAGGGGGTCTCCATCTCGACCGGGGTGATCAGTATCCCCATCACCCGCTGCTGTTCGAGCTGGTCGAGGTGGCGGCGCTCGCGGCCGGGGTCGCCGGCGCTGTTGCAGAGCACCACCATCGAGTCGTGGTCGTCGGCCACGGCCTCCGCGCCCTGTGCCACGTCCACGAAGAACGGGTTGGACACGTCGAGCACGACGAGCCCGACCGTTCTGCTGCGGCCCACCCGCAGGTGGCGGGCCACCTCGTTGCGGACGAAGCCCAGCTTTTTAATCGCTTCAAAAACGCGCTCGCGTGTGGCGGGGGCCACGATCTCCGGCCGGTTGAGGACATTGCTCACCGTGCCCACTGAGACGCGCGCGAGCTGCGCGACCTCCTTGATGTTCCTGGTCGCCATCGATCCTCACGAGGCCGTGCTGCTGAAAGGGGGGAATGCGCAGGTCGGAGCGCCCCGCTGGAGCGCGGCACACACCGGAAAAGCGCAGGACCCGCTGCGTACGGCGGATCGCCGAAACGCGGTCCGCCGAGAGCTTCGGCTCATCATAGCGGCATTCAAGATTCTTTTGAATCGTCTCAAAGACTCGGGATGGTCACGCTCCGGAGCCGGGAGACGGCGTGGCGGCGCCGGACTTCATGCCGTCGAGCATCAGCCGCAGGTATCGCCCCGGGTCCGCGGCCACCGGCGCGGGCAGGTCCTCGGGGTGGCAGGTGAAGACGTTCAGCAGGTGGATGAGGTCCTGCACGCCAACGTCCGGCCGCATCGAGCCCTCCTCCTGTGCCCGGCGTACGAGCGCGTCGAACCGCCCGACCCACTGCGCCCGCACCCGCGCGAACTCGGCCCGGTCCACGAGCGCCTCCTCCGGCACCTCGGCCAGCGCGGTGGACAGCGCGGCGCGGCCGGGCTCGGCGACCCAGGAGACGAAGTCCCAGATGGCGCTCCAGGCGTCGGCGGCGCTGCCGGCGGCGGTGTCCAGCGCCTGCGCCATGGTGTGGATGTAGTGATCGCCGACGGCCGCGATCAGGGCGTTGCGGTCGGGGAAGCGGCGGTAGAGCGTGCCGATGCCGACGCCGGCGCGCCTGGCGATGGCCTCCATGGGCGCGCCCACGCCCCGCTCCGCCACGACCTCGGCGGCGGCCTCGACGATCTTGTTCAGGTTCCGCCTGGCATCCGCGCGCACCCGCCACCCCTAAATGGACGATTCGATTCCGCTTAGTGTACCGTCCAAGCAACCGGAATCTGAGATTCCACTTAGCTGGAGGTTCCCATGATCGTGATAACCGGCGCCACCGGCACCATCGGCCGGGCCCTCGTCGAGCGGTTGCGCGGGCACGACGTCCTCGCCGCCGTCCGCCGCCCCGCCGACGACCTCGGCCGCCCGTACGCCCTGGCCGACTTCGACGAGCCCGGGACCATCGGCCGGCTGCTGTCCCCCGGCGACCGGCTCTTCCTCAACAGCGGCCTGTGGCCCGGCGTCGTCGAGGCCCAGCGCGCGATCATCGACCTGGCCGCCAATGCCTGCGTCGCGCAGATCGTCGCCATCTCCGTACGCGACGCCGCCCCCGGCGCCAGGCTCGGTATGGGCATGCACGGCCTCATCGACGCCCACCTGCGCGAATCGGGCGTCCCGTGGGCCATCCTCCAGCCGAGCGGCTTCATGCAGAACCTGCCGCGCGACTTCCGCGACGGCGTCATGTACGGCTCGTACGGCACCGCGCCCGTCAACTACATCGACACCCGCGACATCGCCGAGGTGGCCGCGACCCTGCTGACCGGCGAGATCGGCCAGAACCGCGACCACGTGCTCACCGGCCCCGAGTCCCTGTCGCACGACCGGATCGCCGAGGAGGTCGGCAGGTCCATCGGCCGCCCGGTCCGCTATGTGAACCTGCCCGTCCCCGAGATGACCGCCCACCTGGAACGGCAGGGCATCCCCCAGCCGCACGCCGGCGACCTGGCCCGGCTGATGTCCGAGACCGGCGACGGGCGCTGGGCACCGACCACGACGACGGTCCAGGACCTGGCCGGCCGCCCGCCCCGCCCCCTGTCGGCCTTCCTCGCCGACCACCAGAACGCCTTCATCTGAGCCCACGCACGTCAGTCCCGAGGGACGCCTTCACCTGAGCCCACGCACGTCAGTCCGGAAGGACGCCTTCACCTGAGCCCACGCACGTCACTCCGGAAGGACGCCTTCACCTGAGCCCACGCACGTCACTCCGGAAGGACGCCTTCACCTGAGCCCACGCACGTCACTCCGGATCGACCACGCGGATGCGTACGGCCCTGAACAGGGCGGGGGTGTCGCGCAGGACCGCCAGCCGGGGATCGGGCACCACGAGGAACGGCTCGCGCTCCAGCACCAGCAGCGGCTCCAGCCGGCGGTCGGGCCGCAGGGCCTCCACCGCCCTGCGATCCCCGCCGAAGACCACCGCGTCCAGCGCGGCCAGGTGTGGCATCACCACCCGGACCACCGTCTCCACCGCGTCGTCGTACGCCTGGGCGGCCTGGTTCCTGCGCCGCCTGGCGAAGCGCTGCTGCGACCAGCCGCCCGCCGCCGTACGTCCCTGGACCAGCCGCGAGCCCACCTTGGACGCCACCAGTTCGGTGCCGTGGAAGACCCCGGCGGCGTACCCGCCGAGGCGTACCAGGAAGACCCCGACTCTCCGTGCGGCGCCCGCGTGCGTGACGAACCTGGCGACGTGCGGCGGGCCGGGCGGCATCATCGGCGGGAACGGGACCCGCAGCTCCGCCAGCGCCCCGTCGGCGGCCACCAGCCGCACGACCTGCCGATCCCCCGTGGCGGTGAAGGGGCCGTGCCGTGCGGCGAATCCGTCGATCCACGGGTTCAGGCGCTCCGGCGGCACCGTGACCCACCGGCCGCCACCCTTCGCCGGACGCGCGCTCATGCCCCGAAGGTTAGCGGAAGCCTCCCCAGACGCATGGGGCGGGAACCAAAGTGGAAATGTCGGTAAATTTTGGTTCAGGGGGCTTATGCGGCGGTTGCGACTGGAGCAGCATCTGTACGTGTCCTCCCTGCTCACCAGTCCCCTAGTGGACCTCGACACCGGGGCCGTCATCGCGCACCCCGCCGTCGTGGACCCCACCGGCACACTCAGGGCCGCGCCGTTGCCCATGGTGCTCGAACTGCCGGTACGGGTGGTGCTGTCGGGCGCCGGCGCGCTGGCTCCCCTGCACGAGGCGCTGAGACGGGCGGGCAGGCATCCGCGCGAGGCCATCGTGCTGCTCACTGGACCGTGCCACGAGCAGGACAGGGCGCTGCTCAAGGTGGGCATCGACGGCCTGCGCACGATCGGCTACCTGATCGGGTTCTCCGACGTGGGCGCCTCGGGCGCGAGCCTGGACCTGGTCACCGACTCCGCGCCGTACCTGCTGGCCCTCGGCCTCGACGTGGTCTCGCGTATCCCGGGCGACCACCGGGCGGCCGCGGTGGCGCGGGCGGTGACGACGCTGGCGCGCGGCATCGGCGCGCACGTGATGGCGCCGGGCGTGGAGCGCGAGGCGCAGGTGGCGGTGGTGCGCGGCCTGGGCGTGCGGCTCGCGCACGGCCCGCTGCTCGCGCCGGGTCCCGACGGCAAGGTACGGGTGCCGCTGCCGATCGAGGACGAGCCGCCCGACTCGATCATGCTCGGCCCCCGGGTGCAGGAACTGCTGCTCCCGGCCGTGACGCTGCCGGCGGAGGCGAAGGCCGAGGAGGTGGTGGCGGCGTTCGGGCACGAGCCGACGATCACCAGTGTGATCCTGGTCGATGAGTTCCAGCGGCCGAAGGGCAGCCTGGACCGCGGCAGGTTCCTGTTGTCGTTCGCGGCCCGCTACGGCCATGCCCTGCACGGCTCCAAACCGGCCCAGCGCCTGGCCGACCCGCCGCGTACGGTGCCACGCACGACCCCGGCGATCGCCGCCATGCAGGCGGCCGGCCGCGACTCGGGCCGCGTCTACGACGACCTGGTGGTCACCGACGAGCTGAACCGCTGCCTGGGCATCGTCCGCGTCTCCGACCTGATCCGCCAGGTCACAGCCCTCAGAACCTGACCCACCGGGCCACCACACACAGGAGCGGGGCCACCCTCTCAGAACCTGGGGCAGCGGGTTCCGCGCGGGTAAGAAGCAGGCATGCTGAACAGACGGGCCCTGCTCGGCGCCGGGCTGCTGACCGGGGTGGCCGCGTGCACCGCCGACACCCCCGCGCCGAAGAACGCGGCCTTCGCACCGTACGACTGGACCTCCGTACGGGCCCAGTTCGCCCTCGACCCCGCCTACGCCCAGTTCGCGGCGTTCGTGCTGGCCCCCGCGCCCGCCCCGGTCCGTGAGGCGATCAGGGCGCACCGCGACGGCCTCGACGCCGACCCCGAGTACACCCCGGCCGGCGGCGGCTCCCCCGACCAGACGGTACGCGAGGCCGCCGCCCGCTACCTGGGCGCGGAGCCGGGCGCGATCGCGCTGACCGACAGCACCACGATGGGCCTGGGCCTGCTCTACTCCGGCCTGGTCCTGCGACCCGGCCAGGACGTGCTGACCACCGAGCACGACTTCCTGGCCACCCACGAGGGCCTGCGCCTGCTGGCCGCGCGCACGGGCGCGAAGGTGCGCAGGGTCAGGCTGTACGACGACCCGGCCGGCGCCTCGGCCGACCGCATGGTGGCGGCGGTCAAGGAGGGGCTCGGCCCGCGTACCCGGGTGGTGGCGCTCACGTGGGTGCATTCGAGCACCGGCGTGCGCGTGCCGATCCGCGCCATCGCCGACGTGCTGGCCGAGGCGAACAGGGGCCGCGCCGAGCACGACCGGGCGCTGCTGTGCGTGGACGGGGTGCACGGTTTCGGCGCGATGGCCGACGGGGTGGCGGACCTGGGCTGCGACTTCCTGGCCAGCGGCACGCACAAGTGGTTGTTCGGGCCGCGTGGCACCGGCATCGTGTGGGGCCGGGCCTGGGACGCGGTGGCCCCGATCGTGCCCAGCTTCAGCCAGGCCGCCTTCGCCGCCTGGCACAACGGCGGCACACCCGGCCCGAACACGGCGGAGCTGGTCACTCCCGGGGGCTACAAGGCGTTCGAGCACAGGTGGGCGATGCCGCAGGCGTTCGCGTTCATGTCGGCGATCGGCAAGGACCGGGTGCGGGGCCGCACCCAG
The DNA here is from genome assembly GCF_040655495.1 of Nonomuraea sp. NPDC050404. Taxonomy (NCBI): domain Bacteria; kingdom Bacillati; phylum Actinomycetota; class Actinomycetes; order Streptosporangiales; family Streptosporangiaceae; genus Nonomuraea; species Nonomuraea sp. NPDC050404. The sequence goes on from NZ_JBFAKB010000033.1 coordinate 45,966, forward strand.
GAGCTGGCCACCAGGTTGAAGGACGGCCTGGCCGGGATGCCGCACGTCAGGCTGGCGACGCCGCGCTCGCCCGAGTTGTCGGCGGGGCTGGTGTGCTGCTCGGTGGCGGGCATGCAGCCGGCCGAGGCGGTGGGGCGGCTGCACGGGCAGAAGGTGGTCACGAGCGTGACGCCGTACAACCCCTCGCTGCTGCGCTTCGGCACCAGTATCGTGACGAACCCGGAGCAGGTGGATCAGGCGATCAAGGCGGTTGAAGGGCTGCGATGAACTGGGACGAGCCTTACGGGCCGCTGATCGAGACCCGTGTGCGCGTGCTGACCTGGAACGTGTGGGGCGAGTACGGCCCGTACGCCGAGCGCTCAGGCCGGATCGAGAAGCTGGTCGGCGAGTTGTCGCCCGACGTGGTGGCCCTGCAGGAGCAGGCCGGCCAGAGGCTGCGCATGCTGACCGGCCGCAGCGCGCCCGCCGCCCCCGGGCTGGTCTTCTACGACGCGTGGGAGGTGGCCGGCGACGGCGGCCCCGGCCACACGTGGGGCAACGCCAACCCGTGGGCGCGGCCCGGCCTGTATCCGGACCGGCGCTTCGACTACGTGCTCAGCGCCTGGCCGAAGGCGGGCGGCGCGGGGCATCCGGTGCGTTGCGAGGTGGTGGGCGACGGCCCCGACCCCGCCTCCGACCACTACGCGGTGCTGGCGGAACTGCGCTACTGACCTCAGAAGCCGAGCACGTTGCCGCGGTTCTTGCCGACGTGGTCGAAGGCGATGCCGTTCATCAAGGGAACGCCATGGCCGGCGGCGGTGCGTTCCCACCGCTCCTGGCGGTGACGTCTGTCAGATCACGCGGCTCACCAGCCCGGTGTCCAGGCTGTAGTAGGCGCCGATCACGGTGGCGCTGCCGTAGAGGAGACGGTCGGCTCTCAGGTGCGAGACGGTCTGCCGGATGTGGGCGCGGACCATGGGCTCGACCCGGCCGCCGGCGGTGTCGTAGGCGGGCTGCAGCGCCTCGACGATGGAGGGCAGTTCGCCCGGCAGGGTCACGCGCCGGCGTAAGGCCCGTGCGGCCGCCGTGACCGCGCCGCAGCGCTGGTGCCCCAAGACGACGACGAGGCTGGCGCGCAGGTCCTGGGGACCGTACTGGACGGCGGCGGTGACGAGGGAGTCGAGCGTGTGGGCGGCGGTACGGACGACCAGCAGGTCGCCGAGGCCGACGTCGAAGACGACCTCGGGCGGCACCCTGGAGTCGATGCACGACAGCACCACCGCGGGCGGCGACTGGCCCCCGGCGAGCTGTTTCCTGCGTCGCGGGTCCTGGTGCGGGCGGTGGGATTTACCCGCCGCCCAGCGCCGGTTGCCCTGCACGAGTAAGGACCAGATGTGCCCGGCGGAACCACGCCAAGCGACGGCTTCGTTACGCACGGTTCCGATATGCCCGCCGATCAGATGACCTAGCGGGCATATCTCATATACGGCAGGCGTAGATGTCGGTGACCAGAATGGCTCTTGCGCCGATGTCCCAGAGCTGGTCCATCACCTGCTGGTGGCCCTTGCGCCGGACCATGGCGCGTACCGCCACCCAGCCCTCGCGGTGCAGCGGCGAGACCGTGGGGCCCTCCATGCCGGGCGTGAGGGCGATGGCCTCCTCGATGCGCTCGGCGCGGATGTCGTAGTCCATCATGACGAAGTCGCGGGCGTGCACGACGCCCTGGAAACGGCGTACGAGCTGGCCGACGCCCGGCGAGTCGGGAGCGCTCTGCCGCTTGATCAGCACGCCCTCCGACTTCATGATCGGCTCGCCGAACACCTCCAGGCCGACGTTGCGCAGCGTGGTGCCGGTCTCGACGACGTCGGCCACCGCGTCGGCCACGCCGAGCCTGATGGCCGTCTCGACGGCTCCGTCCAGCTTGATCACGCGGGCGTCCACGCCCTGGTCGGACAGGTATTTGTCGAGCAGCCCCGCGTAGGAGGTGGCGACGCGGCGGCCGTTGAGGTCGGCGACGGACGACATCGAGCCGGCCGCGGCGGCCAGCCGGAAGGTGGAGGCGCCGAAGCCGAGCGGCATGATCTCCTCGACCGGCGCGCCGGAGTCGATCAGCATGTCCCTGCCGGTGATGCCCACGTCGAGGGTGCCCTCCCCGACGTAGACGGCGATGTCGCGGGGGCGCAGGAAGAACAGCTCGCAGCCGTTGGACTCGTCGACGACGACGAGCTCCTTGCTGTCCCTGCGCGAACGGTAGCCGGCTTCCTTGAGTATGTTCTGGGCGGCCTCGCTGAGAGAGCCCTTGTTGGGTACTGCCAGACGCAGCATGATCAGGTCCTTACCTCGTGTCTCGCTTCCGCTGTCTCCTGGTGACGGGCGCGCCCGGCGCCCTAGAGATGCTTGTAGACCTGGTCGAGGCCGATGCCCTTGGCGATCATGAGCACCTGCACGTGGTAGAGGAGTTGGGAGATCTCTTCCGCGGTCCTGTCGTCTGACTCGTATTCGGCCGCCATCCAGCTCTCGGCGGCCTCCTCGACGACCTTCTTGCCGATGGCATGGACGCCGGCGTCCAGCGCGGCCACGGTGCCCGAGCCCGCGGGCCTGGTCGTGGCCTTCTGCGACAGCTCGGCGAACAGCTCTTCGAAGGTCTTCATGGTCTCTCTCGTCGGTCGTTTGACGTGCCTGCTAAGCCTAGTCTGCGTCACGGGATGAGGCCGCCCGGTGTCCGCCACGCGAGACGGTTTCGGCAGACCGCCCCTGAACCGTAAAAGTCACCCTCGCATCCGTGCATCGTGCCAAACCAGGAAATATCCAGATCAGGGCCGTACACGCTGGGAGGTCGTGAAACTTACATGGTCCGAGCTTGTCACTTACCCGTTTAAGTGCTGAGATCCACACAAGCGGCGGCGACAGATCGGACGGCCATTCATGCGACGAACGACGGCGGCGGGCGCCACGGTCCTGCTCGCGTTCCTGACCTCGGCCTGCGTCACGGGCGGCCAGGCGCCGGCCCAGCAGGCGGACAGGAACGCTCCCGAGACCCTGACCTTCTGGTCCACCGGCGGCGACGACGAGACGGCGATCTTCCAGAAGGCGGCCGACCTCTACCACCAGAGGCATCCGAACGTGACGGTCAAGGTGCAGACCCTGTCGTGGGACGACGCCTACGCCAAACTGCTGGCCGCGGCCACCAGCCGCAGCGGCCCCGACGTCATCTCCGGCGGCATGACCTGGACCATCCAGTTCGGCGCCAGGGGCGCCATGGTCGACCTGCGCACGCGCGGGCTGGACTCGCTCAAGGCGCAGGCCCAGCCCGCCCAGTGGGAGTCGGCCATCTCCCCCGACGGCTCGGTGTACGGGGTGCCGCTGGACATGTCGACCCTCGCCCTCTACTACCGCACCGACCTGCTGGACCAGGCCGGTCTCGACGCCCCGCCCAAGACGTGGGAGGAACTGACCGCGGCCATCGGCAAACTCAAGGAGGCCGGGGTCAAGAAGCCCTACAGCCAGGACTGGGGCAACCTCGACTGGATCGGCTACTTCAACTACCTCTACCAGGCGGGCGGCACGTTCTACACGCCCGACTGCAAGCCCTCGCTCGACACCCCGCAGGCCGAGCGGGCGCTGAAGTACTGGGTGGACCTCTACCGCGAGCACGGCGCGCCCACCGCCATCGCGGAGGCGTCCGACGCGCTGGACACCGGCACCGCGATGGTCGTCGGGGGCAACTGGATCGCCAAGGGCATCGACAGCAACAAGCCGAAGCTGAAGGGCAAGTGGGCGATGACCACGCTGCCCGCGGGCCCCGCCGGGCCGACCACGTTCATCGGCGGCCGGGCGATCGGCGTGACCTCCTTCAGCAAGCACGTCGAGACGGGCGCGGACTTCGTCAAGTTCATGTACAGCGATGAGGCCATCGCCGCCATCGTGGCCGAGGCCAGGAACCGGAACCTGCCCTACATCCCGCCGCGGCCCGACAAGGTGGTGGACTCCTCCTCCTTCACGCCGGAGCAGGCCCAGGTGTTCGAGCGGGCGTTCAAGACCGGCAAGGCCGCGCCGGGCTGTCCCGGCTGGGACGAGAGCGCGCCGGACGTCTCCAAACAGCTCCAGTCGGCCATCCTCGGCAAGGCGGACATCAGGACCGCGCTGAGCGAGGCCGCCAAAGTCATGGAACGCAACGCCGGCTAGCTGGAGCTCCGAGATGGCCCATCCCGTGCCCCTACGCAGCCGGTTGCGTCGCTACGGCACCTCGTACGCGATGTTGCTGCCCTTTCTCGCGTTGTTCGCGGCGTTCCTGATCTGGCCGCTGGCCAACTCCCTCTACCTGAGTTTCACGGCGTTCGACGGCATCAACCCGGCCGCCTTCATCGGCCTGGACAACTTCGCGCAACTGGCGCAGGACACCAGGTTCCGCCACGCGCTGGGCAACACCGCCGTGTACGTGCTGGCCTCGGTCCTGCTCGGCACCCTGCTGTCGCTGGGCCTGGCGCTGGCCTTCGACGGTACGGGCTGGGCGCACCGCATCATGCGCACCGTGTTCTTCCTGCCGTCCGTGACCTCCTCCATCGCGCTCATGCTGATGTGGAAGTGGGTGCTGTTCCCCAGCGACGTGGGCCTGGCCAACACGATCGTGAGCTGGTTCGGCGGTGCGGCGGTCCCCTGGCTGGCCACGCCGGGGCTGACGATCCCGATCCTGGTGCTCATGTCGGTGTGGGGCGGCATGGGCTACGGCATGGTGCTGTACGTCGCCGGGCTCGGCTCGATCCCGCAGGAGTACTACGACGCGGCCGAGATCGACGGCGCCTCGGCCTGGCAGCGGTTCCGGCACATCACGCTGCCGCTGCTGCGGCCCGTCACCACGTACGTGGTGGTGACCGGCCTGATCGGCGCGTTCCAGGTGTTCGAGGCGGTCTACATCGTCTTCAGGGCCACCAACAACGTCGGCGGCGTGCTCGACTCCGGCCTGATGATCGTCCCCTACCTGTACGACCAGGGGTTCACCCACTTCAGGCTGGGCTACGCCTCGGCCATCGCCTGGGTGCTCTTCCTGGTCATCTTCGTGCTCAGCCTCGTCAACCTGCGCCTGGGCCGCGCGACCAAGGAGTTGTGATGGCCGTCGCGCCGCCGGACACGATCACCGACGCGCCCGGCTCCTCACGTCCCGGGCCGCCCCCCGCGGCCCGTGGGCGGTCGCGGCTCAACGGGCACCTGCTGCGCCTGCCGTTCTACCTGCTGTCGCTGACCATGCTGGTGCCGTTCTACTGGCTGCTCATCACGGTGTTCAAGCCGCCCGCCGAACTGGCCAGGACGCCTCCGTCGTTCGTGCCGCAGTCACCCACCGTGGCCAACTTCTACGACGCGGAATGGTCGCCCGAGCGCGTCAATCCCGGCCATCTGCAGGGCATCTTCCAGCGTTTCCAGGTGGACTTCGGATTCTGGCGGTTCCTGTTCAACAGCCTCCTGATCACCACGACCATCACCGTCGGGGCGCTGCTCATCTGCTCGCTGGCCGCGTACGTGATCGCCAAGCACGACATCAGGGGCCGCAGGGTCATCTTCCTGATGATCATCGCCTCGATGATGGTGCCCTGGCAGACCACGCTGATCCCGAACTACATCGTCATGCGGAACCTGGGCTGGCTGGACAGCTACACCGCCTACATCGTCCCGGCGCTGGCCAAGGCGTTCGTGCTGTTCTTCCTGGTGCAGTTCCTGCAGTCGCTGCCGAATGAGCTGATCCAGGCGGCCAGGGTGGACGGCGCCGGGGAGTGGCGGATCTGGTGGCGGATCGTGCTACCGCTGCTGCGGCCGGCGCTCGCCGCGATGTCCATCTTCATCGTGCTCGCCGAATGGAACAATTTCCTCTGGCCGCTCATCATCGTGCAGAGCGACGAGATGGCGAATCTGCCCGTCGCATTGGCGCGGCTCAACTCCTATTACGGCGGGCCCGACCACCAGGGCGCGATCATGGCGGGCGGACTGCTGGCGTCAGTCCCGACGATCGTCTTCTTCCTGGTCTTCCAGCGGTACTTCACCCGCGGCATCGCGTTGAGCGGCCTGAAAGGCTGAGAATCGGCATTTGCGTTCTTGACCGGGCTGCCCGGCTGATCTATGTTTCCGGGAAGTCAATCATTTACCCCGGACGCGGAAAAACCTCTGCGCCGACCTTGGAGACCTGGTGTTGACGGAGAGGCGTTTTCCGCATTCGCGGCGCTCCCGGCAATTCCCAGGAAATGCGGGCCACAGGCCGTATGCCCGAGCCCAGCCGTGGTGTTGTGGGAAAGCGGCGCGCCGCGCGGGCTACGGATATCGCCGGTTCACCCCGGCGTTGGAGTAATTCTCCGAGACCCGTTTCCGCCCTCATATCGGCGCGAGGGTTCACCTTGAGGGCGGAAACGGCGCTGCCCGCCGCACCTTGTGGTGCGGCGGGCAGCGAATGTCAGGTCAGCGCTCGTAGCGGCGGCCCGAGTTGTTGCCGCGGTAGCCGCCGTTGCCGCCGCGCTCGTCGGAACGCCCGCCGCCGGAGCGGTAGCCGTCGCGGGGCGCGCGGTCGTCGGAGCGGAAGCCACGGTCACGGTCGGCCGAGAACGGACGGCCACGGTCGGACCCGGCGCCGAAACGCGGTCCACGGTCGTCGGAGCGGAAGCCGCCCCCACGCTGTCCGCGGTCGTCCTGGCGGGCCGGGCGGTCGTCGGAACGGTAGCCGCCACGGCCACGGTCGTCACGGCGGCGGTCGTCGCCGAACGTGCGCGGCTCCTGCGAGCGCCCGAACGGCCGCTCACCGTCGCCGTGCCTGCGCGGCCGACGGTCCTCGCCCGACCCGAACGGGCGGTCCCCGTCCTCGTGCCGGCGCGGACGGCGGTCCTCACCGGAGGCGGAGCCGAACGGCCGGTCGCCGTCCTCGTGCCGGCGCGGACGCCGGTCGCCGTCGAAGTCCCTGCGCGGGCGACGGTCGTCACCCGTGCCGAAGGTGCGCTCGCCGTCCTCGTGCCTGCGCGGCGGACGGCGCTCGCCCTCGAAGCCACGCCGGTTGCGGCGTCCGCCGCGCCGCTCGGCCGTGCCGCCCTCGCGGCGCGGGCGCAGCGGCTTGCGGACGTCCGGCTCCCACACGGGGATGGGCTCGCCGCTCGGCGCGCGGGCCCCGGTCACCTCGGCGACCCTGGGGTGACCCGGGGTGGCCTTCAGGCGGAACGGGTGGATCCCGGCGCGGCGGGTGAGCTGGTCGGTCGAGCGGCGCTCGTTGGGCAGCACCAGCGTGACGACGGTGCCCTTCTCACCCGCGCGGGCGGTACGGCCACCGCGGTGCAGGTAGCTCTTGTGGTCCTGCGGCGGGTCAACGTGCAGCACCAGGCTGATGTTGTCCACGTGGATGCCGCGCGCCGCGACGTCGGTGCAGACCAGCACGTTGACGGAGCCCTCGCGGAACTCTCCCAGGATGCGGGTGCGCTGGTTCTGGCGCTTGCCGCCGTGCAGGCCGCCCGACTTCACGCCGACCCTGGCCAGCTGCTTGCACAGCCGGTCCACGCCGTGCTGGGTGCGGACGAAGATGATCGTACGGCCCTCGCGGTTGGCGATCTCGGCCGTGACGTCGAACTTGTCGTCGCGCGACACCTGCATCACGTGATGCTCCATGGTGTCCACCGGCGAGGTGGCCGGGGCCACGGAGTGGGTGATCGGGTCCTTCAGGAAGCGCCGCACCAGCTTGTCGACGTCGCCGTCGAGCGTGGCCGAGAACAGCAGCCGCTGCCCGCCGGGCTGGGTCTGCGCGAGCAGTTCGGTGACGACGGGGAAGAAGCCGAGGTCACACATGTGGTCGGCCTCGTCAAGGACGCTGACCTCGACGTCGGCGAGCGAGCACTCGCCCTGTCTGATCAGGTCGCCGAGCCGGCCGGGGGTGGCGATCACGACGTCCACGCCACGGCGCAGCGCCTCGATCTGCTTGCCCATGGACATGCCGCCGACGACGACCTTCATGCGCAGGCCGAGACCGCGTCCGAGGGGTTCGAGGGCGTCGTGCACCTGCAGGGCGAGCTCACGGGTGGGAACGAGGATCATCGCGCGCGGGTGCCCGGGAGTGGGCTTCACGCCGGCGATGCGGGCCATGGTGGGCAGGCCGAAGGCGAGCGTCTTGCCCGATCCGGTCTGGCCACGGCCGAGAACGTCGTTACCCGCGAGCACGTCGGGAATGGTCGCGCTCTGAATCGGGAACGGGCTGTCGAAGCCCAGCTTGGCCAGTCCGTTCACGAGCGGCTTGGGCAGGCCCAGCAGCTCGAACTCGGACGGGCCCGGCTCGGAGGTCTCACCGAGCGAGGGCATGACAGCGTCAAGCATGGTCACGAAAGTCGTGCCTTTCCGTCGAAGTGGCGCGTCACTTCTGCGAAAGGACGAGCCGGGACGTACGGCGCGGAGCCGTACAAGGTTCAAGGGCACCCGCCGTCATGGGGGCGGGATGAAGATGAGGGGAACACACCGGGTGCACCGGCCGCAGGCGATGCGAGACGCGCGATGAGACGTCAGGTGTACCTCTTTGCCAACGCCGGGGATGGTATCGGATATTCCCCGCGATGGGTCCGGACTTTCCGAAACCCACCCGTGGCACGCACACTGCAACGGCCGACGCTTACGTCAGCCGTGACAGCAGCAAAGATCAGACGTTGAAGCCTAGCATACGCAGCTGCTCGCGCCCCTCGTCCGTGATCTTGTCGGGGCCCCACGGCGGCAGCCAGACCCAGTTGATCTTCACATCGGAGACCATGCCCTCCAGCGCCGAGTGGGCCTGGTCCTCGATGACGTCGGTCAGCGGGCAGGCCGCGCTGGTCAGCGTCATGTCGATGGTGGCCACCGGCTGCCCGCCGTCGGACGGGTCAAGGTTGAGCCCGTAGATCAGGCCCAGGTCGACGACGTTGATGCCGAGTTCGGGGTCGACGACGTCCTTGAGCGCCTCCATGACCTCTTCGGCACTCGCCTCACCGTCGAAACCGGTCGGGGTCTCCGTTGGCTTGCTCATTGGGCACTCCTCACCACAGCGTCCTTGTAGGCCATCCACGAAAGCAGCGCGCACTTGACGCGCGCCGGGAACTTGGCCACGCCCGCGAACGCGACCGCGTCGCCGAGGACCTCCTCGTCGGCCTCGACCTTGCCCCTGCCCTGCATCAGCCGGGTGAACTCGTCGACGACCGAGAGCGTCTCGTCCACCGTGGAGCCGGTGGTCAGCTCGTGCAGCACGGAGGCGGCGGCCTGGCTGATCGAACAGCCCTGTCCCTCGTAGGAGACGTCGAGGACCTTGCCGGCCTCGCCCACCTTGACCCTGAGCGTGATCTCGTCGCCGCACGTCGGGTTCACGTGGTGAACCTCGGCGTCGTACGGCTCACGCAGCCCCCGCCCCTGCGGGTGCTTGTAGTGTTCCAGGATCAGCTCCTGGTACATCGACTCGCCGATCATGGCTATGCGAACACCTTCTGGACGTGATGCAGGCCGCGCACCAGGGCATCGATCTCGCCCGTGGTGTTGTACAGGTAGAACGACGCCCGCGTGGTCGCGGGTATTCCGAAGCGCAGGTGCAGCGGGCGCGCGCAATGGTGCCCCACGCGTACGGCGACGCCGAACTGGTCGTCGAGGATCTGCCCGACGTCGTGCGGGTGGATGCCCTCCAGCGTGAACGACACCGTGCCCCCGCGCTGCTCCAGCGTATCGGGCCCGATGACGCGCAGCGACGGCACCTCCCGCAACGCCTCCAGCGCGTGGGCCGTCAGCGTGCGCTCGTGCGCCTCGATGGCGTCCATGCCGACCTCGGTGAGGTAGTCGACCGCCGCGCCGAGCCCGATGGCCTCGACGATCGGCGGCGTGCCCGCCTCGAACTTGTGCGGGATCGGCGCGTACGTCGAGCGGTCCATCCAGACCGCCTCGATCATCTCGCCGCCGCCGAGGAACGGAGGCATGGCCTCCAGCAGCTCGGCCCGTCCCCACAACACGCCGATGCCGGAGGGGCCGACCATCTTGTGGCCGGTGAAGGCCACGAAGTCGGCGCCCAGCTCGGTGACGGCGACCGGGTGGTGCGGCACGGACTGGGAGGCGTCGAGCACGATCAGCGCGCCCACCTCGTGCGCCCGCTGGGCGATCGCGACCACCGGATTGACGGTGCCCAGGACGTTGGACTGGTGGGCGATCGAGACGATCTTCGTCCGCTCGGTGATCACGGCAGGGTCGTAGTCGAGCCGCCCGTCGTCGGTGACGCCGAACCACTTCAGGCTCGCGCCGGTGCGCTGCGCGAGCATCTGCCAGGGCACGATGTTGGAGTGGTGCTCCATCTCGGAGATGACGATCTCGTCGCCGGGGCCGAGCGTGAAGCGCGGGTCGGTGTTGCCCGGGTTGCCGAAGGAGTAGGCGATGAGGTTGAGCGCCTCGGAGGCGTTCTTGGTGAAGATCACCTCATCGCGCGACGGCGCCCCGACGAAGCCCGCGATCTTGTCGCGGGCGTTCTCGTAGGCGTCGGTCGACTCCGCGCCGAGCACGTGCATGGCGCGCCCGACGTTGCTGTAGTGCAGCGCCAGGTGCTCGCGCATGACCTCGATGACCTGGTTGGGCTTCTGTGAGGAGTTGCCCGAGTCGAGATAGACGAGCGGACGCCCGTCGGGCAGCTCGCGGGAGAAGATCGGGAAATCCTTCCTGATCTTCTCCACATCGAAGCTGTTTAGAGTCATGCAGACGCCTTCGTGTACTGCTCGTAGCCCTCGGCCTCGAGCTTCTCGGCCAGTTCCGGGCCGCCTTCCTCGACGATCCGGCCGGCCGCGAACACGTGCACGAAGTCCGGCTTCACGTACCGCAGGATGCGGGTGTAGTGCGTGATCAGCAGCACGCCGGTCTCGCCGGTGGCGCGGAAGCGGTTGATGCCCTCCGACACCACGCGCAGCGCGTCCACGTCGAGGCCGGAGTCGGTCTCGTCGAGCACCGCGATCTTCGGCTTGAGCAGCTCCATCTGGAGGATCTCGTGGCGCTTCTTCTCGCCGCCGGAGAAACCCTCGTTCAGGTTGCGCTGGGCGAAGGCCGGGTCGATGGCCAGGGCGTCCATGCCGCCCTTGAGGTCCTTGGCGAACTCGCGCAGCTTGGGCGCCTCGCCGCGGACGGCGGTGACGGCCGAGCGCAGGAAGTTCGAGACCGACACGCCGGGGACCTCGACCGGGTACTGCATCGCCAGGAACAGGCCGGCGCGGGCCCGCTCATCGACGGACAGCTCCAGCAGGTCAACGCCGTCGAGCAGCACCTGGCCGCCGGTGATCGTGTATTTGGGGTGACCGGCGATCGCGTAGGCGAGCGTGGACTTGCCCGAGCCGTTCGGCCCCATGATGGCGTGGGTCTGGCCGGACTTCACGGTCAGGTTGACGCCGCGCAGGATTTCCTTGTCCGCGACGGCGACCTGGAGGTCACGAATCTCAAGGGTGGACATGTGCTTAGGACTCCTTCGAGAGCGAGACGAGGACGTCATCGCCGTCGATCTTCACTGTGTAGACGTTCACGGGTTGGGTCGCGGGCGGCCCGGTGGGCTTGCCGGTCTGGATGTCGAAGCACGAGCCGTGCAGCCAGCACTCCAGCGTGCCGTCGTAGACCTCTCCCTCGCTGAGCTTGACCTCGGCGTGGGAGCAGACGTCGTGCAGGGCGAAGACGTCCTCGCCCTTGCGGACGAGCGCCACCGGCGTCTCGTCCGAACCGACCTCGACGCCGAGAACACCCCCGTCGGGGATGTCCTCGACCTTGCAGACCTTCTCGAAGCTCATACCGCGAGTTCCGCCTCTACCGCGTTCATCACGCGCTCGCGGATCTCGTCGATCTCGATCTTCTCGATGAGCTGGCCGAGGAAGCCCAGCACGACCAGGCGGCGAGCCTCGTCGTGCGGGATGCCGCGGGCCTGGAGGTAGAACAGGTGCTCGTCGTCGAGGCGGCCGGAGGCGGAGGCGTGCCCCGCTCCCGCGACCTCGCCGGTGAGGATCTCCAGGTTGGGCACCGAGTCGGCGCGGGCGCCGTCGGTCAGGATGAGGTTGCGGTTGAGCTCGTAGGTGTCGGTGCCCTCGGCCTCGACCCTGATGATCACGTCGCCGATCCAGACGGCGTGCGCGTTCTCGCCCTGCAAGGCGCCGCGGTAGTCGACGTTGCTCTTGCAGTTGGGCTGCGAGTGGTCGACCAGCAGGCGGTGCTCCAGGTGCTGCCCGGCGTCCACGAAGTAGACGCCCGACATGTCGGCGTCGCCGCCCGGCGCGGTGTAGGTGACGCTGGGCGACAGGCGTACGAGGTCGCCGCCGAGCGTCACCACGAAGCTGCGGAACGTCGCGTCCTTGGCGAGCTGCGCGTGGTGGTGCGAGACGTGCACCGCGTCGTCGTCCCAGTCCTGGAGGCTGACGACCTTCAGGTTGGCGCCGTCGCCCACGACGAACTCGATGTTGTCGGCGTAGACGGCGCTGCCCTTGTGGTCGAGCACGAGCACGGCCTCGGCCATCGGCTCCACCTTGACCACGATGTGGCCGAAGACGGCGCCGCCGCCCTCGCCCGCGGGCTCGCCGGTCAGCGTCAGCACGGTGGGCCTGGAGGTGACGGCCTCGCGCGGCACCGTGATCACGGTGGCCTTCTCGAAGCTGTTCCACGCCTGCGCGCTGACCCGGTCGCCCGGCATGAACGACTTGCCCACGCGGGCGTCGTCGCGGCCGACCGTCTCGACGGTCACCTCGGGGGCCGCGTCCACGTCCAGGCGGACGTGGCCGACCGCCGCCGAGGAGGCCGCCTTGCCGTTGTGCAGGCCCTTCAGGCGCGAGAGCGGCGTGAAGCGCCAGGACTCCTCGCGCCCGGTCGGGACCTCGAAGTCGCCCAGGTCGTAGGACGCCTTCTCGTGCAGGGTCGACAGGGGCTTCTCGTTCAGGCCCATCAGCCGACGGCTCCTTCCATCTGCAGCTCGATCAGCCGGTTGAGCTCGAGCGCGTATTCCATGGGCAGCTCACGCGCGATCGGCTCGACGAAGCCGCGCACGATCATCGCCATCGCCTCGTCCTCATCGAGCCCGCGGCTCATGAGGTAGAACAGCTGGTCCTCGCTGACCTTGGAGACCGTGGCCTCGTGACCCATCGAGACGTCGTCCTCGCGGACGTCGACGTAGGGGTAGGTGTCGGAGCGGCTGATCTGGTCGACCAGCAGGGCGTCGCACTTGACGGTGCTGGCGCTGCCGTGGGCGCCCTCGTCGATCTGCACCAGGCCGCGGTAGGAGGTACGGCCGCCGCCGCGCGCCACCGACTTGGAGATCACGGTGGAGCTGGTGTTGGGCGCCAGGTGCACCATCTTGGAGCCGGCGTCCTGGTGCTGGCCCTCGCCCGCGAACGCGACGCTCAGCGTCTCGCCCTTGGCGTGCTCGCCCATCAGGTAGACGGCCGGGTACTTCATCGTGACCTTGGAGCCGATGTTGCCGTCGATCCACTCCATGGTCGCGCCCTCGTAGGCGACGGCGCGCTTGGTGACCAGGTTGTAGACGTTGTTCGACCAGTTCTGGATGGTCGTGTAACGGCAGCGGGCGTTCTTCTTCACGATGATCTCCACGACCGCGCTGTGCAGCGAGTCGGAGGAGTAGATCGGCGCGGTGCAGCCCTCGACGTAATGGACGTAGCTGTTCTCGTCCACGATGATCAGGGTCCGCTCGAACTGGCCCATGTTCTCGGTGTTGATCCGGAAGTACGCCTGCAGCGGGATCTCGACCTCGACGTTCGGCGGCACGTAGATGAACGAGCCACCGGACCACACGGAGGTGTTGAGCGCGGCGAACTTGTTGTCGCCGACCGGGATCACCGAGCCGAAGTACTCCTTGAAGAGCTCCTCGTGCTCCTTCAGGCCCGTGTCGGTGTCGACGAAGATGACGCCCTTCTCCTCAAGGTCCTCACGGATCTTGTGGTAGACGACCTCCGACTCGTACTGGGCCGCGACACCGGCGATGAGGCGCTGCTTCTCCGCCTCCGGGATGCCGAGCTTGTCGTAGGTGTTCTTGATGTCCTCGGGCAGCTCGTCCCAGGAAGCGGCCTGCTTCTCGGTGGAGCGCACGAAGTACTTGATGTTGTCGAAATCGATGCCGGTGAGGTCAGAGCCCCAGGTGGGCAGCGGCTTCCTGTCGAACAGGCGGAGGCCCTTCAGGCGAAGGTCGAGCATCCACTCCGGCTCGTTCTTCAGCTCGGAGATGTTGCGTACGACCTCCTCGGACAGGCCGCGCTTGGCCGCCGCACCCGCGGCATCCGGGTCGGCCCAGCCGAACTTGTAATTCCCGAGGCCTTCCAGCTCCGGGCGGTCGGTGACAGTCACCTTCCGGTCTCCTTGCTCTTGTCTCTATGTGCGGAATCGGCCAATGACTGCGGGCTCACGTGCGTCGTGCACACCCCGTCGCCATGGGCGATCGTGGCCAGGCGCTGCACCGGCGTGCCGAGCAGTTGCGCGAACGCCTCCGTCTCGGCCTCACACAGCTGCGGGAACTCCGCCGCCGCGTGCGCCACCGGGCAGTGATGCTGGCAGAGCTGGTCGCCGCCCGACTTGGCCTTGCTGGCCGAGGCGGCATACCCCTCTGCCGACAGCGCCTGCGCCAGCACGTGCACGCGCTGGTCCGCCGGCACCGTCCGCATGACCGGCTCCAGCCGCTTGAGCAGGCTTGCCACCTGCTCGCGGGCGAAGTCGGCCACGGCTTGTTCTCCCATGCGCTCGGCCAGGAAACGAAGTGCGCTCCCGGCGAGGTCGTCGTAGGCGTGCTCGAAAGCACTGCGCCCCGCGTCGGTGATCGCGAACAGCTTGGCCGGCCGTCCGCGCCCGCGCTGTCCGCGCGGGCGCACCGTACGAGGCTCGATCATCCCGTCGGCCAGCAGGGCGTCGAGATGACGCCGGACGGCGGCGGGCGTGAGCCCGAGCCGTTCACCCAGAGCGGCTGCCGCGACGGGACCATGCTCCAGGATCAGCCGGGCGACGCGGGCACGGGTGCCGCGCTCTCCACCTGGCTCCATCAAGGGCATGTTTTTCACAACATCAGTGTGCCGTAATTCCTTCCCGGTTCACAAACGGATCCGACCAGGGACGGGAATGGAATTTGTCACGCAGGGTAGGCTTACCTAACTTCTCGCCCGGCCCAGGATCGTGAACGTCAGGGCCGAGCAGAGGAAGAGTCCGAGCATGACACATGCCATGGGCACCGCGGAGCCCGTACCGGCAAGTCCGACCAGCGGGGCCGCGGCCGCGCCGAGCGCGAACTGCAGCACACCCGTCAGCGCGGAGGCGCTGCCGGCCACCTGGGCGGGCTGGGAGCCGAGCGCCAGCGCGCCGGTGCCGGGCATGACCAGGCCCTGGCCCAGCATGATGACGACCAGTCCGCCGACGATGCCCCACAGGCCCAGGTCCGCCAGCGCGGCGGTCATCAGCAGGGCCGCGCCGACCAGGGCGATGCCGAGGCCGATGCGCACGAGCAGGACGGGCGGAACCCGGCCCGACAGCCGGCCGCCGAACTGGGCGGCGGCGATTAGGCCGAAGGCGTTCAGGCCGAAGATGAGCGAGTACTGCTGCGGCGTGGCGCCGTACACCTCCTGGAGCACGAACGGCGAGCCCGCGATGTAGCCGAACATGGCCGCGAAGGCCAGGCCGCCGGTCAGCGCGAAGCCCATGAACGTGCGGTCGCGCAGGAGCCGCCAGAAGGTGCTCACGGTGTGCTTGAGCCCGCCGCTCTCGCGCGCGGCCGGGGGCAGCGTCTCGCGCACGCCCGCCAGCACGGCGATCAGCAGCACCACGCCGGCGATGCTGAGCGCCACGAACACGCCGCGCCACGAGGTGAACGCGAGCAGTTGCGCCCCCGCGATGGGGGCCAGGATCGGGGCCAGGCCGCTGACGAGCATCAGGGTGGCGAAGATGCGGGCGATGGCCGCCCCGTCGTACAGGTCGCGCACGACTGCTCGCACGATGACCAGCGCGGCGCCGCCCAGCATGCCCTGCAGCAGGCGGAAGGCGATGAGCATGGGCACCGAGGGCGCGAACGCGCACAGCAGCGAGGCGAGCATGAACCCGGCCACGCCCACCATCAGCGGCACCCGCCGCCCGCGCACGTCGCTGAGGGGCCCGGCGATGACCTGGCCGACCGACACGCCGATGAGACAGGCGGTCAGCGTGAGCTGGACCTGCGCCTCCCCGCTGAGCATCTCGGAGGTGATGGCGGGCAGGGCCGGCAGGTACATGTCGATGGACAGCGGGCCGATCGCCGACAACGCGCCAAGGATGAGCAGCAGCAGTCCGCGACCGCTCTTCTGTTGTGGTTGGACGACGGCGGGCGTGGCGATTTCTGCCACGGACATGCCTGGACCCCTCTCCTCGCAAAGATGTTTGGCCCCACGCGGGCCGAGGAATCAAACCAGGTTCCGGTCCTCCTAATTCCCGGTTATCAGATATTTCCCGAGATTTCGGTCTATTGGCGCGTACGAGCCGCGGAACGGTCCAGACGCGGCCATGTCGAGCGCGGCGTTCCCCCGCGGGGCGGACCCCCTGCCGGAGTCCCTAAACTCGTGGCCATGGATTCCCCAGCCGTCGAGATCGTCGACCTGGTCAAACGCTACGGCGGCAACACCGCCGTCGACGGCCTCACCCTCCGCGCCGAGCGCGCGGCCGTCACCGCGGTCCTCGGGCCCAACGGCGCGGGCAAGACCTCCACGGTGGAGATCTGCGAGGGGTTCCGCAAGGCCGACGCGGGCACCGTCAAGGTTCTGGGCCTGGCGCCCGCGCTGCCCGAACTGCGCGCGCGGGTGGGGATCATGCTGCAGGCGGGCGGCGTGCCGCCGGCCATGCGCTGCGCCGAGTGGCTGCGGCTGGTCTCGCGCTTCTACGCCCGGCCGCTCGACCCGGGGGCGCTGCTGGAGCGGCTGGGGCTGACCGAGCACGTACGCACCCCGTACCGGCGGCTGTCGGGCGGCCAGCAGCAGCGGCTGTCCCTGGCCGCGGCCGTCGTCGGACGGCCCGAGCTGGTCTTCCTCGACGAGCCGACCGCCGGCCTCGACCCGCAGGCCCGGCACGCCTGCTGGGAGCTGATCGGCGAGCTGCGCCTGGCGGGCGTGTCGGTCGTGCTGACCACGCACCACATGGACGAGGCCGAGCGGCTGGCCGACCACGTCGTCATCATCGACAGAGGGCGCGTGGTGGCCGCGGGCACCCCCGCCTCGCTGACCGGGGCCGAGCGGCAACTGCGCTTCAGGGCGCGGCCCGGGCTGGCGCTGGAGGAGCTGCTCAACGCGCTCCCGGCGGGCAGCGCGGCGAAGGAGTCGCCGGCCGGTCACTACATCATCGAGGGCCTGGTGGGCCCCGAACTGCTGGCCACGGTGACGGCCTGGTGCGCGGCCGAGGGCGTCACGGCCGACGACCTGCGCATCGAGCGCCGCACCCTCGAAGACGTCTTTCTCGAACTGACCGGCAGGGAGCTGCGATGAACGCGCCCAGGCCGCTCCCCGAGCCCATTTACAGGAAGCCCCGATGAGCACGCCCGACTCCACCGCCGCGCTGGACTTCACCCCCGCTTCCGGCGCCGCGCCGTTCCCGCGCATGGTGCTGGCGCAGGCGGGCGCGGAGGTCCGCGCGATGTTGCGCAACGGTGAGCAGCTCCTGCTCACGCTGATCATCCCGGTGCTGCTGCTGGCCGGCTTCTCGCTGGCGCCGCTGATCGACGTCGGCGGCGGGTCGCGGGTGGACTTCCTGGTGCCCGGCGTGCTGGCGCTGGCGGTGATGTCCACGGCCTTCACCGGGCAGGCCATCGCGACCGGCTTCGAGCGCCGGTACGGCGTGCTCAAGCGGCTGGGCGCCACCCCGCTGTCCAGGGGCGGGCTCATGCTGGCCAAGACGGCGGCCGTGGCGGGCGTGGAGGTGCTCCAGGCCGTGATCATCGTGGTCGTGGGGCTGGCGCTGGGATGGCGGCCACAGGGGTCGTTCCTCAGCGCGGCGCTGCTGATCGTGCTGGGCACGGCGGCCTTCAGCGGGCTCGGGCTGCTCATGGCGGGCGTGCTGCGCGCGGAGGCCACGCTGGCGGCGGCCAACCTGGTGTATCTGGTGCTGCTGGGGGTGGGCGGGGTGGTGTTCCCGCTGAGCAAGTTCCCCGCCGGGATGCGGCCGGTGCTGGAGGCGCTGCCCATCTCGGCGCTGACCGGCGGGCTGCGCGCGGTGCTCGCCCAGGGCGCGGCGCTGCCGCTGGTCCCGGTGGCCGTGCTCATCTGCTGGGCGGTGCTGTCGCTGGGGCTGGTCTCGCGGCTGTTCCGCTGGGAGTGACGGCTGGCCTCACGCCTGTTCCGCTGAGAGTACGGCCGGTCTCACACCTGTTGCGCCGAGAGTGACGGCTGGCCTCGCCTGTTTCGAGAGGGACGGCGGCTACCCGGGTACGGGCGCGGGTCGTTCAGTGCGCAGGGCCGTGTAGCGGCGGCGGGTGAGGGCGGCGACGGCGGTCAGCGGGATCGCCGCGCCGGCCGCCAGGCCGAACAGCAGCCCGTACCGGCCGTCCTCCGCCAGCGGCCCCGCGGCCCACGAGGCCACCGCGCTGCCCACGAACAACGCGCAGGCGAAGAACGCGATCGTGGTCCCCCGCGCCTCGGGCACGATCGAGGTGGCCCAGGTCTGCAACGAGGAGTGCAGGAACGACCATCCGCCGCCGAGCAGCAGCGCCGTGACGACCACGACGGGCACGCTGACGTGCACCGCCACGAGGGCGAACCCCGCGCAGAGCTGCGCGCCCCCGACGACCATCAGGACGGGCGCGGGCCAGCGGCCCGACAGGTGCTTGACGAGCTTGGAGAAGGCCCACAGCCCCAGCCCGTACGCGGTGATCGCCAGCCCCGCCACGGCGGCGGCCAGCCCGGTGTGCTGCAACGCGGTGGCCAGGAACGGCATCGCGCCGAGCATGATCGCCCCTTCGGTGAAGGCCAGCCCGAAGACCAGCAGCGCCCACCGGTGCCCGAGCACGACGCCCAGATGGCGCAGCACCCCTCCCCCTGCCCCCTCGTGCCGGGGCGGCTCGGGCAGCGAGCGCAGCGACAGCGCGCAGGCCAGGGCGCAGGCGGCGGGCACGGCGAAGGCCACCCGCCAGTCCACCAGGCCCGCGACCACCCCGCCCAGGCCCGTGGCCAGGGCCGTGCCGAGGGCGGCGGCGGCCATGAGGTCCGTCAGGGCGCGCTGGCGTACCGAGGAGTGCACGGTGTCGCCCACATACGTCAGGCCCGTGGGGATGATCGCGCCGAAGCAGGCGCCCGTCACGACCCTGGCCACCACGAGCGCCGCCAGGGCGGGCATCAGCGCCGAGACCGCGCCCGCCGCCGCCGCGCCGTACAGCGCCCAGCGCATCACCCGCACCCGGCCGAACCGGTCGGACAGCAGGCCCCACAGCGGCTGGGTCAGCCCGTAGGCCAGGTAGTAGCCGCTGGCCGCGGCGACGGAGCCGGACAGCGGGACGTGCAGGTCCGCGGCGATGAGCACGAGCATGGGGCTCACGGCGAAGCGGTCGAAACTGCTGACGAACGAGGAGATGGACAGGGCCAGCGGCGGGCGGGCGAGGGTCTCGGGCTTTGCGGGGGCTTTCATATGTCCTTGTCCAGGAATAACGGCACAGCAAGCAATAGACCACCTTAAAGGGGGTCATGTCGGAGGCGTTGAGTAGGCTCTGACGGTTGCCCCGGCTTCGCCGTCCCTCTGCCTCGCCGTCCCTCTGACCAGCCGTCCCCCTGATTCGCCGTCCCTCTGCCTCGCCGTCCCCCTGACTCGCCAACCCTTGCTTCGCCTTGAGGAGTTCCGTGACCGCCTTCGCCCTCGACGACCCGCTCGGCCGTGGACCCGGCCTGCCCAGGCCGGGAAGCCTGCTGCGCACCGCGGCGGACTCGATCCCGCCCTCCGGGCTGGTGCTGCTGGCCATCTTCTCGGTGCAGCTCGGCGCGGGCTTCGCCAAGGAGTTGTTCGCGTCGTTGTCGCCGAGCGCGGTGGTGTTCCTGCGCATCGCGGCCGGGGCGCTCATCATGGGCACGCTCGTCCGGCCCAAGCTGAAGGGGCTGTCCTGGGGCGACTGGGCGGTCGGGGTCGGCTTCGGCCTGACGCTCGCCGTGATGAACCTGTCCTTCTACGAGGCCCTGGCGCGGCTGCCGATGGGGATCGCGGTGGCGATCGAGTTCCTCGGGCCGCTGGGCGTGGCGGTGGCGGCCTCACGGCGGCGGATCGACCTGCTGTGGGTCGGGCTGGCGGGGGCCGGCGTGGTGCTGCTGGCCCCGTGGGGCGACTCGGCGTCGGTGAGCTGGGCCGGCATCGGGTTCGCGATGGTGGCCGGGGCGTGCTGGGCCGGGTACATCCTGTTGTCGGCGGCGGCCGGGCGGCGCTTTCCCGGGACGAGCGGGTTGTCGATCGCGATGCTCGTCTCGGCCGTGGCGATCGCCCCGATCGGGGTCACGACCGGTGGCGCGGAGCTGTTGCAGCCGGAGTTGCTGCTGATCGGGCTGGGTGTGGGGCTGCTGTCGTCGGTGATCCCGTACTCGCTGGAGCTGCAGGCGCTGCGGCGGATGCCCAAGCACGTGTTCGGCATCCTGATGAGCCTGGAGCCGGGCGTGGCGGCGCTGATCGGGGTGCTGCTGCTGGGCGAGTTCCTGCAGGTGCAGCAGTGGGCGGCGATCATCTGCATCGTGGCGGCCAGCCTGGGCTCGACCCGGACGGGCAGAAAGTAGCCGCCCCGCCGGACCGGAGCGGCGGGAGCTGAGCCCCCGGAGCCAGCGGACCACGATGGCGGGGATGTGAGTCTCCGGACTGCCGGACCGGCGCCGCGGAATGTGAGTCTCCGGGCCGCCGCGCGCCCGTGGGTTGGGGTCTCGGGCGCGCGGCGGAGGGCTCGGCTCGGTGGGCGGGTGTGCCGAGCCCGGGAAGGTCAGCGGAGTGCGGGTGTCCGCTTGACCAGGCATATGCCGGAAATATCCGGCCCATTGCGGACCAGGATGATAGGGCGGGCAGCGTTCGCACAAGGCGTCGCTGCGTCGGCCCGCATTGAGATTACCGCCATTGGCGAGTGTCCGATCCCCAAATGTCGGAACTTCATGCGCAATGCCGGAACTTAACGGCTCAGTGCTCCGCCCAGATGCCCCGTACGTGACCGATGTGCTCCGCCATGAGCTGCGCGACGGCCTTGCCGTCACCCCTCTTGAGCGCGTCGAGCAGCGCGAGATGTTCCCTGGCGGAATCGGCCAGGGTGCCGCGCTCGGAGAGCTGGGACAGGCCATACAGCCGGGCCCGGTTGCGCAGGTCGCGCACCACCGAGACCAGGTGGGCGTTGCCGCACAGGGACAGCAGCTCGACGTGGAAGCGCAGGTCGGCGTCGATGTAGGCGAGCAGGTCGCCCCGCTCGCTGGCCGAGACGATCTCCTCGGCGATGGGCCGCAGCCGCTCGAACTCCTCCGCCCGCGAGCTGTCGGCCAGCCTGGCCACCGTGGGCACCTCGATGAGCTGGCGGATCTCGGTGAGCTCGTCGAGGTCGCGGTCGGACAGTTCGGTGACCCGGAAGCCCTTGTTGCGCACGGCCTCGACCAGGCCCTCCTTGGCCAGGTCGAGCATGGCCTCGCGGACCGGCGTGGCCGAGACGCCGAACTGGGCGGCCAGGACGGGCGCGGAGTAGACCACCCCCGGCCGCATCTCACCTGTGATCAGCGCGGCGCGCAGCGCGTGCGCGACCTGTTCGCGCAGGCTCTGTCGCTCTCCCACCATCGGCAGGTCGAGCCGCTCCTCGGCAGCCATCGGCCCATCCCTTTCCATGTCTATGCCTCGTAAGCGGCAGCCGCGACCACGAGGTCCTCCCACGCCATGCCTGTGCTCTTGAACACGCGCGGCCCCGAACCCGCGACCACCCGCCCGGCGATCAGCTCGGCGAGATTGCCGGCGATGTGACGGGAGGTGATCGTACCCCGGTGGATCGGAACGAGGAGGTCCCCCGCCTCTTCCAGCGCGGCCGCCCTGGCCTCGACGACCACGGTGGCGCGGGCGACGAGATCGCCGTCGAGTTCGCGGGCGTCGGGCTCGTGCGAGCCGACCGCGACGACGGTGACGCCGTCGCGGGCGAGCTTACCGGGGAACAGCGGCTCCCTGGCGGTGGTGCAGCAGGCGACGAGGTCGGCCTCGCCGAGCGCCCGCTCCACCTCCCGCGTGTCGCCGGCGGCCAGGGCCCGCGCGGTCAGGCCGAGCGCGCGGCAGCGGCCGGCGAGGGCGCCGGCCCGGTCCGCGTCGCGCCCGACCACGGTGACCTCCTCGACCGGCCGCACCTCGCGCAGCGCCAGTACGTGCCCCCACGCCTGCGGCCCGCTCCCGAACACCACCAGCCGCCGCGCCCCCGGCTCGGCCAGGTGCCGGACTGCCAGGGCGGAGACGGCGGGCGTGCGCAGCGAGGTGAGCGCGATCCCGTCCATGGCCGCCAGCGGGGCCAGGGTGTCGCCGTCGAACAGCAGGTACGTCCCCTGGATCCGGGGCAGTCCCCTGCCGGGGTTGTCCGGGGCGACGCCGGCGACCTTGACCCCGGCGTACCGGCGGGTGGCCGCGGGCATGAGCAGCAACTGGCCCGCGGGCACATCGACGACGGACCGCTGCGGCGTGGCCTCCGGGTCGAGCCCGTCCCGCAGCGCGTCCTCCAGCACCGTCACGGCCCGGTCCATCGGCACCAGCCGCTCCAGCGTGGCGGCGTCCAGGTACGGCGGCCCGCTCATCGCAGCACGCACCCGGTCCGGTTCACAGCTCGAACCCTTCGGGGAACGGGTCGCGCGGGTCCAGGAAGTACTGGGCGGTGCCGGTGATCCAGGCCCGGCCGTTGATCGACGGCAGCACCGCGGTCCGCCCGCCCACCTCGGTCTCCTCCAGCAGCCGCCCGATGAACCTGGTGCCGATGAAGGATTCGTTGACGAAGTCCCTGCCCAGCGGCAGCTCGCCGCGGGCGTGCAGCTGGGCCATGCGGGCGCTGGTGCCGGTGCCGCACGGCGAGCGGTCGAACCAGCCCGGATGGATGGCCATCGCGTGCCGTGAGTGGTGGGAGTCGGAGCCGGGGGCGGCGAAGTAGACGTGGTGGCAGCCGCGGATGCGGTCGTCCTCGCGGTGCACGGGCAGGTCTGCGGCGTTGATCGCCTCCATCGTGGCCAGGCCGGCCGCGATGATCTCGTTCTTGGCCTTGCGGTCGAAGGGCAGGCCGTAGTTGCCGAGGTCGACGATGGCGTAGAAGTTGCCGCCGTAGGCCAGGTCGTACGGGATCTCCCCGAATCCCGGCACGGTCACCGCCGCGTCCAGCCGATCGCAGTAGGAGGGCACGTTGCGCAGCGTCACCGACTCGGCCATGCCGTCCCGCACGGCCACGTCCACCTCGACCAGCCCGGCCGGCACCTCCAGGCGCACGGTCGTGACCGGCTCGGTCACCTCCACCATGCCGGTCTCGACCAGCACGGTCGCCACGCCGATCGTCCCGTGCCCGCACATCGGCAGCAGCCCGGACACCTCGATGAACAACACGCCCCAGTCCGCGTCCGGCCTGGTGGGCGGCTGCAGGATGGCGCCGCTCATGGCCGAGTGGCCGCGCGGCTCGGTCATCAGCAGGGTGCGGATGTGGTCGAGGTGGTCGCGGAAGTACACGCGCCGCTCGGCCATGCTCGCGCCGGGGATCACGCCGATGCCGCCGGTGATCACCCGGGTGGGCATGCCCTCGGTGTGCGAGTCGACGGCGTGGAAAACGCGCTTGGTCCTCATCACAGCCCTTCTGCCAGTGCCTTCTCTGTCGCCGCCCGAACGATAGCGGCCTGCTCGGCCGTCAGCGGCTGCCTGGGCTGCCGGCACGGGCCGCCGTGCCGGCCCGCCAGGTCCATCGACAGCTTGATGGCCTGGACGAACTCGGTCTTGGAGTCCCAGCGCAGCAGCGGGTGCAGCGTACGGTAGAGGGGCAGCGCGGTCTCCAGGTCGCCCGCGACCGCGGCGCGGTAGAGGGCCACGTTGGAGGCGGGCAGCGCGTTGGGGTAGCCGGCGACCCAGCCGACCGCCCCGGCCACGGCCAGTTCGAGCAGCACGTCGTCGGAGCCGATCAGCAGGTCGAGCTCGGGGGCCAGCTCTGCCAGCTCGTACGCGCGCCGCACGTCCCCGCTGAACTCCTTGACCGCCACGATCAGCCCCTCCTCGTGCAGCCTGGCCAGCAGCGCGGGAGTCAGGTCGACCCTGGTGTCGGAGGGGTTGTTGTAGGCCACGATCGGCACCCCGGCCTCGGCGACCTCGCGGTAGTGCGCGACGACGGCCCGCTCGTCGGCCCGATAGGAGTTGGGCGGCAGCAGCAGGACCGAGCCACAGCCCGCCTCGCCCGCCTGCTCCGCCCAGCGGCGCGACTCGGTGGCGCCGTACGCGCCCGCCCCGGCCATCACGTTCGCGCCGCCGACCGCCGCGACGGCGGTCTCGATCACCTTGGCGCGCTCCTCGTGGGTGAGCGTCTGGTACTCGCCGAGCGAGCCGTTTGGAACGACGCCGTCGCAACCGTTCTCGACCAGCCAGCGGCAGTGCGCGGCGTAGCCGTCGTAGTCGATCGACAGGTCCTCGCGCAGGGGCAGCGCGGTGGCCACCATGATTCCCTGCCAGGGCTTGCCGCGGTGGTGTTCCATGTGGAGGTCCTCCATGTGGGGGGCTTCAGTGAGCGGGGGGATCATCGGTGCCGGTGAGGTCGGTGCCGGCGAGTTCGGCATCGGTGAGTGAGGTGTCGGCGAGGTCGGTGCCAGTGAGGTCGGTGTCGGCGAGTGAGGCCAGGGCGCCGAGGGTGACGGGCTGGGCTATGGGGCGGCGGGGCGGCTGGGGCGGCTCGCCGGTCAGGCAGGAAACGGCGTATCCGCAGATGCGGCCCTGGCACCAGCCCATGCCGGGGCGGGCCAGGAGCTTGACGGAGCGCGCGTCGGTGGCGCCCAGAGCCTGTGCCTCGCGTACGCGTGCCAGCGGCACCTCCTCGCACCGGCACACGAGCGTGTCCGCCCGCAACCACCCCTGCCAGCCGGGCTTGACGGGGTAGGCCCGCTGCAACGCCTCACCGAAGGCCCGCCACCGCTCCCGCCGCCGCCCGATCACCGGCGCCACCTCCCCGCTGACCGCGCCCCGCGCGTCCGCGACGATGGAACGGCCCGCGATGCGGCCCTCCAGTTCGGCCAGCCGCCAGCCGCCCACGCCCGCGGGCTCACCCGCGGCCCACACGCCGGGCACGCTGGTACGCAGGGCTTCGTCCACGTCCAGCACCGGGCCGCCGTCCACATCGGGGCGGGTACGGCAGCCGAGCTGGGTGCCGAGCTCGATCTGCGGCACGAACCCGTAACCGACGGCCACGGTGTCGCACTCGACGACGCGGGTGGCCAGAACGTTCCAGTCCTTGTCGAGGCGGGCCACGGTGACGGCCTCCACCTCGTGCTTGCCATGGGCGGCGACCACGGCCTGCCGCGTCCGGTACGGCACCCGATACCTGGCCAGCGCGGCCGCGTAGCCCGCCGCCTCGCCCGCCTTGCCCAGGGCCAGCAGCGGATGCCTGGCGAGCCCGAGCCCGCCGTTGGCCTCGTACACACCGAGCACCCGGGAACCGGCCCCGGCCAGCCCGGCGGCGACGGGCAGCAGGAACGGCCCGGTGCCGGAGATCACGATCCGGCCGCCCGCCACGACCCCGCCGCCCTTGAGCAGCGCCTGCGCGCCACCGGCGGTGAGCACCCCGGGCAGGTCCCACCCGGGGAACGGCAGCGGCCGGTCATGCGCCCCGGTCGCGATCAGCAACCGCCGCGCCCGCACCCGCACCGCCCGCTCACCCGAACCGGCCACACCGGCAGCACCGGCAGCACCGGCAGCACCGGCAGCACCGGCAGCACCGGCAGCACCGGCAGCACCGGCAGCACCGGCAGAATCTACCGACCCCGGCGAGCCCGCCGACCCGCCGTCGCCGGGCAACGCGGCCGGGCTTCTGGTCAGGCAGTGGACGGTCAGGGAGCCGTCCGGTTCGCTGGAGACGTTCCACACCTGGTGGCGCAGCAGCACGTCGGCCCGCGTGCCGAGCGCCCGCCCCTGGCGCAGGAACCGGTCCAGGCCGGCCGCCGGCTTCGGCGTGGCGGCGTGCCGGAAGTACTGGCCGCCGAGCCGCACGCCGGAGTCCACCAGCGCCACCCGCAGCCCGGCCAGCGCCGCCGTCAGCGCGCCCGCCACCCCGGCGGGCCCGCCACCGACCACCACGAGGTCGTACATCATGCCGTCCGCACCTCGTCCCCGGGTTCGGCCTCCAGCAGGCAGGCCCGTTCGGGCTCCCGCCCGTTGACGGAGATCAGGCAGTCGAAGCAGACCCCGATCCCGCAGAACAGCCCGCGCGGCCGCCCGCCGAACCGGGTGGTGCGCCAGGACCGCACCCCGGCCGCGTGCAGGGCCGCGCCGATCGTCTGGCCCGGCTCGACCGGCACGGGCCGGCCGTCCACGGTGATGTGGAAGAGGGAACTCACGCGGCCTCCTCGGCGAAGCGGTCCGGTCGGAAGGGGTGCAGGTCCAGGTCGGGCCGCTGCTCGCTGAGGAGTTGCGCGAGCAGATGGCCGGTGGCGGGGGCGAGCCCGATGCCGGCCCCTTCGTGCCCGCACGCGTGGTAGAGCCCCGGTGCGCGCGGATCGGCCCCGATGACGGGCAGGTGG
This sequence comes from Nonomuraea sp. NPDC050404, assembly GCF_040655495.1. Classification (NCBI taxonomy): domain Bacteria; kingdom Bacillati; phylum Actinomycetota; class Actinomycetes; order Streptosporangiales; family Streptosporangiaceae; genus Nonomuraea; species Nonomuraea sp. NPDC050404. The sequence continues at coordinate 72,626 of NZ_JBFAKB010000033.1, forward strand.
TCGGGACAGTACGGCCGGAACCCGCAGTACGACCTGATGGCCCGCACCTCGCCCAGCGCGGGGAACAACGCGACCGCCTGCTCGGCCAGCCGCGCCAGCACGGGCACCGACGTCGTCCTGTCGAACCCGACCCGCTCCCTGCTGGCCCCGATGAGCACGGTCCCGGCGGGCGTGCCCTCCACGACGGCCGAGGTCTCCAGCCCTTCCGAGTCGCTGGCCACGTTCGTGACGTAGGCGGCGGTGTAGACCTTGTGCCTGATCAGCGGCTCGCGCAGGGGCTCGGTGACGAGGACGAACCCGCGCCTGGGCAGGACCGGCAGGTTCACGCCCGCCAGCGCGGCCACCTCGCCGCCCCAAGTACCGGCCGCGTTGACGACCGCGTCGCCGAGCACGTCGCCGTCGGAGGTGCGCACGCCCGTCACCCGGTCCCCCGAGCGCAGGAACCCGGTCACCGTGACGCCGAGGCGCAGCCGCAGCTTGCCGCGGCCGAACTTGCCGGCGCCGTGCCTGAGCAGGGTGGCGGCGGCGAGCATGGGCTGGACCTGGGCGTCCTGCGGGTAGTACACGCCGCCGGCGAGCCCTTCGGCCAGGTGCGGCTCGTGGTCGCGCAGCGACGTGCCCGCCACCAGGGCGTACTCCACGTCCTGCTGCTTGGCGGCCAGGTCGGCGAGCTGCCGCTGGACCTCCTCGGTCTCGGCGACGACGAGGCCGCCCTTGGGCTCGTACTCGAACCCGCCGAGCTCGCCCAGCGAGCGCCACAGCCGGTTCGACAACACGGCCAGCTCCAGCTCGGGACCCGGCTCCTTGTCGGACACCAGCACGTTGCCCTCGCCCGAGCCCGTCGTACCGCCGGCCACGGGCCCCCGGTCGATCACGGTCACGTCGAGGCCGGCGCGCGCGGCGTAGTAGGCGCAGGCCGCCCCGACCACTCCCGCGCCGACGACGATCACGTCGGACATCACCACCTCCTCTCAGTAATATGTCACATACCCTTCCATGTTGGAAAGACTGTGTCCGATGGCGGGACCGGCATGGTGGGCCCCTACCATCGATGACGTGAAGCTATCCACCGACGCCCCCAACCTTTTCGGGCGCTTTTGGCGATCTTTCTGGGCCCCGACCACGCGGTCCATGCGCGGCTGGGCACTGGCGTCAGTGGTGGTCAACGCGGGCATCACGCTCACCGGTGCGGGCGTGCGGGTCACCGAGTCCGGGCTCGGCTGCCCCACCTGGCCCAGGTGCACGGCCGACAGCTTCATCCCCGTCGCCCACCCCGAGATCTCGCCGCTCCACATGGCCGTCGAGTTCGGCAACCGGCTGCTCACCTTCCTGGTCCTGGCCGTCGGCCTGGCGTGCTTCGTGGCCGCCCTGCGGATGGCGCCCCGCCGGGTGGCGCTGGTGCGCCTGGCCTGGCTGCAGCCGGTCGGGATCCTGGTCCAGGCCCTGTGGGGCGGGCTGGTCGTCAGCACGATGCTCAACCCGTTCACCGTGGGCATGCACTACCTCATCTCCAGCGGCCTGATCGCGGCCTGCTGGATGTTGTACGCGCGCGCCGGCGAGGGCGACGGACCCGTGCGCCGGGTGGTCCACCGCGACCTGCGCAGGCTCGGGCACGTGCTGCTGGCCGCGGTGTTCGTGCTGCTGGTGGCCGGGGTGGCGGTCAGCGGCACCGGCCCGCACTCCGGCGATGAGATGGCCTCGCGCTTCGACCTCGACATCGAGTCCGTGGCCCGGCTGCACGCCGACATCGCCTACGTCGTGGTGGGGCTGACGTTCGCGCTGCTGATCGCCCTGCACGTGACCAACGCGCCGCGGCCCGCCCGGCGGGCGGCGCTGGCGCTGTTCGGCGTGGAGCTGCTGCAGGGCGTGATCGGCTACACCCAGTGGTTCCTGGCCGTGCCGGCCCTGCTGGTCCTGCTGCACGTGCTCGGCTCGACGCTGGTCTGGATCGCCGCGCTCAGGACCGTCACCTCGCTGCGCTCCCGCGACGAGGAGCCTGCCCGGGTCAGCCCCTCCCCCACCGAAGCAGCCGCCGTCCTCTGAGCGGATATGCCAGGGTATGTGGTGAACGGTCCGCCACTCCCCCGGCCGCTAAGGGGCGCGATTTGCAGGGAAAAGTCCGCCTTCCGAAGTCATTACGCCAGAAGCCGTCGCGCACGGCGTTGCGCCGCTCGTACCAAGGTGTGGTGCTCGTCAGCGTGCTCGTCCTGGCGCCGATGACGTGGGCCTGGCTGAGCAGTTCCGGGCATCGCGCGATCGCCGAGGACGCGGGCTGGCTCGCGCGGGTGCCCGAGACGCAGGTCGCGCTGGTGCTCGGCGCGGGCCTGTACGGGACGCAGCCCACCCCGATGCTGGCCCGCAGGCTCGACATCGCCGCCGACCTCTACCGGGCGGGCAAGGTGCGGGCGCTGCTGCTGTCGGGCGACAACAGCCGCAAGGAGTACGACGAGCCGACGGCGATGCGCGACTACCTGCGCGCCAGGGGCGTGCCCGACGCGGTGATGGTGCTGGACTACGCGGGGTTCGACACGTGGGACTCGTGCGTGCGGGCGCGCAAGGTGTTCGGGGCCGAGCGGGTCACGGTGGTGACCCAGGAGTTCCACATCCCCAGGGCGGTGGCGCTGTGCAGGACGGCGGGGCTGCGGGCGTTCGGCGCCGGTGACGACTCGGCCAGGCGGTGGCCCTCGGCGACCTACTTCCTGGCCGCCCGCGAGGTGTTCGCCACCGCCAAGGCGTTCGCCGACGCCATGGTCCTCAACTCCGACCCGGTCTTCCCGGGGCCGCGCGAGGTCTCACTCACCCGGATCCTCGGTCAGCCGGGCGCGCCGGGCGCGTAGCCGGGCGGCGGTGAGCCTCTGGCCACCGATCTGGCGTGCATCTCCGGTACGGGGAAGTCGGCGCGCGCGGTGCTCATGCACTCCAGCAGCGCCCGCTGCTCCTCGTGGAAGGCGTGCTCGTCGACCATGTGGCGGGCCGCCCGCTCGTGCAGCAGGCCCAGCTCGGTGGCGGCGAGCTGGTAGTCGCGCATCGCGCGCAACCCGGGCTTGCCGCCGTGCGCGCGGGCCCACTGCCGGGCCTGGCGGCGCCGGGAGAAGGTCGAGAGCATGTAGATGTCGGCCTCGTTGACCAGCTTGGTCGGCTCGTACGGCGGCAGGTACCGCTGGATGAGCGCCACGATGCGCCGCCGGTCCCTGAACACCACCCCGATGAGCACGACCAGCACCACCAGCAGCGTCAGGTAGGCCACCACGAGCCCGGGGAACCCGCCGTAGGAGGCCAGGCCGTTCCACAGCCCGTGCAGGATCATCGCCGCCGCCCAGCCGGCCAGCACGTACGTGACCCGCTCGGGCCCGCCCCGCTGGGCCGCGTACGCCACGGCGACCCCGATCATGGAGCTGAACAGCGGATGCGCCAGCGGCGACAGGATGCCGCGCAACACCACCGTGACGGCCAGCCCCTTGACGCCCGAGGTGGACAGCGCGCCGAGGTAGTAGCTGACGTTCTCGCTCATGGCGAAACCGAGGCCGACCATGCTGGCGTAGATGACGCCGTCGGTGGGCCCGTCCAGCTCGGCCCGGCGGAACTTCAGCAGGCCCAGCAGCACCAGGCCCTTCATCGTCTCCTCGACCACGGGCGCGCCGAAGGTGGCCGCGATGTTGCGGGCGCTGGCCTCCGACAACTGCACGGTGTCGATGATGTAGTGCATGTTGAGCGAGTTGATCACGCCGGCGACGAGCACCGCGACGCCCGCGCCCCACGCGAAGGCGAAGATCAGGTTGCTGCGCGGCTCGGGCTCCATGCGGTCGAGCGCGAGCACCGCGGCCAGCAGCAGCGGCACGGGGGCCAGGGCCAGCGCCAGCGCGATAAAGAACTGCACGGGAGCGCCGTTGAAGACGTCGAAGGAGAAGGAGACGAGGGCGCAGATGCCTGTGAGGACCAGCCCGATGATCAACGCCAGTGACGGGCGGTCCTTCAACACCCAGCGTGGATCACGGGTCGCCATAGGGTGACTTTAACGGATCAGAGGAGCGGGGGTCCGTACGCGTCGGCGCAGTCTCACCTCGTGGCCATGCGCCACGCTCATCCGCCTCCCCCAAATCCCGCCGCCACAGTTGAAGAGCTCTTCATATATGAAGCATAAGGATGATGAAAAGCCCGGCGCAACGGCCGGGCGGAAATGGATCAGGCCAGCAGCGGATCGATCGCCACGGCCAGGAACAGCAGCGCCAGGTAAGCGTTGGACCAGTGGAAGAAGCGCATCGGCCGCAGGTCGACGCCGCTCTTGCCGGCGTTGAGCCGGCGCAGCAGGCTGTGCACCTCCCACAGGCACATCGCGCCCAGCACGGCCGCCACGGCCGGGTAGAACAGCGTGGTGCCCGCCATCGGCCACAGCGCCAGCGAGCACGCCACGGTCGCCCAGGTGTAGGCGATGGACTCCAGGATGACCCGCCGCTCGGTGGCCACCACCGGCAACATCGGCACGTTGGCCGCCGCGTAGTCCTCCTTGTAGCGCATGGCCAGCGTCCAGGTGTGCGGCGGCGTCCAGAAGAACACCACCAGGAACATCGCCACCGGCGCCCAGTCGAGCCGCCCGGTGATGCCCGCCCAGCCGATCAGCACCGGCATGCAGCCCGCGATGCCGCCCCAGACGACGTTCTGCGTCGTGCGCCGCTTGAGGAACATCGAGTAGACCAGCACGTAGAACAGGATCGCGCCGAGTGACAACACCGCGGCCAGCCAGTTGGTGGTCACCCACAGGCCGGCGGTGGAGAGCACGCCCAGCACGACGCCGAAGACCAGCGCGGCGCGCGGCGAGACCTGGTGCCTGGCCAGGGGCCTGCGGCGGGTGCGGCGCATCTTCTGGTCGATGTCGCGATCTATGTAGCAGTTGAGCGCGTTGGCGCTGCCCGCCGATAGGGTGCCGAACACCATGACCGAGATCGACGTCCACAGCGGCGGCAGGCCGCCCGCTGCGAGGAACATCACCGGCAGCGTCGTGATCAGCAGCAGCTCGATGATCCGCGGCTTGGTGAGCGCGATGTAGGCCTTGACCGTCACGCCGATCGAGCGCGGCGCCTCCACCTGTGGTGATGGGGCCGTCGCCTGCCTGTTTGTGAGCACCGTCAAGGCGCTTCCAGTCTGACGGAAGTCAACGCGTAACCTCTGATGAGAGCGGATCCATGGGCGGGCGCCGTGACGCCCCTGCGAACAACCAAACTGTAGTCGCAGGGGCGGCCGGTCCGGCCAATGGGGGGCTTGCGCCGTACATGGACACGCGAGGGTGGAATGGGAATCGATCGCCGTCTCCACTCGGTTAAGGTCCGGTGTAGGCGTGGGCAGCGCAACCTGCGACGGGCTGCCTTGGGCGGCCTGCCTCGGGCGGGACAGCCACAACCCAATGACAACTAGATTCCGGAGATCGAGCACTTGAGCACCGAACTCGTGCCAGCCCTCGAATGGACCGACCTGGACAAGCAGGCGGTCGATGTCGTTCGAGCCCTGGCGATGGACGCAGTGGAGAAGGCGGGCTCGGGCCACCCCGGCACCGCCATGAGCCTGGCCCCCGCCGCATACCTGCTGTTCCAGCGCGTGATGCGCCACGACCCGACCGACCCGAACTGGCTCGGGCGCGACCGGTTCGTGTTGTCGTGCGGCCACTCCAGCCTGACGCTCTACATCCAGCTCTACCTGTCCGGCTACGGCCTGACGCTGGACGACCTCAAGCGCCTGCGCCAGTGGGACAGCCTGACGCCCGGTCACCCCGAGCACGGCCACACGGCCGGCGTGGAGACCACGACGGGCCCGCTGGGCCAGGGCATCGCCAACGCGGTCGGCATGGCCATGGCGGCCCGCCGCGAGCGCGGCCTGTTCGACCCGGACGCCGCGCCGGGCGCGTCGCCGTTCGACCACAACATCTGGTGCATCGTCAGCGACGGCGACATCGAAGAGGGCATCAGCCACGAGGCCAGTTCGCTGGCCGGCCACCAGAAGCTGGGCAACCTCGTCGTCATCTACGACGACAACCACATCTCCATCGAGCACGACACGCAGATCGCGCTGTCGGAGGACGTGTCCAAGCGCTACGAGGCCTACGGCTGGCACACCCAGGTCGTCGACTGGACCCAGACGGGCGACTACGTCGAGGACGTCCAGGCCCTGTACGACGCGCTGACGGCGGCCAGGGCGGAGACCGACCGCCCCTCGTTCATCCGGCTGCGCACGATCATCGGCTGGCCCGCGCCGAACAAGCAGAACACCGGCGGCGTGCACGGCAGCGCCCTGGGCGAGGCCGAGGTGGCCGCCACCAAGGAAGTGCTGGGCATGGACCCGGCCAAGTCCTTCGACGTGCCGGCGCAGGTGCTGGAGCACGCCCGTGGCGTGGCCAGCCGTGGCCGCGCCGACCACGCCGAGTGGGAGAAGTCCTACGCCGAGTGGCGGCTGGCCAACGACGAGCGCGCCGCCGAGCTCGACCGCATCTCCCGGCGTGCGCTGCCGGCCGGCTGGGCCGAGGCGCTGCCCTCGTTCGAGGTGGGCGGCTCCGTGGCCACCCGCAAGGCCTCCGGCGAGGTGCTCAGCGCGCTCGCGCCAGTGCTGCCCGAGCTGTGGGGCGGCTCGGCCGACCTGGCCGGGTCCAACAACACCACGATGAAGGGCGAGCCGTCCTTCATCCCCGAGGAGTTCCAGACCAAGGACTACTCGGGCAACCGCTACGGCCGCACGCTGCACTTCGGCATCCGCGAGCACGCCATGGGCGCGATTCTCAACGGCATCGCGCTGCACGGCGGCACCCGCCCGTACGGCGGCACGTTCCTGGTCTTCTCCGACTACATGCGTCCGGCGGTGCGCCTGGCCGCGCTGATGAAGCTGCCGGTCACCTACGTCTGGACGCACGACTCGATCGGCCTGGGCGAGGACGGCCCCACCCACCAGCCGATCGAGCACCTGTGGGCGCTGCGCGCGATCCCCGGCCTCGACGTGGTGCGCCCGGCCGACGGCAACGAGACCGTCTACGCGTGGAAGACCGTGCTGGAGCACACCGACCGCCCCGCCGCCCTGGCGCTGACCAGGCAGAACGTGCCGACGTACGAGGGCACCAGCGCCGAGGGCGTGGCCCGCGGCGGCTACGTGCTGCGCGAGGCCTCCGACGGCCTGCCGCAGGTCATCCTGATCGCCACCGGCAGCGAGGTGCAGATCGCGGTGGACGGCCGCGAGTTGCTGGAGGCGCAGGGCATTCCCACGCGGGTGGTCTCGATGCCGTGTGTCGAGTGGTTCAACGGGCAGGATTCCGCATATAAGCAGACGGTTCTGCCCTCGTCGATCAGGGCTCGGGTGGCGGTCGAGGCGGGCATCGCGCTCGGCTGGCACGAGTTCGTCGGCGAGAACGGCGAAGTGGTCGGCCTCGAACACTTCGGTGCCTCCGCGCCGTACAAGACTTTGTACGAGCAGTTCGGCCTGACGGCCGAGCGCGTGGCGGCGGCGGCCAAGGCGAGTCTGGCCAAGCTCGGTCAGGACAAGGGCGAGACGACGGGAAACTGAGTAAGAACATGAGCGAGATCCTCAACAAGCTGTCCGGCCAGGGCGTTGCCATCTGGCTCGACGACATCAGCCGTGAGCGCCTGCGCAGCGGCAACCTCGAACAGCTGATCCGCGAGAAGAACGTCGTCGGGGTGACGTCCAACCCGACGATCTTCGCCGGCGCGCTCAGCAAGGGCGACGCCTACGACGGCCAGCTCCACGACCTGGCCGTGCGCGGCGTGGACGTGGGCGAGGCCGTGCGCGCGATCACCACCTACGACATCCGCTGGGCCTGCGACGTGCTGCGCCCGGTCTACGACGCCAGCGGCGGCGTGGACGGGCGGGTCTCGCTGGAGGTGGACCCGCGTCTGGCCCGCGAGAGCGAGAAGACGGTGGCCGAGGCCCGCGCGCTGTGGTGGAGCGTGGACCGGCCCAACCTGTTCATCAAGATCCCGGCCACCCAGGAGGGCCTGCCCGCGATCACGCAGGCGCTGTCGGAGGGCATCAGCGTCAACGTCACGCTGATCTTCTCGCTGGAGCGCTACCGCGCGGTCATGGACGCCTGGCTGGCCGGCCTGGAGGCCGCGCAGGCCAAGGGCCTCAACCTGGCCACGATCGAGTCGGTGGCCTCGTTCTTCGTCAGCCGCGTCGACACCGAGATCGACAAGCGCCTGGACAAGCTCGGCAAGCCGGAGCTGAAGGGCCAGGCCGGCGTGGCCAACGCGCGCCTGGCGTACGCGGCGTTCGAGGACGTCGTGAACTCCGAGCGCTGGCAGCGCCTGCGCGGCGCGGGCGCCCGCCCGCAGCGCCCGCTGTGGGCCTCGACCGGCGTCAAGAACCCGGAGTACTCCGACACCCTCTACGTCGACCAGCTCGTCGCCCCCGGCACCGTCAACACGATGCCGGAGAAGACGCTCGACGCCACGGCCGACCACGCCAACATCACCGGCGACACCGTGCGCCCCTTCTACGAGCAGGCCTGGAACACCATGGCCGCGCTGAAGGACGCCGGCGTCGACTACGACGACGTGGTGAAGGTCCTTGAGGACGAGGGTGTGGAGAAGTTCGAGGCGTCCTGGAACGAGCTGCTCGAGAGCGTCACCAAGAACCTGGTTCCGTGATGATCGTGTCCTACCGCGAGGAGGGGGTGGCCTCGGCCGCCTCCTCCGTCGCGGGGCGCCTCGTCGCCGACGGCGTGCCCGCGCGGCTCGCCGGCGGCGACCCCACGTTGTGGGGTGAGGACGCCGAAGCGGAGGCGGCGGTCAGGCTCGGCTGGCTGACCCTGCCCCGCTCCTCCCGCGAGCTGCTGCCCGCCCTGGGCGAGCTCGCGGGCCGGGCCCGTGAGGCGGGCCTGACGAACGTGGTGCTGGCCGGGATGGGCGGCTCGTCGCTGGCGGCGGAGGTCATCTGCGCCACCTACGACGTGCCGCTCACCGTGCTCGACACGACCGACCCCGGGCAGGTGCGCCGCGCGCTGACCGACGGCCTGGAGTCCACGATCGTGGTCGTGGCGGGCAAGAGCGGCTCGACCGTGGAGACCGACTGCCACCTGCGCATCTACGAGCGGCTGTTCGCGGACGCGGGCCTGGCGCCCGCCGGCCGCATCGTGGTGGTCACCGACCCCGGCTCGCCGCTGGAGCGGCGGGCCGCCGACGGCGGCCACCACGTGGTGCTCGCGCAGCCCGACGTGGGCGGCCGCTACTCGGCCCTGTCGGCGTTCGGGCTGGTGCCCAGCGCGCTGGCGGGGGTCGAGGTGGCCCGGCTGCTCGACGACGCAGAAGAGGTGCTGCCGCTGCTGTCGCTCGACGCCGGCAACCCCGGGCTCGACCTGGGGGCCGCGCTCGGCGGCGCGGCGCTGGCCGGGCGCGACAAGCTGCTGCTGGAGGACCAGCTGTCCGCCATCACCGGGCTGCCCGACTGGATCGAGCAGCTCATCGCCGAGTCCACCGGCAAGCAGGGCAGGGGAATCCTGCCCGTCGTGTCGGCCGACCCCAACGGGACGGGCGACGAACTGGTCGTGGCGATCGAGTCCGACGACGGCGACGTGCGCGTGGACGGGCCCCTGGGAGCGCAGTTCCTCACCTGGGAGTACGCCACCGCGATCGCCGCGACGCTGCTGGAGGTCGATCCCTTCGACCAGCCGAACGTGACCGAGTCGAAGGAAAACACCGCGGCCCTGCTGGACCTGCCCGACCTGCCGACCGGCGCGCCGGCGTTCGTGGACGGCCCGGTCGAGGTGTACGGCGCGGCCACGGCCAAGGACCTGCCCGGCCTGTTCACCGAGTTGTTGCGCGCCATCCCCGGCGACGGCTACCTGGCGATCATGGCCTACCTGGACCGGCTGGCCGCCTTCGACGCGCCGGTGCCCGACGGGGCCGACTTCGAGCAGATGACCGACGCCTGGATGATGGCCGACCCGGCGACGTTGCGCGCGCTGCTCGCGCTGCGCACCGACCGGCCGGTGACGTTCGGCTGGGGGCCGCGCTTCCTGCACTCCACCGGGCAGTATCACAAGGGCGGGCCCCAGAACGGGGTGTTCCTGCAGATCACCGGCGCGGTGACGGAAGACGTGGCCGTGCCCGGCAGGCCGTACACGCTGGGCCGGCTCCAGCTCGCGCAGGCGCTGGGCGATCTGGGGGCGCTGGAGACCCGCGGGCGTCCGGCCGTACGCCTGCATCTGACCGACCGCGCGGCGGGTGTCGCGCGATTGCTCGCAGCCGCACAGGAGGCTTGAGATGACAGACCCGGCAGATCCGGCAGAGCCGGCAGTGCCCGCGGAGGAGGCCGTCACCGTGGCGGCGGCCGTCGCGGGCACCGCCACCACCGAGGCGGTGGCGGCCGCCAACCCGCTGCGCGACCCGCGCGACAAGCGGCTGCCCCGGGTGGCGGGACCGTGCGTGATGGTGTTGTTCGGCGTGACGGGTGACCTGGCCAAGCGCAAGCTGTTGCCGGCCATTTACGACCTGGGCAACAGGGGGCTGCTGCCGCCCGGTTTCTCGCTGGTCGGGTTCGCCCGGCGGGATTGGAAGGACCAGGATTTCGCCCAGTTGACGTATGACGCGGTCAAGGCGCACGCCAGGACGCCCTTCCGGGAGGAGGTCTGGAAGCAGATCCGCGAGGGCATCCACTTCGTGCCGGGCGAGTTCTCCGACGACGGCGCGTTCGACGCGCTGGCCATGGCTTTGGCAGAGATCGACGAGACCAGGGGCACGGGCGGAAACTACGCTTTCTACCTGTCCGTGCCGCCGAAGTTCTTTCCCACGGTGGTGGAGCAGCTCAAGCGCACGGGGCTGTCCGACGCGCCCGACGGCTCGTGGCGGCGGGTGGTCATCGAGAAGCCGTTCGGGCACGACCTTAAGTCGGCCCACGAGCTGAACGAGATCACCACCTCGGCCTTCCCGGAGAGCTCGATCTTCAGGATCGACCACTACCTGGGCAAGGAGACCGTCCAGAACATCATGGCGCTGCGGTTCGCCAACAACCTCTACGAGCCGATCTGGAACCGCAGCTTCGTCGACCACGTGCAGATCACCATGGCCGAGGACATCGGCATCGGGGGCCGCGCGGGCTACTACGACGGCATCGGCGCGGCCCGCGACGTGATCCAGAACCACCTGCTCCAGCTCCTGGCGCTGGTCGCGATGGAGGACCCGACCTCCTTCGACGCCTCCGCGCTGCGGCGGGAGAAGGAGAAGGTGCTCAAGGCCGTGCGGCTGCCGGCCGACCTGGGGCTGGGCACCGCGCGCGGCCAGTACTCCGCGGGCTGGCAGGGCGGCGAGAAGGTCGTCGGCTACCTGCAGGAGGACGGCATCTCGCAGGAGTCCATCACCGAGACCTACGCCGCCGTCAAGCTGGAGATCGCCAACCGGCGCTGGGCGGGGGTGCCGTTCTACCTGCGTACCGGCAAGCGTCTGGGCCGCCGCGTCACCGAGGTGGCCGTGGTGTTCCAGCGGGCCCCGCACCTGCCCTTCAGCAAGGACGACACCGAGATTCTCGGCCAGAACGCGCTGGTGATCCGGGTCCAGCCGGACGAGGGCATCACCGTGCGGTTCGGCTCGAAGGTGCCCGGCACGGCCATGGAGGTGCGCGACGTCTCCATGGACTTCGCCTACGGGGAGTCGTTCCTGGAGTCCTCGCCCGAGGCGTACGAACGGTTGCTGCTCGACGTGATGATCGGCGACCCGCCGCTCTTCCCGCACCAGCGGGAGGTGGAGCTGTCGTGGAAGATCCTCGACCCGATCGAGGAGTTCTGGGCCACGCAGGGCCAGCCGGGTCCGTACGAGTCGGGTTCGTGGGGGCCGGAGTCGGCCGACGCGATGATGGCCCGCGACGGCCGCGTGTGGAGGAGGCTCTGACATGACGACGTTCATGCTGACGGACACGACGGCCGGGAAGATCGCCGCGCAGTTCACCCACCTGCGCCACCAGATGGGCGCGCCCGCCATCGGCATGGTGCTCACGCTGGTCGTGGTCTGCGAGGAGCGCCACCAGTACGACGCGCTGCGCGCGGCCACCGAGGCGGCCCGCGAGCACCCCTCGCGCATCATCGTGGTGATCAACCGCGAGCCGGAGGAGGCCATCAGGCTCGACGCGGAGCTGCGGATCGGCGAGTCCACGCCGGGTGAGGTGGTGGTGCTGCGCCTGTACGGCGAGCTGACCCAGCACGCCGACTCCGTGGTCAGCCCGCTGCTGCTGCCCGACACCCCGGTCGTGGCGTGGTGGCCGGGCCTGGCCCCCGACGCGCCGTCCAAGGACGCGATCGGGGCGCTGGCGCAGCGGCGCATCACCGACGCCAAGGGCTTCGACGACGGCGGCGTCAAGTCGCTGGTGGTCCGGGCCAAGGGGTACGCCCGCGGCGACACCGACCTGGCCTGGGCCCGCCTGACGCCGTGGCGCAGCCTGCTGGCCGCCGCGTTCGACCAGCAGGTGGGCAAGGTGCGCAAGGGTGTCGTGGAGGCCGCCCCCGGCCATCCGAGCGCGTCGCTGCTGGCCGCCTGGCTGGCCGAGCGCCTCGGGGCTCCGGTCAAGGTCGCCGAGTCCGCCGGCCCCGGCCTGACCGCCGTACGCCTGCAGCTGGGCGACGGCGAACTGGCCGTGGTCAGGACCGACGCCAGGCTCGCCACGCTCTCCCGCCCCGGCCAGCCCGACAGGAACGTGGCCCTGGCCAGGCGGCACACCTCGGAGCTGATGGCCGAGGAGCTGCGCAGGCTCGACTCCGACGAGATCTATGAGGCCGCGGTCAAGCGGTTCGCGAGGACGTACAAGGGATGACGGCAGTTCAAGGGATGGCGACCGTGAGCGTTCCCAGCATCGTCGTGCACCGCGACGCCGACGTCCTGGCCAAGGCCGTGGCGGCGCGGATCATCACCCGGCTGGTCGACGCGCAGTCGGCCAAGGGCTCGGCGTCGATCGTGCTGACGGGCGGCACGGTCGGCATCGCCACGCTGGCGGCCATCGCCGCCACGCCCGCCAGGGACGCGGTGGACTGGCGGCGGCTGGACGTCTGGTGGGGCGACGAACGTTTCGTGCCCACCGGCGACAAGGAGCGCAACGAGACCGGCGCCCGCCAGGCGCTGCTCGACCACGTGGACGTGGACCCCGCGCGGGTGCACGTCATGCGGGGACCCGACTCGGGCATGACGGCCGAGGAGTCGGCCGACGCCTACGCCGCCGAACTCCGCAAGGCCGCCAGGCCCGAGGATCACGGCCCTGTGCCGAACTTCGACGTGCTGCTGCTCGGCATGGGCCCCGACTCGCACGTGGCCTCGTTGTTCCCCGGCATGCCCGCCCTCTACGACACCCGTCCGGTGGTGGCCGTGCACGGCGCCCCGAAGCCGCCGCCGACCCGCATCTCGCTGACGCTGCCCGCCATCCAGGCCGCGCGCGAGGTGTGGGTGGTGGCGGCCGGTGAGGAGAAGTCGGGCGCGGTACGGCTGGCGCTGTCGGACTCGGGGCCCGTACAGGTGCCGGCGGCCGGGGCCAGGGGCCGGGGGCGGACGTTGTTCCTGCTGGATCGCACGGCGGCGAGCAAGATCCCGCCGGGGCTGGGCCGCATGGCCTCGCCGTGAGCTACTGACACGGCGGCGGCTCTCCGGGTTCGTGCCTGGAGGGCCGCCGGTCTCAGCCGGCGCTGACCAGGTCGTCGATCTCTGACAGGAGTGCCTGCTTGCGGTCTTGCGGCAGGTACGATGCCCGCACCCCGTTCCGCGCCAGTTGCGCCAGTTCTTCCTTGCCGAAGCCGAACGCCCGGTGCGCCACCCGGTACTCATCGGCCAGGGTCGTGGCGAACATCGGCGGGTCGTCGCTGTTCAGCGTGACGTACAGGCCCTCCTCCAGCATCCGGGGCAGCGGGTGGTCCTCGATGCGGGTGATCTGGCCCGTGCACAGGTTGGAGGTCGGGCACACGTCCAGCGGGAGCTGGGTCTCGCGCAGGTGGGCCACCAGGCGGGGGTCGGCCAGGGCGTTGATGCCGTGGCCGATGCGCTCGGCGCCGTAGCCCTCGATGACCTCCCAGACCGTCTCCGGGCCGCTCATCTCGCCCCCGTGCGGGACGCTGTGCAGGCCCGCCGCGCGGGCGGCCGAGAACGCCGAGCGGAAGGCGTCGCGGTATTTCGGGCGTTCCTGTTCGATCCCGCCGATGCCGAAACCTACCAACGCGGCGGGAGGTTCCCGCAGGGCGTGCTCCAGGGTCACCTTGGCGGCCTCCTCGCCGAGCTCTCCGGGAATGTCGAAGATGTAGGCCATCTCGATGCCGTAGTCGCTGAGCGAGCGGCTCGCGGCGATGTCCAGGGCCTCGGTGACCTCGCGCATGGGCATGCCGAGCGTGTGGTGGGCGAACGGGGTGACCTGCAGTTCCGCGTATCGGGCGCCCTGGGGCACGAGGTCGCGGGCCAGGCCGAGCACGAGGGTGGCCACGTCCTCGGGGGTGCGTACCAGCGCGTTGACGGCCTGGTACACCCGGGCGAAGTGCGGGAAGTCGGTGAAGGTGTAGAAGCGGCGCAGTTCCTCCTCCGAGGTGGGCACGCCGCTGCCGGGGTGGCGGCGCGACAGTTCCAGCACGGTGGGGACGGAGGCCGAGCCCACGAGGTGAACGTGCAGCTCGACCTTCGGAAGTGCGTCGATGAAGGTGTCGATGGTCGTCATGGCGATGACCATATGGGCGAAATATCGCGGAAAAACAGCCTTCTTGGGGAAATCTCACATCAGATTGTCAGGTTCGGTGGCTGGGTTACGCTGGGGTGCGTGACCAACGCCGAAGCGTACGATCGCGGCTTCGCCCACCTCAGCTCCCACACCGTCGGCCCCCTCCTCGCCACGGCCGGCCGGCTGGGAGCCCCGCGCCTGCTGGACGTGGGCTGCGGCACCGGCGTGGTGACGGCGGCGGCGCTCGCGCTGGGAGCAGAGGTCACCGCCGTGGACGCCGATCCGGCCATGCTGGCGCTGACCGCCCGCCGTCATCCGTACGCGACCATCCGGCACGCCGCGCTCCCCCACCTGCCGTTCGAGGACGCGCAGTTTGACGTTATAGCGGGAAATTTCGTCATTAATCATGTCCCCGACGCCCCGGCGGCGCTGCGTGAGCTGCACCGCCTGCTGCGCCCGGCCGGGACACTGGCCCTGACCTGGTGGAAGGCCGACGAGATGGCGGCCACGAGCGTCTTCACCGAGGCCATCGCCGCCGCCGAGGTGCCCTACGACTTCCCGCCCCGGCCGTTCACCGCCCACGCCACCCCGGCGCGCTTCACCGAACTGCTGGAGGCGGCGGGTTTCCGGGAGGTGGCCGTGGAGCTCGTCAGATGGCGGCACCAGGTGGATCTGGCGGCGTGGTGGACGGACATCGTGCAGGACGGCGGGCCCAGGTACGGCAGGATCGCCGCCCAGCCGCCGGAGGCCGTGGCGCGCATCAGGGCCGAGTATCTCCGGCTCGCGGCGCCGTACGAGCGGGAGGGGTTTCCCGTCTGCGCCTACCTGGCGCGGGCGAGCAGGTGAGAGGCGCCGTCAGTCACGTCGCCGGGGTCCTTGGCCGGCACACGTCCTTCAGTTGCCGGCGAACTGCTGGAATCGTACGCCGGTCAGGTCGGCGGAGACCTCCCACAGCCGCGCGGCGAGCTCCTCCGAGCGGCCAACCTCCGCCGTACGCAGCAGCTTGCCCTTGGGCCCGATGAACTCGCCGCCGCGCACGTCGGGCGAGGTCGCCGCGTAGAGCGAGGGCACCGCTCCCACCGCGGCCGGCTTCAGGAACAGCTTCGTGAGCGGCATGAGCGGTCCCAGCTTGACGATGCCCGTGGCGGCCATGCCCGGATGCACCACCATGCTCTTCAGGTCCATCCCGGCCTCGGCCGCCCGGCGCTGCAGCTCCAGCCCGAACAGCATGTTGGCGAGCTTGGAGCGCGCGTAGGCGGCGATCCGGTTGTAGCGGCGCTCCAGGCCGAGATCATCGAAGTCGATCCTGCCCGCGCTGTAGGCGTCGCTGGAGACGGTCACGACGCGGGCCGCGGGACGGACGGCCAGCAACGGCAGCAGCAGCCCCGTGAGCGCGTAGTGGCCCAGGTGGTTGGTGCCGAACTGCAGCTCGAAGCCGTCCTGGGTGAGCTGCCTGGGGACCATGGCGATGCCGGCGTTGTTGACCAGCAGGTCCAGCTCGGTCACGCCCTCGGCGAACCGCCTGACCGAGTCCAGGTCCGCCAGGTCCAGCCGGCCGTACTCGACCCGCGCGCCCGGCACGGCCCGCAGGATGCTCGCGACCGCCTCCTCACCCTTGCCCGGGTTTCGTGCCGCCACGATGACGTGCGCGCCGTGCCTGGCCAGTTCGAGCGCGGTGGGCAGGCCGATGCCGCTGTTGGCGCCGGTCACGATGGCCGTCTTGCCGGTGAGGTCCGGGATGGAGGCGGGGGTCCAGGATGTCATCGCTGCTCCGTGAATGTACGAAACCGTTTCGTACACCCTAATGATCCAGTACACCCTAATGATCCCGTAAGCCTTAGCGATCCAGCCGCCGGCGGGCCTGCCGCTCCTCCCGTTGCGTCACCTCAAGGCGCTGCCGCGCGTCGTCGAGCCTCTTGCGCGCCTTGGCCAGCTTCTTCTCCAGCCGCGCGACCTTCTCGGCCCGCTCCTCGTGCTCCGCTTTCGCCGTCTCCAGCGCCTGGAGCCACTCCTGGTGCGCCGCCCGGGCCTGCTCTCGTTCCCTGGCCCGCGCGGCCTCGGCCTCCTCGCGCCGCCTGGCCTGCTCTGCCTCGTCCTCGGCGCTCCTCTTCCTCGGGCCCGGCCGCTCGCGCGGGATGGGCGCGGGGGCGAAGCCGCTGTAGTGCAGCGGCTTGACCAGGCGCCCGCGGCGCACCTCCGCGGCCGCCTCGGCGTCCACGACGGCGGCGTCCAGGGTCTGGTCCACCTCCGTCCCCGCGCCGGCCGACAGGCCGCCCGCCTGCCTGGCGAGCCTGCCCGCCGTCCCGGTCACCTCGCCTCTGCGCCGGGTCAGCTCGGCCAGTACGTCGGCGTCCTGTTCCTGCCAGGCCGCCCGCAGCCGCTCCCCCAGGTCCAGGAGCTCGGCCAGCTCGCCGGGATGCTCCCTGGCCAGCCGGTTCACCGCCCAGGCGGACACCGTCGGCCTGCGCAGCTTCGCGATCTCCCGCGAGAGCCGTACGTCGCCCTCGTCCTTGGCCGCACGGGCCTCCGCCGTACGCGCGGCGGTGAACTCGGACGGCGGCAACGCATACAGCCGGTCCGCCACCTCGTCAAGATCCACACAGGACAAATACCCCACATCTGCGGTTCTGTAGCGCATAGTGGAGGCAGCCCCAGCCGAACGGAGGCCCCCCGGTGTTCGAACGCTTCACCGACCGTGCGCGCAGGGTCATCGTCCTCGCCCAGGAGGAGGCGCGGACGATGAACCACAACTACATCGGCACGGAGCACATATTGCTCGGCCTCATCCACGAGGGTGAGGGACTGGCCTCGCTGGTGCTCGACAGTTGCGGAGTGAATCTCGACCAGGTACGCGCCTTCATCGCGCGCGAGGTGGGCAACGGCCCGAAGTCGCCCGGCGGGCACATCCCGTTCACGCCGCGGGCCAAGAAGGTCCTGGAGCTGTCGCTGCGCGAGGCGCTGCAACTGCGGCACAACTACATCGGCACCGAGCACATCCTGCTCGGGCTGATCAGGGAGGGCGAGGGCCTGGCCGCCCAGGCGCTCGCGGACGCGGGTACGGACCTGGCGGACGTGCGCCAGCGCGTGGTGGACCGCGTGGGCCGCGGCTCCAAGGAGCGCCCGCCGGAGATGTTGTTCGGCGGCGGGTCGCTGCTGAACGATCGGCTCACCCAGATCCAGGAGAGCCTCGATCGCATCGAGCGCCACCTGGGCATCAACCGGGCGGATCCTCCCGCCGACCCGCTGCGGGGCGACGACGAGGAGGGCCTGGGCTGAGCCCGGTGCGCTCTGAGCTGAAGTCCGGTGCGCTCTGAGCTGAGGCCCAGTACGTTCCAGGCTGAGGCCGGTGCGCTCCAGGCTGAAGCCGGTTCGCTTCAGGCTGAGGCCAGGGCGCCGACCGGTAGCCGGGCCTCCACCACGCCGGGGTCCTCGGTGTAGGCCAGCGTGGCGCCGAGCGAGATCAGCAGCCTGCGCATCCGGACGTTGTCGGCCAGCATCGTGGCTCTGACCTCGGCGTACCCGAGGTCGCGGGCGGCGCGTACCAGCATCCTGGCCATCGCCGTGCCCAGGCCATGCCCCTGCCAGCGGTCCTCGACCAGGAAGGCCATCTCCGCGATGCCCGGATCGGGGGTGAACATCAGGTTGGCCATCCCCACGACCTGCCCGTCGTGCCCGGCGACCAGCGAGTATCCCCTGCTCCTGTCGCAGAGCCGGTCGAACATGCGCGGCGGCAGCGCGGGCATCGAGGTGAAGTAGCGGAACCTGCGCGACTCGGGCGAGCACCTGTCGTGCAGGTCGCGCACGGCCTCGCGGTAGATCGAGGTGAGGGGCCGCACGGCGACCTCGGCCCCGTCGGCGAGCTTGACCCCGCGCTCGCTCGCGCCGCCCTGCTCGGCGGCGGGCTGCGCGAGCCGGGCGAAGGCCGCCGCCCTGGCCGCCTCGGTCAGCGTGAACGGCAACTCGGCGCGGCGCAGCCGGACCGAGCGCTTGGGCGCGACAGGCACGACGAGCCGGGTCGGGTCGGGGAGATCGCTCACGGCCTCACCATAGACCCAGCGGGCGTCGTCCGCGCGCAGCAGTTCGGCCAGCAGTTCCGGCAGCCGCCACGGCATCGTACGCAGCCTGGAGGCCAGCAGCAGCGCCCTGGTGGGCTCGTCGGTCAGCTCGTGCGCGGTGGCGGGCACCACCTGCACGCGGCGGCCCCCGGCGGCCTCCAGGGCTTCGCGCACGGTCTCGGGGTGGGCGGGGATGTCGGCGACGAACTCGTCCACGGTGCCGTCGGTGTCGGACTGTACGCTCAGGCCGAGGATGTTGCCGCCCCTGGCCGCCAGGGCCGAGGCCAGAGAGGCCAGGCGGCCGGGTCGCTCGTCCACTGTGGTGCGGATGCGCAAGAATCCCATGTGTCCGAGCATGCCCGGCGGCTGTTACGCGCCCGCTAACGACGTGTTTCATTGCGCATTTCGTCGCAAGATGCGCCGACTTATCCCGATATAGCAGGATATGTCGCTATGAGTGCGCGTGTCCCGTTGTCGTCCGGGTTTGTGAACGGCGACGTCTCCTTCTGGTACCGGTCCCTCGGCCTGCCCGCCCCCGGCCCCCGGCTCGACGGTGATCTCCAGGCCGACGTGGCGATCGTCGGCGCCGGCTACACCGGCCTGTGGACCGCGTACTACCTCAAGCGGGCGCGCCCGTCCCTCAACGTGGTGGTGCTGGAGCAGGAGTTCGCCGGGTTCGGCGCGTCGGGGCGCAACGGCGGCTGGCTGACCGGCGACCTGGCGGGCTCGCACGAGCGCTACGGCCAGGGCGCGCGGCGGCTGCAGCGCGTGATGTACGACTCCATCGACGAGGTCATCCAGGTCTGCCGCACCGAGTCGATCGACTGCGACCTGGTCAAGGGCGGCGTGCTGAACGTGGCCCGCACCCCCTCCCAGGCCGTACGGCTGCGCGAGAGCGTGGTCTCAGCCCGCTCCTGGGGCATCGGGGAGGCCGATCTGCGCCTGGTGGACCCCGCGGACCACGTACGGATCTCCGGGGCCCTGGCGGCCTCCTGGAGCCCCCACTGCGCGCGCATCCAGCCGGCCAAGCTGGCTCAGGGGCTGGCCAGGGCCGTACGCGACCTCGGGGTGCCCATCTACGAGCGCACCCCGGTGACCGCGATCGCCCCGCACCGGGCGATCACCCCGTACGGCACGGTGTCGGCGGGTCACGTGATCCGCGCCACCGAGGGCTTCACGGCCCGCCTGCCACACCTGCGCCGGTTGTGGCTCCCGATGAACAGCTCCATGATCGTCACAGAGCCCCTGCCCCCGTCCTTCTGGGAGGAGACGGGCTGGCACGGCGCCGAACTGCTCGGCGACCTGGCCCACTACTACATGTACGCCCAGCGCACCGCCGACGACCGCATCGCCTTCGGCGGGCGGGGGCGACCGTACCTGTACGGCTCGCGCGTCGACGCCCGCGGCCACACCCACGAGTGGACGGTCGAGGCCCTGTGGCGGCTGCTGACCGACTTCTTCCCCGCCGCCCGCTCCTCCTCGATCGCGCACGCCTGGTCCGGCGTGCTCGGGGTGCCGCGTGACTGGTGCTCGGCCGTGCACGTCAACCCCGACACGGGCCTGGGCTGGGCGGGCGGCTACACCGGCCACGGCGTGACCACCACGAACCTGGCCGGCCGCACGCTGCGCGACCTGATACTCGGGGAGGAGACGGAGCTGACCTCGCTGCCCTGGGTGGGCCGCCAGGTGCGGGCCTGGGAGCCGGAGCCGCTGCGGTGGCTGGGCGTGCACGCGATGTACGGCCTGTACCGGGTGGCCGATCACCGTGAGCGTACGAGGCCGCGCACCTCGGCCCTGGCCCGTTTCGCCGACCTGATCACCGGCCACTGACAGGATGTGCGGTTGGCATCCTCCCCCTCCACGAATGGAGGAGGATTCCCACGGTCGCCCGTGAGGGTTCCTGCTTCACCGCCGCTCGCCCGCCCGAGAGGAAATCTCGTTGAGGTCTTACACCAGTTCCACAGGCGTTTCACCTCTCCGCCAGCCCGGCGGCGAGGGTGTTTCTGATCCTTCCCCGCCCGAAGGCGGGGGTTTCCTCGGAGGTATCTGATGAACATCCTTTTCCGAGGTGGCCGCGTGTTCACCCCGAAGGGCGTCCTGGCCGAGGCCGTGCTGGTGCGTGACGGCGTGATCGCCGCCGTGGGCGCGGAGAGGGACCTGGCCGGGCAGGCCACCGAGACGGTGGAGCTCGGCGGGGGTCTGCTCGTGCCCGGTTTCACGGACGCGCACGTGCATCCGATCCAGGCGGGCCTCGAACGCGCGAAGTGCGATTTGTCCGAGGTTTTCGGGCTTGATGCTTATATCGAAAAGATCGCGGACTTCGCTGCGAAAAATCCGGATAAAGAGTGGATCGACGGCGGCGGCTGGGACATGTCGGCATTCCCGGGCGGTCTTCCGCATCGCGAGCAGCTCGATTTCCTCGACCGCCCCGCGTACCTGATCCAGCGCGACCACCACGCCGCCTGGGTCAACTCCCTGGCCCTCGAACGGGCCGGCATCACCGCGGGCACGCCCGACCCCGCCGACGGCCGCATCGAACGCGACGCGGCCGGCGCCCCCACGGGCGTCCTGCACGAGGGCGCGATGGACCTAATCGGCCTGCTCACCCCCCGTCCGACCGCCCAGGACCTCCTGGACGCGCTGGCGGACGCGCAGCGGCACCTGTTCTCCCTGGGCATCACGGGCTGGCAGGACGCCATCGTGGGCTCGTACGCGGGCTCCGACGACCAGTTGCCCACCTACCTGGCGGCGGCCGGCTCGGGGCTGCTGCGGGCGCGCGTGGTGGGCGCCCTGTGGTGGGACCGCACGCGGGGCCTGGACCAGATCGAGGACCTGCTGGCGCGCCGGGCGAGCGCCGAGGGGCTCGACCGTTTCCGCGCCACCTCGGTCAAGATCATGCAGGACGGCATCACCGAGAACTTCACGGCCGCCACGCTGGAGCCGTACTGCCTGTGCGGGGGCACGGGGTTGTCGTACGTGGACCCGGACAAGCTCAGGGAGTACGTCGCCGAGCTGGATCGGCGCGGCTTCCAGGCGCACTTCCACGCCATCGGCGAGCGGGCCGTGCGCGAGGTGCTGGACAGCCTGGCGGGCACGGACCCGGCCAACCGGCACCACATCGCCCACCTCCAGGTCATCGAGCCCTCCGACGTGCCGCGCTTCGCGGCGCTGGGCGTCACGGCCAACCTGCAGCCGCTGTGGGCCACGCACCACGCCCAGATGGACGAGCTGACGCTGCCCTTCCTGGGGGAGCCGCGCTCGTCGTGGCAGTACCCGTTCAAGGATCTGCTCGACCACGGCACCCGCTTCTGCGCGGGCAGCGACTGGCCGGTCTCCAGCGCCGACCCGATGCAGGGCATGCACGTGGCGGTCAACCGCACCGAGCCGGGCGGATCCGTGCACGCCGGCTACCCGACCGCGCAGACCCCGTTCCTGCCCGGTCAGCGCATCGACCTGGCCACGGCCATGACGGCGTACACGGCGGGCTCGGCCTGGGTCAACCGTTCCCCGGCCGGCGCGATCGAGGCGGGCCGCCCGGCCGACCTGGTGGTGCTGGACCGCGACCCGTTCGAGCTGCCCGCGCGGGAGATCTGGACGACGGGCGTGCGGATGACGTTCGTGGACGGTGAACTGGTCCACGAGAAGCCCTGAGCACGAGAAAGGCCCCGGGAGAACCCGGGGCCCTTTCTCTGTTCCTGCTACGCCTGACTACCAGGGGGACTTGTTGTTACGCAGGCGCTCCAGTGCCTCCTCGAGGATCGCCTTGCCGTCCTTGTCGCTCCTGCGCTCCTTCACGTAGGCCAGGTGCGTCTTGTACGGCTCGTTCTTCGGCGGGGCAGGCGGCGCCGCCTCGTCCTGTCCGGCAGGAAGGCCGCAACGCGGGCAGTCCCACGTCTCGGGAACCGCTGCGTCACTGGCGAAGCTGGGGCGCGTCTCGTGCATGTTGGCGCACCAGAACGAGACCCGCACTCTCGGAGCCGCCTCGCCACGCTCGGCCTCCCCCATCGGGCCGGCACCGACTCGGCTGCCACGGATCGCGTTGCCACTACCCACGGATGAACTCCTCGCTCGATCGCCCCGCGTACAGACACGGGGGGAGAATCACTGTCACGCGTTGACTTCTTTGCTCAGGGCCTCATGAGAAGGCCGAGAGCGATGATGCAGACGAACCAGATCGTGCCCGTGATGACGGTCAGCCGGTCGAGGTTGCGCTCCACCACAGAGGAACCACCGAAGTTCGACGAGAAACCGCCGCCGAACATGTCAGACAGGCCACCACCCTTGCCCTTGTGGAGCAGAACGAGCAGGATCATGAGAAGGCTCGCCAGGATGAGGGCGATGGAGATTCCGAGTTCCACGGTATGCCTGTTCCTTCAGTGCTCTGTTACGCGTGACGATTCAAACTTGCCTCTTGAGGGTACGACCTGATGTCAAGTCGCACCCCCAGAACGGCTCAGTTAGCCGGGCATATCGGAGAATCGACAGATCTTCGTGAACTCACCGGCGTCGATGCTGGCCCCTCCGACGAGTGCGCCATCGACATCCGGCTGCGCCATGATCCCCTTGATATTGCCTGACTTGACCGAGCCACCGTAAAGGATACGGACCCCAGAGGCCACTTCGGAGTCATAGAGCTCAGCGAGTCTGTTTCGCAACGCTCCGCACGCCTCCTGCGCGTCCTCCGGGGTGGCCACCTCGCCGGTGCCGATCGCCCACACCGGTTCGTAGGCCACTACTATCGATTTTGCCTGCTCGGCCGTGATTTTGCGCAGCGCCCCGTCGAGTTGGGCGCAAATGTGCGCGATATGTCCGCCCTCTTGACGCACGTGCAGCGCCTCCCCCACGCACAGGATGGGGGTGAGCTCGTGCCGGTAGGCCGCCTGCACCTTGGCGTTGACCCGGTCGTCGTCCTCGCCGTGGTATTGGCGGCGCTCGGAGTGCCCGACCGCCACGTAGGTGCACTTGAGCTTGGCCAGCATCGCGCCCGACACCTCGCCGGTGTAGGCGCCGCCGTCGTGCTGGGACAGGTCCTGGGCGCCGTACACGATCCTGAGCTTGTCGCCGTCGACCAGGGTCTGGACGCTGCGCAGGTCGGTGAACGGAGGCAGGACGGCGACCTCGACCTTGTCGAAGTCCTTGTCGTTGAGCGCGAAGGCCAGTTTCTGGACCAGCGAGATGGCCTCGAAGTGGTTGAGGTTCATCTTCCAGTTACCGGCGACGAGCGGCTTCCTCGTGCTCATGAGTGGCTAGTCCTCCAGGGCCGCGAGTCCGGGGAGGGCCTTGCCCTCAAGGTATTCGAGGCTGGCCCCGCCACCGGTGGAGATGTGCGAAAAGCCGTCCTCGGGGAGCCGCAGCCTGCGTACGGCCGCCGCGGAGTCTCCGCCGCCCACCACGGTGAACGCGTCGGAGGAGATCAGGGCCTCGGCCACCGCCCTGGTGCCGCCGGAGAACGCGTCGAACTCGAACACGCCCATCGGCCCGTTCCAGAAGACGGTCTTGGCGTCGGCCAGCTTGGCGGCGAACAGCTCGCGGGTCTTCGGCCCGATGTCGAGCCCTTCCCGGTCGGCCGGGATGGCCGTGGCCTCGACCACGTCGTGCTCGGCGTCGGCGCCGAAGCTCACCGCGGCCAGCACGTCCACCGGCAGCACGAGCTCCACGCCGCGCTGGGCCGCCTCGTTGAGGAAGCCGCGCACCTGGTCGAGCTGGTCCGCCTGCAGCAGCGAGTTGCCGACCTCGTGGCCCTGAGCCTTGAGGAAGGTGTACGCCATGCCGCCGCCGATCAGCAGCCGGTCGACCTTGGTCAGCAGGTTGGCGATGACGCCGAGCTTGTCGGAGACCTTGGCGCCGCCCAGCACCACCACGTAGGGCCGCTCGGTGTCCTCGGTCAGCTTCTTCAGCACGCCGACCTCGGCCTCGACGAGCCCGCCCGCGGCGTGCGGGAGCAGCTTGGGCACGTCGTAGACGCTGGCGTGCTTGCGGTGCACCGCGCCGAAGCCGTCGCCGACGTACAGCTCGGCCAGCCCCGCCAGCTTCGCCGCGAACTCGCCGCGCGCGGCGTCGTCCTTGGACTCCTCGCCCGGCTCGTAGCGCAGATTCTCCAGCAGGGCCACCTGGCCGTCCTGGAGGGCCTGCACCGTGCTCGTCGCGCTGTCGCCGACCACGTCGGTGGCGAAGGCCACGTCCTGGCCGAGCAGCTCGCCGAGCCGCACCGCCACGGGCTTGAGCGAGAACTCGGGCTTGACCTGGCCCTTGGGCCTGCCCAGGTGGGCGCAGACGACGACCTTCGCGCCCCGCTCCACCAGGGCCTTGATCGTCGGCACCGACGCGCGGATGCGGCCGTCGTCGGTGATCGTCTCCCCGTCGAGGGGGACGTTGAGGTCGGTGCGCACGAGCACGCGCCGCCCCTTCACGTCGAGATCGTCGAGCGTGCGCATGCTCATGCTCCTGTTCCAGCGGGGCCGCGCGCCCGGCGCGGGCCCCCTTGCGTGCGCCCCGGAGGCACGCCTGTGTGCGTGCGCACCGGAGATGCGCCCTTGCGCGTGCGCGCCGAGGGCGCACTCCTTCTTGTACGCGCCGGCGGCCTTGTACGCACCGGCGGCCTTGTACGCACCGTCGGCGCGCCCTTTGGCGTGCACACCGGTGGCGCGCCCCTTCGCGTGCGGCCCGGCATCAGAGGTCGCGGCCCACCAGTTCGATCAGGTCGGCGATGCGGTTGGAGTAGCCCCACTCGTTGTCGTACCAGCCGACGACCTTGACCTGGTTGCCGATGACCTTGGTCAGACCGGCGTCGAAGATGCAGGAGGCCGGGTCGGTGACGATGTCGGAGGAGACGATCTCGTCCTCGGTGTAGCTGATGATGCCCTTGAGCGGGCCCTCGGCGGCGGCCTTCACCGCGGCGTTGACCTCTTCGACGGTGACGTCACGGCTGACGTCGACGGTCAGGTCGGTGGCCGAGCCGGTGGGGATCGGCACGCGCATGGCGAAGCCGTCGAGCTTGCCCTTGAGCTCGGGCAGGACCAGGCCGATGGCCTTGGCGGCGCCGGTGGAGGTGGGCACCACGTTGAGCGCGGCGGCGCGGGCGCGGCGCAGGTCCTTGTGCGGGCCGTCCTGCAGGTTCTGGTCCTGCGTGTAGGCGTGGATGGTGGTCATCAGACCCTTCTCGATGGTGAAGGAGTCATGCAGGACCTTGGCCATCGGCGCCAGGCAGTTGGTGGTGCAGGAGGCGTTGGAGATGATCGTGTGCCTGGCCGGGTCGTAGTCGCCGTCGTTGACGCCGAGGACCACGGTGACGTCCTCGTTCTTCGCCGGGGCGGAGATGATGACCTTCTTCGCGCCGTTCTCGGCGTGCACCTTGGCCTTGTTGGCGTCGGTGAACAGGCCCGTGGACTCCAGCACGACGTCAACGCCGAGGTCGCCCCAGGGCAGCTTGCCCGGGTCGCGCTCCTCGAAGACCTTGATCGCCTTGCCATCGACGGTGATCTCGTCGCTCGTGGCCTTCACCTCGTACGGCAGGCGGCCCAGGATGCTGTCGTACTTCAGCAGGTGAGCGAGCGTCGCGTTGTCGGTCAGGTCGTTGACCGCGACGATCTCGATGTCCTTGCCGCTGGCGGCGACAGCGCGCCAGAAGTTGCGACCGATGCGGCCGAAGCCGTTGACGCCTACGCGGATGCTCACGGGAACCGATCTCCTCGAACAGATGGCGGGCTGAAACCTCAAGCACGAACCCTATCGGACCTAAATTGGTTTAGACCACTGCAGGTCCCGGCCTGTGAATCGTCGTTCTTGCGACACGTTTTGCGAGGTTCGAGTAAAGTGCCCGACTCGTCGGAGTAAATTCGTGCATTCTCTGGGGGCTGAGATGACACATAAGCGGTCCGGCCTGCTATCCGGGCTCGTCATAGGGCTGCCGGCGGCACTCGTCGGCACGGCCGCGCTGGGGGCGGCCGTCCTGTTCGAGGAGAGCCTGCCGGAGGCCGTCATGTCGTCGGGCGGCGGGCTTTCCGTCCTGCTGGGCCTGTCGGTGCTGATCGCCCTGCTGGTGGCGCTCGCGATCGGCGCCGTGCGCCCGCGCAGCCTCCTCCTGCCGCCGATCGCCGCGCTCTACGCGGGCGGCGCCGTGGTGGCCGGGCAGATCGCGGGCACTGCCGTCCTGGTCGGCGCCAAGCGGAATACGCCCTCCGCCGAACCCGGCCCCGCCGTCGTGGGCGACATCACCCCGGCCAACTTCAACACCGGCCTGCAGGACGCGCTGACGCCCTACCGGGACCCGCTGGCGCTGGCGTGGCCGGACTGGGCGGGCGTCGCCGTGGCGGCCGTGGCCGCCCTCGCCCTGGTCACCTTCCGGGTCGTACGCGTACGCCGCACCCAGCGCATCCAGGAGGCCGCCGAGGAGCCGAAGGAGACCCGGGAACCGGAATACCGGGCCCCCTTCGAACCCGCCCAGCAACCCACCCCAAAACCAACGGCCGACCTGTTCACCCCCTGCAAACCGGCCAAGGACTGACCCACGCACCCCCCGGCCACCCATTCAGACCTTTCACGGCACCGCACTCACACGAGGCTCACACGAGCGCCGCCCACGGGCCACGCGCATGCGACGCGGAGGGCCGCCGCCCATCTGGCCGCCGTGGGAGGAGCGGGTCGACCACGACCACGGCTCACAGAGCGCGCGTCACGGCGGCGCGCCACCTCCACCGGAGGAGCGTCTCCCTGGACGGGGCCCGGCCCCGTGCGGCGGGTGGGTCCTCCCGCGCGGAGCCGTAAAGGATGGATGTCGTCCCCCGCGGCCGTAAAGGACGGATGTCATCCCGCGCGGCCGTAAAAAGATCGCGGCCGTAAAACGATCACGGGGCGAGCATGTCCACGGTGAGGTTGGCCTCGGTGTTGGGGATTCCCAGGTCGGAGGCCCGCTTGTCCGCCATGGCCAGCAGTCGCCGTATCCGCCCCGCGATCGCGTCCTTGGTCAGCGGCGGATCGGCGATCTGCCCCAGTTCCTCCAGAGACGCCTGCTTGTGCTCCACCCGCAGCCGCCCCGCCACCACCAGATGCTCCGGCGCCTCGTCACCAAGGATCTCCAGCGCCCGCTGCACCCGCGCCCCCGCCGCCACCGCGGCCCGCGCCGACCGCCGCAGGTTGGCGTCGTCGAAGTTGGCCAGCCGGTTGGCGGTGGCCCGCACCTCGCGGCGCATCCGCCGCTCCTCCCAGGCCAGCACGCTGTCGTGCGCCCCGAGCCGGGTGAGCAGCGCGCTGATCGCGTCGCCGTCGCGCACCACGACCCGGTCCACGCCGCGCACCTCGCGCGCCTTGGCGTGGATCTTCAGCCGCCGCGCCGAGCCCACCAGCGCCAGCGCCGCCTCCGGCCCCGGGCACGTGACCTCCAGCGACATGGAGCGCCCCGGCTCGGTCAGCGACCCGTGCGCCAGGAACGCCCCCCGCCAGGCCGCCTCGGCGTCGCAGGACGCGCCCGCCACCACCTGGCGGGGCAGCCCCCGCACCGGGCGGCCGTGGTTGTCGATGAGTCCCGTCTGGCGGGCCAGCGCCTCCCCGTCGCGGTAGACGCGCACGACGTAGCGCGAACCCTTGCGCAGCCCGGCGGGCGCGAGCACGAGCACCTCCGCCTTGTGCCCGAACACCTCTCCGATGTCTTTGATCAGCCGCCGCGCGGTGGCGTTGGTGTCGAGTTCGGCCTCGATCACGATCCGCCCACCCACCAGGTGCAGGCCGCTGGCGAACCGCAGCAGCGTCGAAACCTCCGCCTTTCGGCAGCACGGCTTGAGCACCGGCAGGCGGCTCAGTTCGTCTTTCACCACACCTGTCATCGCCATGCGTACGTCCTCTCCCCCATTCAGACCGGCTCTCTTGAGTCTCTCGCACCTTCGCGCAACGCCGACCAGGATCAACGCTTCTGGAGGAAAATCTCGTCCAGGACGGAGGCAAGACGTCGTGGGTCATGCCTGGGGGAGCCGTCCGCGGCCGCCACGTCGGCCATGACGAGCCGCGCGCCGAGCGCCGCCGCGGCCTTCTCCAGCGCGTCGGGATCGTCCACGACGCCGCGGTCGGCCAGTACGACGTCGATCGACAGATCGGGGGCGTGCTGCCTGAGCACCTCCAGATGTTGCTGGGAGGAGAAGTCGTCGGTCTCGCCCGGCTGGGGCGCCAGGTTGAGCGTGACGAGCCGCTTGGCCCTGGTGGCGTGCAGCGCCCTGGCCAGTTCGGGCACCTTGAGGTGCGGAAGCACGCTGGTGAACCACGATCCGGGCCCGAACACCACCCAGTCGGCCTCCAGGATCGCCGTCACCGCCTCGGGTCTGGCGGGCGGGTCCTCTGGCACCAGGGAGATCGCCTGTACGCGGCCGGGGGTCAGGGCGCACGCCACCTGCCCGCGTACGGTCGAGACGACGCCGTCGAGCTCCACCTCGGCCACGATGTCGAGCGGCACCGAGGCCATCGGCAACACGCGGCCGTGCGCGCCCAGCAGCCGGCCGACCCAGTCGAGCCCGGCCACGGGGTCGCCGAGCAGTTCCCACAGCGCGACGATCAGCAGGTTGCCGACGGCGTGCCCGTGCAGTTCGCCCTCGCTGCGGAAGCGGTGCTGGACGACCTCACTCCAGGTGCTGCCCCACTCGTCGTCGCCGCACAGCGCGGCCAGCGCCATGCGCAGGTCACCGGGCGGCAACACGCCCAGCTCCCGGCGCAGGCGACCACTGGACCCGCCGTCGTCGGCGACGGTGACCACGGCGGTCAACCGGTCGGTGACCATCCGTAATGCCGACAGGGACGCGTACAGCCCATGCCCGCCACCCAGCGCCACCACCGACGGCCCGGCCACACCACCTGCCTCGTCACAGACGACCACACCGGGCAATTCCCCGGCACCGGAGGCTGACCTGCCCAACTCATCACCGGGCCCCGCGGGGCCCGGCTCATGGTCCGAACGGCCCTCTACCGGATGCGGCAAAGCAGCTTCAAAGTCCTCATCCGTCACTCCCGCCCCACATCCCGGTGACTCACCTGAACCTCCATGCCGCGATCGCGCAGGCGCGCGGCCACCTGCTCGGCCATCGCGACACTGCGGTGCTTGCCGCCCGTGCAGCCCACGGCGAGCGTCGCATAGCTCTTGCCCTCGCGCGCGTAGCCGGTCGCGACCACCCGCAGGACCTCCTCGTAGGCGTCGAGGAACTCCTTGGCCCCGGGCTGCCCCAGCACGTACTCGCTGACCGGCGCTTCGAGCCCGTTCATCGGCCGCAGCTCCGGCACCCAGTGCGGGTTGGGCAGGAACCGGCAGTCCACCACGAGGTCGGCGTCCACGGGCAGGCCGTACTTGAACCCGAACGAGACGACGTTGAGCCGCAACCCCGGCCGGTCCTCCCCGCCGAAGTACGCGACGATCTTGTTGCGGAGGTCGTGCACGTTGTGCGAGGAGGTGTCGATCACCAGGTCGGCGTTCGCGCGCACCTCGCGCAGGATGCCCCGCTCGCGGGTGATCCCGTCAACGAGCCGTCCCTCTCCCTGGAGCGGGTGGGGCCTGCGGACGTTCTCGAACCTGCGCACCAGTTCCTCGTCGCTGGCCTCCAGGAACACCACCCGCACGCGTACGCCGCGCCCTTCGAGCTCCTCGATGGCCGCGTTGAGGTCGGTGGTGAAGGCCAGGCTGCGCACGTCGACCACGGCCGCCACCTTGTCGGCGGCCAGCTTGACCTTGCCCGCCTCCTCGGCCATCGCGAACAGCAGCCCGGGCGGCAGGTTGTCGATGACGAACCAGCCCAGATCCTCCAGGGCCTTGGCCGCGGTGCTGCGCCCGGCCCCCGACATGCCGGTGACGATGACGAACGCCGGATCGGTGCTCGCCGTCTCGCCTCTTCCGGTGTTCGCCGCCTCACTTCGTCCGGCACTCATCGCCGCACCCCGTCCGGCGTTCGTCCCCTCACTTTGTCCGGCGTTCATCGCCGCACCCCGTCCGTCGGCCCGCTCCCGCGGGCGGGGACACATGAATACTCGGCGTTGACACCCTGGCATCCTGGCGAGATCAAGGTGACTCTCCCTTCAGCGTCGACACGATGACCTCGGCGATGGACGGGCCGATGCCGGGAACCTCGCAGATTTCGGCGGCAGTGGCCTCGCGTAGCTTCTTCACGGAGCCGAAGTGCTTGAGCAGCGCCTGCCTGCGCGCCGGCCCGAGGCCGGGCACACTGTCGAGCGCGCTCTCCTTCACCGTCTTGGACCTCTTGGAACGATGGTAGGTGATGGCGAACCTGTGTGCCTCGTCTCTCACCCGCTGCAGCAGGTAGAGACCTTCACTTGAACGAGGCATGATCACCGGCTGGTCATCGCCCGGCAACCACACCTCTTCCAGCCGTTTGGCCAGCCCGCATACGGACACGTCGTCGATGCCGAGCTCGTCGAGCGCCCGCTGCGCGGCGGCCGCCTGCGGGCCCGCGCCGTCCACCACCACGAGGTTGGGCGGGTAGGCGAACTTGCGCGGTTTGCCCGTCTCGGGATCGATGGGCCCGTGACCGCCGTCACCGTCGCCGCCCGCGTCGTCGGCCCCCAGCTCGCCGGTGGCCGAGCGCTCCTCCAGGTAGCGGCGGAACCTGCGCATGATCACCTCGTAAATCGAGGCGACGTCGCCCTCCTTGGTCTTGACCGCGAAGCGCCGGTATTCGCTCTTGCGTGCCAGACCGTCCTCGAAGACCACCATCGAGGCCACGACGTTCTCGCCCTGCAGATGGGAGACGTCGTAGCACTCCATGCGCAGCGGCACCTGGTCGAGGTCGAGCGCGTCGGCGATCTCCTGCAGCGCCTTGCTCCGCGTGGTCAGGTCGCCGGCCCTGCGCACCTTGTGCTGGGCGAGCGACTCCTTGGCGTTGCGCTCGACGGTCTCCATCAGCGATTTCTTGTCGCCGCGCTGCGGCACCCGCACCTCGACGCGGGCGCGGCGCTGCTCGGTCAGCAGTTCGGCGACCGCCTCGTTGTCGGGCGGCAGCGCGGGCACCAGCACCTCGCGGGGCATGGACTCGGGGCTGGCCTCGCCGTACATCTGCAGCAGGAACTGCTCGACCAGCTCGCCCGGCGAGACCTCCTCGACCTTGTCGACCACCCAGCCGCGCTGGCCGCGGATGCGGCCGCCGCGTACGTAGAAGACCTGCACGGCCGCTTCGAGCGGATCCTCGGCCAGCGCGATCACGTCGGCGTCCGTCCCCTCGCCGAGCACGACCGCCTGCTTCTCCAGCGCCCGCTGCAGCGCCTGGATGTCGTCGCGCAGCCGGGCCGCCCGCTCGTACTCCTGCTCGGCGGCGGCCTCGCGCATGTCCTTCTCCAGGCGCTTGATGAAGCGGCTGGTGTTGCCTGCCATGAAGTCGCAGAAGTCCTCGGCCAGGTCGCGGTGCTCCTCGGGCGTGACCTTGCCGACGCAGGGGGCCGAGCACTTGTCGATGTAGCCGAGCAGGCAGGGCCTGCCGATCTGCCCGGCCCGCTTGAACACCCCGCTGCTGCACGTGCGCACGGGGAAGACCCGCAGCAGCAGGTCCACGGTCTCGCGGATGGCCCAGGCATGGGAGTAGGGCCCGAAGTAGCGGGTGCCCTTGCGCTTGGCGCCGCGCATGACCTGCACGCGCGGGAAGTCCTCGCCCATGGTGACGGCGAGGTAGGGATAGGACTTGTCGTCGCGGTACTTGACGTTGAAGCGGGGGTCGAACTCCTTGATCCAGGAGTATTCGAGCTGCAGCGCCTCCACCTCGGTGCCGACGACCGTCCAGTCGACGTCGGCGGCCGTGGTCAGCATCGACTGCGTACGGGGGTGCAGCGCGGAGAAGTCGGCGAAGTAGGAGTTGAGCCGCTGCCGCAGGCTCTTGGCCTTGCCGACGTAGATCACCCGGCCGTGGGCGTCCCTGAACCGGTAGACCCCCGGGGATTCGGGGATCGAACCCGGCTTGGGCCGGAAACTCAAGGTGCTACCCGCTGATCTCGCCACGTTTTCCAGCCTAGTAGGCCCCACCGACAAGGTTGCCCGCCGTACTCTTCGCGTTGGTACGGCGGGCAACCTCCCGGCTCCACACGTGCTAGGCCAGCATGATCTGGTCGCCCTCGACCTTGATCTCCTGGGCCGGCAGCGGCTTCTCGGCCGGTCCGGCCGTGACGGCGCCGTCGGCGATGGCGAACTTGCTGTTGTGGCACGGGCAGACGATCGCGTCGCCCTCCACGCTGCCGATCGGGCAGCCCTTGTGCGTACAGACCGCGCTGAACGCCTTGAACTCCCCGGCGGTCGGCTGCGTCACCACGATCTTCTGGTCCTTGAAGAGCGTGCCACCGCCGACGGGGATGTCGGCGGTCTTGGCCAGCGCGCCGCCTGCCTGCGGCGCACCGGACTGTGACGTGCCGGCCGTGGCCGCGGCCGATTCTGGTGCGGCCGATTCGGTGGCGGTGCCCGCCGTCGTCGTGTCGGTGCCGCCGCTGCACGCGCTGATCGCCAGCGCCAGGCCACCCGCTCCGACGCTTGCGAACACCGCCCTGCGGCTCTGAAGGTCATCTGCCATGCGCTCACCCAAACGCACGCAGGTGAGAAAATCATGAGACGCGGATCAAGCCAGTCTGATGTTGTCCCCGTCCACCTCGATCTGCTTCTCCTCCAGGGGGTCGCTCGCCGGCCCGTTCGCCACGGAACCGTCGGTGATGCTGAACTTGCTGCCGTGGCAGGGGCAGTTGATCGTGTTGTCCGCCACCTCGTCGACCGTGCAGCCCTGATGGGTGCAGACCGCGCTGAACGCCTTGAACTCCCCCGCCGTCGGCTGCGTCACCACGACCTTCTGGTTCTTGAAGACCTTCCCGCCTCCCTCGGGGATGTCGCCGGTGGCCGCCAGCGCCTTGGGCTTGGCCTCGCCCTCCGCCTCCGGTGCGTCGGAGCTGTCCGCCTTCGGTGCGTCGGACGACGGTTCCTCCGCAGGTGGCTCGACATCCGCCTCGGTGGTCGGCGAGCCGTAGCTCGCGCAAGCCGTCAGCACGGCCGCGAGTCCGGCACTCCCGGCGCCCAACACCACCGTCCGGCGCGTCGTTTCCGTCATGGTGCGTCCTCCCAGATTGGCTTTCACTTCAGGTACGGCCAGCGCCCTCGCGCCGGTTCAGCGTGCCCGAGGCCAATCCCGGTTAGTACGCACATTTACCAGTTCAGACCACCACGATGCCGTCGCCCTCGACCTTGACCTTGAAGGAGGGCAGGGGCGCGGTGGCGGGCCCCTTGGTAGCCTGCCCGCTGTCGGCGGCGAACTCGCTGCCGTGGCAGTGGCAGGGGATCACGTTCTCCTTGGGGGTGCCGACCTCGCAGCCCTTGTGCGTGCACAGCGCGCTGAACGCCTTGTAGACGCCCTGCGTGGGCTGCGTCACCACGACCTTCATGTCCTCGATCAGCTTGCCGCCGCCCACGGGCACGTCGGCCGTCTTGGCCAGGACCTTGCCCTTGAGGCTCGGCTGGGCCTGCGCTCCCCCGCCGCCGCCGCACGCGGCCAGCGCCAGCCCGCACGCGGCGACGCCGGTCGCGCCCAGCACCTCCCGCCGTCCCAGCCTGTTTTCCGACATGGCTCCGCCCCCGGTTCATAGGATTTCGTCCGCGCTCGCACCCCTTTGCCTCCCCGAGGTGCGGCTGTTACCCAGACCTCAACTTTATTGACGCCACCCGCCGGTCCGCCGATCGGGTGCCGGACTCCGGCCTGCGGCGACGTACGCACCGATCAGCGGCGGAAGCGGTCAGCGCACGGTAGGCCCACGGTCGGTCCACGGTCAGGACCGGGCTCCAGCCTGCTCCCATGACCTCTCCGACCTCGGCTCCGGCCGAACGCCCCGCCCACCTTGCCCGTGTCCGCTGGTGGCGTCGTCCCTGGGTGGCGCCGCTGATGGTGGTGGCGGCCGCCTTCCTGGCGTTCTCGTTGCCGCCGTACCTGTCGATGGACCCCGGCCAGTCCCGCGTGCCCGCCCCGGACTTCTTCCCGCCGCACTTCGCGGTGCTCTCCTTGCACGTGGTGTTCGGGTCGATCGCGATGATCACGTGCTGCCTGCAGATCTGGCCGTGGTTCCGCGCACGCCATCCCCGCGCGCACCGCGTGATCGGCCGCGTGTACGTGTTCGGCGGCTGCCTGCCGAGTGGCCTGCTGGGTCTCACGGTCGGCTTGGCGACCCCGTTCGGCCCGGTCACGATGGCCAGCAACGTACTGCTGGCGCTGCTCTGGATCGGCTGCACGCTGACGGGGTGGCGCATGGCCAGGAAGCGCAGATTCGTCGACCACCGCCGGTGGATGGTGCGCAGCTTCGCCCTGACGATGTCCATCATCACCAACCGGCTCTACGGCGCCGTCTTCACCATCCTGCTGGAGCCGCAGCTCGACACGGCCTTCCACGGCGACCCGATGTTGCTGGGCAGCACGGTCAGCGCGCTGGCGGCCTGGCTCGGCTGGGTGCTGCCGCTGCTGCTGGCCGAGTGGTGGCTGGAACGCGGCGACGCCGCCAAGCGCCGCACCCGCGCCGCCCGGCCCGCGGCGACCCGCTGACCCCCGCCGTGCGCCGATGCCACACCGCGCAGACCCGCCGTCTTCCGGCGAGCGGGCCTGCGCGGTGTCCGTCGCGAGGTCAGAACTCGAAGATCTTCCGCAGGAAGCGCCCCGTGTGGCTCTCCTCCACCAGCGCGACCTCCTCCGGCGTCCCGCTGGCCACGAGCGTGCCGCCGCGCGACCCGCCCTCTGGCCCCATGTCGATGATCCAGTCGGCGGTCTTGATCACATCGAGGTTGTGCTCGATGACGATCACGGTGTTCCCGCCGTCCACCAACCGCCCGAGCACCCCGAGCAGCCGCCGGATGTCCTCGAAGTGCAGCCCGGTGGTGGGCTCGTCCAGGACGTAGATGGTCCGCCCGGTCTGCCGCCGCTGCAGTTCGGAGGCCAGCTTGACCCGCTGCGCCTCACCGCCGGACAACGTCGTCGCGGGCTGCCCCAGCCGTACGTAGCCCAGCCCCACGTCGTTGAGCGTCTGCAGGTGCCGCTTGATCGCGGGGATGGCCTCGAAGAAGCCCAGGGCCTCCTCGATCGGCATGTCGAGCACCTCGGCGATCGTCTTGCCCTTGTAGTGGACCTCCAGCGTCTCCCGGTTGTAGCGGGCGCCGTGGCAGACCTCGCAGGGGACGTAGACGTCCGGCAGGAAGTTCATCTCGATCTTGATGGTGCCGTCGCCCGCGCACGCCTCGCAGCGCCCGCCCTTGACGTTGAAGCTGAAGCGCCCCGGCTGGTAGCCGCGCACCTTGGCCTCGGTGGTGGCCGCGAACAGCTTGCGCACGTGGTCGAAGACGCCGGTGTAGGTGGCCGGGTTGGAGCGCGGCGTACGCCCGATCGGCGACTGGTCGACGTGGACCACCTTGTCCACCTGGTCCATGCCGTTGATCCGCGAGTGCCGCCCCGGCACCGTGCGCGCCCCGTTGAGCTCCTTGGCCAGCGCGCTGTAGAGGATGTCGTTGACCAGCGTCGACTTCCCCGACCCCGACACGCCCGTGACCGCCGTGAACACGCCCAGCGGGAAGTCGATGTCGACGCCCTTGAGGTTGTGCTCGCGCGCCCCCTTGACCGTGATCTGCCGCTTCTTGTCGCGCTTGCGGCGCTTGGCGGGGATGGCGATGCTCCTGCGCCCGGACAGGTACGCCCCCGTCAACGACTCCTCGCTGGCGAGCAGGTCCTTGACAGTGCCGGACACCACGACCTGGCCACCGTGCTCGCCGGCGCCGGGCCCGATGTCGACCACCCAGTCGGCGGCGGCGATCGTGTCCTCGTCGTGCTCGACCACGATGAGCGTGTTGCCCATGTCGCGCAGCCTGACCAGCGTGTCCAGCAGGCGCATGTTGTCGCGCTGGTGCAGGCCGATGGACGGCTCGTCCAGCACGTACAGCACGCCCACCAGGCCGGAACCGATCTGCGTGGCCAGCCTGATGCGCTGGGCCTCGCCGCCCGCCAGGGTGGCGGCGGCGCGGTCCATGGTCAGGTAGTCCAGGCCGACGTCGAGCAGGAAGCCCATGCGGGCGTTGATCTCCTTGACCACCCGCTCGGCGATCTGCATGTCGCGGTCGGACAACTTGAGCGCGGCCAGGAACTTGGCGCACTCGCCGATCGACATGGCCGCGACCTCGGCGATCGACTTCCCGGCCACCGTGACCGCGAGGGTGACCGGCTTGAGCCTGGCCCCCTTGCAGGCGGGGCAGGGGATCTCGCGCATGTAGCCCTCGAACCGCTCGCGCGCCGCGTCGCTCTCGGCCTCGGCATGCCGGCGCTGCACCCACGGGATGACGCCGTCGTAGGTGGTGTAGTAGGAGCGCTGACGGCCGAAGCGGTTGGCGTAACGGACGTGCACCTGCTCGTCGTGGCCGTACAGCAGCGACTTCTGCGCCTTCTTCGGCAGCCTCTCCCACGCCGTCTCCAGCGTGAACCCGACCGTGTGGCCGAGCGCCTCGATCAACCTGGCGAAGTATTCGCTGGTGTGGCCGCCGGACCAGGGGTGGATGGCGCCGTCGCCGAGCGTCCGCTCGGGGTCGGGCACCACCAGGTCGGGGTCCACCTCCATCTTGGTGCCCAGGCCCGTGCACTCGGGGCAGGCGCCGAACGGCGAGTTGAAGGAGAACGAGCGCGGCTCCATCTCCTCGAACGACAGGTCGTCGTAGGGGCAGTAGAGGTGCTCGGAGTAGAAGCGCTCACGGCCGGGGTCGTCCTCCGCCAGGTCGACGAACTCCAGCGTGATCGTGCCGCCCGACAGTTGCAGGGCCGTCTCGACCGAGTCGGTGAGCCTGCGCCGCGCGGACTCCTTGACCGACAGGCGGTCGACGATGACCTCGATGTCGTGCTTCTCGTACTTCTTCAGCGTCGGCGGCTCCTCCAGCCGTACGACGGTGCCGTCCACCCTGGCCCTGGCGAACCCCTTGGTCTGCAGTTCGCGGAACAGTTCGGCGTATTCGCCCTTGCGGCCCCTGATGACCGGCGCGAGCACCTGGAACCTGGTGCCCTCCTCCAGGTCCATCACCCGATCGACGATCTGCTGCGGGGTCTGCCTGGCGATCGGGCGGGCGCACACGGGACAGTGCGGCTTTCCGATGCGCGCCCAGAGCAGCCGCAGGTAGTCGTAGACCTCGGTGATCGTGCCGACGGTCGAGCGGGGGTTCTTGCTGGTGGCCTTCTGGTCGATGGAGACCGCCGGCGACAGGCCTTCGATGAAGTCCACGTCGGGCTTGTCCATCTGGCCGAGGAACTGGCGTGCGTAGGCCGACAACGACTCGACGTAACGCCGCTGCCCCTCAGCGAAGATCGTGTCGAAGGCCAGGCTCGACTTACCGGAGCCGGACAGGCCGGTGAAGACGATCAGTGAGTCTCGCGGCAGGTCCAGCGAGACGTCCTTGAGGTTGTGTTCTCGTGCACCACGCACGATCAGGCGGTCTGCCACGGCGATCCCGGAAGTCGAAAGGCGGATAGGTCCACGGGGGATGGTAGACGGCGGCTCCGACAATTTCGGCTGGCCCGCTGCGCGGCCCCCGAAAATCCGTCCCTGACAGAGTACGGCCATCTCCCACGAGGGAAGGAACTCTTCAACATTCAACCTCGTGACCTGCGGTTTTATGCCCTTCCCGCGCCAGCCACCCTAGATGATGAAATATCCAGACATGACCGTCCTACCCGCGCTGCAGGCCGAGCTGGCCTCGGCGACCAACCAGCTGCTGGCCACGGCCGCGTCCCTGTCCGACGCCGACATCGCCACCCCCTCCCTCCTGCCCGGCTGGACCAAGGGACACGTCCTCACTCATGTCGCCAGGAACGCCGATTCCTACATCAACCTCCTGACCTGGGCCAAGACCGGCGTACGAATTCCGCAGTACGCCTCCTACGAGGCCAGGGCCCAGGAGATCGAGGCCACCGCCGCCCGCCCCGCGGCCCGCCTCCTGGCCGACCTCGCGGACGGCGCCGCCCGCTTCGCCACCGCCGTCCGCGACCTGCCCGAGCCGGCCTGGCAGGCCCCCGTCGAGGGCATGCGCCCGCCGCCCCACCCCGCCTGGTACGTCCTGGTACGCCGCCTGCGCGAGGTCGGCTTCCACCACGTGGACCTGGCCGCCGGCTACGGCCCGGGAGACTGGCCCGGTTCATTCGTCCGCCGCGAGCTCCACGACTGCCTGGCCACCTGGTCCCGCGCCCGCAGCACGGTGAGCGAGATCCGCCTCCTGGCCCCCGCCTCCGTACCCGAGTTCCCGGCCACGCCCGGGTCCGGGGGCGCCCGCTGGCGCGACCTCGGCGACGGCCCCGTCGTCCAGGGCGCCGCGAGCGACATGCTGGCCTGGCTCACCGGCAGGTCCGGGGGTGAGGGCGTTAGTCTGTTGCCCGCGGGGCAGTCGCACACGCCAGGTCCCGGGGGCGCCAGTCTTCCAGAACCGCCGCCGTGGCTGACGCTGCCGGCCCCCGCTGATCTACCCGCGACGCCCCCGAAGGACTATCCATGACCTACACAGGTGACGTCCAGGTCGGCGGCCCCGCCGACGTGCGCGAGCTGCCTGCGCTGACGATCTGCAAGCTCGCCGTCGGCCCGTACGACAACAACGCCTATTTGCTGAGCTGCTCCGAAACGGAGGAGTCCCTGCTCATCGACGCCGCTGCCGACTCCGACAGGTTGCTCGCCCTGATGGCCGAGCGGCCCGCCGGCGCGATCGTGACCACCCACCAGCACGGCGACCACTGGCAGGCGCTGGAGCAGGTGGTCAAGGTGACGGGCGCGCAGGTGCTCGCCCATCCGCTCGACGCGCCCGCCCTGCCGGTGCCGGTGGACCGCACGGTCGAGCACGGCGACACGATCACGTTCGGCGCGATCACGCTGGAGGTCATCCACCTGCGGGGCCACACGCCGGGCTCGATCGCCCTGCTGTACGACGGCGGCCCGGCGGGCTCGCACCTGTTCACCGGCGACTCGCTGTTCCCCGGCGGCGTCGGCAACACCTGGAAGGACCCCGAGCGCTTCACCCAGCTCTACACCGACGTGGTGGAGCGCGTCTTCGACCGGCTGCCCGACGAAACCTGGGTCTACCCGGGCCACGGCAAGGACACGACCCTGGGCGTGGAGCGTCCCGCGCTGCCGCAGTGGAAGACCAGGGGCTGGTAGATCGAGGAACGGCGGGGCCTCATCGGCGGGCGGCCAGCACGCGTACGATGCGTTCGGCCGCGTGGGCGGGGTCATCGGCCAGTCCGACGACCTCGCCCCACGACCAGCGGTAGGACCATCCCTCCGAATGCGGCACGCAGTCCACGGTCTCGGCCAGCATGGCCGCATCGGGGTGGCTGATGCGCAACGCGGGCGGGTAGGGCCGCAGCACGGCGCTCAGCCCGCGTTGTTCCAGCTCCGTCGCCAGTTTGCCGAGGTAGTACGTACGCGTGTGCTCGCGCGGCGTGGCCGACATGGATCCATCAAAGCCGAAGTAAGACGAAAAATCCTGTTACTTACGGATCGGTTAACCCTCGTGGCCAGCCCTCGGGCCCCCAGCCCTTGCCGAGACCTCAGCCCTTGCCCGTTGTCTGGACCTCAGCCCTTGCCCGTGACCTTGGCCGTTGTCTGGACCTCAGCCCTTGCCCATGGCCTCAGCCCTTGCCGGGGGCCTTGGCCGTTGCCGGGGCCGGCGTCGTGGTCAGCCCTTGTAGTGACCGACGCGCTCGGCTTCCTTCTCCTTGCGCTGCTCACGCTTGTAG
This sequence comes from Nonomuraea sp. NPDC050404, assembly GCF_040655495.1. NCBI lineage: Bacteria > Bacillati > Actinomycetota > Actinomycetes > Streptosporangiales > Streptosporangiaceae > Nonomuraea > Nonomuraea sp. NPDC050404. The sequence goes on from NZ_JBFAKB010000033.1 coordinate 113,070, forward strand.
AACAGCACCCGGAGCGGAATCGCCGCCACGAGCGCGATCTGCATGGTCGCCCCGATCTTGATGGGCAGGTCACCACCCTGGGGCCAGGCCACCCAGACGGCCAGGAAGGCCACGTTCACCATGATCCACCCAAGCACGACCGCGGCGAGCTGCCCCTTCGGCTTGGGGTACTCGATGCGGCTGACCATCAGCCAGGCCACGCCGAGCACGGCCAGCAGGGACCAGAAGCTCGGCTGGAACAGCAGCACGATGGAGATCACGGTCATGGCGCCCATCGGGATGGGCAGGCCCATGAAGTCGCCGCTCTTGGTCTTGACGCAGGCGAATCTGGCCAGGCGCACGACCCCGGCGACCAGCACGGCGGCGGCCGCCGCCAGCACCGCGGCGAACGGCACCTGGGCGGTGAAACCTCCCCAGATGACGATCATGAACGCGGGCGCGAACCCGAAGCTGATGACGTCGGCGAGGTTGTCCAGTTCGGCGCCCATCGCGGAGGCGCGGAAGCGCCGCGCCACGAGCCCGTCGAACAGGTCGCAGGTGGCGCCGATGAGCAGCAGCACGATGGCCGTGGCGAAGTAGCTGGGCGCGGGCGTGAACCGGCCGCCGTCGATCTGGAGCTGCTGGATCGCGGAGGAGGCCAGCACACACACCGCGAGGAACCCGCAGACGGCGTTGCCGAGCGAGAGAGAGTCCGCGGCGGACAGGCGGAACGCCTTGCCGACGGGACCGCGAGGCTCTTCCTCGTCCGCCTGCCAGCTACCGGCGTCAGCCGCGGTCAATTCTGGTCACCCCCGCAACCGTCTTCATCCCCACGGACACCGCGGGGGAGATTCCTTCGGGAAGGTAGATGTCGACCCGCGAGCCGAACCTGATGAGCCCGATCCGCTCTGCCCGCTCCACCTTCGCCCCGGAGCTCAGGTATGGCACGATCCTACGCGCGACCGCGCCCGCGATCTGCACCATCTCGATGTCGCCGAGCGCGGTCTCGAAATGCCACACCACACGCTCGTTCTGGTCGCTGTCCTTGTTGAACGCCGGCAGGAACCCACCTGCCACATGCTGCACGGAGGTGACATTTCCCGCAAGGGGGGCACGGTTGACGTGCACGTTCAGCGGGCTCATGAAGATCGCCACCCGGGTGCGGCCGTCCGGCCACGGGTCGATGCTCTGCACCACGCCGTCGGCGGGCGACAGGATGCGACCCTCGCCCGGCGTGCGGTCGGGGTCGCGGAAGAACCAGAGCATGCTCCCGGTGAGCGCGCTCAGCGGCAGGGCCGCGAGGGCCCATCGCCGGTCTCGGAGCGTCAGCAGTGCACTGGCGGCCGCCGTGGCCGCCGTTGGGAGGAGCCACGGGGAGACCCCGCGCGCGAGCCTCATACGGCCCGGCTTGGCAGAATCGTCTGACACGTACAACCTTTGGTGGTTTCTGGACTGGGCGCTTTGCCGTGATGTTACAGAACCAGTAACTATTACACGGCACAACTACACAAGCAAAGCGCCTCGAAGCCCATTTCGCTAGACCTGCTCCGGATGCGTCTCCTCGCCCTTGCGCGCTTCCATGCGCGCCTTGATCAGGCTCGCCACCGTGGTGATCACCATGGTGGCGCCAATGACCGAGAGCGACACCCAGATGGGAATTTCGGGCGCCCAGGAGACATGGCTGGCATGCAACGCCTCCAATACGAGCTTAACCCCGATGAACCCCAGGATGAACGCCAAACCGTAGCTGATGTAGACGAGCCTCTGTAGCAGCCCGCCCAGCAGGAAGTAGAGCTGACGCAGCCCCATCAGCGCAAACGCGTTGGCGGTGAAGACGATGAAGGGATCCTTGGTGAGTCCGAAGATCGCCGGAATCGAGTCGAGCGCGAACAGCAGGTCGGTGCTGCCGATGGCGACCATGACGATGAGCATCGGCGTCACCATGCGCTTGCCGTCGATCTTGACGGTGACCTTGGAGCCGACATAGCCCTCGGTGGTGGGGAACGCCCGGCGTACCCACTTCAGCAGGAAGTTCTCCTTGACGTCCTCTTCTTCGCCCTTGATGTGCTGGCGCACGATATTGATCGCGGTGTAGACCAGGAACGCGCCGAAGACGTAGAACAGCCAGCTGAACCGTTCGAGCGCCGCCGCGCCGAGCGCGATGAAGATGCCGCGCATCACGAGGGCGAGCAGAATGCCGACGAGCAGCACCTTGTGCTGGTACGCCCGCGGCACCGCGAACCGGCCCATGATGATGAAGAAGACGAACAAGTTGTCAACACTGAGGCTGTACTCGGTGATGTAGCCGGCGAAGAACTCCCCCGCCTTGTCACCCCCGAGGGTGAGCCACAACGTCACTCCGAACGCGACGGCGAGCGCGACATAGAAGGTGACCCAGAAGCCGGCCTGTCGCATGGAGAACTCTCGGGCCTCCCCACGGTCGACGATCCACAAGTCGATCGCGAGAACAAGGAGAAGACCGCCGAGCACGGCGATCCAGGCCCATGTGGGTATGCTCACTCAACCCTCCGGCATGCGCGCTTCAGTGCCGGAGGTCTCTCCCGCCCGCCTACGAACCGCGGACCGGCAGCCCCGGGGGCCCCGTGGAGCGGGGCTGCACCGTGATGACGAGGCTGTCGCGAAGGGATACTCCCCTCCCTAACCCAGGCAGTATATGAGAACCGTAAGAACGCGGGTAATCATCCTCCCGGCCCTACACCCGGTACACCGACAGTACGTCGTTCACGGCCTCGTCTCCACCGGGCATCTCACGCCCTCGCCGCACGGCCGCCGCAGCCAGCCTTTCCGCAGCTCCAGGCACCCCCAGCACCTCCCGTACGGCCTCCCGGAACCCCTCCACGTCCCCATAGGACACCAGAATCCCGGCATCCCCCAAGATCTCCGGAATCCCACCGACCTCGGAGGCGATGGCCGGGGTCCCGGTCATGAGCGCCTCCCTGAGCGTCAGCGGCTGCCCCTCCCACCTACTCGGCATCACCAACGCCGTGGCAGCCCCGAGCAGGTCGGGCACATCATCCCGATTCCCCAGCAACCGAACAGGAAGCTTCTCCGCCTCGATCCGGCGCTCCAACTCCCCCCGCAACGGCCCTTCCCCCGCCACCACAAACAGAGGCTCCCCACCCCTCACAGCCCTTACCGAACCTCCACCACTGTCTCGCCACGGGCCGGCTGCGAGGTCGAGCAGCGTCTCCAGCCCTTTCTGCTGCGCCAGCCTGGCGACGGTCAGCAAGATGGGCCGCTCTCCCGCCTGCAGTTCGTCCCTGACCTCCTGAGGCGTCCGCCGCGCCGGCCGGGGCACGGGAGCCGCGATCACGGCAGCCCGCACATCACGCGCGCCGAGCTGCCTCATCCGCTCACCGAGGTCGGGCGAGACGGTCAGCACAACCCCGGCCCGCCGCGCCACGATCCGCTCCAGAACCCCGTAAACCAGCCCCACGAACCCGCCCGCCGTCAGCGCGTTGTGCAGCGTCACCACCGGCCCCCGCCGCCCGAGCGCGGCCAGCGCCCCAGCCCTCAGCCCGTGCGCGTGCACCACATCGGCCCCGCGGGTCAACCTCCTGACCGCCAGCACCGCGCGCGCGTCATTCACCGGATGCGGCCGATCCGACACGACCACCTCCGCGAACCTGGCCCCCGCCGCGCCGAACGAGAACTGCTCCTCAACGCTCCCCGGCCCGACCACCACCACCCGATGCCCCCGGCGCACGAGCCCCTCGACCAGCATCAGCACATGCCGCCCAGTCCCCCCGGACGTAGTGCCCAACACAAATGCCACCCGCACGCCCCGCTCCCTCCTCATCGCGCCATCACAACCCTGCCAGTTCCAGCACCCCGCACGGCGAACCCACCGCCCGCCCGGCCCTCAAGCCCACCGCAGACCACCACAGCCCAGTGAGCCCCAGCCCACAGCACCCACCAGACAGACCCCGCCGTAAGCCACCTCAACCCGACAGGGCCCACCACAGGCCACCTCAACCTGACGAGTTCCGCCGTAGCAGTCCGGCCACCGCACCAGCGTCCGGCCGATCCACCGATGCCACCACCGCCGCCCCCACGGCCAGCGCCACCACCGCCCCCAGTACGGCAGCCCCCACGTTCGCCCAGACCCCACTCGCTCCGAGCCACGCCACCACACCCCCGCCCGCGAAGTACCCCAGCACCCCTCCGGCGGCCGCCGCGCCCAGTGCCCTCGGCAGCCCGGCCGCGGCCAGGCTCCCCCGCGCACGCACCACGGACCCGAGCAGCAGGGCCCCGCCCACGCTCATCCCGACGCTCATCCCGAGCGCCATCCCGCCGATCCCCCACTCATCCGGCAGCACCAGCACGAAGGCGGTCTGGGCGACCATCACGACGCCCCACCCCACCACGGTCCCGGTCGCGACGGCACGTCCACGACCCGCCGCGTACAACACCCGGCTCAGATGCGCGATGAGCCCGTATCCCACCAGACCGGGCGAGAACAGCGCGATCGCCAGGGCCAGTTCCTCGGGAGGCCGCACCTCGCTCTTGTCCGCGAGGAACACCGCCGCGATGGGCCCGGACGCGGCGGCCAGCACCCCGGCGGCCAGCCCGGACACCAGTACCACGGCCCGGGTCGTGCGGGCCGCGAGCGCCGCGAAGGCCTCCGGGTCGTCCGCCTGCGCGGACAGCCGGGGGAAGGCGCTGGTGGCGATGGGCACGGCCAGCACCGCGTACGGCACCAGGTAGATCGCCCACGCGTAGTTGTAGACGGCGATGGCCCCGTTGCCGATCGCGTTGTTCGACAGCAGCACCACCACGATCATGGCGGCCTGCTGAGCCAGGAGCGCCGCGACGCCCGCCAGGGCGAGCCTGCGCACCTGCCCGGCCACCCCGTCGGGGAACCGTAATGTCGGCCGCCACCGCATCCCCAGCCGCGCCACCGGCCCGATCACGGTCAGCACCAGGAACAGCACCCCCAGGCTGGTGCCCACGGACAAGGCCAGTTCGGCGGCGGCCGGCACTCGCAGCGGATCGCTCACCTCTCCGCTGAGCGGTACGAACAGCAGGTAGGCCACGATGACCACGATGCTGGAGACGAGGGGCGCGGTCGCGGGGCCGGTGAACCGGTTGTGCGACTGCAGGACGCCGTACAGCACCACGGCCACGCCGTACAGGGGGATCTGGGGGGCGAAGACCACCAGCATCCGGGTGGCGACCGCGGTCACCTCGGTGACGTCGCACTGATCGACGCCGCCGGCGAAGAACAGGCCGGCGATCGGCCCGGCGAACAACGCGAGCAGCGCGCCCAGCGGCACGAGGACGACGACCACCCACGTGAGCAGCGCCGAGCCGATCTGCCCCGCCCGCTCGCGCGACTCCCGCCCGGCGGCGCCGGCCAGCACGGGGACGACCATGCCCGCCAGCGCACCCCCGGCGACCACCTCGAACACGATGTTGGGGATCTGGTTGGCCGTCATGTAGGCCGTGGACAGGCAGTTGGTTCCGACGGTCTGGGCGAAGGCGTACTGCTTGCCGAACCCGATGACGCGGGCCAGCACGGTGATCGCGCCGATCAGCATCGCACCACCCGCGACGCCCCGCGCCGTCACCACACCCACCCGGCCTCCCCAGCCCGCAGCCGCTTCACTCCTACGCAGACATCCTGGCAGGCGGCGCCGACAATCGCGGCCACCGAACGGATGGGACTCGCCACGTCACAGGGGCGCAGACCGCAGAAACACAGACCGCAGGGACACAGACACCACGGATGCCGACCCCACGAACACGAGCCTCACGCGAACGGCGGGTCAGACGGTGTCGACCGGGCGGCGGCCGAGCATGTCGATGCGGTTGAGCACCGGATTCCCGGCGATCACCTTGGTGAAGCTCACCTTCTCCGCCGCCGCCGTCAAGGCCACGACGGTGCCCAGCAGCACGTACCGTCCCGGCCGGCCGAGCTTGGTGACGGCGGCCAGCCCGAGCAGGGCGCCCAGGGCGTTGGCGCCCGCGTCGCCGAGCATGGCGCGCTCGCCCAGGTCCTCGGGCAGCAGCGCCGCGGCGGCGCCCAGCGGCGCGGCGGCCAGCGCGGCGGCGGCGGGCGAGCCGCGCAGCAGCGAGGCGGCCAGCAGCGGCCCGCCGGTGAGCAGGCCGACCTTGATGGCCCGGCCTGGCCGCAGGTCGAAGAGGTTGGCGAGGTTGGCGGCGCCCGCGATGGCCGCGCCGTTGACCAGGGTGTCCACGGGCCCCTCGGAGACGAGCGCGGCGGCGCCCAGGCCGCCGGCGCCGATGCCGAGGATCTTGACGGCGCCGCTGGTCACCTCGCCGCGGCCCAGCGCGGTCAGGTGTCCCTTGAAGCCTTTGGAGGAGGTGGTGCCGTACAGGTCGTCGTAGGCGCCCACTGCGCCGCTGCCGACGCCGGCGAGCAGCGCGGCGGCGCGTACCCGGGCGGGCAGGCCGGGCGTGAGCGCGGCGGCGGCGCCCGCCCCGGCCGCGAACGCGGGGCCTTCGAGCAGGGTGATCGGCTCGCCGCGGTGGTTCTTCCTGGTCCAGCGGCCGCTCAGGTCGGCGGGCCGGTTGCGGGTGAAGGCCGCGTAGGCGGCGCGGGCGGTCACGGCGCCGATCGCGGCTCCGGCGAGGGCGTACAGCAGGCCACGGGCCCGGCTGGCAGGCATGTCAGCTCCCTGACTCTGTGGTGGGGGATGGGGTCGCGGACGTTTCCGTGGGTATGGCCGCCGTGGCTCCCTTGCCCATGCCGTACTGGCCGGCCCGCCCGGACAACTGTTCCCGCAGAGAGTAAACGATCGCGACCCGGCCCGCGGGCATGTCGGCCGTGTCGACCGTGGACACGCGCTTGGAGACCTCGCTCTCGTCGCGTACGGCGGCGATCGCGTCACCGGGCAGCACGGTGGGCGCGGCCAGGCCGGCCAGCACCGTGCCCTTGCCGCCCACGTCGATGCCGTCGGCCACGGAGACGAGCGCGCCCGCCTGGGTCTCGGCGTTCTCCCCCTCGTACGCCTTCTCCGGCGCGAACATCACCGCGAGCGTGGCCCGCTTGGCCGGTTCGCCCTCGACGCTGAGCAGCCCGCCCGCCTCGAACGTGCTGATCACGTCGGCGGTCTCGGGGTTGGGGGTGCCGACCTGGGCCTGGTCGGTGGTGACGAAGGTGGCGGCGAGCAGCGCGGCGGCCCTGTCCCAGCTCGTGGCGGTGGCGGGGAAGACCATGTTGGCCGGCTTGAGCTGGTTGACCAGGCCGTCGAGCACGCCCTTGCCCTTGGGATCGAAGAATTTCTCCGTCAGCGTGATCCGCCCGGGGATCTCCGCGCCGGCCTGTTCGAGTACGAGTTGGGTGGCCTCGCGCACGGTGCTGCTGGAGCCCGGCGTCTCGATCAGCAGCACCTGCTGACCGGTCAGGTCGCCGGCCACCAGGTCAGCGGTCGAGGAGGCGATGAGGGTGTCGTTGCCGGCCTCGCGCCCGCGCAGCGTGTCGATCTCCGCGCGCAGTTCGTCGTTGGACTTGGTGACCGCGGCGGCGACCTCCTTGGCGGACTGGACCGCCGGATCCTGCAGCAGTGTGGTGCCCATGACGATGCCCACCGCCAGGGCCAGGAAGATGGCGACGATGGAGACGAGGTGGTAGCGAAAATCGATCACGAGAAGAGTCCGACCAGCCAGAAGATGAATGCGTTCCAGAGGTCTTGCAGGCCGTTCAGCCAGGTCTGGCCGAGCGGCGACATGAAGAGCGCGACCCCCATGGTGATCAGCGCCGTGATCACGAGCAGGAGCAGTTGGGAGGTGGTGATGCGGCTGCGGTAGAGCCTGCTGACGCCCTTGGCGTCGATGAGCTTGCTGCCGATGATCAGCCGGGTGAGGAAGGTGCTGGCCATGCCGGAGCGCCCCTTGTCGAGGAACTCCTCCAGCGTGCCGTGCGTGCCGACGGCGACGATCAGCTCGGCGCCCTTGTCGTCGGCCAGCAACATCGCGATGTCCTCGCTGGTGCCGGTGGCGGGAAAGATCACCGCTTCGCGGCCGAGCTGGTGCACGCGCTCCAGGCCGGGCGCCCTGCCGTCGCGGTAGGCGTGTACGACGAGCTCGGCGCCGCAGGTCAGGGCCTTGGTGGAGACCGAGTCGAAGTCACCGACGATCACGTCGGGCAGGTAGCCGGCCTCCAGCAGCGCATCCGCCCCGCCGTCCACGCCGACGAGCACGGGCCGGTATTCGCGGATGTACGGCCGCAGGGTGGCGATGTCTTCCTTGTAGTGATACCCGCGCACCACGATGAGGACATGTCTGCCCTCCATGGGGGTGCGGATCTCAGGCACGCCGACTCCGTCGATGAGAAGCTTGCCCTCACCGCGAACGTACTCCATCGTGTTGACGGCGAAAGCCTCGATCTGCACGGCGAGACCGGCGCGTGCCTCGGCCATGGCGGACTCGACGGCCTCGTTGGTCTGCTCCTCGCCCTTGCCGACCACGTCTTCGTCGAGGTAGACGACCCCCTCGCAGACGCGTACGACGTCGCCGTCCTTGACGCGCTCGAACAATTCCTGGTTGGCGTTGTCAACGAACGGCACGCCGGCTTCCAGCAGGATCTGCGGCCCCAGGTTGGGGTAGCGCCCGCTGATGCCGCTGGCCACGTTGACGACGGCCGCGGCTCCGCACGCGACGAGCGCCTCCGCGCTGACCCGGTCAACGTCGACGTGATCGATAATCGCAATTTCCCCGGCTTGGAGACGTTTTGTCAGCCTCTTGGTCCGCCGGTCGATCCTCGCCACTGCCGTTACACCGGGAAGGTCCTCGACCTTCCTACCGCGGAGGCCCGGCATTTTGCTTCCCGGAACCTTCATCAAGACCATCCTGCCAGAGCAAAACAGCGCGGAGGCCACGCATGACGCGGCGTGTCCCTTATGTCACTCAGGATCACCTGTCTGCCGCGGCGAGCCCCAGCAGTTCCTCCGCGTGCGCCCGGCCCAGCTCGGAGTCCTCGAGACCGGCGAGCATCCGGGAGAGCTCACGCACCCGGCCCTCGTGATTGAGCGTGACGACGCCGCTGCGCACGACGCTGCCGTCACTCGCCTTCTCGACCACCAGATGCTGGTCGGCGAAGGCGGCGACCTGCGGCAGATGTGTGACGACAATCACCTGCGCGGTACGGGCGAGCCTGGCCAGCCGGCGCCCGATCTCGACCGCCGCCTTGCCGCCGACACCCGCGTCCACCTCGTCGAACACGAAAGTCGGCACGGGATCCGCGCCGGCGAAGACCACCTCGATCGCGAGCATCACGCGGCTCAGCTCACCACCGGAGGCACCCTTGTTGAGCGGCAGCGGCGGCGCGGCGGGGTGTGCCGCCATCCGGAGCTCCACCTCGTCGCGGCCCTCGGGCCCGAACTCCTCGCTCAGCGTGAGCTGGACCACGACCCGGGCGTGCGGCATGGCCAGCGCGGTCAGCTCCTCGGTCACGGCCTGGCCGAACCGTTCGGCCGCGGCCTCGCGCACCTGGGTGAGCTCGGCGGCCAGCTCGGTCAGCCGGGCGGTCAGCTCCTCGTGCTCGCGGGTCAGCTCCCCGATGCGCTCGTCGTCGCCTTCGAGCTCCTCCAGTCGGGCGGCCGACTGCTGCGCCCATGCCAGGACGCCCGCGCTGTCCACGGCATATTTACGGATCAGCCCGGACAACACCGACCGGCGTTCCTGCACCGCCGCCAGCCGCGCGGGGTCGGCCTCGATCGACTCCGCGTACGCCGCCAGATCCGTGGCCACGTCGGAGATCAGGTATCCGGCCTCGGCCAGCCGGTCGGCCACCTCGGCGAGCTGGCTGTCGAAGTCGCGTACCGCCTCCACGGCCGAGCGCGCCTCCCCCAGCAGGGAGGCCACGTCGTGCGGCCCGCCCGCGGCCTCCATCGGGTCGCCCAGCAGCGCGGTGTGCGCGCTCGTCGCGGCGCTGCGCAGGGCGTCGGCGTGCGAGAGCCGCTCCTCCTCGCCGCGCAGGTCATCGTCCTCACCCGGCTTGGGATCGACCTTCTCGATCTCCTCCAGCCCGAACCGCAGCTGATCGGCCTCCTGCGCGCGCTCCCTGGCCCTGGTGGTCAGCTCGTCGAGCAGCGCGCCCACCTGCTTGTGCCGCTTGTACGCCTGCCCGTACGCCCGCAGGGGCTTGACCAGTGCGTTGCCGGCGTAACGGTCGAGCGCGGCCCGCTGCCTGGCCGGCTGCAGCAACCGCTGCTGATCCATCTGCCCGTGCACCGCCACCAGGTCGTCGGCCAGGTAGGTCAGGGTGCCGACGGGCACCGTGCGCCCGCCCAGCCACGCCCTGGACCTGCCCTCGGAGGAAACGGTGCGCGAGATGATCAGCTCGCCGTCCTCGACCTCTCCCCCGATGTCCTCGACCTGCTGCGCGACGCGGCCGCCCGGCTCGATGACCAGCGTGCCCTCCACGTTGGCCTTGTCGGCCCCCGGCCGTACGCGCGAGGGGTCGGCCCGGCCGCCGAACAGCAGCCCGAGCCCGGTGACGACCATCGTCTTGCCCGCGCCCGTCTCACCGGTGACCACGTTGAAGCCCGGCGAAAGCTCGAGGACGGCCTCGTCGATGACGCCGAGCCCCTGGATGCGGACCTCCTCGACCCTTGGTCGCACTGCCCACTCCCGTTCCCTGCCGTGTGTGACGCCGCTGCCTGCGCTGGACCGCTGGGGACGGCCTGCCACGCCCACGTGATCCTACGCGTTCTCACCTCAATTGACTCAGGGTCGCGCCCTTCCGCGCCACCCCTGAACGGGTAGTTCAAACTTGGCGACCAGCCTGTCGGTGAACGGCGCGCCGGTGCTCTCCACCCCGTGCAGCCGGGCCAGCCGTACGGGCTCGGCCCCCCTGCGGACCTCCACCCGCGTCCCGGACGGAAGCTCGAATCTCCGCCGCCCATCGCACCACAGAACGCCGCCAGGCGTGTCGGGCAGTATCTCGACGGCCAGGGTGGAGCGCGGGGAGACGACCAGCGGCTTGGCGAACAGCGCGTGCGCGCTGATGGGCACCATGAGCAGCGCCTCGACCTCGGGCCAGACGATGGGGCCGCCGGCGGAGAACGCGTACGCGGTCGAACCGGTCGGAGTGGCGCAGATCACGCCGTCGCACCCCCATCTGGACAGCGGCCGGCCGTCGATCTCGGCGACCACCTCCAGCATGCGCTCCTGCTTCTCGACGGTGACCTCGTTGAGCGCCCAGGTGTCGGCCAGGACCCGGCCGTTCTGCCTGGCGAGAACATCGATGGTCATCCGCTCCTCGACGTCGTAGCGCCCGGCCACCACGCTGTCGACCGCCGCGGCAAGGTCGGCGACCTCGGCCTCGGCCAGGAAGCCGACGTGTCCCAGGTTGACGCCCAGCAGCGGCGTGGCCGCGGGCCTGGCCAGCTCGGCGGCGCGCAGCAGGGACCCGTCACCGCCGAGCACGATCATGACCTCGGCGTCCTTGGCCGCGCCCGGATCGGCGGGCACCGCGTCGGCCTCGTCGCAGCCGATCTCGGCGCATTCGGTGTCCAGCACCCTGACGGTGATTCCGGCGTCGGCCAGCCGTCTGATGACCAGCCGGGCGCTGTCTATGGCGGCGCCACGCCCGGTGTGCACGGCGACCAGCACGGTGCGATTCATTGCGGCCCTTCCGCCACGGCACGCTGGATCTCGGCCTCGAGGTCGGCGACCTGGGGCTCGCCCTCTCCCTTGCCCAGCCAGAGCAGATATTCCACATTTCCCGACGGACCGGGCAGCGGGCTGGCGGTCACTCCGCGCACGCTCAGCCCCAGCTCCCGCGCCTTGCCCGCGGCGTCACGCACGGAGCGCGCCCGCAGCTCGGGGTCGCGCACGACGCCGCCCGCCCCGACCAGGTCCTTGCCCACCTCGAACTGAGGCTTCACCAGCATCACGAAATCGGCCCTGGGCGCGGCGACCTCGGCGAGCGCGGGCAGTACGAGCCGCAGCGAGATGAACGACAGATCGCCCACGATCAGCGTGGGCGGCTCCCCGACCATGTCGGGGGTCAGTTCGCGGACGTTGACGCGCTCCATGACGGTCACCCGATCATCGCTGCGCAGCGACCAGGCGAGCTGCCCGTAGCCGACGTCCACGGCCAGCACGTGCGCTGCGCCGCGGCGCAGCAACACGTCGGTGAACCCGCCGGTGGAGGCGCCCGCGTCGAGGCAGCGGCGGCCCGCCACCTCCAGGCTCCCGAACGCGTCGAGCGCCCCCAGCAGTTTGTACGCTCCGCGCGAAACGTAGTCGGGCCCGTCCTCCGAGGCGGCCACGACGATGGCGGAGGCGGTCTCGACCTGGGTGGCCGCCTTGTGGGCCCGCTGGCCGCCGACGCTGACCCGGCCGGCCTCTATGAGCTGGGCGGCCTGCTCACGCGATCTGGCCATGCCGCGGCGTACGAGCTCGCTGTCGAGCCGGATCCTACGGCTCACCGGCGTTCCACAGCCTGATGCCCGTCCGACTGCCGCTCCTGGGCCTCCTCCGCCGCCTCGTCCACGGCGGCGAGCACGCCCTCCAGGCCGGAGAACGCCTCGTCGAAGACCGCGACATGCTCGCTCACGGGCAGCTCGCCCAGCCGGCCGAGGTCCGCCACGATGGCGTCGACCCGCTCGTCGCCGGTCCTCTCCGGCACCTCACTCATGACTCGACCGTAACGCCTCGCGCGAGCGCCCGGGACCTTGGCAGGCGTGTCACACGTTGAGAGTCATACAGGGGTGCTAGTGATGTGGAACGCTACCGTCCGCAAAAGGAAGAAAGGATGGCGCATCATGGCAAGCGTCGAGGAGTGCCGGGCGGCACTGGCCAAGCTCGTCGCGCAGTTCGACGAGATCGATGAGGAGGACCGTGCCAAGCATGTGGTCGAGCGCACGGTCAGCTGCCGGGTGTCCGATCTCGACGTGACCTTCCACGGCCGGCTGCACCACGGGGGCCTGGATCCGTTCACGCAGGAGCCGCCGTCGGACGGCAAGTCCGCCGACGTCAAGCTCACGATCGTGAGCGACGATCTGGTCGCGCTGGTGGACGGAGAGCTGGACCTGGCGCGCGCGCTGCTCGGAGGGCGGGTGAAGATCGACGCGAGCTTCGGCGACCTGCTGCGCCTGCGCAGACTGATCTGAGGGACGGGCTCCCGCACGGGAGAGGCCCTGAGGCACGCCCGAGGGACCGTTGGGCGGGAGAGGTCCTGAGGCACGTCCAACGGGCAGTTCAACGGGAGAGGCCCTGAGGCACGTCCGAGGGGCCGTTCACCCGCGTCAATGGTCAATGATCTTATTGGCTGTTGACGCGGATCACCCGATGAGGTCCAGGACCGGCTTGACCGCGTCCTCATCGACGCGCCCGTCCCCCGCCAGCGCCCAGGCGGCGGCGCACGCGGCCCGCAGCCCGTCGATCCGCTCGCCGTCGCCCTCCAGGTGCAACACCCCGTCCCGCCACCTGGCCCGCCATCCCGCGCAGGCGCCGTCGCGCACCTCGGGGTAGGGCAGCAGCAGCGCGTTCAGGTCCTCACCGACGTACGTGGGCCGATGCCGGGGCCCGGCGGTCAGCGCGTCGACCGCCGTGGCGACCCCGGTCAGCACCAGCAGGCTCTCCACTCCCGCGTTGGAGGCCCCCTCGATGTCGGTGTCGAGCCTGTCTCCCACGACCAGGGGCCGCCGCGCCCCCGTACGGATCATCGACTCCCGATGCAGGGGCGGATCCGGCTTGCCCGCATAAATCGGCTCAACCCCGGTGGCAGCGGCGATCACCCGCACCATCGCCCCGTTCCCGGGCAACTCCCCCCGGCCGGTCGGCATCGTGCTGTCCCCGTTGGAGGCCACGAACAACGCCCCCTGCCGCACCGCCAGCGCCCCTTCCGACAGCAGCCCGTACGACAATCCGGGTGCGATCCCCTGCACCACGGCGACGGGCGAGTCGGCGGCGGTCGAAACAGGGCGAAGGCCGCGATCCCGTACGGCCAGCCGCAGCCCCGACCCGCCGACCACGAGCACGTTCGAGCCGGCCGGCACCCTCTCGGCGATCAGCCGGGCCGCGGCCTGCGCCGAGGTCACGACGTCCTCCGCCGTGGCGGGCGCGCCAAGTTCGCGCAGGTGGGCGGCAATGGCGGCCGGTGTACGAGAGGCGTTGTTGGTCACGTACGCCAGCCGGACGCCGCGCCGCCCCGCCTCCTCCAGCGCCGCCGGAGCCCCCGGCACCGCGTGGGCGCCCAGGTAGACCACGCCGTCGAGGTCGAGCAGCAGGGTGTCATAGCCGTCGATCAGCACAGCGCCTCTTCCCGTTTGACTCTCACGTTACGTGAGACTTTAGCGTCGCTCTCGTACCCACCTAGAGGAAGGATGACATGTCCGCGAACCTGAACCTCACGGCGGCGGAACGTACCGAACTGTTCGGCACCTTCGACCCGGACGAGCACGCGGCCGAGGCTGAGCGACGCTGGGGCGGCACGGCGGCCTGGACGGACGCGCAACGCCGCGCGGCCTCGTACACCAAGCAGGATTGGCAGCGCTTCATGGCGGAGGCGGGCCGGATCACCACCCGCATGGCGGAGGCGATGCGCTCGGGCGCGCCGGCGGACGGCGAGGTGGCCATGGCGCTGGCGGAAGAACACCGTGCCCACATCACCCGCTGGTGCTACGAGTGCACGTACGAGATCCACCGCGGCCTCGGCGACCTGTACGTCTCCGACCCCCGCTTCACCAACACCATCGACGAAACGGCCCCGGGCCTGGCGGCGTACTACCAGGCAGCCATCACCGCCAACGCCACACGCAACAACGCATAACCGATGGATCCCGCACGGCACGGCACTCGGCATGACCAGCGGACGGCACAGGACGATGGCATGACCTCCGGATGGCGGACGGCGCGGGACATGACCGGTGAATACACGTTTCATCCAGGTCGGCCAGCACCCTGGATGACTGTTGACTGATTACCGAGTGACCGATGAGTGAATGACGAGTGACCGCACCCGAAACCCGTCGGTCACGAGTGGAGCATCGTTATTCGCTTGTCGGCCGCCGAGGTGATCGCCGATGATGGCGGCCATGGCCACGACACGACGAGCCGACATGTTCACCGCGGACGGCAAGCCCTCTGACGACGACCCGCGCGAGAACGGGCCAACGCTGGGCGACGAGCGCACCTCTCTCATTGAGACCCTGCGCACCGCGCGCCTCACCTTGGAAATGAAATGCGCGGGCCTGGACGCGGAGGCGATGGCGCGGCGTTCCGTCGAGCCATCGACAATGTCGCTGCTGGGGCTGGTACGGCACCTGGCGGAGGTGGAGCGGGCGACGTTCCGGGTGCTGATGGCAGGCCAGGACGTACCCAAGCTGTTCTGCTCCGACACCAACCGCGATGGCGATTTCGACGGCGCCATCGCCGACCCTCAGGTGGTGACGGAGGCGTGGGACGCATGGCGCACGGAGGTCGACTTCTCCACGCGATTCGTGGCCGAGGCACCCAATCTCGACATCACCGCCAACGACCCCCTGAACCTGCACGGCAGCGGCGGCGGGCTGATGTCACTGCGCGAGGCACTGCTGGGCATGATCTGGGAGTACGGCCGCCACATGGGCCACGTCGACCTGCTACGGGAGCGAATCGACGGGCGCATCGGCCAGTGACGATCGCCCTGTGGCACCTGCGCGTCCACTGCACGCCTGACATCCTCGACCTCACGCAGCCTCGACCTCACGCAGCGTTGGCCCCTCGTAGGGTTGGCCCCTCGCAGCGCCAGCCGCACACCAACGGACCCGCGCCTCACATGAATCGACCACCCGCACCCCCGACACGGGGCGCCTGACCGACTCCCGCACCCACGCGGGGACGCCGAAGCATGCGCCCCTCGTCCCCGCATAAAGCTCCCTGAGCGGCTCCCGCAGCGCATGGCACACCTGAGCGACTCCCGCAGCGTATGGCGCTCCCACAGTTCATGGGACACCTGAGCGGCTCCCACAGTCCATGGAACCTGAGCGGCTCCCACCCCCAGGCAGGGGGTCCTGATCCACCCGTGTCCACGCGGCCGCGGGCCGACCGCCTACATTTCCCGGCGGGCTCGCAAAGTGGCGCGCACGCTCTTCAAAGCCGACACATAATGCCCTTCGTCTGGCCGCATGGCCACCGCGATGGCCAGCGGTTCCTGGGCTCCTTCCACATCTCCGGTCCGCCACAACGACAATCCAAGCCCGAAGTACGCATAATCCTCGGCCGGATTAGCATTCACGATCTGCCGGAAACTGGCCGCCGCCTCCGCGTACTGACGGGAGTTGAACTGCGCCCGCGCCAACGCCTCCAGAATGCTGCGCGATTCGGGCTCAGCCGAGGCGGCCCTCTCAAGCAATGCCGCGGCGGCAGCGGGGCTGCCTTCCTTCAGCAACTTCACCCCGCGCTGGTACCAATCGTAAACACCGCCCCCGGGGAGGCCGGCGTTCTCATCGTGAACATTTCCATCTTGAGACATGCGTGAGGGACTCCTTCATCGCTGTACGGTGACCTCGTCCCGCCCTGCCTCGGAACGAGTACGACTGCAACCATGGGGCGACTTCCGGAAGGCGCAAGCATTTATGGGAGCATGCCCGGTATGGGGACTCCTGAACTGCCGGTACCCGATGGACTGGTGCTACGGCCCTTCCGAGGCGTGCGTTTCGCTGTCGAAGATCCCGCCAAGGTGACCTCCCCACCGTACGACCTGATCTCCGACGCCGACGTGGAGGTCCTCCTGGACTCTCACCCGAACAACGTCGTCCGCCTCATCCTTCCCTGCTCTTCCCAGCGCGACTCTTCCACGTCCACACCCACTGGCCGCCAGGGCGCCGAATCTCCCAGCGCGGCCTCCCAGAAACCCCCCGAGTCACCCCCGCACTCACCCTCTACCGAGTCACCGACCAAACCCTCGTCCCGCATCTCAACAGATGCCGGTAACAGACCCACCCTGGCCTCCTCCGCCCCAACCGTCCCAACCTCGCAAGTAACAACAGGTCCAACCCCGCAACAGCCAACCGCCCCAGCCCCACCACGACCTCCAGCCCCGCAAGAACCAGCGGATCCGACCCGCCGAAGGGCAACCGACGAGGCCTCGCGGGACGCAACCGCCCAAGGCTCCCAAGAGGCAACCGACCCACCCCCTCGACAGACGACCGCCCAAGCCTCGCAAGAGCCAACCGACCCGGCCTTTCGACAGGCGACCGCCCGAACCTCGCAAGAACCGACCGACCCGGCCTCGCGGAAGGCCGCCGCCCCAGCCGCACCCCAAGCCCCGATCCCGACCTCACAAGAGCCGGGCCACCTGCCCCCACAAAGGTCGATCGTCCCAATCTCGCAGGAGCCGACCGACCCGACCCCGCAAAGGGCGATCAACCCGACCTCACGCGAGCCAACCGACCCGACCTCGCAAGAGCCGACTGACCCGACCCCACAAAGAGCGATCGACCCGACGTCACAAGAGCCAACTGACCCGACCCCACAAAGGGCGATCGGCCCGACCTCACAAGAGCCGACTGCGCCGGCCTCCCGGAAGGCGACCGTCCTAGAGCTCCGGACATCGCCGCAGTTCCGTCCCGATCCGACCTCCCCGACCGGCGAAGTGCCGCTACAAGCCCGATACACCGAGGCCAGGGACACCCTGCAGGGCTGGCTGGAGTCCGGCGTACTGGTGCCGGATGACGTACCGGCGCTGTACGTCTACGAACAGAGCGGCCCAGACCTCCTGCAGCGCGGCCTGATCGGTGACGTGGGCCTGGTCGATCCGGGGCAGCACATCATCCTCCCTCACGAGGACGTCTTCCCAGGCCCCATCGCGGACCGCCTCGCCCTCATGAGCACCACCCAGGCCAACCTCGAACCCATCTTCCTCCTGTACGACGGCGACGACGGCCCGACCACCCGCCTGGTGGACGAGGTCGCCTCGACCCGATCCCCTCTCATCTCCGCCCAAACCGAAGACGGACTGACCCACCGCCTGTGGGCGATCACGGACACGGCCGAGATCGCCACGATCAACGCCGACCTCCATGACCGCCAGGCCCTGATCGCCGACGGCCATCACCGGTACGCCACATATCGCGTCCTCCAGCGCCAGGAACGTGCCACCCACCGTGCCGCCGCCGGCGAGCGCTCAGGCGCAGGCGCCTCGGGTCCTCGTGCCGGCGAACCCGTCCCAGGGCCATGGGACTTCGGGCTGGCCCTGGTCGTGGACTCCCGCGCCTACCCGCCCAACCTCAATCCCATCCACCGGGTGATCCAGGGCCTGCCGCTGGACGAGGCCGCCGCCAGAGCCAAGGCCTCGTGGCAGGTGCACGACTACAGGGACCTCACGAGCGGCCTGGCCGCCCTTGAGCGTTCCCCGGAGCCCGCCTTCCTGCTCGCCGGCGAGGACGGCTCACATCTGCTCACCGACCCGGACCCGGTGCAGCTGGCCCGCGCCATGCCGCCCGACCACTCCGACCGGTGGAACTCCCTCAACACCTCCATCCTCACCGAGTTCGTCATGCCCGTGGTGTGGGGCATGCGTGACAACGATCAGACCGTACGCATCGTCCACCACGACACGGACGCCGCAGTGCGCCTGGCCATCCGCACCGGCGGCACGGCCGTCATCCTCAAACCGCTCGCGATCGAGGACGTGCTGGCTGTCGCCGCCGGCGGTGAACGAGTCCCCCGCAAATCCACCTCCTTCGGACCAAAACCGAGGACTGGCCTGGTCCTGCGTACTTTCGCGATCGACTGAAGCAACGACGGTTCTCCGACCGTCCACGGAGCAAGTCCCGCGTGCGTGCCACCACGCCCCGAAGCGTCAGGGCTCGTTCCACACCCACGTGGTCATCTGCGGGTCGGCCAGGTCAATCGGCCGAGCCTCCGTCGGGTGGGGCCGGTCGTGGGTCGGCCGGGCGTGGGTCGGCCGGGCGTGGGTCGGCCGGGCGTGGGTCGGCCGGGCGTGGGTCGGCCGGGCCTGATCGGGTGGGCGTGGGTCGGCCGGGCCTGATCGGGTGGGTCGGTCGGGTGGGGTCGGTCGCGAGTTGGCCGGATTGAGGCGTGTGAGGGTTGCTCAGCGTTTGGCCCGGTTTGGTGCGGTGTTGCGCCTGCGGGATTGGCGTCTCAGTGCGCCAGTCTCACAGCCGCCACCCCCGCAGGAATCGGTCTCGCAAGCCCTCGCCCGGCGCCTGAACAACCAACTTGACCGACCCAACCAACTAAAGCCGGCCATTTGAGGGTGACCCACACACCGAACTCAGCCAATCCGCAGGTAACCCCAACCCTGGCCAGCCCGTGCACGACCCCACACGGCCCGATGCGGGTCAGCCGATTGGTGCCAGGTAGCGGATCTGGCGGGGGATCAGGGCGGCGAGGTTGACGCCGCCGGTGTCGCCTGACGGGTTGTCGGGTTCGGGGAGTTCGGCCTCGTACGGTCTGGCGGTGCTCACCTCCACCTCGTAGCGCCACCTCTTGGCGGCCGACGGGCCGAAGACCCGGCAGCGGAAGGCCCCCGTCACCTCGATGTAGTCGCGGGGCTTCAGACCGCGCAGCACGGCGGCCGCCTCCGGGTTGAACGTGACGCACGGCACGCTGTCACACAGGGCCGCCCCGCGTCTGTGGTGGCGACGGCGGACGATGATGCGCCACTTCGTCACGGTGTCGCCGCTCGGCATGGGGTGCTCCTCGACCGGCGCTGACAGCCTGCCCACCAGCAAGACTTCGTTTCGATCCACGGTCGTCCTCCTATCGGTGCCCTTGTGGAGATCACTATTTACGATGAGGAGGTGGCCCGGTCGGCTGGAACGCCGTTCTGGGGATAACGGCTGGACGCTCAGGAGTACCTGTGGACAACATCACCGCACTAGGCGGCGACGTCTATGAGATCGACACCAAAATGGCTGGATATACGGGGATCACGGCCGGTTATCTGATTCTGGGTGACCGGCCATGCCTGGTGGAGACGGGCACCTCGACCTCGGCACCCGTCGTACGGGACGCGATCGCCTCCCTGGGTGTCGGCCCGGATGACCTGGCCACGGTCGTCGTGACCCACATCCACCTCGATCACGCCGGCGGCGTCGGCGACATCGCCAGGTATTTCCCTTCCGCGCAGGTCGTCGTACACGAGAAGGGCGCCCGGCATCTAGCCGAGCCCTCGCGGCTCATGGCGAGCGCGCGGATGGTGTGGGGCGATCGGCTCGACACGCTCTTCGGCGAACTGTCCCCCACCGAGACCGAACGCATCGTCGCCCTCGGGGACACCGGCGCCATCGACCTGGGCAACGGGCGTACGCTGAACAGCCATTACTCCCCCGGCCACGCGAAACACCACGTGGGCCTGGTGGACTCCGCCACCGGCGACCTGTACGTCGGCGACGCGGCCGGCGTCTACCTGCCCGAAACGGGCGATCTGCGCCCTGCGACCCCTCCGCCAGACTTCGACTTGAAGACCGCGCTCGACTCGATCGCGCTGTTCGAGGCGCTTGGGCCGCAACGGCTGCTGTTCAGCCACTATGGGCCCGTAGAGGCCGTTCAGGAGACTCTTGAACGGTCTGCGGAGGAGCTGCGGATCTGGGTTGATCTCACGCGGCAGGCCCGATCCGATGGCATGGATCTGGATCACGCCATCGCCATGGTCAGAGATCGGACCAAGGACCGCTACAGAGCCATGCAGTCCGACGAAGACGCGGCTGACAAGCTTGAACTGCTGGGCGGGACCCCGTCCAACGTCGCGGGAATTCTGCACTGGCTGGACCGCGTCTCCCCGTGACGCTGCCGCGGCATGACGCCCCTCCGGCTCAGCCGCGCCCAAACCAGAAAAGGCATGCGAGCAGCTGCCATCCGATTGCACGACTTGCACGACATTTCACGAAACGGCCGCCGCCGCAGCACCTGCCGATCATCGCTGGAGCCGCCGGTCGAACGCCGCGCTCGACCGGTCCGAATCTGAACTACTCCCGTCAAAACCGGCCCGGCAGCAGATCGCCCGCCGTACCGCCTTCTCTCCATCACACGCAAGATCAGGCGGTACGGCGGGCGTCGGTGCTCAGCCGTCGGTCTTGGGCTTGTCCTCGGTCGATTCGCCGGCCTCGTTGAGCACATCACCGAAGTTCGGCTCGATGAACGCCGGGGTGATGCCCGGCACCTCGGCCGACTGCTCCGCCGACTGCTCTGCCGCCAGGTCCGCCGGCTCTGTGGCGGCGTCCCGCGAGGCCGCGGGCTTGTCGTCCTCAGAGTCGCCGGCGCCCGGCTTGTCCTGGCCCGCCGTCAAAGTGTCGGACGCAGAGGCGGATTCCTCTTCGTCCAGAACGTCGGCAGGAGCAGGAGCAGGAGCAGCGGCCTTACCTGCCGTCTCGTCCGGCACCTCACCGGAACCGGCACCGGCCGACGCCTGGTCCGATACCTCGCCAGAACCTGCACCGTCCGGCACATCACCAGGTTCAGCGTCGCCCGGCGTCTCGTCCGGAACATCACCAGAACCGGCAGTCTCCGCCGCCTCGTCCTGGATGTCGGCAGGCTCCGCGTCCTCCAAGAGGTCGTCCGCTTCGGCGAGGGCGGACTCGTCGTCGCTCTCCTCATCCGCCACGTCCCTGGCGGCCTCCACCACATCGGCGTCGGCAGCGTCGTCGGACTCGTCCTCGTCGTCGAAGTCCTCCTCGACGTCCTCGATGACGGCTCCGGTCAGCTCCGCGTACCGCTCGGCGGCGTCCGTCTCCCCATCCTCGTCGAACGCCATGGCCTTGCCGAACCACTCCGTGGCCGCGTCCTGATGCCCGGCGTCGGCCAGCGCGTCGGCGTACGCGAACGCCAGCCGCGCCGACCACGGCTTGGGCTGCGGGTCACGCAGCTCGGGCAGGCGCTGCAGGGTGATCACGGCGGCGTCGTGCTGGCCGAGGTCGCGGCGGGCGCCGGACTCGACGATGGTCAGCTCGATGCGGCCGTCCCGGTCGAGGCGTTCGGCCTCTGGCGAACGTACGAGATCGATGGCCCGCTCCGGACGGCCGAGCCCGCGCTCGCAGTCGGCCATGATCGGCAGGTACGCCTCCGACCCCGTCATCCTCCTGGCCGCCCGCAGGTCGCTCAGCGCCTCGGAGAAGTGCCCGGCATGGTAGGCGACGATGCCCGCGGCCTCACGTACGACACCGATGCGCGCCGCGAATCTGCGCGCTACCTTGGTGTGCTCGTGCGCCCGGTCGGGGTCGTCCTCCTCCAGCGCCCGCTCGGCGGCCACCATGTGCCGTCCGACCAGATCGGCGAGGTCCCCGGGCAGGGAACGCAGCTCCTCGAGTACTTCCTTCTCGAGCTCGTCCACCGTGATGTCGGGCGCCACCTCGGGCAGCCGCTCGCGCTGCGGGGCCTCGGCCGCGCCCTCGCGGTCGCTCCTGCCGTACCTGGCGCGGGTCCCCTCAGAGGAACGCTCGTCGCGGCCGTCCCGGGAGAACGGGCGGGAGTCGCGGCTGTCCCGGTCGCGGTAGCCGCCTTCGCGCCGGTCGCCGGAGCCACCCTGACGCCGGTCACCGTAACCGCCTCCCCGACGGTCACCGTAGCCACCCTCGCGCCGCTCGCCATAACCGCCCTCGCGGCGCGGCCCACGGCTGTCACGGAACCCACCTTCACGGCGACCACCGGCGCCACCTTCACGCCGGTCACCGTACCCGCCTCCCGGACGGTCACCGTAGCCGCCTTCACGCCGCTCGCCGTACCCGCCGCCGTCCCTGCGCGGGCCACGGTCATCACGGAAGCCACCCTCACGACGCGGACCCCGGTCTCCACCGAACCCGCCCTCACGGCGCGGCCCCCGGTCTCCACCGGAACCGCCCTCACGACGCGGGCCACGGTCATCCCGATCACGGTACGGACGGCGGTCGTCGCCCTCACGACGCGGACCGCGATCGTCACGGAACCCGCCCTCACGACGAGGCCCCCGGTCATCCCGGGAGCCGAACTCCCGGCGCGGACCACGATCATCACGGAACCCACCCTCACGGCGGGGACCGCGATCGTCACGGAATCCGCCCTCACGGCGCGGCCCGCGGTCTCCACCGAAACCGCCCTCACGACGGCCTCCGAAGCCGCCTTCGCGCCGCTCGCCGTACCCGCCGCCTTCCCTGCGCGGGCCACGGTCATCCCGATCACGGTACGGACGGCGATCGTCGCCCTCACGACGCGGACCGCGATCGTCACGGAACCCGCCCTCACGACGGGGCCCCCGGTCATCCCGGGAGCCGAACTCCCGGCGCGGACCGCGATCGTCACGGAATCCGCCCTCACGGCGCGGACCCCGGTCCCCACCGGAACCGCCCTCACGACGGCCTCCGAAGCCGCCTTCACGACGGGGCCCCCGGTCCTCCCGGAAACCGCCTTCCCGACGCGGACCGCGATCGTCACGGAATCCGCCCTCACGGCGCGGACCACGGTCATCTCGGTCCCTATAGGTACGACGATCGTCACCGCGAGGTCCACGATCGTCACCCTCACGCCGGGGACCACGGTCGTCGCGATAGCCGCCGCCCTCACGACGAGCGCCGTAACCGCCGCCTTCGCGCCGGTCGCCGTAGCCGCCCTCACGACGGGGACCACGGTCGTCCCGATCACGGTACGGCCTGCGCTCATCGCCTTCGCGGCGCCCGCCGCGGTTGTCTCGATCGTCGTCCCGTCGCGGCCCTCGGTCCCCACGGTTGAAGGAGCGCGACCTGTCATCGGAACGGAACGGACGGTCGCCGCCGGAGTCTCGCCCGCGGGAGCCGTACCCGCCGCTCCTGCCCTCTCCGCCCGAGCGCCTGTCCCCGTCGTCACCGCGCTCGCGCTGTCCGCCGTCCGATCCGTTATCTCTGTTCACTTCTGGTCCATTTCGTTGGCTCACTCAGCGGACTCACAACGACGGTCCACCGTGGCTGGTCGCCGCCCGCCCTCGGGCCTTACGCGACGAAGGCCACCCGTGGGGGTGGCCCGCTCACACCAGCCTAGCAAGTCACGGAACGTCCATGAGCCGGACGCAACCCGCATACCGATCGGACCACCAACGCTCGGCCGACAAGGCTGCCGGCCATGTCACTGCGCTTCCACGAAATCGAGGAGTCCCACCACCGGTTTCCAAACCCACCGACCAACGACAAGCCGAACCTCCTGTGCGACATCTACCGCTCCCTCCCCGGATCAGGCACTTTGCACCTCCCAAGTGAAAGGCGAATTCCTCCGGAAGCCACGCACAGGAGCTGGGAGCGGCCGACCAAATCGGCTTCGGGGAAGCCGACGTCGCCGCCCCGCTGGCGGTGGGCTGAGAGTCCAGCTAACCGGCGGTCGGCGGACAGTCCAGCTGGTTGGCGGTGGGCGGAAAGTGTGGCGGGCCGGCGGTGGGCAAAGGCGCTGGTCGGCTGGGTGTGGCTTAAGGTCTGGCAAGCTGTGGGTGGTTGAGGGTTCCGGCCGGTTGGCGGGGCCTCTAGCGGGGCCCGGAGCTGGGGGCCACCGTCTGGGGGC
>NZ_JBFAKB010000034.1:0-129943 GCF_040655495.1 Nonomuraea sp. NPDC050404
ACGGCCACCGCCAGCCCGTCCGCCTTGGCGGAGATCGCGGCGTTGCACGCGTTGACCATCTCGGCCACGATCGAGTCCTTCGAGCCCGTCCACTGAAACTCGGTGCCCAGCAGCGCGCAGGCGTCCTGGGCGCCGTACTGGGTGGGGGTGAAGAACGGGTTCGTGGTGACATGGCAGACCAGCACGAACTTCCACTTCGGCGTGGCCGGGAAATCCCCGGCCGCACCCGCGCCACCGGACGCGGCCGGACGCGGCTGATCGGACGTGCACGCCGACAACAGCGCGGTCGCCGCCGCCGAGGCGCTGACCAGGCCCGTCCCGGTCAGGAGGCGGCGGCGCGCGACGCGGTTCAGGCTGAGTGTGTCGAGGGCCTCCTCGACCTTCGGATGGATGTCTTTCATGATTCGCCTCAGCACACGGTGATGGTCGGGACGGTGATTCGTCAGGACACGGTGATTCGTCAGGAGACGGTGTTCTGTCAGGAGACGGTGTTCTGTCAGGAGACGGTGTTCTGTCAGGAGACGGTGTTCTGTCAGGAGACGGTGTTCTGTCAGGAGACGGTGGAGAACGCGTAGATCGTCGTGGTCCGGTAGACGTCGCCGGGCCGCAGGACGGTCGAAGGGAAGTTCGCGTGGTTGGGCGAGTCCGGGAAGTGTTGCGACTCCAGGGCGAAACCGGACCGCTTCGGGTAGAGGCGGCCGCCGGTGCCGCGCAACGTGCCGTCCAGGAAGTTGCCCGAGTAGAACTGCAGGCCGGGCTGGTCCGTGATGACCTTGAGCACGCGCCCGCTGTCCGGCTCGACGACCGTGGCCGCCGTCCGCAGGCCACGGCCGTCGAGCACGTAGTTGTGGTCGTACCCGCCGCCCCGGGTGATCTGCTGGTGCTTGTTGTCGATGCGGTCACCGATGGCGGTGGGCGCACGGAAGTCCAGCGGCGTCCCGCCCAATCCGGGTGTCTTGCCGGTGGGGATGAGCGTCTTGTCGACCGGCGTGTAGCGGGAGGCGTTGATCTGCAGTTCGTGGCCGAGGATCCGGCCGTTGCCCTCACCGCGCAGGTTGAAGTAGGCGTGGTTGGTGAGGTTGACGACCGTGGGCCGGCTGGTGGTGGCCCGGTAGTCCATCCGGATCCGGTTGTCGCCGGTCAGCGTGTAGACGACCCTGGTACGCAGCGTTCCCGGATAGCCCTCCTCGCCGTTCGGGCTGGTGTAGGTCATCACGAGCCCCACGCTGCCGCCCCGCCTGAACGGGTCGGCCTTCCAGACCCGCTTGTCGAAACCCTTGGCGCCGCCGTGCAGGTGGTTGGGGCCGTCGTTGGTGGCCAGCCGGTACGTCTTGCCGTCCAGGGTGAACCGGCCCTTGGCGATGCGGTTGGCGTACCGGCCGGTGATGCACCCGAAGTACGGACTTTTCTTGACATAGTCGGATAAGTTGTCGAACCCGAGGGTCACATTGGCCGGCCTGCCCCGGCTGTCGGGGACCTCGATCGACTGCAGGATGCCGCCGTAGGTGAGGATCTTCACCCGCATCCCACCCGAGTTCCGCAGCGTGTAGACGTCGATCTTCTCGCCGCCGGCCAGGGTCCCGAAGTGCTTTTTGGAGATGCTCGGCCGGCCGCCTTCCGCGGACCATGCCGGGGTCGCGGCCACCAGAGCCGGGCCCAGGGCGGCCGCGAATCCGACCGTGAAGACGATGGCGAGTCTGGTCCGGGTGAGGGTGTTGCTGGGCATGGGCGATCTCCCTTCGGATGCGCCGGTCTACGTCGTCGTGGAGAGGCCCGGGAACCGACCGGCGGCACAGGTGGAGATGCCCGGGTGCCGCGGGAGTCTGTGGGCCATATGTCACCTGGCGATCGGTCGTGGTTGCGTGGACAGCGCGCCGTGCCGCGTGGCTGCCGAGCGGGACCAGCCCCTTGGCGCACTCCCCCCTCTGGAGTGCGCCGCCGTTTGACCTGCACTTCGGTGAAGACATTGCATGCACATCCGCGGGCCGGCGACCGGCGACTCGATGCGCGGGCCCCGGGCCGGAGACTCCTGAATCACGAAATGAAAACGAATGGATGCAATCGAATTCATCGCCGGTTACGTTGCCATCAGCAGGGGGTCATGTCAACCCGGTCCGCTCCGGCGAGAGGAGCCCGGCAAATGAGAACTCACCCCAGGTGGCCCGTCCGGGCTGCCGCGGCGGCACTGTTGCTCGCGACCGCCGCCTGCGGCCAGGGGGAGCCGCCCCCCGCGGTCCCCCAAACACCGCAGGCCGCGACGACGACCTGTGCCAGTAAGGGCGCCCTGACGATGTGGGAGCGCTCAGGCGGCAACAAGCAGATGGTGGACCTGCTGGTCGCGGCATGGAACACCAAAAACCCCGACTGCGAGATCAATCTGACCTACATCCCCCACACCGAGATGGTGGGGAAGATCGCCCAGGGCGTCGCCTCCGGCGAGGTGCCCGATCTGATGGGCATGGACCTGATCTACGCCCCGCAGTTCGAGAAGGAACAACAACTCGTCGACCTCACCGCCCAGATCAAGGACTGGCCGGAGCTGGAGACCGCCAGCAAGGGCCACATGACGGTGGCGACCTTCGACAACAAGCTCTTCGGCGTGCCCCTCTACGCGGACGTGTCCGCCCTTTTCTACAACAAGGACCTCTTCACCCGGGCCGGGCTCGACCCGGACAAGCCGCCCACGAGCCTGGCCGAGCTGCGCTCCTACGCCGACAAGATCACCGCGCTGGGCGGCGGCGTCAAGGGCTACTACCTGCCGGGCAACTGCGCCGGCTGCAACATCTTCACCGTCGGCCCGCTGATGTGGGCCTCGGGAGCCACCATCGAGGCGGCGGGCGCGGGCGACGAGCCGCTGGTCGGCGATGGCGTCAAACAGGTGCTGCAGTTCGCCCGCGACATGGTCGAGGCCGGCAACGTGTCGGAAGGAGGGCGCGCGGAGAACGGTGAGACGTTCCATCTCCAGTTCGGCTCCGGCAAGGTCGGCATGATGGGCACCGGCAACTTCAACATCACGCTGGCGCGCCAGCAGAATCCGAAGATGAACTTCGGCATCGCCCTGCTGCCCGGGACCGCGCCGAATTCTTCGGCCTCTTTCATCGGCGGTGACCTCGTGGTGGTGCCCAAGGGCAGCAAGCGGGTCAACGACGCGGTCAACGTGATGAAATTCCTGCTCTCCGACGAGGTGCAGACCGAGGTCTACGCCAAGGCGCTCAATCTCACCACGCGCACCGACATGGTGGACAACAAGTATTTCCAGGCCGAGCCGCTGGTGCAGGACGTGGCCAAGGCGCTCACGGTGGGACGCACGCCGTACACGGTCACGTTCTTCGAGCAGATCAACTCGCCGCAGGGGCCGTGGCTGAAGATGTTGCAGCGCGCCTATTACCGCGACGACTCCCTCGACACCGTCATCGCCGACGCCAAGAAGGAAATGAAGGCCATCGCGAGCCGGTCGTAGCAACGATTCCCGCCGTGTCCATCGGGTGAATCCCGGTGGACACGGTTGCCACCGAGAGGAGTTGTCATGCGCCATGGCCCGCGCGGCCGCCTGGTCGGATTCGCCTACCTGGCGCCGGCCCTGCTCTTCGTGCTCGCCTTCACCGCCTATCCCCTGGTGCAGATGGCCTGGATGTCCCTGCACGACTGGTCGTTGTTGTCCCCGCCGAGATTCGTCGGGCCGGCGAACTACGAGCGGGTGCTCGGCGACACCCAGTTCTGGGTCTCCTTCCGTTTCACCCTGCTCTACACCGCGCTCATCACTCCGGTCCTCATCGCCGGCGGCTATTTGCTGGCGTTGCTCACCGCCAGGAACACCGCGCTGCGCCGGCTCACCCGTACGGTGGTCTTCATTCCGGTGGTGATCGGCCTCGGGGTGTCGAGCCTGCTCTGGTACTGGCTTTTCAGCACCGATTTCGGCCTGGTTAACCGTGCGCTGAGCGATCTGGGCCTCATTGACGAACCCGTGTTGTGGCTGGGCGTGGACGCCGGCGTCTCCAATCTCGCGATCAGCGCCTCCGTCGTCTGGAAGGTGATCGGCTTCGGGATGATCCTGTTCGTCGCCGCGATCCAGGCCGTGCCGGCCGACGTGGTCGAGGCCGCCCACGTGGACGGGGCGAGCCACCGCCAGCGGGTGACCCGGGTGATCCTGCCGCTGACCCTGCGCACGGTCCTGCTGGTGACCCTGGTGAGCGTGATCGGCTCGCTGCTCGCCTTCGACCAGTTCTACATCATGACCGCCGGCCAGCCGGGCAACGAGACGGCGACCTCGGTCTTCTACATCTACCTGAATTCCTTCCCCTATCTGAAACTCGGCTATGGCGCCGCCCTGTCGATGGTCCTGGCGTTCACGATTCTCGTCGGCACCGTGATCCAGCTGTTGCTGACCCGGCGGAGCCACCCGTGAAGGGGCGCGGAAAGTACCTGGTGGCGGCGGTCTGCATGGCCGTCTGCGCGGTCATGCTGACGCCGCTGGTGATGTCGGTCCTCGCCTCGGTCAAACCCACGCAGGAGGCGGCGGCCTCGCCTCCGACCTACCTTCCCCATGGGCTCAGTTTCGACAGCTACGTACGGCTGTGGAATTACCAGCAGGGCCTGCCGGTCTATCTCCTCAACAGCCTCGGCACGGCGTTGCTGACCATTGTCCTCACCCTGCTGCTGGCCGTTCCCGCGGCCTACGGGCTGGCCCGTTTCCCCATTCCGGGCAAGGAGGTCATCTTCGTGGTGCTGCTGCTCGCGCTGATCATCCCTTATCAGGCGCTGCTCACGCCGATGTTCCTCATGTTCGCGAAGATCGGCCTGACCAATTCGCTGCTCGGCCTCGCGATCCTGCACACGGCCATCCAATTGCCGTTCAGCCTGTACGTCCTGCGCAACAGCTTCAGTGCCGTACCGGCGGAACTGGAGGAGGCGGCCATCATGGACGGTTCCTCGTCGTGGAAAACGTTGCGCTGGGTCTTCATCCCGTCGGCCGTGCCCGCGATCGTCACCACCGCGCTCTTCGCCTTCATCACCTCATGGAACGAATTCCTCGGCGCCCTGGTGATGATGAGCCGCAGTTCCAGTTTCACCCTGCCCCTGATCCTCGCCACGTCGCGAACGGAGACCAGCCTCGGCGGCACGGACTGGGGCATGTTGCAGGCCGGCGTCACCATCTCGATCATTCCGTGCGTCCTGTTCTATTTCCTGCTCCAGCGCCACTACGTGTCAGGTCTCATGAGCGGAGCCATCAAATGAACGCAGGCAGTCGCGCACCCGGGCTCACCGCGAGGCCGGAGGTGCGGTCGAGTCGCGTACGATCAAGGACGGCTTGAAGACCTCCAGGTCCGGTCGGCGCTGGGTGCCGCCCGGCTCCCGGGCCAGCCTGACCGCCTGCGTGACCGCGTGGCCGACGATCTCCGAGATCGGCATCCGTACGGTGGTCAGCGCCGGCACGGTGTGGGCCGCGATGAGAATGTCGTCGAAACCGACGACGGACAGGCGATCGGGCACGGTCACGCCCAGGCCGTGCGCGGCGTGCAGCACGCCCGTGGCCACCACGTCGGTCGAGGCGGCCACCGCCGTGGGCGGGTCGGGCCGGTCCATCAGACGCCGCAGCGCGGCGTCGCCGCCGGCCAGGGTGCTCGGGCTGCGCTGGGCATAGCCCGGCGGCACGGCGCCGAACCGCTCCCGCATGAAGGCGAGGTACGCCTCTTCCCTGGCCCGGTACTCATTGGGCAGTTCCGCGTTGACGAAGGCGATCCGCTCGTGGCCCAGCGACACCAGATGGCTCAGCCCCGCCCGGATGCCGGCCCGGTCGTCGGCGTCGACGGTCGGGAACTCGCGCGGGCTCGTACCCGGCCAGAGCGCCACCACCGGCACGATCGAGTCACGCAGGTCGGCCAGGAGCCGCGGGTGTTCCTGCATGTCACCGAGCAGCACCACCGCGTCGGTGTGCCGGGTCTCCAGCACGGTGGTCAGGGAGACGGCCTCATCGCCCGTCCGCCCCGGGACGTGCCCCAGCACGACGTTGTAGCCGTGCGCCATCGACTCGACCACGAGCGCCTCGATCACCCCGGCGAAGAAGGGGTCGCTGAAGTCGCGCACCACCGCGCCTATGAGGTTCGTCGAAGCGCCGCGCAACCCGCGAGCCAGCGGATTGGGGCGGTAGCCCAGCTCCCGCGCCGTCCGCAGCACCCGCTGGCGGGTCGCCGGCGCGATGGGCACCGCCGTGGGCACGCCGCTCAGGACGCGGGAGACGGTGCTCTGCGAGACGCCCGCCGCGGCGGCGATGTCACGCATCCTGGGCACGGACCGCTTGGCCATCGGGTCTTCAGGCATCCGGGCAAGGATAGCATCGCGATGCAGGCATACGATTTCATGCCAGAGGAACAGGGACACCCGGCACCCCGCCGGAGCGGGCGCCGTGCTCGCCTGGCCGGACCGCGCCCTACGTCTGTACGTGCGGTCAGCGGATCACCCTGAATCGCAGGTGGGTGGCGTTCGGGGAGTCGATCACCTGAACGCGCTCAAGCCGGTGACGTCCGCCCGGCTGCTCGAACAGCCGGGTGCCGCTGCCGAGCAGGACCGGAGCCAGGTGGATCTGGATCTCGTCCAGCAGGCCGGCGGCGAGGCACTGCTGGGCCGCGCCGGCGCCGTGGACGGCGGTCACCTTGTCACCCGCCGCGGCCTTGGCCTGCTCCACCGCGCTGTGAATGCCGCCGGTGACGAAGGTGAAGACCGACGGCGCCCGTACCGTCTCGGGGGCCGGCGGCTTGTGGGTGAGCACGAAGCACGGCACCTGACCGGCCGGGCCGCCGTCGCCCCACCCACCGTCGCCCTCGGCCAGGTCGTAGGACCGCCGGCCCATCAGGATCGAGCCCGCGCCGTCGCGCATCCCGGCCAGCAGTTCGGTGTCGCGCGGGTGCGGTTCGTGCAGCCATTGGTGAAGCACGGACCCGCCCTCTCCCAACTGCTGTTCCCGGGTGACGTCCGGCCCGGTGACGAACCCGTCCAGCGACATTGAGATCCCTGCGATGACCTTGCTCATGACGTGTCCCTCTCAAGTGGTTCCGCTCAGGCGGGATGATCACCAGCTTGGCGGATCGGGGGTGGCAGAGTTGTGTCAGTCTGGTGAAACTCGTCGCCGGCCAGCCAAGGAGGCGAACCACGTGGTCACCGTCGAACTGCTCGGGCCGCTGCGCGTCTCGGTGGGCGGGCGGCCGGTCGAGCTCCCGGCCGGGCGGTTGCGCGCGTTGCTGGCCGTGCTGGCGATGTCGGCGGGCCGTGCCGTCCCGACGGACAGGCTGGCGATCGCGGTGTGGGGTACGGATGCGGGCGGGGCCCCGGGGACCAACGTCCGTACGAACGTCAAACGGCTGCGTCATGCCCTGGGGACCGCCGATGAACAGCTGATCGAGGCCCGGCCGGGCGGTTACCTGCTGATGGCCGAGCCGGAACAGGTGGACGCGCTCCGCTTCGGCCGTCTGCTCGATGAGGCGGCGGCGGACCCGGCGGCCGAGCGGTCCCGGCTGGCCGCCGCGCTGGCGTTGTGGCGCGGCACTCCGTTCGACGGGATTCGTTCGGACTGGCTGGAGCGCTCGGTCGGCCCGGCGCTGCTGGAGCGGTACCTGACCGCGCTGGAGCGGCGGGTCGACCTGGACCTCGCGACAGGAGCGTGTCCCATTCTGACCGTCCTCACCGACCTGGCCGAGCGGCATCCGCTGCGGGAGTCCCTCTGGGCGCGGCTGCTCCGGGTCCTGCAGTCGGCCGGCCGTCCCGCCGAGGCGCTGGAGCGGTATGAGACGATCCGGCGCCGGCTGGCCGAGGAACTCGGCGCCGATCCCAGCCCGGAGCTGCGGCAGGTCCACGCCGAACTGCTCGCCGGCGACTCCCCGCCCGTCATCCGCGCGGTTCCCCGGCAACTGCCCGCCGCGGTCAGTGGTTTCGCGGGACGTGAGGCCGAGTTGACGGCGCTCGACGCACTGCTCCGCCCGCCACCAGCCCTGCCCCGACGGGCGGACGCCCCGCCCGGCCCGCTGGACGGGACGCGGTCCCGGTCGCCGTCGATCGCGGTGATCGCCGGTACGGCCGGCGTCGGCAAGACCACGCTCGCCGTGCACTGGACGCACCGGGTCTCCGGGCAGTTCCCGGACGGTCAGCTCTACGTTGACCTGCGCGGTTACGAACCGTCCGGGGAGCCCGTACGACCGGCGGCGGCCATCCGCGAGTTCCTCGACGCCCTGCGGGTGCCACCGCACCAGGTGCCGGACACTCCGGCCGCGCAGGCCGGGCTCTACCGCAGCCTGCTGGCCGGGCGGCGCATGCTGGTGCTGCTGGACAACGCCCGCGACGCCGCCCAGGTAGCCCCGCTGCTGCCCGGGGCGTCCGGCTGCCTGGTGGTGGTGACCAGCCGGGATCACCTCGCCGAGCTGGTGATGACGTACGGGGCGCATCCGCTCACCCTCGATCTGCTGCCTCCGGAGGATGCCGGGCGGTTGCTGGCCGTCCGGCTCGGGCGTGACCGGATCGCGGCCGAGCCCGCCGCCGTCGAGGAGATCGTCCATCGTTGTGCCGGGCTGCCGCTGGCGCTGGCGATCGTCGCCGCGCGCGCCGCGATCCATCCCGCGCATCCGCTGGGCGCGCTCGCCGGCGAGTTCCGTGACGCCCTCGGCGCGCTCGACCGTGCCGTCGACGTACGGGCGATCTTCTCCTGGTCGTACGAGACGCTCGCGGATGAGGCGGCGGCCCGGACGTTCCGGCTGGTCGCGGGCCTGCATCCCGGTCCCGGCTGCACGATCGACGCCGCCGCCAGCCTGCTGGGCGTCCCGGTCTCGCGGGTACGGGCGCCGCTGGCCGAGCTGACCCGCGCCAACCTGCTCACCGAGCACGCCCCGGGCCGGTACTCGTGCCACGACCTGCTGCGCGCGTACGCGTCCGAACTCTGCGAGGCCCGCGACGCGGACCGGGACGAGGCGCGGCACCGCGTCGTGGAGCACTACGTCCATTCCGCGAGTGCCGCCGCGACGCATCTGTACGGGCGTACCGAGATCATCGCCCTCACCGCGCCCCGTCCGGAAGTCCGCGTGACGGGCTTCACCGGGACGGACGAGGCGATGGCCTGGTTCGAGGACCAGCGCCCCGTCCTGCTCGCCGCCCTCGATCTGGCCGTCGGCCTGGGGCTTGACCGGCACGTCTGCCGGCTGGCGGGGGCGTTGTTCGTCTTTCTGCACCGGCGGGGACGCTGGCACGACCGCGCCGAGACCCAGCGGGCCGCCGTGGCCGCCGCCCGGCGGCTCGGCGACCCGGTGGAGGAGGCCCGCGCGCGCCGCAATCTCGCCGCCGCGCTCGCCGACCTGGGCCGTTTCGACGACGCCCACCACCACCTCGACGCCGCCCTGCACCAGGATGTCCCCTCCGGTCAGGCGTGGACGCACTACTTCCGGACTCTCGTGTACGGCTTCCAGGGCCGGACGGCCGAAGCGCTGGAGGCCGCCCGCCGCGCCCACGACCTCTTCGACCGGCTGGGCGACGAGGCCGGACAGGCCATCGCGCTCACCGACCTCGGCTGGTACCACGGGCGCCTGGGAGACCACGGCCGGGCGCTCGACCTGTGCGAGCAGGCCCTGGTCCGGCATCAGAAGCTCGGCAACCGCCCCTACGAGGCCCACGCGTGGTCATGCCTCGCCGACACCCACCTCCGGCTGGGCGACCCCGGCGGGGCCGTCCCCTGTTACCGTCAGGCCCTCGACGTGTTCCGAGAGCTCGGGGACCCGTACGCCGAGGCCAGCACCCTCGCGCACCTGGGAGCCAGCCACCACCTCGCCGGCGACCACACGACCGCCGACGAACGCTGGCGTCACGCCCATGCCCTGCTGCGTGACCTCGATCCGTACACCTTCGACCAGGTCCACGCCCAGTTGACGACCATCGACAGGTCCGCCGCCGACGCCTTCCGCAGGCGGCGCTGACCTGCGTCCCCCGCGGGACATCCAGGAGCCACAACGATCATTCCGCGCGGTCATAGGCTTCCTGCGACGCCGACACGTCGCTGAGGTGTTCGATCGACCACTCCTGGAGCGCGCGGAGCGGTTCCAGCAATGTTCGACCGGCCTCGGTTAGTGCGTACTCCACCCGAACCGGCACGTCGGGATAGACCGTGCGGCGCACGATCCCGTCGCGTTCGAGTCCGCGCAGGGTCTGGGTCAGCATCTTCTTCGAGACGCCCTCGATGCGCCGCCGAAGCTCTGAGAAGCGGGCGTCACCTTCGCCCAGGACGCCGACGATGAGGACGGTCCACCGGTCGCCGATGCGGTCGAGGATGCGACGAGTCGTGCAGTCGGCGTCATATGGGTCGCCGCGGAGCACCGCGGCCTTCTGCGAGGTTACCAAAAAGTGCCTTCTTCCCGACGGGGACCTGCTCTCCTACAGTAACCGAGGCGACCCGGCCAAGGGTCTCCGAAATTTCGGGAGAAAGGCACCCCATGTCCCACCTCACCGTTATCGGCGGCACC
Source organism: Nonomuraea sp. NPDC050404 (assembly GCF_040655495.1). Taxonomy (NCBI): domain Bacteria; kingdom Bacillati; phylum Actinomycetota; class Actinomycetes; order Streptosporangiales; family Streptosporangiaceae; genus Nonomuraea; species Nonomuraea sp. NPDC050404. The sequence continues at coordinate 10,491 of NZ_JBFAKB010000034.1, forward strand.
GGCTACGCCGGATCGGCCATCGTCGCGGAGGCCGCCGCCCGCGGTCACGCAGTCACCGCGCTCAGCCGCTCGCTTCCCGCTGACCGCGTTCCGGACGTGAACTACGTCCAAGGCGACGCCACGGACGAGGCCGCGCTGTCGTCGGTCGTCTCCGGTGCGGACGTCGTGGTGGGCGCACTCGCGCCGCGCGGCACGCTCGCCGGCACTTTTCGCGACGTGTACCGCACGATCGCGCGTCTCGCCGCCGCCGAGGGAGTTCCGCTGTTCGTCGTCGGCGGCTTCTCGTCGCTGCGTCCGGCAGCCGGAGCCCCGCGCTTCGTGGAGGACCTCAGCCACGCTCCCGCCGGGTATCACGATGAGATCGTCTCCGTGGCGGCGCTCGTCGTTGACGACCTCCCCGCCACTCCGGAGGCGCTCAACTGGGTATTCGTGAGCCCGGCGGCGAAGTTCGGCTCGTTCGCGCCCGGCGAGCGGCTGGGGGTGTACCGGGTCGGCGACGACGTGGCCGTCCAGGCCGAGGGCGGCGGCGCGATCTCCGGCGCGGACTACGCCCTGGGACTCGTCGACCTCATCGAAAAGGGAAACCACCACCGGACCCACGTCAACCTGGCGTACTGAAACCGTTGCCGCCCGCAAAGCCACGCCGGTCCTCATCTTCCCGAGGCCCACACGATGCATGCAGCATGGATCACGAGGCCGTTCCGCCCAGCGCCAACAATTAGCAGAGTCTTTCACCCGACCCACGAGCCTTGACACAGACGCCACCCCAGGGAGCATCCATGTCCACGCTGGTGTTACTTCACGGTTTTTGGCACGGCTCCTGGTGCTGGAGCGAAGTCGTCCCCCATGTGGTGGCCGCCGGACGCCGGGCCGTCGCGGTGGACCTGGCGGGGCATGGGCTTTATGCCCGCCGTCCTCGGTGGTTCACCGAGCAGCCGTACGACCGCGAGGCGGTCGGCACCGAGGTTTCGCCCGTGGCGGACGTGAGCCTCAATGATGCGGCCGAGTTGCTGACCTCGCAGATCAAGCGGATCGGCGATGGCGAGCCGGTCACGGTGGTCGCCCACAGCGCGGCCGGTCCCGTGCTGACGCGAACGGCCCAGCAGACACCCGAACTCGTCGCGCACGCGGTGTACGTTTCTGCGTACATGCCGGCATCAGGCGTGCCCGCGGTGGCGTACACGCGGCTTCCGGAGGCCGCCGATGACCAGGTCGCGCCGTTGTTGCAGGGCGACCCGGCCCAGATGGGCGCGCTGCGGCTCGACTTCGCCACGGACGACGCGGCGTACCGGCAGCGGCTTCGCGAGGCGTTCTACGGTGACGTGGACCCGGCCCTGGCCGATGCCGCCACCGGCCTGCTGACGCCCGACGGCCCGATCGGCATCATGCTGGGCACCACCGCCCTGACTCACGACGGCTGGGGATCGGTGCGGCGCACGTACATCGTCTGCACGCGGGACATGGCCATCCGGCCGGGCGTGCAGGCGAAGTTCATTTCCGAGGCCGACGCGGCGTTTCCCGACAACCCGACCTCCGTCGTGACGGTCGATGCCTCCCACTCGCCGTTCCTTTCCATCCCCGGCGAACTGGCCGACGTTCTCATCCCGCTCGACTGACATGCGGCCGGGGGCGAGGCGGCGGGTAGTCAGTTGCCGCAGCCTGGATCGGCGGCTGCGACCGGTGGCCGTCCGGCGGCAGTGCGACCGGAACGGTTCAGGCCAGGGCCGGGATCTCGATGCGGGTGTGGTCGGCGGGAGCCACCAGGCAGGGCAGCACGACGTCCCCGCGCCGCAAACGTTCACTCATGTCCGAGGTCAGCCGAGCCGTGCGCTCGATCTCGTACGGGTCGCCGTCCCGCGGGGTCACGCGGAGCCGCAACAACCAGATGTAGCGCCCGTTGAGCTTGTTGCCCGTCTCCTCGGTCCCCAGGACGGCCGCGTCGCACGGCACCGCCGCCGCGCGTTCGGACGGCGTGAAGGTCCGCAGCGCGATGGCTTCCAGGCTCGCGAACGACAGCGCGCCCATGGCGAGCATGCCCGCGGCCAGCAGGATGATCGGCGCGCTGATGTACGCACCGAGGCGGGTGTGCGGCTTGCGCCTCAGCACAAGGAACAGCACCACGGCCACGATCACTGCGATGACGGCGAATGTCCCGAAGACGGTGGACGCCATGGTTGTCCCTCACGCTGCTGCCTTGCCGGTTCCGACGCCGGCAGTCGATCACGTGCCGCTTGCATGGCGGCTGCAGCCCACATGATCGCGCCACTTCCCGGGGAACAGCCGCCCAACGCTGGATTACGAGAACCAGCACATTCACCGCTGCCGTCACCAGGATGAATACACCACTGACGGACTGTTTCCTATTCCGGACCACAACCGGCGAGCCTGCGGCCAGCCCGTAAACCGCTCGCCCAAATTGCGTTCCATCGCCTATGGATATCCGCCAAAGCTGTGACTACGATCAAGCCGTAATCATCGACTCCGAAGGAGGTAGGTAATGGGCCGTGTCAAGAAGTTCGGCGTTTCGGCGGCCGCGGTGGCTGCGATTGCCGCCGCGACGACCTTAATGTCACCGACGACTGCCGCCCAGGCAGCGACCTGCAGCACGAGCGCGCAGATTGGCGTTCTCGGCGGCTCTGGGTGGGCGTTGTGCAGCGGTACCGGAGTTACTCAGACACGGGTCGTTCTCTTCTGCCAGAATAGCAGCGGCAGCTACACCACGGTATACGGCCCCTGGGTGGCCAATTCCGTTAAATCAAATGCGCGATGCAGCAGCACCTCATCGCCGATATCGGTCGGATATCAAACGCTCTGAGCCGCCACAGGCTCATTCGGTCGCGGCATCAATTCCGGATCGATCGTAACCCGGCTGTTCCGGGTGAACTCTGAATCACCCTGTTGTCCGTTCTGGCCGCGGGGACACGGCCGAGGTCTCGATCCTTGAGTCGGCGACTGCCGCCTTTCAGCGAGACGACCTCGGCCTGCTCGGCCAGGCCCCTGGGGGCATGGCGCTACTCTCCGCGCAGCAGTCGGACCAGGCCGCCCTCGTCCAAGGCCGCGCGGCCCAGACCGTCGCCACCTTCTGAGCGGCCCCCGGCCTTGGGGCGGGGGCCGCTCACCGTTGCCCGGCAGCGGGTGCTACTCGCCGCCGGCTTCCACGATCATGAACTTGGCCGTGCCCACCGCCATGTTCCCGGCCTTGTCGGTGGCCCGGTACGACAAGGTGTGCGCGCCGGGCTGGTTGACCGACAGCGGTTGCGTGTACACCGCGAACGGCTGGCCATCGAGCGAATACTCCACCGTGTCCAGCCCGGAACCGACGTCGCTCGCCGTCAGCTTCACCGTCGCCGAGCCCACGTAGTTCCAGGCCCAGTCCTGGGTGCCGGTGATCGCGGCCGACACCTGCGGCAGCGTGGTGTCGTCCTCGGGAGCCACCACGGTGAACCTCAGCGTCGCCACCGGCGAGGTGTTCCCGGCCTTGTCGGTGGCCCGGTACGACAGGGTGTGCGCGCCCGCCCGGTTGACCGACACGGGCGACGGATACTCGATGTAGGCTCCGCCGTCGAGCGAGTACTCCACCGTGGCGACCCCCGACTCGGTGTCGCTCACCGAGATCATCACGGTCGCCGCGCCGACGTAGTTGCCCGCCGAGTCCTGCTGGCCCGACAACACCGCCGAGACCTGCGGAGGGGTGGTGTCCTCCTCCTGCGAGTCCGCCACCCTGAACGTCACCGAGCCGACCGCCGAGGTGTTGCCCGCCTTGTCGGTGGCACGGAAGGTCACGGTGTGCGCGCCGGGCTGGTTGACCGACAACGGTTGCGTGTACACCGCGAACGGCTGGCCGTCGAGCGAATACTCCACGGTGTCCACCCCGGAGCCGGCGTCGCTCGCCGAGAGCGTGACGGTCGCCGCGCCCACGTAGTCGCCGTCCGCCTCCTGCTCACCGGTCACCTTCCCGGTGACCTCGGGCGGAGTGGTGTCCTCCTCCTGCGGAGCGACCACCGTGAACGCCACCGAGCCCACCGGCGAGGTGTTGCCCGCCTTGTCGGTGGCCCGGAAGGTCACCGTGTGCGCCCCCACCTGGTTGACCGACACCGGAGCCGTGTAGGCCGCGAACGCCCCGCCGTCGAGCGCGTACTCCACGGTGTCCACCCCGGACTCGGTGTCGCTCGCCGAGACCGTCACCGTCGCCGCGCCCACGTAGTTGCCGTCCTCGTCCTGGTCGCCCGCCACCTGCGCGGAGACCTGCGGTGCGGTCGTGTCGTCGCTTCCGCCTTCGGTGACGACGAATTCGCCGGTCATCTGGCCGTGACCGGGGATCACGCAGATGTAGCGGTACTTGCCGGGGGTGAGGTTCACCTGGGCGATGTGCCGGCCGCCGTTGGCGTCGAAGGGGCTGGCGATGATGTTGAGGCTGACGTCGTGGTTGTAGCCGGGGGTGGAGGTGTCGAACGTCAGCGTGTGCGTCATGCCGGTGGTGTTGCCGGTGGCCGCGCTGTTCTCGAAGACGATGGTGGCGGGACCGGCCGTCGCCGATTCCGGCGCCGACTTGTACGCGGTCATGCTGTCGTCGGCGGTCCAGGTGAGCACCTGGTCGGCCGCCTGCGCGGCGGTGAGCTGCGTACGGGGCTGCGCGGCGGCCTGGACCGACGACAGGAAGAGCGCGGGAAGCGCCACGGCGAGCAGCACCAGGGCGAGGCGCGGCGCCGTCACCGCTCCGGACGCCCGGCGTAAGGCTCTGATCACGAGGGAGGGGAGAGATCCGACATACATGTGTCGATGCACCTTTCCAGTGGCGGGCCCGGAGAACGCTCCCCAGGCCCGGCACCCGTCCTAGAGTTCGCGCACGCGGATGTTGCGGAAGTCGATCACGTCGTTGTTGCCGTGGTTCTGCAGCCCGACGAACCCGCTGATGAACTGGCGCAGGTCGGTGGGCGGGTCACCGGCGCGGGACGACGCCTTGCCCGGCGTGTTGTCGAACTCGTTGATCACCGTGCCGTTGCGGATGATCGTGTAGTGCTGGCCGACCACTCGTACCTCGTAGTCGTTCCACTGGCCCTTCGGGGTCGCCCCGGCCCGGTTCAGGCCGTTGGGCAGGAAGTTGTAGACGGAGCCCGTCTTCTGCGGCTCGCCGGCCTCGCCGTCGTAGATCTGGATCTCGTGGCCACAGAAGATCGCGACCCACGCGGGTGAGGTGCGCGCCGAGCCGACCGTGCCGCAACTTCCGGCGGGACGCTGCTCCAGCGGGGTTCTCGGGTCCGGGAACCGCACGAAGACGCCGCTGTTGGCGCGGTGCGGGTCGGGCGAGTTGTCGCGGAACTGCAGCCGGACCGAGAAGTCCGCGTACGCCTTGTCGGAGTACCACAACATACCCAGACCGCCGGAACTGCGGATCGTGCCGTCCGGTTGGAGGGCGAACCGCCCGGACGGGGCCTGGCTCCAGCCCAGCAACGACGCCGCCGTGCCGTCGAAGATGGGCTGGTACCCCTTCACCGTCCCGACCTCCGACCCGGCGCCGGCGGTGCGCAGCGCCTGCGCCTCCTGGGCGGTGATGACGCCGTCCTGGAGCAGCTGGCCCACGACGGTGTTGAGGTGCTTGACGAACTGGTTGTGGTTCTTCCAGTCGCGCTCGTCGTCGATCAGGTCGTTGATCGTGCAACCGCCGCCGGCCGCCTTGTTGCGCACGCCGGTGAGGGTGTCGAGCAACTGCACCGTCGGCCGGGCGTCGGGCGCGGCGCAGCCGACCGTGACAGGGATCTTCCCGGTGACCTGCTCGCCGTCGGCGTAGGTGACCTTCAGCGTCGCCTCGTAGGTGCCGAAGGCGGCGTAGGTGTGCGTCGGGGCGGCCTGGTTCGACGGCGCGCTGCCGTCGCCGAAGTTCCACTCCCACGCCACGCCGCCGGCCCTGGCGCCGGCGAACGTCATCGTCCTGGGCTCGGCGTTCTGCCGGGCCGGACGCGCCACGGCGGCCTCCGGGTTCGGCGTCGCCGGGCCGCCCTTGTAGGCGACGCGGACCAGCTTCTGGTTCGCGTGCAGGCTGAAGAAGCCGTTGCCGTAGTCGAGCATGTAGAGCGCCCCGTCGGGGCCGAACTTCGCGTCCATCCACGAATACAGCTGGTTGGAGGCGGTGCCGCCCGGGATGATGCTCCGCAGGTCCTCGGCGAACGCCGGCCGGCCCGCGTCCCTGGCGGTCTCCGGGTTCACGGTCACGGCGATGCGGTTGTTGGCGTTGGACTGGTCACCGATGAACCACTTGTTGTCCCAGTACTCCGGCCACGCGACCCCGCTGCCGGTGTCGGTCTGGGAACGCTGGTAGGTCGGGCCCGACATGACCGCCTGGCCGCCGCCCTTGAGGTAGGGCATGGTGAGCGTCTCCTCACCCTGCTTGTACGTCGGGAGACCGCTGCCGTCCTGCCGCTTCGGATAGACCGGGCCACCGCCCTGCGGCGAGTACCAGATCATGTTGTCGCGCGCCGGCGGGATATCGACGAGGCCGGTGTTGCGCGGGGAGGTGTTCTTCAGGTTGTCGCAGTCGTACCACTCGGCGGGCTGGGTGGGGTCGCCGTTGCCGCGGTCGCGGTAGGGCTGCCTGTTGCCCATGCAGTACGGCCAGCCCTGGTTGCCGGCGGAGGTGAGAACCGTCACGGTCTCGTACTTGGCCGGTCCCCACGTCTCGCTCGGGCCGCCGGCGTCCGGACCGACCCAACCGGCCGTGATCCAGTTGTTCTCCTTGTCCCACTGCAGCCGCGCGATGTTGCGCACGCCCATCACCCAGATCTCCGCGCGGGTCTTGCCGCCGCCCTCCTCCTCACCAGTGAACAGGTTGCCCTCGGGGATCGTGTAGGTGCCGTCGGGCTCCGGGTGGATGCGCAGGATCTTGCCGTTGAGGTCGTTGGTGTTGCCGGAGGTACGGCGGGCGTCCTGGAACGAGGTGCCCTTGTAGTCCTGGCTCCAGTTGTTGCCCGAGTAACCGCCGGATCCGCCGGAGGAGTTGCTGTCACCGGTGCCGACGTAGAGGTTGCCGTCCTCGTCGAAGGTCATGCCGCCGCCCGCGTGGCAACAGCTGTGGATCTGGGTGTCCCACTGCAGGAGGTCCTTGCGGCTGCTCTGGTCGATCGTCTGGGTACGCGAGTCGTAGTCGAACCGGGAGACCGTCCGCTTGCCGATGCGCCTGTCCCGGTCGATCGACGCGTGCGGCATCCAGTACGCGTAGATCCAGCCGTTCTCCGCGAAGTCCGGGTCGAGGGTGATGCCGACCAGGCCCTCCTCGTTCTTGACCAGTTCGTCGCCGCTGCCGCGGTTGCCCATGACGGGCAGCGTGGTCAGCAGCTTGACCTGCTTGGTCCTCGGGTCCCACTGGTGGATGGTGCCGCAGCCGAGGCCCACCTTCGGGTCGCTCCAGTCGACGACCGGGCCGGTGGCGCAGGCCGCCTTGCCGATGTAGAACACCTTGCCGTTCGGCGCGATGGTCAGGCCGTGCGGCTCGCCGATCTGGTCGAGCTGGCCCTGCGTGTTCGCCGTGGTCAGCCGTTCCACGGCGTAGTTGGCCGCGATGGTCGCCTGGCAGTCGCCCCGTACGATGCCGGTCGCCCACCGGATGGCGCCGGCGAGGTGCGTGCGGAACTGCTTGTCGCTGGTGTAGCTCGCCGCGGTGCCGCCCATGCCGGTGTAGAAGGACCGGCCGCCGTCGTAGTCACGGCACCAGGAGATGGGATGGAACGGACCGTTGCCGTTCATGCTGCGGTTGTAGGTCCACTCCTCGACCTGCGCGATCGTGTGGACCTTGCCCACCGGATTGGGGTTCCAGCTCAGCCACTTGTCGGTCCGCGTCAGGGTGAGCGGAAGCCCCTCGTTCGCCGGATGCAGGCGGTCGAGGATGTCCACGACGGCCTTCTGCTCCTTCGCCTCGGGGGGAGGCGCGGAGTCGGGCCCGAACAGCCGCAGCTCGGCGAGCTGCGTGAGGGGCTCACCGCCGTTCGCGGTGACGTTGAGCCGGTAGTACTGGTACGCCGTGGTGTTCTCGAACTTGTATTCCTTGCTCTGGAACCGCTGGGGGAAGGTCTCCCCGCTGCGCTTGTCGAGATCCGTCCAGGTCGTCCCGTTCTGCGAGCCCTGGAGGGTCCAGTCCTTCGGGTCCCGGCCGGTGAAGTCGTTGGCCGACGTCAGCGCGTAGTGCGCTATCGCGACGGGCTTGTCCAGCTTGCCCTGCACCCACGCGGTCGGCGTCCTGGCCAGCCATTTGGTGTCGTTGTCCCCGTCGAAGAGCTTGTCCTTGGTCTCGTTCGGCGGGTTCTCCGCGCTCGCCGCGCTCTCCGTCACCTTCTCCGCGATGGGGAGGGCGCCGACGGGACGGGTGCCGATCAGTTCGGTGAACCAGGCCGAGTCCACCTGCGCGCGGGCGGCGTCGCGGATGCCGACGAACCCGCCGCCACCCCTGATGTACGTCTGGAAGGCGGCGAGCTGCGCTTCGTCCAGGTTCACACCCTTGGCGGACAGGAACACCACGCCGCGGAACCGCGCCAGGTTGTCGGCGGTGAAGACCGCCGGATCCTGGGCCTCCTCAACGGAGAACCCGTTCTTCTTGCTCAGTTCCCTGATCGCCGTCGCGGCCGCCCGTACCGGGTCGTCCTGCTGCGCGGCCTGACCGCTGAAGACCAGCACGTTGACGGCGGCCTTCTTGGCGGCCGGGGCGGGGGCCTGTGCCTGGGCCTGCACGGTGGTCGGGGTCGCCAGTCCGAGCAGCAGGACGGCACTCGACATCGTGATCAGCAAGCGTCGCCAGGCGGATGTTCGGGACGGTAAATGGCCTGTTCGACCCATCATTGCTCCTTGGGATCGAGGGTGATTCGGGACCACTCGCGGACGAGTTCGGGGGTCGGCCGCGGTCCGGGGTTGTCGACGTCTACGTGGGGCTGTGCTCATACGAGATGGGGGCGCCCGGAGTTGTGCGGCCGTCAGTGGCCCGCGTGATCACCGCTCGGGTGACCGCTCGGCTGACCGCCGCCCGGCCGGCCCGGCACGTTTCCGGCCGCGTCCGTCACCGTGAAGATGCCGGCCATCCCCATGTCGGAGTGGCTCTGGACGTGGCAGTGGTACATCCACGCCCCCGGGCCGACACGCTCGCCCGCGATCAGCTGGAAGCCGAACGACTCGGCGGGCCCGGTGATCTTGGTGTCGATGATCCGGCTCTGGTCCTCAAGGCTCTCCAGCATGCCGGTGCGGTTGTCGGCCCAGCGGTGCCCGTGGATGTGGAACGTGTGGTAGAACTCGCCGTGGGTGATCACGATCCACTCCACGCGCTCGCCGACCTTGGCGATGAACTCCGGCGCGTCGTGCGCGGCGCGATTGTTGATCATCATGTCGTTGAAGACGACGGTGAACGTCTTGTCCGGCCTGACGTCCTTCTTCCGCCTGACCACCAGCGGGCCGTACAGCCCTTGACGGATGCCGCCCGTGCCGTGATCGCTCCCCACCACGTGGTCGTGGTAGTGCCAGTAGCCCGCGCTGCCGGGCTCGATGCCGGCGCCGCCGCCGCGCCTGCCCTGCGCGTGGGTGCGCCAGATGTAGGTGCGCCGGCCCCCGGGCTCGACCACGCTCTCGTTCAGGCGCGTGCCGTCGCTGGCCACGTCGTAGTCCACCCCGTGGACGTGCAGGCTCGCCGTCACGTTCAGGTTGTTGACCATCTCGATCTCAAGCGTGTCGCCTTCGACCATCTCGATGAGCGGCCCGGGAATCGTGGCCTTGCCGGGCTCAAGGCCGTAGCCAAACTGGCCGTCCGCCAGCCGCTCGGCGTACAGAGTGATGCGGCGGACCGCGCCCATGGTCATACCGGCCTGGGTCAACGCCGCGGGTTGATTCGTTGTGACCAATGGTGCCAGCGCGGCAGCCGCCGCGGTCGTGGTGAAGGCACGCCGGGAGAGCAGGCTTTCCGCCGCGCCTCTGCCTACCTCGGTCATGGTTCCCCAATCGGTGACGCTTGCGTGAGGGTGACTTGCGGGTGCTCGGGACGCTGCTGCGCGCGCGATGTGGGTCTTGGCCTGGACCGATCGCGTCGCGTGCTGGGTGGTGCCGTAGGGGAAGTTAGATCGACTTTCGATCGAAGTACGCGCCATTTTCGGCGAAATGTCAATAAGTAGCATCGAAAGAGTCAGCGCTTCCGCCTATATCTGGTCAAAGGCGTATACCGCTGTTACGGTGACCACAAGATCGGCCTTCCCCGCGTCCCGACGTCCGCGCCCCGCACGGTGGCATCCGCTTGACCAGCACCGACTTGGCCACACGCCGCGGCCTCGGTCCCGTGTGCCCTGGCCTACAGGCGGATGACGCGGGGATGCCGCGGACTCGGCCGGTCACAACGCCCAGCCGGTTCGGGGCTTATGTCGAAGGTCATGCAAAAGGTGCCGAAGATCGCGTCAGAAGTGGCCGTCACGCTCCACAGGCTGCCGACGCAGGCGGACGGGGCCGAAGAGGCCGGTGGTGCGCTGGCCGGGGAAGACGAAGTGCGTGGGGCTGACCTCGTCCAGGTAGGGCGCCAGAGTGCCGAGTACGAGGATCTCGACGACGTTGTCACCCTCGTCCAGTTCGACGTCGAAGACGTACGGCGAGCAGACCCGCACGCCGCAGGGCCGCCCGTTCACGCTCACCTCGGCGCTGCCCCTGACCCGGCCGAGGTCGAGCAGGCCCGCCCCGGAACCGGCGGACACCGTGGCCCGGTAGCGCACGCCGCCGCTGTAACCGGCCAGCCCCTGCTCCTCCCAGTCGCCCAGCCGCATCCGGCCGGGCCCGCACGCGAACCGGATCGGCCCGGTGAGCGCCGCCCCGGCCTGCGCGCCCGGTGTGGTGCGTACCAGGAGCTCGACCGGCCACCGCACCTCGCACTCGCCCACGGCGGGCACCTCGACGCCCGTCGCCCCGGGCGGCGGGTCGAGCAGGAACCGCTCGGTACGCGGACGGGCGCCGGGCACCGCGAACCCGGCGGGCAGGGCGACCGGGCCGCCGTCGAGCCAGTCCGCCTCCGGCAGCGGGTGCGGGCGGGGCAGCAACCAGAGGGCGGCGGGATCCCCGTGCTGCCGCCGCCGTACGCGGGGCGCGGGCGACCAGCCGGGACCGGAGACCGCCAGGCCGTCGACCAGGACCCACCCGTCGGACTCGACGCGCACGGTGTTGGCCCCCTCGCGCAGCAGGTGGGTGACGTCGTAGCGGCGCACGCGGGGGATGTCGGCCTCCGCGTAGGGATCGAAACCACCCTGCCGACCGGCCTCGGCACCGTTCACGAGCACCCGGCAGAACGCGGTGGAGGCCACCTGCAGCACCGCCGCCCGCCCGCTCTCCGGCAGGTGCGCGACCGTCTCCAGCGGAGTCCCGCTCTCCGGCAGGTGCGCGACCTTCTCCAGCGGAGTCCCGCTCTCCGGCAGGTGGACGACCGTCTCCAGCGGAGTGCCCGCGATCCACTCGGGGCGCACCGCATCGGCGGGATCGGCCACCAGGCAGGCGTACGCCCGCAGGTCGAGCTCCTCATCCGGCACCAGCACCAGCTCCAGCAGGTGCTCACCCTCCGTGAGAGGCGAGAGCGCGACGGCGGAGTAGCCGCGATCGTCGAGCGGCCGCTCAACGCCGTCGATCATGAGCGTCTTGGCCGCGCCCGCGCCGAGGGCGAGCCATCCCCCGCCCGCGGGAACGGTGAGCACCGTACGGAACCGGGCCTCCACCGCCGCCCCAACCTGCCCGAACGCCACGAACTCGACCGGCACGCGCCCCTTGGGCCCGAGCGTCTCCCGGTGCACGGGGTCCTTGCGCAGCCCGCGTGAGGCCGACCAGACCGACGGCGTCCACGGCCCGTCGCCGACCCGCTGCTCGCCGCGCGGCCCGAACGTCACGTCCACCGGCTCCCCCTCCGGCGTCCGCAACGTCCAGCACTCGACGCCGCCACCGGAGCCGAAGTCGGACCAGGTGTCGTCCAGGGTGGGCACCAGCTCAACGTCCCACTCGTCCCCGAGGTCCTGCTCCACCGCGTAGACCGGCCGCGCCACGGGCGAGGCGTCCGTGCCGTCGAACACCAGCAGCGCGGCGGGCCCGTCGTCGAACGGAACGTCCACCCGTACGACATCGCCCTCGCGGGTGTGCGCCAGCGGCACGGGATCGCCACCGGCGAACGGGCGCAGCAACAACGGCGTGCCCGAGACGCCCCGCACGGTGACCGGCATCGTGCGCGCGTACCGGCCGGGGTCGAAGTCGATGACCGCGTCCAGCCAGCCCAGCTCCACCCCGCGCTCCTCGGGCCGCCCGACCCCGATCCGGCTGGCCATGGGAAACGCCGCGGGCAGAAACACCAGTGTGGTATCCCCGTGCTCGCGCACCAGCGCGGGCACCGGCGCCTCGACCCGCCGCTCCAGCCCGGCCAGCGCCTCCCCCAGCAGCCCGCCGGAGGCCACGAAATGGGCTCCGGCCACGGGCGTGCCGACCGCGACAAGCAGCCCGCCGCGCTCCGCGAACTCCGCCAGCCGCGCGGCCACCTCCGGGTCCAGCGTCGTGACGGCCGGCAACACGATCACCCGGTACGCCTCGGTGGCGACGCTCAGCCGCCCGTCCTTGACGACCGCGCGCCGCACCGACTCCTCATCGATGACGTCGGCGTCGATCCCGAGCCGGTCCAGCACCCCGGGCGAGGTGGCGAACCAGGCCATGTCCCCCACCAGCTCCCGGTACACCTCCTGCGCCAGCACCGCCTCAGGGCCCGCCTCGCCGTCCGGCCCGATGCCGGCCTGGGCGGTGGCGGTGGGCAGGAGTACCGCGACGTCGCAGGCGTGCCGCCCCAGCGACAGCGCCGCGCACAGTCGCGTGACCGCCGCCGCGAAGACGCGGTGGTGCCGCCAGTACGGCTGCCGCCAGTCGGTGGACGGCGGCGCCCACTCCCACCAGCCGCGCTTGGTCGTGTAGTAGACGGCGTGCGGGTTGTACAGGGTGGCCCCGGCCCGCAACCACGGCAGCAGCCAGTCGAAGGTCTCCTCCAGCGTCCCGCCCCATCCGCTGGAGTGGAACGCCTCGATCCAGGTGCGCGGCCGACCGTACAGATGAGCGAGCGAGGAGTGCAGGCGGGCGTCGCCGTGGTGGTCGGAGCCGGGCGCGCCGAACCATCGGTGCGTACGCGGGTAGTCGGCGTACAGCCGCACCCCGTCCACGGGATGCCCGGCGCGGGCCGGGTCCTGCTGATCGCAGCCGTGCACGAGCCCATGCCGGGCGTGCCATTCGGCCAGCGGCCGGAAGAACGCCTCCTCGGCCAGCTCGGCCCGGGTGAGCTGGTAGGCCCCCGGGTCCCCGGGCGAGTACGGCCGCCCGCGCCGGGCGAGGTGCTCCTCGGCGAAGCGGGCGGACCAGGTGGGCAGCATCGGCAGCTCGTCCTGGAACGACCCGGCGATCACCCGCCCGAACCAGTGCCCGACCCGCCGCTCGAACTCGCCGTGCACGCGGTCCAGCAACACCGCGCACGCCTCGCGGGACAGGTAGTCGAAGCCCCGCAAGGTGACGGACCCGTCGGGTGACCGCCACTGCCCGCCGACCTGCAGGCGAGGCTCCTGCACAAGCCACTGCCCGGCGAACTCGGGCCGCTCCTGCACGAGCCACTGCCCGGCGAACTCGGGCCGTTCCTGAACGAGCCGCGCCTGAAGGTCGGCGCCGGAGAAGCCGAGCTGGTCGTAGAACCACAGGTGCACGCCGAGCTCGCAGGCGTCGGAGCACACCCCGTCCAGCAGTTCCCACCACGCCTCCGACAGGAACGCCGGCTCGTCGGCGTCGGCGCCGAACATCGGCCCCGAGGGGGCGAGGTTGAGTATGACCAGGTTGTGCACTCCCCCGGCGTCCAGGCGTTCCATCTGCCAGCGCAGCCGGTCGCGGCGCAGCGGTTCGCCGCTCCACCACCAGATGGCGGCCGGGGAGAACGCGCGCGGCGGCTCGCGGAACGCCTCGAAGACGTTCATCCCTTGAGTCCGCTCGCGAAGCCCTTGATGACGTAACGCTGCAGCACCAGGAACACCAGCACGATCGGCAGCGCGCCGAGCACGAGCCCGGCGAAGACGAGCCCGTGCTGGGAGACGTACTGGCCGACGTAGGCGAACACGCTGACCGGGACCGTCTCGAAGCCGGATCCGCCGAGGTAGACCAGCGGGGTGAAGAAGTCGTTCCAGATGAAGACGGCGTTGAGGATCAGCACGGTGCCGGTGATGGGCCGCAGCAGCGGGAAGACCACGCGGGTGAACGCCGCCAGGTGCGAGGCTCCGTCGATCTGGGCGGCGCTGGCGTACTCACGGGGCAGCGCGCGGATGAAGCCGGTGTAGAGGAAGACGGTGAACGGGAGCTGGATGCCGGTGTAGAAGAGGATCATCCCGGCGTGCGTGCCGATCAGCCCGAGGTCGTTGACCAGCTCGTACAGGGGGATCATGCCGAGCTGGAAGGGCAGCACGATGCCCAGCAGGAACAACACGTACAGGCCGTAGCCGAGGCGGGTCTGGACGCGGGCCAGGAAGTACGCGGCGAACGAGCCGAGCGCGATGAGCGCGACGAGGCTGACCGCGGTGATCACCGTGCTGTTGACCAGCGACGGGCCGAGCGCGGCGGCGGACCAGGCACTGGTGAAGTTGTCCAGGGTGGGCGGGTTCGGCGGGGCCAGCGGCGAGCGCGCCATCTGGCCGGGATCCTTGAGCGCGAGCGAGACCAGCGTGTAGACGGGGAACAGGAACGCCACCGCCACCACGATCATGACGATCTCCAGCGCGAACGTCCTTCTCACGCCGTCACCTCCCGGCTGCGCAGGTAGTAGACCTGGACGAGCGACACCGCGGCCACGAACAGCGCCAGCACCAGGGCGACGGCGGTGCTGTAGCCGAACTTGCCGAAGACGAACGCCTGCTTGTACAGCACCGTGGACAACGTCTCGGTGGCGTACCCGGGGCCGCCGTTGGTGGCGGCGAAGACCTGGTCGAACAGCTTCAGGCCGCCGATCGTGGAGAGCATCAGATTGATCGTCAGGGCGGGGGCCAGCAGCGGCCAGGTGACGAAACGGAAGCGCTGCCAGGTGCCCGCGCCGTCGATCATGGCGGCCTCGTGCAGCTCGCGCGGCACGCCTTCGAGCCCGGCCAGGAAGATGACCATGGAGTAGCCCGCGTTCTGCCACACGACCATGCCGGCGATCGACCAGAGCGCGACGGACGGGTCGCCCAGCCAGTCGATGTGCAGGCCGAGCAGCCCGTTGAGGCCGGCCGACGGGTCGGGGTTGTAGAGGTACTTCCACAGGAAGGCCACCATGACCGGGCTGACGACCACGGGCGCGAAGAAGACGACCCGCAGCAGGGCCCGGCTCCTGAGCTTGACGTGCACGCCGAGCGCCAGCAGCAGCCCGGCGCCGTTCTGCACGACCACGATGGCCACGGTGAGCAGCAGCGTGTTGCCGATCGAGCCCATGGCCTGCTCGTCGCCCAGCAGGGTGCGGAAGTTCGCCAGGCCGACGAACGACATGTCCCGGCCGATGCCGCTCCAGTCGGTGAAGGCGTAGATCACGCCGGTCACGGCCGGGTACAGGACGACGAGCGCGTACACGGCCAGGGCGGGCGCGGCGAACAACCAGGAGGGGGTGGCCGCGGTGAAGCGCCGCCGCCGCCGGACGTGCGCCGGGCGGGCGCGGCCCGCTGTTACGGGAGTCACTTGCGGTATGCCTCGTCCATCTTCTTCAGCGCCTGGTCGATCGTGGAGTCTCCGGCCAGCAACTCCTGGACGACCGCGAAGTGCACCGGCTGGACCTCGGCGTTCGGCCAGCGCTGGTCCATGAACGGCACGGCGCGGTCCTTGGTGAAGGGCAGGAACGACTTGACGGCCGGGTCGATGGTGGAGCTCGCATCCTGGGTGAGGGGGATGGCGGAGATGGCCTTGGCCCAGGCGTTGATGCTCTCCTGGCGGCCGAGGAAGTCGATGAACGCCTTGGCCTGCTCGACGTTGCGGCCCTTGGCGGCGGCGCCGAGGCCGACGACGACTCCGGCCGGGATCCACACCTGATCGGCGGTGTCGGCGCCGGGCACAGGGAACATCGACAGGTCGTCGGGCGAGGAGGCGGCCTTGCGGAAGTCGGGCAGGACGGCGGAGACCTGCACGGCCATGGCCGCCTTGCCGGTGGCCACCATGGAGGTCTGCTGCTCGAACGTGGTGCCGTTCGGCTTGTCGTTGAAGTAGCCGCGTTTCTGCAGCTCCAGGTACATCTCCATGGCCTGGCGCCAGCCCGATCCGGCGAAGCTCGCCTGCCCGGCGAGCTGCTTGTCGTCGAACGTCGGGTCCTTGGCGTAGACGGTGGAGGGCACCAGCGCGTACGTGATGAGCTGGGTGACCCACGGTGTCTGGGCGCCGAGCGCGATCGGCGTCACCCCGGCCTTCTTCAGCTTGTCGCACACGGCCAGGAACTCGCTCCACGTGGCGGGCGGCGCGTCGATCCCGGCCTGCTCGAAGACCTTCTTGTTGTAGACGGCGCCGATCACCGAGGACCCGGCCGAGTAGAGGTGGGTCTTGCCTTCGACCTGGAAGGCCGGCTTGAAGCCTTCCGGGATCGTCTTGGTCCACGCCTGTGCCGACAGGTCGGCCAGCAGCCCCGCCTGGGCGATCTGCGTCATCGACATCGCGCTGCCGCTGCCCGGATAGACGACGTGCAGGTCGGGCGCGTTGCCGGCGCCGAGCTGGGTACGCAGGGAGGTCTGCACCTGGTCGGTCGGAGCGTAGGAGGCGTTGATCCGGACGGCCGGCGTGGCCTTGGCGTAGGCGGCGGCCAGCTCGTCCATGGGTGTCTTCTGGTCGGCGACGCCGATGAACTTCAGGTCGGTGGTGCTGCCGCCGCCGGTGGTGGCGGTGGTCTCCGGCCTGGTCGAGCAGGCGGTGGCGAGGGTGGCCGCGGCCAGACCGCCCATCATGCTCAGGAACTGGCCGCGGCTGACCCTGGCGTGGTGCAGCTGGTCGCTCATGGTCGCTGTCTCCTCGGTCGTGCGATGTCCGATATCCCCCGAGGGAATTGTTAAATTAACAATCAAACATGTTAAAAATAGCGGTGGGTGGAGGGTACGAGTCGCCCGAGCGGGGTGTCAAGGGTAGGATGCGCAGCCGTCCGAGCAGGGTGGAGACATTGGTGAATTCGCGTCAGCACACCTCCAGCAGGTCCACGCGATGGCAGGGCATGGCCGAGCACATCGTGCGCCAGGGCTCCGCCTCCGTGACCGAGCTCGCCGAGAGCTTCGGCGTGAGCCTGATGACCGTCCACCGCGACCTCGACGAGCTCGAACGCCAGGGCATGGTCCGCAAGGTCAGGGGCGGCGCGACCGCCCAGGCCAGCAACGTGTGGGAGAGCAACATCGCCTACCGGCTCAAGGCCCACACGGCGGAGAAGAACGCGATCGCCCGGGTCGTGGCGCAGATGATCGAGCCGGGCAGCTCGGTGATGCTCGACGACTCGACGACGGCGCTGGCCGTGGCCCGCCACCTGGGCGAGCTGGCCCCGCTCACCGTCGTGACGAACTTCCTGGAGGCGATCAGGCTGCTGGCCGCCGAGCCCGACCTCCGGCTCATCGCGCTGGGCGGTGAATATCACGCCACCCATGACTCCTTTCTCGGGCTCGGCTGCGTGGACGCGGTCGAGGCGGTGAACACCGACCTGGCCGTGGTGTCCACCTCGGCGGTCTCCGAGCAGTACGCCTACCACCAGGAGCAGGAGATCGTGCTGGTCAAGCGGGCGATGTTGCGCTCGGCGTCGCGGCGGGTGCTGGCCGTGGACGGCTCCAAGCTGGCCCGGGTGGCGCTGCACCGGGTGGCGCCGCTGGACGACTTCGACGTGGTGGTGGTGGACGCCGGCGCCCCGGCCGAGCTGCTGCAGCGGCTGCGCGACCACCACGCGGACGTCCGGGTGGCAGAGATGTAACGCTTGAACGCGTTATTTCTAACTCGTATCTTGTTAAGAGCGCGCCTGCTTGCTACAAAGTGAGGGCTTCGTCCCCCAGCTTTGGAAGCCGCATGCCGTACCCTTCGCGCCGGGGATTCCTCGGCTTAGGCAGCGCCGCGTTCGCCCTGGCCTTCACGACGAACCTGGCCGACCCGTGGACCGCGCCCGCCGCGGCCAGGACCGACTACCCCTTCCGGCTCGGCGTCGCCTCCGGTGACCCCCTTCCCGACCGGGTGATCCTCTGGACGCGCCTGGCGCCCAGGCCGCTGGAGCCGCTCGGCGGCCTGCCGTACAACAGGATCCGGGTCGACTGGGAGATCGCCGAGGACGAGTCGTTCACCCGGCGCGTCCGCTCCGGCTCGGCCTGGGCCACGCCCGAGTACGGCCACTCGGTGCACGTGGACGCCAAGGGCCTGCGGCCCGGCCGCGAGTACTTCTACCGCTTCCGCTCCGGCGGCGAGCTCAGCCCGGTCGGCCGCACCAAGACGGCGCCGGCGCCGCGCAGCAGCCCCGAGTCGCTGCGCCTGGCATTCGCGTCGTGCGCCTCCTGGCAGGACGGCTACTACAGCGCCTACCGCCACCTCGCCGACGAAAGCCCCGACGTGGTCTTCCACCTCGGCGACTACATCTACGAGTACGGCATCGTGCCGATGGGCGGCAACCGCAACACCCCCGTGCCCGAGCAGTTCCGGGTGCAGTGCGACACCCTCGACCGCTACCGCGTCCAGTACGGCCTCTACAAGAGCGACCCGGACCTGCAGGCCGCCCACCGGCGCGCGCCGTGGATCGTCACCTGGGACGACCACGAGGTGCTCGACAACTGGGCGGGCCGCTTCGGCCCCGGCGGCGAGGTGAGCGAGCAGGACTACCTGGTCATCCGCGCCAACGCCTTCCGGGCCTTCTGGGAGAACATGCCGGTCCGCGTCCCCTCCATCGAGGGCCCGGACGCGCGCATCTACCGCAGGTTCACCTTCGGCGACCTGGCCGAGTTCAGCGTGCTGGACACCCGCCAGTTCCGCGACGACCAGGTCTGCGGCGACGGCCAGCAGGTGGACTGCGCCGACCGGCTCGACCCGGCGCGGCAGATGCTCGGCGCCGAGCAGGAGGCGTGGCTGCTCGACGGCCTCGGCGCCTCCCGCGCCAAGTGGAACGTGCTGGCCCAGCAGATCGCCATGATGCAACTCGACTACGACCCGGGCCCGGCGCAGAAGCTCAGCATGGACCTGTGGGACGGCTACAAGGCGGCCAAGGACCGCCTGCTCACCGGCCTGGTCGAGCGGCGGGTCGGCAACCCGGTGGTGCTGACCGGCGACATCCACTACAACCTCGCCGGAGACCTGCGCACCGACTTCGACGACCCCGCCTCCCCCGCGGTCGGCGTCGAGTTCGTCTGCACCTCGGTCACCAGCGGCGGCAACGGCAACCCCGCCACCGGTGTGCCACCCGGCGGCTCCGACCCGGTCAACCCGCACCTGCGCTTCTCCAACTACCAGCGCGGCTACGTCTCCTGCGAGGTCACCCGCGGCCAGTGGCGCTCGGACTACAAGGTCGTCCCGTACGTGGACCGCCCCGGCGCCCCCGTCTCCACCCGCGCCAGCCTGGTCGCCCTCGACGGCGTGCCCGGCCTGCAGGTGCTCTAGGAAGGAGTGCGACCATGCGTCTTCTCGCCACCGCCCTGACCCTCGCCACCGCCCTGGCCCTCGCCACCACCGCCGCCGTCCCCACCGCCACCTACGCCGCCACCACCGCCGCCCCCACCCCGCCGGTTCCTGAGCCGACTCCCCCGGCGTTGTCGGTCCAGGTCGAGTCCGGCGTCTCCAAGGGCACCGGCAGGCTCACCCCGGTCGCGGGCGCGGACAAGCTGGTCGCGCCGCTCGGCGTGGACCCGGCCTGCCCCGCCAAGATCAAGATCGGCATGCGCAGTGACGCCCGCGAGGCCGCGTACTCGACGATGCGGGTGGAGCTGGACGCGCCGCTGACGGCCTCCCGCCCGATGCTGACCAGCTACCTGCCCCCCGGCTACCAGGTCGGCGCGAACCTGCTGGTCGCCACGCCGGCCGGCACCCGGGAGGGCACGTACGGGCTGCGTCTGCGCACGTCCTCGCGCACGCTGGAGGTGCCCGTCGAGGTCGTGACCGTGGACAAGCTGGACAACGGCGGCAACCTCGCGCTGCGCCGCCCCGTCACCGCCTCCTCCCAGCACGTCAACGCCAACTATCCACCGTGCAGCGTCGCCGACGGCGACCGTTCCTCCAATGGCTGGGCCGGCGGCAACGGCTGGAACGACGCGACCGCCAGAGCCTGGCCCGACACGCTGTCCATCGCGCTGGGCGAAGCACGGCAGGTCTCCCGCGTGGACCTGTACACGCTGGACACCGAGCGGTACCCCGCCTCCCGGTACGGGGTGCGCGACTGGGACGTGCAGGCGCAGGTGGGCGGCCAGTGGCAGACGGTCGCGCAGGTCCGCGGCAACACCGCGGGAACGGCCCGCTCGGACTTCACCCCCGTCACCGCGGACGCGATCCGCATCGTCGCGCTGGCCTCGAACGGCGCAAACGACTACACGCGCGTCATCGAGGTCGAGGCCCGCTGAAGGAGTAACCGCGAGGGTCGCTGAAAAGTAGAGGCTCGCCGAAGAAGCAACCGTGAGGCCCGCTGAAAAGTAGAGGCTCGCTGAAGAAGCAACCGTGAACACCTTTCCCCGCATCACCCCGCCCCGCGTCAAGGTGGGCCTGGTCGCCGGCGGGCTGGGCGCCTACTGGCCGCAGTTCCCCGACCTGCTGCCCCAGCTCCAGCGCTCGGCGGACCGGGTGGCCGAGCGCATGCGCGGCTTCGACGCGGAGATCGTGGACGTCGGCTTCATCTCCGACGCCCGCGAGGGCGACGAGGCGGCCGAGAAACTGCGGGCCGCGGGCTGCGACCTGATCGTCGGGTTCCTGACGACGTACATGACGGCCACCATGCTCGTCCCGATCGCCCAGCGCAGCGGCGCGCCCGTGCTGCTGATCAACCTGCAGCCCACGGAGTCGATGGAGCACGCCACCTTCGACACCGGCCAGTGGCTGGCCTACTGCGGCGCCTGCCCGCTGCCCGAGATGGCCAACGCCTTCACCCGCTGCGGCATCCCGTTCCGCTCGGTGTCGGGTTACCTGGAGGACGAGCGGGCGTGGGAGCGGATCGGCCGCTGGGTACGGGCGGCGGGCGTCCGCGCGGCGCTGCGCCACGGGCGGCACGGCCTGATGGGCCACCTCTACCCGGGCATGCTGGACGTGGCCACCGACCTGACGCTGGTCAGTGCCAACTTCGGCGGTCACGTGGAGGTGCTGGAGTTCGACGACCTGCGGGTGCGTACGGAGAAGGTCTCCGACGCCGAGACCGGCGAGCGGGTGGCGCTGGCGCGCGAGGTGTTCGAGCTGGCCGACTCGGTGAAGGAGGAGGACCTGGCGTGGGCGGCCCGCGTGTCGGTGGGCCTGGACCGGCTGGTCGAGGACTTCGGCCTGGACAGCCTGGCCTACTACCACCGGGGCCTGGACGGCGAGATCCACGAGCGGCTGGGCGCGGGCATGATCCTCGGCGCGTCCCTGCTCACGGCGCGGGGCGTGCCGGCGGCGGGCGAGTACGAGCTGCGGACGTCGCTGGCCATGCTCGTCATGGACCGGCTGGGCGCCGGCGGCTCGTTCACCGAGTTGCAGGCGCTCGACTTCACCCGCGGCCACGTGGAGATGGGCCACGACGGCCCCGCCCACCTGGCGATCAGCTCCCACCGGCCGCTGCTGCGCGGCCTCGGCGTCTACCACGGCAAGCGCGGGTGGGGCGTGTCGGTCGAGTTCGACGTGACGCGGGGCCCGGTGACCGCGTTCGGGCTGCGGCAGGACAGGGACGGCAGGTACGGGTTCGTCGTCTCGGAGGGCGAGGTCGTGCCGGGTCCGCTGCTGCGGATCGGCAACACCACGTCCCGGGTGGACTTCGGCTGCGACCCGGGCGAGTGGACGGACGCGTGGAGCGCCAGCGGCATCTCACACCACTGGGCCCTGGGCACCGGCCACCGCGCGGCCGACCTGCGGGCGGTGGCGGACCTGATCGGTGCGGAGGTGACCCACGTGCAGCCCTGAGCGAGCCCGGGACCGCGATCGTGCCAGCGACACGACCGGCGCGGAGACAGGCTTCTCTCGTCGCTATGCCGGGGCCGCCTTGCGGCAGCTCAGGAGCGCGGCATGGGGACAACGCAGGTACGGCTCCCAGAACGCGGCGCCGTGTGCCTTCCGTCCTTCCCGGGAGACCCAGCCGACGGCGGCCGCGGCGCCGGCGCGCCTGATCAACCGGCTGTAGGAGCCGGTGCCGCGGCCGAGGTCCAGGACCTTCCTGCCGGACAGGTCCCCGAGCAACCCCATCACGGTGTACGACTCCAGGTGACGCCGCAGGGGCAGGTCGAACATGTCCTCGTACATCTGCGCCGGCACGTCGAACTGGCTGCCCGCCGCGGGACCGGTCACGCGAGCGGTGAGCCGAGCAGCCAGTTGCCGGGCGCCTGCGGATCGGTGCCCAGGTAGAACTCCTCGATCGCGGTACGGAACTCGTCGTGGCTGATCGAGCCGCTGTGGTTGCGGTCGAGCCGCTCGAAGGCCGGGGCGGAGGTGGCTGGCGGGATGCCGAGGGCGTCGTACATGCGGACGTACTCGTCGGCGGTCAGCGTGCCGCTGCGGTTGGTGTCCAGGGCGCTCATGAGGGCGTCGACGATGGGCATCACCACGTCCTCGAACCGCTTCGGCTCCGTGACGTGCGACCGCATGACGGACACGAACCGCTCCCGGCTCACGCGCTGCTGGGCGTCGGCCGCGCCGAAGCTGAGGAGGAGGTCCCACCATCTCATGAACGCCGCCCGCATGGCGTCCTTGTTGGCCTGGTCGTCGGGAGGGGCGAGTGCGGTGAACAGGCTGACCATCTGCTCGAAGTCATCGCGGGTGACCCAGCCGTCGTCGGTGTGGTCGAACCAGTCGAAGAGCAGGCTGAATTTCCGCTCAGCGGGGTCCTGCGCCATCTCGGATCTGCCTTTCCTGGGGGCGACGAGGAATGCGCATCCCACATGAAACTGCCGATCAGCACCAGGGTCAACCGGCAAGTTTCACCATCGATCATTGTGTGTCGGCCGTAATTCGAGGCGCTTTTCTGGACGGGCGCCTGCCGAGGACCGAGAATCACCAGGGGTGCGCGCTCTTGCGGTTCGAGGAGGCTTGGAGGGCAGTATGGAGCAGGCCGCCGACGATCGGCCCTTCGTCATCGACCCCACCGGCCGTGATCTCCACGCGGAGGCGGCGCGGCTCCGGGCGCTCGGACCCGCCGTACGCGTCGAACTGCCCGGAGGCGTACCGGCCTGGGCGGTGTGCGGGCAGGAGTTGCTGCGGGACCTCCTCACCGATCCCCGGGTCTCCAAGGACGCCCACCAGCACTGGGCGGCCTGGATCAAGGGCGAGGTCACCGCGGAGTGGCTGTTCCCGTGGGTGGGCGTACGCAACATGTTCACCTCCTACGGCCCCGGCCACCGCCGGTTGCGCGGGCTCGTCGCCGGCGCCTTCACCGCCCGCCGCACCGCCGAGTTGCGCCCGCGCATCGAGCGGATCGTCGGCGACGCGCTCGACGAACTGGCCGGCCTCGACCAGGGCAAGGGCGTGGACCTGCGCGAGCACTACGCGTACCCGATCCCCATCGACGTGATCTGCGAGCTGTTCGGCGTCACGGACGAGGACACCCGCGAGCAGGTACGCCGCTGTGTGGACGCCTTCTTCCGGACGGCGGCCGACCCCGAGGAGGCCGCCGAGGCGTACCCGCGCATCCAGCGGATCCTGCACGCGCTGATCGACGAGAAGCGCCGACGACCCGCCGACGACCTGTCCTCGGCGCTGATCGCGGCACGGGACGCCGGCTCGCGGTTGTCGGAGGAGGAACTGGTCGCCACGCTCTCGCTGTTCCTCAGCGCGGGCCACGAGAGCACCGTCAACCTGCTGGACCACGCGATCTTCGCGCTGCTCACCCACCCCGATCAGCTGGCCCTCGTCCTCGACGGCCGGGTCACCTGGGAGGCGGTCATCGAGGAGGCGCTGCGCCACCAGGCGCCGGTGGCCAGCATCCCGCTGCGCTACGCCGTCGAGGACATCGACCTCGGCCACGGAGTCACGTTGCGCGCCGGCGACGCGATCCTCGCCTGCTACGCGGCGGCCGGACGCGACCCGCTGGTCCACGGCCCCGACGCCGGCCGCTTCGACGTCACCCGCCCCGCGAAGGACCATCTCGCCTTCGGCCACGGCGCCCATCACTGTCTCGGCGCCCCGCTGGCACGCATGGAGGCCCTGGTCGCCCTGCCCGCCCTGTTCACGCGCTACTCCGGCCTCACCTTGGCCACCGACCCCGGCTCCCTGACCCCGGTGGAGTCCTTCATCTCCAACGGCCACCGCACCCTGCCCGTCCGGCTCACGACCTGACCATCAGACGTCACCTGTCAGGAGAAGGTGGTGACCCTGCCAGCGTCCACGTAGCCACCGATCATGGCTGGCGATCACGATCGCGCCCGGCCCCCCGGCGGCCATGGCCTCCTCCAGCTCGTCGCAGAGGCGGGGCGAGAGATGGTTGGTGGGCTCGTCGAGCAGCAGCGCCGCGGGCCGCCTGATGAGCAGCGCCGCCAGGGCCGGCCGCCCGCGCTGCCCGCCGGACAACGACGCGAGTGTGCGGGAGTGGGGCACGCCGCCGAGGCCGAGCCGGTCGAGGACGATCCCGGCGAGCCGGTCGGCGTCCCATGACTCGCGCTCCTGGGCCCGCTCCAGCCGCGCCCCGTACACGCCGGGCAGGCCGATCCTTTCGCCGGGCGCGACGGTGAGCGAGACGCCGTCGAGGACGCGCCGCGCGCCCGGCGTCCGTACGAGATCGCGGGCGAGCAGCGCGTCACTCACCCGCGGGACCCCCGGTCTCCAGGAGACGACCGCCCGACAGCTCCAGCCACCGCCGCACGCCGATCTCGGCGAGGAAGCGTTCGTCGTGGCTGACCACCACGAACGCCCCCTGGTACGCCCCGAGCGCGCTTTCGAGCTGGGCCACGCTGACCAGGTCGAGATTGTTGGTCGGCTCGTCGAGCAGCAGGAGCTGGGGTGCGGGCTCGGCGCACAACACGCAGGCCAGCGTGGCGCGCAGCCGTTCGCCGCCGGACAACACCGACACCGGCAGGTGTGCCCGCGCGCCGCGGAACAGGAAGCGGGCCAGCAGGTTCATGCGGTCAGCCTCGGCCATGCCGGGGGCGAACGCGGCCAGGTTCCCGGCCACGGTGCGGTCGAGGTCGAGCAGGTCGAGCCGCTGCGACAGGTAGGCGATCCGTCCGTCGGCCCGCCTGACGGTGCCGCCGCCGGGCTCCAGGTCGCCGCTGATCATGCGGAGCAGGGTGGACTTACCGGCGCCGTTGGGGCCTGTCAGCGCGATGCGTTCGGGGCCGCGTACGGTGAGGTCGAGGCCCGGCTCGGCGAACAGGTCGCGGGCCCGCAGCCCCTCGCCGAGAAAGACCGTGCGCCCGGCGGGCACGTTCGTGCCCGGCAGTTCCAGCGAGATGCGCTGGTCGTCGCGCAGCGCCCGCCCCGCCTCGTCCAGCCGGGCCCGGGCGTCGCTGACGCGGGAGGCGTGCATCTGGCCCGCCCGGCCGGCCGACTCCTGGGCGCCGCGTTTCATGTTGCCGGCGAAGATGCGCGGCAGTCCGGCGCTCTTGAGGTTGCGGGCCGCGTTGCCCGCCCGGCGCTCGGCCCGCTCACGGGCCTGCTGCATCTCGCGCTTCTCGCGCTTGAGCTCCTGTTCGGCGCTGCGCACGGTACGTTCGGCGGCCTCCTGCTCGGTGCGTACGGCCTCCTCGTAGGCGGTGAAGTCGCCGCCGTAGAAGCGGACCTCGCCGCGTTCGAGCTCGGCGATGCGGTCCATGCGGTCGAGCAGGGCGCGGTCGTGGCTGACCACGAGCAGGCAGCCGTTCCAGTCGCCGAGCACGTCGTAGAGTCTGCGGCGGGCGCCGAGGTCGAGGTTGTTGGTCGGCTCGTCGAGCAGGAGCACGTCGGGCCTTTTGAGGAGTTGAGCGGCCAGGCCGAGCGAGATGACCTGGCCGCCGCTGAGCGTGCCGAGCGGGCGGTCGAAGGCGAGGTCCCCGAGCCCGAGCCGGTCGAGCTGGGCGCGGGTGCGCTCTTCGATGTCCCAGTCGTTGCCGATGGTGGTGAAGTGCTCCTCGCCGGCGTCGCCCGACTCGATGGCGTCCAGCGCGGCGATCACCGGCGCGATGCCGAGCACGTCGGCCACTGTCAGATCGCTGGTCAGATCGCTGGTCAGGGGCAGGCTCTGCGGCAGGTAGCCGAGCACGCCCTCGACGGTGACGCCTCCCTCGCGAGGGCGGTACTCACCGGCGATGAGCTTGAGCAGCGTGCTCTTGCCCGCGCCGTTCGGGGCGACGAGCCCGGTACGGCCGCTTCCCACGCTGAAGGACAGGTCGTCGAAGACCGGGGTGTCGTCGGGCCAGGAGAAGGACAGGCGGGAACAGACGATGCACGTATCGGACATGCGAGAAACCTCGTAAGGAGATCGCGGGCGCGCGGAGGCCGCCCGGAAAGTGACCAGGGATCAAGGAACGACGAATGGGGCCACATCGGCGGCGATCATGCGCGCCTGCCGGGGCCGTTCAATCTCCGGTATCACCCGGAGATGTCGTCGTCACCTGCCACTGGGGTCTCCTACCTACCGAACACGAGCTCTTATCACCGTACCAGCCGCCCGGATCAGGAGGGCGAGACCGTCACATCGTGCACGACGACAGCAACCCCGTGAGCCGAGTGGGGTCTTTGCGGGGGGCGACCACCGCCCCTGGGCTGACGACGTGTGTATATGTCGTGGGGTCAGTGTGCCGGCGGGGTGCCGATGCCGCGCAGGAGCGTGTCGACCACGACGTCGGCGGCCTGCGCGGCGCTCAGCTCGGACAGATTTTCGGCGGCGTGTTCCATCAGCGACGGCAGGATCGTGGCCGCCCAACCGGATGGCAGGTCACGGCGCAGCAAGCCCTCGTCGGTGGCGCGCCGCAGAAAGGCGTCCACCTCGTCGATCAGGCGGCGACGACGCTCGCGGAGCGCCCCCTCGCGCAACATGCGACTCGTCTCGACGGGCCATGCGCGATTGACGGCGATGATGCCCTCGACGTAACGGTGCAACGCCACCGCGACCGGCGCCTCGCGCAACCTGGCGGCCGCCACGGCCTCCTCGACCGCGTCGTAACGCGCACCGTACACGGCGGCCATGAGGTCCTCACGCGAGGCGAAACGGCGGTAGACCGTACGACGATCCACACCCGCCTCGGCCGCGATGGCGGCCATGGTCGCCGACGGATCATCGGCGAGCATACGGGCGCCGGTACTCAGGACACGTTCCAGATTGCGTGCGGCGTCTGCTCTCACCTGCCTGAAGATACCCGTCGCGTAGCACTTGAAGTAACCTGTTGACCCATCCCTGAGATCGATAGCTCCATAAGCGCTACTTCAACGAGAAAGTTGTTGAAGGCAGCGTGGAATCGATCGCTCGTCCCAACAAGAGTGGAGCCCTATTCGCCTGCCGGAAAGTCGGCCGAGCGGCTCACCGCGGCCCACTTCTCAGTCTCCTCGGCGCGGATCCGCTCACTCTTCTGCGCCAAGGCGACAGCGTCGCTGCCGAGCAGAAGCCGGCGCGGCGGGTCGTCCGAGCCCACCACGCCAATGATGATCTTGGCGGCGCGTGCCGGGTCGCCCGGCTGCCTGCCGTTGCTGTCGAGCCGGTAGCGGTGAATGGCGCCCACGGTCTCCTCGTAGTCGGGGCCAACGGCGTGCATCTCCATCGACGAGCCCTGCCAGTCCGTACGGAACCCGCCCGGCTCCACGATGATCACTTTCACCCCGAACGGCGCGGTCTCGGCGGCCAGCACCTCGGAGAAGCCCTCAACCCCGAACTTCGCCGCCTGGTACGCGCCCATCCCCGGCGTACCGCCCACGCGCCCGCCAACGGAAGAGACCTGCACGAAGACCCCCGACCGCTGCGCACGCAGAACGGGCAGCGCGGCGCGCGTGACGTTGACCACGCCGAAGAGGTTGGTCTCGATCTGAGCGCGGAAATCATCCTCCGCCATCTCCTCGATCGACGCACTGTTGCCATAGCCGGCGTTGTTGACGACCACGTCGAGGCGCCCGAAGACATCGGTGGCCTCCTTGACCGCACGGAAGGCCGCGGCGGCGTCAGTAACGTCGAGCGCGACCGCCCGCATCCGGTCACCGTGGCGCGCCACCAGGTCCTCGAACTGCTCGGGGTCACGCGCGGTGGCGACAACCTGGTCGCCCACTTCAAGAACAGCCTCGGCGAGCCGCCGCCCAAGACCACGCGAAGCACCCGTGATCAACCATGTCCTAACCATTGACGTCCCCTTCGTTAACTCTAAACGCCTCTCTAATGTAGCACTTGTCAATCTAAACAGCGCACTCACGTGGCGATCGTCCAGCTCGCTGCGGGTGCGCTCGGGCCGACTCCTGCACTGCCTGCTCAATGTCGTCGCAGGCGGCAGGCGTTGGCGCCGTGCAGGGCTTCGCAGAACCGGCCCATGGAGCAATTCGGCCATCGTGAGGGGCATGTCAGCCAGGCGAGGAACCTGTGGCGGCGTCCTCGCCGGGGCGGTCGGCGAAGGCGGTCGATCAGGCGTGAGACTGTCAGGTCGGAGGCGATGTCGGCCAGGCAGTCCCCGCCGAGCGCCAAGATAGAAGGGGAGGTCCCGTGCCGACCATTCCATGGCCGTCCAAGCTGCATGAGAGACAGTGCAAACGATCCGCCAGCGCCTGTCGGTTCAGGAGTCGCCGGAGTTGTCCGGCAGGAGTTGAGCCGCGAGTGATCGTGCCGTGGCGGTGAGCGTGTCCGTGTCCAACCCGGTCCGGCCCATGAACAGGATCCCTTGTTGCGCGGCCAGGAGAGCCCGCGCCAGTGCGATCGGATCCGCTTCGGCCGGCAGGTCGCCCTCGCGTTGAGCGCGGGCGACGCAGTCGGCGATCAGCGCGGTGGACGTCTCGTAGGTGCGATGGGCGTGGGCGAGGACTTCTGGATCGGCGTTACCGAGTTCGCAGGTGCTGTTGGCCATCAGGCAGCCACGCCGCGCGCCGGCGTCGTTCGGGTCGTCGATCGGTGCCTCAAGGAGCATGCGTAGTGCGTCCACGGCCCGTGGAGCCTCGGCGAGGGCTTGCCGAAGATGACCATGGGTCTCGTCGGTGTAGCTGCGCAGCGCCCGGAGGAAGAGCTGACGCTTGTCGCCGAACGCCGCATAGAGGCTGCCCTTGCCCAGTCCGCTGACCCGCATGAGGTCTTCCAGCGAGGTCGCGGCGTACCCGGCGTCCCAGAACTGCTCCCGGACGGCGTTCAGCACCTTCTTCTCATCGAACGCTCGCGGACGTGCCATGCGAACCAGGATACGGATTCTTGACCGTCCGGTCCACCATGCTTATAGTGGACCGCGCGGTCAAGAACTCCGTCGTACTTGGAGGAAGCACATGGGAAAGCTGGACAACAAGGTAGCGATCGTGACCGGCGGATCGCGCGGGATAGGGGCGGCGTCGGCACTGGCGCTGGCTGACGAAGGCGCCGACGTCGCGATCAGCTACTCCTCCTCGGCCGATCAGGCCAAGGCGGTAGTCGCCGACCTGGAGGCAAAGGGAGTACGCGCGGCGGCCTTCCGAGCCGACCAGGCGGATGCGACGCAGGCGGCGGGCCTGATCCACAACGTGGTCCAGCAGTTCGGAAAGCTAGACATTCTGGTCAACAACGCGGGCGTCACCGTCGCCGCCCCGATCGACAGCGAACTCGCCGACGAGTCTGCCTTCGATCGCCAGCTCGCCGTCAACTACACCAGTGTGGTGGCCGCGATCCGAGCGGCGTTCCCGCTGCTGCCCGATGGCGGGCGAATCGTCAGTATCAGCTCGGGCGTGGGAACTCGGGTGGGTTTCTCCGGAATGACCGACTACGCGGGCACCAAGTCGGCCCTCGAAGGCTACAGCCGGGGCGCAGCTCGCGATCTGGCCCACCGGGGCATCACGGTCAACGTCATCCAGTCCGGGTTCATCGACACAGAGATGAACCCCGCCGACAGCCCGGCCGCATCCATGTTCCTTCCGACAACGGCGATGGGACGGTACGGCAGGCCGGAGGAGATCGCCGCAGGCGTTGTCTTCCTCGCCAGCCCACAGGCCTCCTACGTCACCGGCGCAGTGTTGAGGATCGACGGCGGATACGGCGCATAGCGCTGATGGCGGGCGGCCACGGACGGCAGTGACGCAGGAGTGGCGGCACCTGCGGGCCGCAACTGGCACACGGCGGCGGTTCCCGGATCCGCCCGGCAGCCGCGTCGCCGCCCTCGGCCGGCAACGGACAGCTGTGCCCAGCACAAGCCGAAACCGGACCGCCGACCCCCATCGACTTCGCCCGCCACCAAGTTCACCGTCAAGCCATCCTCGGCGGCCTCATCAACGAGTACCAAACCGCCCGCTGCAACCACTGACAACCCGCAGGTCAGACACCAAATCCATTATTGAGCCCCACAGGACAGTGACGTGGTGTCACATCATCCGGTGACACGCCACCACTGCACGCGCGGCGGACGATGGGATGCGATGAGGGCATGACATCCCAGTCGGCTCCTATCGAGCACCCCGCACCCGTACCGTTCTGGCGCCGACCCTTCGGGGTGATCCGCGAAAACATGCGCGCCTATCTCATCATCAACGCGGCCGCCTACGGCCTCGCCATCATCGGGTTCGTGGTCGGACTCGTCTTCCCCGAACTCAGCGCGGCACAGTCTGCGTCCCTGGAGGAGGACGGCACCGGCGAGCTGGTGCGCTGGCTGGTGAACACCCCGCCGCTTTTCGCGCTCACCATCCTCGGAGTCAACCTCTTCCGGCTCAGCGCGCTGACCATCGTGCTTCCGTCACTCATCGTGCCCTTCGCGGGGCTCGCGTTCTTCGGCTACTGGTCGGTCGAGACCGGCATCACGCTCGCTCCGGCATCCCCCCAGGGGTGGGTGGCACTCATCCCCCACTCCCTGACCCTCATCATCGAGTTCCAGGCGTACGTACTTCTTCTGCTCGGCGCGTACCTCCTGGGCAGGCACTGGCTGTTCCCCCGCACCATCGGCGCACAGAACCGACGCCAGGGCTATGTCCGAGGCCTGCAGCAGATCGGCCTGCTGGCGCTGCCGGCACTCGCGCTGCTCATCGTCGGCGCGGTGTGGGAAGCGTACTCACTGCGGTACTTCGTGCACCCGCTCAGTCAACTGCTGCTGTGATCCCACCGGCAGACCGGGTGCTCCCAGGCCACCTCGGCGCACCGGTAGCCCCTCAGAGTTGTCGGTGGTTCCCTCACCTTGATCCGCTCCACCTGATCCCGTTACCAGGAGTGGCGCCACACCTCTGACGCCGACCCGGATTTCCCCGAGTCACTATCTCAGGCTGGGCGGCCCGATCACCCTGGTGCCGGCAAAGGGCCCGTGGATGGACCGGCTTCAGGCATGATGCCCGTCTGGCCGACTCCGTCGCCGCTGCGCCCCGGGCATCTTGAAGCGCTCTCCAGCCCCGGAAGCCTGCTTGGCGTCCAATAATGGGCGCGTCGCGTTGATCACTGAGCCCTCGCACGCGGGATGGCGACTTGACCCTCCCCCGCTCGGAAATACGGATGCGTCCGGTGAGCTGGGATTTTGCCGCGTTATCAGAGCGGCGACTGCGACCATCTCGAGGTGTTGTTATCGCGCGCCTACCGGTTGATGAGGGGGCGAAGATCTTCCTGGTAACGCCAGCGACGATCCTGCGTTGGCACCGCAACCTGGTAGCGCGCGTAAGTGGACGTTCACCGACAGGAGAAGCCCGAGACGCCCTTGAATCCATCAGCCGGTCAAGGCCCTGATCGTGCGGTTGGCGCAGCAGAACCCGACCTGAGGGCACCGGACCCCAGGGTGAGCCGGCGCGCCTGGGCTACTCGATGGCGGCCTCCACGGTGTGGGAGATCCTGCACGCCTCGAACCGCACGGGGAAAGGCTTCAAAGACGAGTACGGAAAGTTGGACGACTATCACCAGTATCTCAACCAGAACACGAATACTTGTGGGCCCGGATCGAGCCCGGTGATATCGTGTGATCCTGGCACATCAACCGCCAAGGCAAGCGCACTTGGATACCCAACCTCAGCACGAAATAGGCGGCATTCGGATGTCGAATTCCGCACCACTTCGGCACTGAATTTCCTCCGAACGATAGGAGAACCGCTTGCTTGCCATCAAGGTCACTCTGAAATATCTGAGATGGGTACTCAGAATTCGCCGGACACCGAAGCTGCTGGATGTAACCGCTGGACGCAGAGAGGCATGTGCAATTTTAACCAGACAAGCCAAAGATCGGTCATTGTACGAAATTAAGATCAAGAAAGGAGGCGAGATCATACTGGCCGTACAAGCAGAGGAAGACTACGAAGAAGCACTGCAAATATTACGGAAGCAGCTAGAGGAGCACAACCTCCGTCTTCTCATCAACCGATATCGAAAAAACGCATTCGTCAGCACAATGGCACGCCAGATGAGCGATGGACAAGCCTGTTATCTAGTCCGAATGGGACGGCCTGTCAGCCATAGGCACGTCGTGGACAGCTTTGGTCCCGCGCCTGCTCGAAGAATTGTCACAGAACGCGAAGCCGACGAATTCTTGGAGCAGTGGATCAATTCATGACCTACCCTCCAACCCGGAAACACGCCTCCCTCCTACCAAACTAGGCAGAGGCAGCATGCAGGTATGAGAGGGCGATTCGTGAGCTCACGCCGGCGATATCGCGCCCGGTCACCCCAGCGACGATCTTGCGCTGGCACCGCCACCTGAAAGCGCGTAAATGACCCTTCACCGACAGGAGGGGCTTAGGACGGCCCCGCACCCGCCAACCGGTCAAGGCAGTCGTGATCCACGATCGAGCCCCGCTCTTCACCTGCGTCTTCCGGGAGATCTTCACAGCCAAGGGACCGCGGATCACCACCAC
Source organism: Nonomuraea sp. NPDC050404 (assembly GCF_040655495.1). Classification (NCBI taxonomy): domain Bacteria; kingdom Bacillati; phylum Actinomycetota; class Actinomycetes; order Streptosporangiales; family Streptosporangiaceae; genus Nonomuraea; species Nonomuraea sp. NPDC050404. The sequence continues at coordinate 43,521 of NZ_JBFAKB010000034.1, forward strand.
GCTGCCACAGACGCCGACAACGAACGCCATCTGTGAGCGCAGGGGCCGCTCCGCCGTCGGGCATGTGTGGGCCCGGTGTTGGCGCGGATGCGGGTGCGACAGTTGCGCAATGCCGCACGGCACGATCGGAGTGTCGTCGGGCGGCGCAGCGCCGCCCCGGATGTGAGGAGTGGTGCGGCATGTCTGCTGCGATTCTCGATAAGGTACGCGGCCGGCGGGCGATCTGGGTCGCGGCGGCGGCCATGCTCACCGGCATCGGCTTAGCGACCCCGGCGTCCGCCGCGGTGCCTCCCGAAGTGATCATCGTCGACACGTTCGCCACCCGGACGGCGACGGGTGCCGCGAACGTCTTCTTCGACTTCGCCGTCCCGGCCGGAAGCTGGACCGCCGAGGCCACACTCACGGGCCGCAACAACACGGCCGCGGCATCCGGCCTGGCCTGCACGCTGCTGATCATCAGCGAGAGCAGCACCAACAACGCTCGCACGGTCGCCTCGTTGGGCCCCAACGGCCAGCTCGCCAGCCTGTCAGCGGTCACGGCACGCACCGTGAGCACCTCCGGGCTCGTGCGGTTGTCGTGCAACGCGACCACGACCTCGAACATCTCGATATTCAACGTGAGCATCATGGCAACGCGCGTCAACTCCCTGACCCGCGTGAACCTCGGCTGAGCCCGCGGCCCGGCCCGGTGGCTCCAGCGCCCGTGAGCGAGCGCCGGACCACGTCATGACGGGGACAGCGATGTCCCTGTCGTGACCCGGGCGGTGCGGTTCCGCAGTCTCGTCATCTACGATCCCCGAACATCGCAACGCAGCCCGCCCACAACGTGGCCGACCTCGACAACCAGCGAACAGGCACGATCAGCGAATACCACCACGCCGCTTAACCGCAGCTCAGGCCACGTACCTCCGGTCTGTTCCCGCGGCGGGAATCGGAGATCGCAGCTCTTCGCGTACCCACACGAGCTCACCGATCTGGTTCTGCTCCGTAACGGCGTCGGCACGGAAGTGGTACAACGAGGTGGGCGTAGCGCACCGACAGCCCATCCCGGAGTCCGCCATGCACAAGCAGTCGATATCCAAGTGACGAGCGCAGACGGTGAGCCACCGGCGGTCGCCGTGGCCATCATCGTGGCCGATGGGCGGGTTCTTCTCGCCCGCCGCCGCGTTCCGGAGGGTGCCCTGCTCTGGCACTTCCCGGCCGGCAAGGTCGAGTCGGGCGAAACCGCCGAGCAGGCCGCCGTCCGGGAAGCCCTCGAAGAGGTTGGCCTCCGCGTCGCAGCCATCAAGCACCTGGGCGAACGCATCCACCCGGACACCGGCCGCAATTTGGCCTACATCGCCTGCCAGATGGTCGCCGGCACCGCACACGCGGCCAGTGCGGATGAGATCGCTGATGTGGAGTGGTGCAACCGGACACGCGTCGCCGAACTCGTCACGTCCCCGCTCTACCGGCCGGTGCAGGACTACCTCAACAAGCACCTGACCTAGGTACGAACTCGCCGCACCATATCCAGGAGCGCGTCCACGACGAGTTGGGGCTGGTCGTGGTGGATGTAGTGCCCTGCACTCTCGGCGACGACGTACTTCGAGCCGGTGGGCAGTGCCGCCAGGTCGACCTGCATCGGATGCCAGACCTCGATGTGTGATCGCGCGTGTGCGCGGTCCTTCTCCGTCGTTATGCCCGGCTGTTCCTTGCCGCAGGTCAGCACCGTCATGGGAGTGTCGCCCGACTGGGCCGGTGCGAACCCGCACGGCGGCGCCGATCTGCACCCGTAACGCGAGTTCCCACCACGAGGTCCACCGCTGCCGGTGGCCGAACCCCAGCGCGGCCCGCGCCTCCGCGTACTCGGCCGGCACGTGATAGGTCGGGGAGTGCTGCGAGGCCGACGTTGCTGAGCAACCTCCGCGCGCCGTACCACTTGGTACGGCGGATCAGCGCGTACTTGAACGTCTGCCAGTAGTAGCCGGGCACCCGGCGGTGCTGGTCGGGATGGCTGGAGTCGATCACCACAAGCCCTGCCACCTCGTTGGGGTACGCGGCGGCGAACATGCGGGTCACCCAGCCGCCCATGGAGTGGCCGGCCAGAACGTAGTTACGCATCTCCGCAAGGAGGGGTGGGTGTTCACGCTCGCACTGCGCGAATTCTACGTCTCGGCGCGCGAAAACTGGCCCACGCACGGCTCATAAGAGGTGGTTCGCGGTGCGGGGGGAGGCGATCGAAAAGCGTGACGGGGTGTACGAGCACGCACCGAGCACGGCCGCCGCCCGCATAGGCGGATCTTTCCCGACGAATGGCGATCATGTATGCCGAGTGAGCATGGATCCGCAGGTCAGGGCAGCTCGGAGGCCGATAATCGGCGTGGAACGCCAGCGCGTCGCGAAAGGCACCCCCCACGGGTGCCACCGCCTCAACTCGTTTCCGCGTTCGCCGCGGCGACGGCCTTCTGCGGTGGCATCTCCTCGTCGGTGTCGAGATGGAAGGCCGGCTGGGCACTGACCTGGCCCTGGCACCGCGTGGACCCGACGACAAACAGGACTACTACTACACGAACGGTGGCCACAAGACCCGGCGAGTGGCCGTCTGGCACGCGTTCGGAATACCGGACGCGGCGTGCGTGCAGCTCCACATCTGGTCCCACTACGACGGCACTTCCACGCCCACCGGCAGCAGCTCCAACTGCTGACGCCGGTGACGGACCACGAAAGACGAGCGCGATGCGCATTCAGCGGAAAGTCATCATCGGGGCAATGGTCGCGCTGGCGACAATCTTCGCCGTCCTCGTCCTCCTTGGTCACATAGGCGGTCGCTGGACGGCGGGGTGAAGCTTGCCCCGTGAGTGCGCGTACCCCTGGCTCGATCATCCGGAGCCGAAGTTACACGTCTCAACCCCCAGACAAGCCCGACACATCCGCCAACATCCCCAAAGACTGATCAGCGCGCCTCGACTACTCGCCGCTCACCGGCCAGAGCAAACCTGTGCAGTGCCAAACTCGTCCATGTCATCTGAGCTGGCCTCCCATCCTCGGCACTCATGTTCCTACGCCTGCTGTATCTGCTGATGGTCCGGCTGTTCGGCTGGTTAACGCTACGCGCGGGGCGAACCTCCAAGGAGGCGGAAATCTTGGTGCCGCGTCATGAGGTCGCCGTCCTGCGACGTCAGGTCGTCCGGCCACAACTGGACTGGGCCGACCGGGCGCTGCTAACCGCACTGGCGCGATTGCTTCCCACGCGGCTTCGCCTCCATCGGATCGTGACGCTGGGCACCTTGTTGTCCTGACACCGCCGGCTGGTCAGCCAACGCTGGACTCACCCAAAGGCGACCGGGCGTCCACCGATCCCGGGCGAGCTACGTAACCTGGTGCTCCGGCGGGCCGACGAGAACCCACGATGGGGCACCGGCGGATCAGCGGTGAACTACTTGGGCGGTCATCGAATCGGCGAAGGCACCATCCGCCGAATCCTCGCCGCATCGGGCCTGGGCCCAGCGCCACACCCGACCTCACCTACCTGGCGACAGTTCCTCACATGCCTCCGGCATCCTGGCGTGCGACTTCATGCACGGACACCATGTTCCTCAAACGCCTGTATGTCTTGTTCGTCATGGACGATGGAAACAGGCCGCGTGCACCTGCTGGGCGTCACGTCCCACGCCGACCGATGCATGAACCACCCAGCAAGCCCGGAACCTGCTGATGGACCCAGGAGAACGCGTAGTCACGTTCAACCTGCGTTTCAACCACCATCGCCCCCATCAGGGCCAGCCCCTCCGCCCGCCCCTGCACGACCCCCGCCAGGTGATCGACATGGCCTCCCGAATTCACCGCTGAAGGAGCGAACAGGACTGATCAACGAGACCGCAGAGCGGCCTGATCGCTCTCCGAACGCCTGGGTCAGCAACAGTATCCGCGTTTTGGCACCGCACAAGCCATTGACACCGAAGACTTCATCAGAGACTCCCGTGACACCCGCCTCGCTCGGGTTCTGAAAAGCGCACTCTACGCACAAGACTTATTCGCTGTCAATATGGCAACCTGGCGCGACTTTGTCCCTTCCGCCGAGCACTCATGCATAGTCAGACCTTCAGCCAACACAGCTCCTCTAGATTTTAACTACATTCGTGCAGACTTATAGCTGGATCGCTCCAAATTGCCCGATGTTCAGCAGCCGAATGTAACGTTTACATAACTTGCGACCTGTTGCGACCTGGGCCGTTTACGAACCGTCACATCAACGGTTCGTCCATACTCGAGTCGGATCGCCAACAATCACGCCTGCTAGACCCTTCCCCTTCACTCCATGCGAGAGCATGTTCGAACGCATAACTATCACCCTGTGTAATCGTTGACGAGCTTCACTCCGCGTGCGTTGATCCTCCTGAGTTCCCTCAAACTGCGCCTCATACTTAAAGGGCGCATTGACCTGCACGGAGGCAAGCTTGTCCTGGTTATCAAGCAGAACACCCTCATCCCTCTCCCGCTCCCGAAGATTACGCAGAGCATCGAGTGTCGTTCTAGCGACCACCTTGGTCGCCTCGCTCGTCTCGGTGCCGCCGGCGTCCGCGCAGAGTCCTGCTTCCTCGCACGACGCAGGAATCGTGTCGCGGTTCGCCACCTGGCTGTCGCAAGGCATAAGCGGCCTGTTCGCCGAAGATCCGAAGGGCGAGATGCGGCCGGGAAAAACACCCGTCGCACTACCCGGCCGCGACGGAAAAGCGGCCGAGCAGCCCCGGCAGGTAAAACCGCCGGGTAAACGGGTCAAGGAATTAACGGAAAAACGCACCGCCAACGGTAAGGTGTGGCAGCTCGACGACGGGCGGCTCCAGCTGGAATTGTCCTCGGAGCCGGTGCATTTCCAGGACGGCAAGGGCTCCTGGCAGAACATCGACACCCAACTGCGGGCGAAGAACGGCGTCGCGGCGGCCAATGACACGGCGGGCTTCGGATCGGTGTTCGGCGGCCGGTCGAGCAGTCTGGCCGAGGTCGAACTGGACGGGCGGCGGCTGAGGCTGGGTGTGCCGGGTGAGGACCGGCAGATCACACCCAAAGTGACGGGCTCCACGGCCACCTACGCCAATGTGTGGGACGGCGTCGACCTGATCTACAAGCTCACCCCCACGGGGCTGAAAGAGCTCGTCGTGCTGAACAAGGCGCCGTCGGCGCCGCTGGAGTTCACGCTCAAGACCGACGGCGTGCAGGCCCAGGCGCAACGGGACGGGTCGATCGCGTTCGTCGGCGCCGATGGGGCGACCGCGTTCACGGTGCCGAAACCGTTCATGATCGACCAGACGTCCGATCCGGCCTCGCCGTACGGCAAGAGCCATTCGGAGAAGGTCACCCAGACGGTGACGGACAAGGACGGGCAGGCCACGATCACGCTCACGCCGGACGCGGGCTGGCTGGCGGCGCCGGAGCGCAAATGGCCGGTGGTGATCGACCCGACCCTGCGGATCTCGCCGGAGCGCGATGACACCTACATCGACTCGGCCAAGAAGACCACGAACTTCGACGAGGCCTGGCAGTTGCCGGTGGGCAAGACCGCGACCGGGATCAACCGGTCGCTGCTCAATTTCTACCTGCCGATGCCGATCGGCACGGTGGTGGATGACGCGCGGCTGGAGACGTACTTCGACCAGGCTTTGGGTGAGGCCGGGCCGGTCACGGTCGAGGCGCGGGAGATCACCGGCGACTGGGATTCCTGGACGGTGACCTGGAACACCCAGCCCACGGTCGCGGCCACCCCGATCGCCACGGTGACCCGCAACCCGGGAGAGCTGTCGCGCTGGCATTCGTTCAACGTCACCGGCGTGGTCAACAAGTGGATGACCACTGCGGACGAGGTGCCGGGGTTCATGCTGAAGGCCGCCGATGAGAGCGCCACCGGCAAGGTGGGCGGTCCGGTGTACGAGTCGAGTGAGGACGTCTACGGCGGCGACGGCATGATCGGCGAGACCACCAACCACCCGCGGCTGATCATCACCTACGGCAAGCCGTCGGTCGTCTTACAGCCGGGAGACACGGTGACCTCGCAGGGCGCGTCCCTGTCGTGGTCCGCCTACGCCGACCCGACCCCGGCCGACAGCAGCGATGATCTGGCGGAATACCGGTTGCACCGTACCTGCCCGTCGGGCTGCCAGAACTCGCCGACCGAGGGGTACGACACGCTGGTCGCCTCGATCGGCAAGGACACCACCACCTACACCGATACCAGCAGCGGCGGCGACCCCGAGGCGGTGGCGGACGAGTCCTACATTCACGAAGCCACCTACTGGGTGGAGGCGGTGCTGGCCAACGGCCAGGTCACGACCTCGCAGAAGGCGACGGTGGTCCTGCCCCGGCCAGGCCTGATCTCCACCACGATCTACGGCAGCGCCGACACCGCGCTGGCCTCCGGCGAGCCGACCGCTACGCATGACGGCAAGCGACTGGCGGCCGGTAACACCACCGGAACGCCGGGCAACACCCGCGCAGTGATCGCCTTCGCCGGCTACGCCGACAAGATCCCGGCCGACGCCAAGGTGACCGAGGCGAGCTTGTCGCTGTGGAACGCGAACGCCACCGGCACCGGCGCGTCCTTCGCCGCGCACAAGCTGACCAAGGCCTTCGATGAGTCGGCGACCTGGACCAGCCCCTGGACCACAGCGGGCGGCGACTTCGAGGCCACCGCGCTGTCCAGCGTGTCCGGGCTGACGGCGGCGCCGGGCTGGAAGAAGTGGGACGTCACCGCCGCGGCCACCGCGTGGAGCACTGACCCGGCCACCAACCATGGCCTACTGGTCAAGGTCGCCAACGAGGCCGGCACGAGCAAGCAGGCGGCCTCGTTCCTGTCCACCGAGGGCGATGAGCCGGTGTTGCGGCCTCGGCTGCGGGTGACGTACCTGGAAAAGAGCGAGGGCTCCAGCGCGTTCTACGCACCGGAGACGCCGCTGGAGATGGACGCTCGAGCCAGCGCCCAGGTGCCGGTAACCGTCACCAACACCACCACCCAGACCTGGCCGGCGGGCACGACGCAGCTGAGCTACCGGTGGAAGCTGCCGGATGGCACGGACCTGTCCGCCGCCGCGAACCAGATCAAGACCGCGCTGCCGGAGGCGCTGCCGCCGGGTGAGTCCGTTCTGGTCACGGCCAACGTGACCGCTCCGGCGCTGACCGGGGACGGCACCAACAAGGCCGAGGCGACCACGCTGGACTGGGACATCTACGACAGCGCGGCCGGCACCTGGAAGTCGGCCAGCCACCACACCCCGCAACACCCGCAGCGCATCCGGCTGACCTCCCCCACCTCCGACCAGCTCGGATCGGAGAAGTTCTACACCTACTCCGGCAAGAACACCGGCGCGGGCGGGGCAGCGCTGGTCAACACCTTCGCCGGAAATCTGAACTGGTCCTACAACGCGTTATCCAATCCCTCGCGAGGTCCGCAGACGTTCATCCGTACCACCTACAACAGCCTCGACACCGCCTCCAGCTCGATGGGCTACGGCTGGTCACTGCAGACGTCGACGCTGCAACGGCTCGGCACCGCGCTGGCGTTCGAACCGCGCCGCCAGACCTGGCCGAACAAGGTACGACTGACCGACGGCGACGGCACCACCCACGTGTGGACGCTGAACAAGCACGGCAACTCCACCTGCAACCCGCAGGTGTGCGACTACACCAACCCCAAGGGCGTGCACCTGTACCTGCAGCGGGTGGCCGACCCGAACGCGCCGACCCACATCGGGCGTGATCCGCTGCGCCGGTGGGTGTTCACCAAGCCGGACCGTACTCAGTTCTTCTTCGACGAGGAGGGCTACCAGTCGGCGATCGTGGACGCCAACGGCAACACCATGTCCTTCGCCTACGAGCGGCGCAACGAGTGCTTCGGCAAGGTGACGAAGTTCCTGCAGCACATCACCGACGCGACCGGCCGCCGCACGCTGAGCCTGGATTACTACAAGAAGGGCCAGGACTACACCTACATCGACGGTAACGGCCAGGAGGTGTCCGGCCGGAAATTGTCGAACAAGCACATCATCGACCAGGTTAAGTCGGTCACCGACATCGCCGGCCGCAAGGTCACCTTCACCTACACCATCAAGGGCCTGATGGCGCGCATGGTCGACGGCGCCGGGGACGCGACCGCCAAGACGTTCGCCTTCGGCTACGACGCCGGCTGGGGCAACCAGAACGCCAAGCTCACCGACGTCACCGACCCGCGCGGCAACATCACGTCCTTCACCTACCACCGCACTCCCGTGCTCGGCTGGTGCAAGCTACGCGTCGAGACCATCAAGGACCGGCTCGGCGGCGTGACCCGCTTCGACTACAACGACGGGCCGTTCAACAAGTACGTCCGCACCACGGTCACCGACCCACTGAACAACGCCACCAAGTACGTGCTCGATCCGTACGGCCGGGCCGAGCAGGTCACCAACGCCAAGAACGAGACCACGGCCCTGCAATGGGACGCCGACCACAACGTGGTCAAGCTCACCGAGGCCAACCAGGCGTACGCGACGTGGAAGTACGATCCTAAGACCGGCTACCCACTGGAACTGCGCGACGCCGAGGCGAACACCAACAACACCGCACCGAGCACTCTGGTCTACCAGGCCGGGCTCAACGGCTACGTCGCCGACCTGATCGAGAAGACCTCGCCCGAAGGGCGTAAGTGGGCCTTCGGCTACAACGCCCAGGGCAGTCTGCTGTCGGTCACCGACCCGCTGGGCGTCGCCTCCAGTACGGCCGGGGACTACACCACCCGTTACGAGTACAACGGCTATGGTCAGCTCACCAAAAGCACCGACGCCAACACCAACTCCACGGCCTACGGCGACTATGACCCGTCCGGTTATCCCAAGACGATCATCGATGCCTACAACAAGGTGACCGCCACGGTCTATGACGTGCGCGGGAACGTGCTGTCGGTCACCGACGCGCTGGGCGGCAAGACCACTCAGGCCTACGACCTGTTCAACAGGCCGCTGGAGTCGAAGGTCCCCAAGGACCAGGCCAACGGGGTGTTCATCACCACGCCCGCCCCCGTCTACGACGCCAACGACAACGTCACCAAGATGATCGCGCCCAACGGCGCCGTCTCGACCGCCGTCTACGACAAGGCCGACCAACTCACCGAGCAACTGCTGCCCAAGGACACCACCGACAGCCCGGAGCGCAAGGCCACCATCACCTACGATGCGGCCGGCAACATCAAGACGCAGACCGAGCCGAAGGGCAACCTCACCTCGACCGCTGGTGACTACACCACGACGTATGTCTACGACCCGATCTACCAGCTCACCGAGGTCGTCAACGCCGCTCAGCAAAAGATCACCTACAGCTACGACAACGTCGGTGATGTCACTACTGTTGTCGACCCGCGCAAGAACGCCACCTCAGATGCGGCCGACTACACCACGGCCTACACCTACGACCGCAACCATCAGGTCAAAACGGTCAAGGACCCGGCCGGCCACCAGACGAGCACCGACTACGACCGCGACGGCCTGCCCGTCGGCCAGACCGACCAGGAGGGCAACAAGACGATCACCGTCTACGACGGGCGCGGCAGCGTGGTGGAAACTCGCGTGCCGCACTCCTCCACCGACGGCGTGATCAAGTACGTCACCACCCAGTACGCCTACGACCAGGCTGGCAACCAGACCAAGGCCATCACCCCGCGCGGCGTCGAAACCACCGACGACCCCGGCGACTTCCTGACAGAAACGAAGTACGACAAGCTCAACCGTCCCGTCGAGGAGATCTACCCCTACGACAAGGACGACGCCACCTACAACCAGCCTGACTCGGTCAAGTATGTCTACGACGAGTTGTCTCGACTGAGGGAGATCAGCGCCCCGCCGTCGCACGGCCAGACCGTCCGCAACGTCAGCACGATGACGTACTGGGACACCGGATGGAACAAGACCAGCACCGACGCGTGGGGTATCCAGACCAGCTACGACTACAACACGCTCGGCCTGCAGACCAACCGCACCGTCACCTCGGCAGGCGGCTCCTCACAGCGGGCCATGGACTGGTCCTACTACCCTGACGGGAAACTCAAGACCCACTCCGACAATGGTGTCCCGCTCGACATCGACGTGTTGTTCGCCGACAACAGCGATGTCGGGCAGGTTCAGGCGACCGGCACCTTCACCGCCCGCACGACCGCCGCACCGACCACCGGTCCGAAGACGACAAAGTCCGCGGTCACTGGCTACGACTTTGCCGCCGCCCCCGCAGGCACCGGCAAGTCCGCCTTCACCTGGACCGTGATACCCAACACCACTGGCACCTATCAGGTCTGGGCAACCTACCCGGCCGGCGCCACCGCCACAAACGCCGTCTACACCATCGACGGCGACGACGAAAAGACGGTGGACCAGACCAAACACGCCGGCGAGTGGGTGAAGCTGGGCAGCAACTCCTTCACCGCCGGCAAGCCCGCCACCATCACCCTGACCGACGACGCCAACGGCACCGTCGCCGCCGACGCGGTCAAGCTGGTGCGCGACACCAACGCCGCCGACGTCGAGAAGAAGGACTTCGGCTACGTCTACGATCCCAACGCCAACCTCACCCAGATCCTCGACAACACCACCACGGCCAAGATCGACGACTGGGCGATCACGTACACCGGCCTGAACCAGATCGACAAGATCGTCGAAAAACTGGACGGGGTCGTCAAGAACACCACCACGTACGCGTACAACGAGAACAGCGCCGTCACCGAGCTCACCCACGACAAGACCCGTGCCACCTACACCTACGACGTACGCGACCTGGTCGACTCGGTCACCAACCGCAAGTCCGCCACCGACACCAAGCCCAAGGTCACCCGATACACCTACACACCGCGCGGCGAACGCCTCAAAGAGACCAAGGCCAACGGAAACACCGTCGACTACGACTACTTCCTGACCGGCCTGTTGCGCCACTCGGTCGAAAAGAAGTCCAACGGCACGATCGTCGCCGAGCACACCCTTGGCTACCAGGGCAACCTACAGAAGGCCAGTGACCACACCAAGATCCAGAACGCCGACAGCCTCGGCGCGTACCTGGAACACGACTACGCCTATACCTACGACCCCCGCGACCGCATCGCCAAAACCGTCAAGACCCCGACCGGCGGCGGCCCCGCGGAGACCGAAACCTACAAGCACGACGCCAACAACAACGTCTACGACCAGAGCGTCGGCGGCAAGCAGACCACCTTCACCTACGACCGCAACCGGCTGATCACTTCCACCGCCGATGGGGCCACCGCCAGCCAGGGCTACGACGTCTACGGCCGGCTGCGCACTGTCACCGCTGCCGGGACGACGCTGGAGAAGTACACCTACGACGGCTTCGACCACGTCACCAAACACGAAACCCTCGGCTCCGGCGGCACGACCAACACCGTCACCACCTACACTTTCGACCCTCTCGACCGCACCACGTCGCGGACCGAGAAGGAGGGAACCGCCACCGCCAAGACCACCACGTACTCCTATCTCGGCTTGTCGGCGGAGGTCCTGGACGAAGAGGTGGCCGGCAAGCTCACCAAGTCCTTCCAATACAACGCGTGGGGCGAGCGCCTGTCGCAGGTGAAGGTCAACACCGACGGGACGGAGGAGTCCTCCTACTACGGCTACAACGCCCACTCCGACGTCGAGCAGATCACCAAGGAGAACGGCGACAGCCGCGCCACCTATGGCTACACCGCCTACGGCAGCAACGACGACAAGCTCTTCACCGGTGTCGACAAACCCGATTCTGCCGACCCCACCGCCAAGGAGGAGTACAACCCCTACCGCTTCAACGCCAAGCGCTGGGACAACTCCACCGGCATATACGACATGGGGTTCCGCGATTACAATCCCGGCCTCAACCGCTTCCTGAACCTCGACTCTTACAACGACGCACTCGACGATCTCTCCCTCGGCCTCGACCCGTGGACGGCCAACCGCTACGCCTTCACCGGCGGCAACCCGATCAACGAAATAGAGCTCGATGGGCACAACTCCTGTCAGCCCGGAGATTGCCCGCAACGAGAGGCGGGACTGAGAAGGCTGGCGGACAGCACCGATGACAAGAAGCTCAAGAAGACGTACACGCGCCTGGCAAACAAGGCCGCCAAAGCGGATGCCGCGCTGTACAAGAAACATCGGCAAGGACGGGACGAAGCCGACGTCGCCCTTGGCAAGTGGATACAGAAAGGGCAGGAGGAGTACTGCAGCGCGTTTCCCTTATGTGATTGGAATGACCACGCCGTGGCCGATGGCCTCATCGGTGAAGGCGAAGGAGTCCTCGAGGACGCGCTCTGGAAGATTCTCACCCGGAAGGGCGGAAAGGGCAGCAGCAAGAAGAAGCTCGACGGCTCCGACGACGAGTGCAACAGCTTTGCGCCCGGCACCCAGGTCCTCATGGCCGACGGTACTCGCAAACCCATCGAGGAAGTGGAGCTTGGCGACAAGGTTCTCGCCACGGATCCCGAAACTGGGGAGACCGTAGCCAAGCCGGTAGTGGCTCTCATCACCGGAGAAGGACAGAAGAACCTCGTACAGATCACGGTCGATCCTGGAAGCGAGAAAGACGGCGAATCAGGCGTCATTATCGCCACTGAAGGACATCCCTTCTGGTTGCCGGAGACCGGCGAGTGGGTGGATGCCGGAGATCTCAAGTCCGGCGACTGGCTGCAGACCTCGGCCGGGACGTATGTTCTCGTCAGCGCGATTGAGAAGAGAACGGCCGACAGGCAGCGGGTCCACAATCTCACGATCGCGGACATCAACACCTACTACGTCGATGCCGGCGATGTCAGCGTTCTGGTTCACAACACCACCTGCCCAATCCAGTTGGCGGCCAGGGCGAGGGAAATCTGGGACGCCGAGCCCAACGTCTACACCAAGGAAAAACACAGCACGGTTTCCGTGGTAGCCGCGCGCGACGGTAAGGGTAATACCATATTGGTCGTCGCGGCGAACGGCGCCGGCTTGACCGCAGGCCAGAAAAAGGCTTTACAGGCGGGCGAGCATCTTGCCTTCAACGTCCCAGGCACACATGCCGAGCAGAACGCCATCCTCTTCATCAATCAAATGGGGTGGACGCCCATAGCCGGCGGCTCGTCTCGAAACATCTGCCGCAAGATATGCGCCCCGCTCATCAAGGCGTCGGGCGCGAAAATCGTCGGGCCGATCTATCCCGGAAGCAATAAGACAACACGACAACGAAGCTTCGTGTGGGATAATTAATCCATACAGTTGACGTACGTGACCGAGCCATGCCGTCACCGCTCCTTCGCGCAACGGCATGGCCTGGTCGCGTCGTCTGAGGTTGTGCCCATGGCGGCCTGGATCGGTATACTAGCCGATCCGGGCTCTACCGAGCACGAAACGGAGATCAATGGATCTGCATATTGGGGACATTCTTCAGCTATCCTGCGACCCAATTTCGGTACCGATTCTCGATACGTCGTCTCACTATGTGACCGTGCGACTTCCGTGGCACCAAGTCGATCCCGAGTCCGAATACGGATGGGACGGAAACCATCAACTGCCCCGCCACCTGGACTCAGCTGAATGGTCGGCCACACCGTTCCGTTTCGAGGGGAATCCAATGCTCTTCGTTCCTGGAGAGAATCGGGTAATATCCATACCCAGGACGATCACCTATGTTGCGGGGATTGAACAGTTCGACCAACCACTCGATATCGGCTGGCTGCCACGTCCCACGAAGACGGTTTCACTCCTACCACAGGGAGAGGAATGGTCCGAGCTTTCCGAGGAACAAGGATTCTCGTACAACCTGCCAGGCGATGAGTTCATCAGCGTCGAACGGTTGTTTCGTCCGTACGCCTATCTGGAGGACGGAGACGCCCTCCTCGACTCGCGAGGCGTGACGTGGCGATTCAAACGTCCATGGCTTTGGGAGGCGGCGGACGGCGAGGCAGGGATTCTGCCCGAGTGGCCGCTGGCTCTGCAGAGATCGGGACGTACGTCTACGACATCCCACTTCGACGAATTGCGTCGGTGGGAAGAATACAGCCACGTGCCAGCCGTCAGTCTCGAACACGCCCTACGGTGACATGCCGTCCGCACCGCACCTCGTCACCACGGGGCTCGGCGGCGGTTTGCGGCAAGAACGGCGAACTGCTTCATTCTGACAACACCTTCTTGCCGACCGTACGGACCCTATGGCACTCAAGAACTCGAATCACTTCCAGCGCTGAGCCCTTCGCCCGATGAGCGGAGGGGCTCAGGGGCGCCGAATGGCCGGTCCTGATCGCCTGGGATCCTCTTTCGTGATCTTGTCTACGGTGTGCACCGTCACCCGGCGTCTGTTGTCTTTGCCCGCGCTGCTGCTACGGAAGAGCCTCTCCAGGGAGGCGGAACTGTTGGTGCTTCGGCATCAGAACGCTGTCCTACGCCGTCAGGTCCCGCGAGTGCGCTACGACCCAGCCGACCGCCTGTGGTTCGCGGCGCTCTCGCACCTGATACCGGCTCTTCGAACTTGAGCGGGGGTTGAGGTCCGGCCTGGCCTGGGCTTGAGAGGGCTCGTGGCTCTCAGGAATCCTTCTTGTTGTCGAAGCAAAAAGGCCACAGCGAGAAGCCACGAGCATGGACCACGATACGACGCTGCTGCTCGGCCTGGACGGCTTGGCCGTCACGAAGGTCGTCGCCGCAGGTAACGAGCCGCAAGACGGGCCGGTGGTGCATCTGGCCACCGCGGATGAACGGGCCAGGTGCTGCCCGCAGTGCGGAGTTGTCGCGGTCCGGATGAAGGAGTGGGTGACCACCCGCCCGCGGGATCTGCCGGTCGGCGGGCGGTGCTGTGCATTGCGCTGGCGTAAGCGGCGCTGGTGCTGTGACCAGGCGTCCTGCCCGCGTCAGACGTTCACCGAGCAGGTCCCGCAGGTCCCCGCCCGAGCGCGGCTGACCACGCGATTACGCCAGGCCGCCGGCGCCGCCGGCGCCGCCGTCGCCGATGGCGGCCGGACGGTGATCCACTCGGCGCGAGATCACCGGGTGTCGTGGCCGATCGTGTCGGCGGCCTTCACCGCGCACGCCCGCCGAGTGCTACCCGCCCAGCCCGCACCGGTGAACGTGCTGGGCATCGATGAAATCCGGCGCGGACGGCCCCGCTGGGTGCTGGAGGAGAGCACCGGCACCTGGACGACGACGGTGGACCGCTGGCATGTCGGCTTCGTGGACCTGTCCGGCGAGCAGGGACTGCTCGGCCAGGTCGAAGGACGCCCATCGCCGCGGTGACCGGCTGGCTCGACCAGCGAGAGACCGCCTGGCGCCGGCAGGTGGCCTTCGTCGCGATCGACATGTGCACCATCTTCAAGTCCGCCGTTCGCGCTGCGTTGCCGCACGTCACGCTGGTGGTCGACCACTTCC
The DNA here is from genome assembly GCF_040655495.1 of Nonomuraea sp. NPDC050404. Lineage (NCBI taxonomy): Bacteria > Bacillati > Actinomycetota > Actinomycetes > Streptosporangiales > Streptosporangiaceae > Nonomuraea > Nonomuraea sp. NPDC050404. Next base: position 58,889 of record NZ_JBFAKB010000034.1, read on the forward strand.
ACGTGGTGCAGCTGGCCAACACCGCGCTCACCGAGATCCGCCGCCGCCTCACCGTCCAGGTGCGCGGCAGACGCGGCCGCAAAGGCAACCGCGAATGGGAGCTGCGTAACCGCCTCACCCGCTCCGCCGCCCGGATGCACGCCCGCCAGCTGGATCCGATGGTCGATGACCTGCACGCGCTGCCCGCGCGACTGGGCCGGCCGATCCTGGCCGCCTGGAACGCCAAGGAAGACCTGCTGGACCTGCTGGACCTGCTCGCTCTGGCCCGCACCCACCCGGACCGCACGGTGATCGCCGGCCGGCTGTTCCGCTTCTACGACCGCTGTGCCTCCTCCGGCCTGCCCGAACTCGAACGCCTGGCCACCACCATCGAGACCTGGTGGCCCGAAATTCTGGCCTTCCTGCGCACCGGCATCACCAACGCCGGCTCCGAGGGCACCAACCGCGTCATCAAGACCACCGCCCGCGACGCCTACGGCTTCCGCAACCCCGAGAATCAGCGGCTACGCACCCGCTGCGCCACCACCCGACGCGGCCGCGGCTGCCTCAACCCGCTTAACTTCGAAGAGCCGTCATATGCAGCCGGACGAACTCCTCACGAGCATCAACCGGACGCTGACGGGCTGGGCGAGATACTTCCGACACGGGGTTTCCAAGGCCATATTCAACGCGATCGATCACTATACGTGGGGTCGGATCATGCGCTGGTTACGGGCCAAGTACGAACGCGGGACCCACCGGATCGGAATGCCCGAACTCCGACGCCGCTTCTGCGACGTCGGATGGAGGTTCGCCCACAACGGGGTCGTGTTCACCGGCGCCTCCAGCGTCGCCGTGACCCGCTACCGCTACCGCGGCAACACCATCACGACCCCGTGGACCCCGAAACCGGCAACCACCAACGGTTGACCACCGGGCAAGACACGTGGAGCGCCCGATGCGGTGAGAGCCGCACGTCGGGTGCGGGCGGGCGGCTCCGGGAAACGGACCGGTGGCAACACCGACACCGCGCCCGGGGCCGACCCCACGACCGTCACCCTCAGCGGGCAACGCCAGTACATCCTGGCGGCCATCGAGCACGCCACCATACGCGTCCGCGTGCTCGACACCACCACTCACCCGCGCGCCGGCGGTCAGACGTCGAAGAGTTCGTGCTCCACGTGGTCCAGTGCCAGGCGTACGGCGCCGAGGGCGACTGAGCGCCCGCCGAGGGTGCTGGCCTCGACCCGGACGGGGAACAGGCAGAACTCGGCCAGTTCCTCGCGCAGTGGCCCGGTCAGCAACTCCCCCGCCCCCGACAGGCCGCCGCCGAGCACCACCAGTTCGGGGTCCATGGTGAGGACGGCGGCGCCGACGCCCTTGGCCAGGTCGCGTGCGAAGGCGCGGACGATGGCGGCGGCCTGCGGGTCACCCCGCCGTACGGCCTCGAAGACCCGCTCCGCCGCGTCCCTGGACGAGCTGCCGCCGGCGGGATCGTCGTCACCGTAGGCCAGGAACCGGTCGAGCGCGGTGTACCACCCGAAGGCCCGCATGACGCCGATCTCCCCGGCGGCGCCGTTGCGGCCGGCGTAGAGCTTGCCGCCGATCAGCAGGCCGGCGGCGATGCTGCGGCCGACCAGCAGACACAGGACGTCTTGGGCGTCACGCGCCGCGCCCGCCCAGTGCTCGGCGAGGGCGGCGAGGTTGGTGTCGTTGCCGACCAGCACGGGGCCGACGGACAGGCCGGTCAAGGAGCCGGCCAGGTCGAGCCCGGCCCAGCCGGGCAGGCGGTCGCTGACCACGACCTTGCCGGCGACCGGGTCGACGACGCCGGTGGTGGCCACGCCCAGGGCCCGCACGCCCCCGGGGCCGACGCCCGCCGCGCGCAGGCTCCGGCGCACCACGGATCTGGCGGCGGCCAGGCGGGCGGCGGGCTCGGCCCGGGGGTCCACCAAGGAGCGGCGGGTGTCGATGATCGTGCCCTTGAGGTCGGCGGTCAGAGCGAGCACCTTGTGCGGCCCGATGTCCAGGCCCACGACGTGGCCGGCCTCGGCGCGGAAGCGCAGGCGTTTGGCCGGGCGCCCCACTGGGCGGGGGTCTCCCGGCTTGGGTGCGATCTCCTCCACCAGGTCGGGCTGGGAGGCGATCACGTCCTCGATCGTGGCGCGGGAGATCGACGTGATCTTCACCAGTTCGGTCAGCGTGGCCCCCTCGACGCCGTGCAGGGCGCGCAGGACGGCAGTGGTGTTCAGGCGGCGCAGCAGCGCCGGATCCTGTCCCGTCAATGTCACGATCCGATGATAGGCCGTTGCTAATTATTTGAGGACCTACTAAAAATATCGGTGCGACATGGAGAGAGGACCCCCCAGGTGAACAAGGTCATCGCGGTCAGCGCCGCCGCGCTCACACTCGCTGCCTGCGCCCCCGCCGGCAGCGCCGGGAGCACCGGAGCCCAGCAGGCGGCGAGCGGGAAGAAGGAGATCTCCTTCCTCGTCTTCGAGACCCCCAACCTCACCCCGCAGTACTGGGACGAGGCGATCAAGCGGGTCACCGACAAGCACCCCGACATCGCGGTCAAGAAGCTCGTGGCCCCCAGCGCGGGCGAGCGCAACGCCTACGCCAAGCAGTTACTCGCCTCGGGCCAGTTGCCCGACGTCATGCAGGCCATCGCCCCGGCGGGCTTCGCCGAGAGCGGCAACCTGCACGCGTGGACCCCCGAAGAGCTGGCCCCCTACGAATATCCGCGGTCCAACCCGTTGGGCGGCAAGATCTACCAGCTCCCCTACAACTCCCAGCCGACCCCGCTGGTCTACTACAACAAGAAGCTCTTCGCCGAGGCCGGGATCACGGCCCCGCCCAGGACGTACGCCGAACTGCTGGACGCGAGCGCCAAGCTGAAGGCCAAGGACGTCAACCCGTTCGTGGTCGGCGGCGGCGGCAAGGACGCCTTCGCGGCCGGCTACATCTGGATGGCGCTGGTCGGCGCCGACGTCTACGACCAGCAGCCGGACTTCCTGGTCAAGCGCCGGGCCGGACAGGTGAGGTTCAGCGACCCGATCTTCGCCGGCGCCACCCGGAAGTTCGCCGACCTGGTGAAGAAGGGCTACATCGACAGGGCCGGGCTCAGCCGCGACTACCCCTCGACGGAGAAGGCGTTCCTCGACGGCAAGGGGGCGATGTACCCGATGGGCTCGTGGTTCGCCGCCTCCGCCGACGCGAACAGGCCGCCGTTCGACGTGGGGGTGTTCGCCTGGCCGACCGACGACGGCGAGGTGGTCGTGCCCTCGTTCACCGGGGGCGGGCCGATCGTGAACGCCAGGTCCAGGCACCTGGACGTCGCCAGGACCTTCGCCCTGGAGTTCAACCAGAACGCCGCCAACAATGACGTACTGGTCAAGTCCGACGCCGCGATCATCGCCATCAAGGGCTACCGGCCGCCGCGGATGGGCCCGGTCTACGACGCCACGCTGAAGGTGTTCCAGGACTCCAAGGTGGTCAACGCCTTCACCGTGGAGACCGGCGACGACGCGCTGCTGCCCGGCGTGGGCGACAAGGTCTTCGCCATCGCCCAGCAGATCATCGCCGGCGAGACCGGCGGCGATGAGGCGGCCAAGCTCCTCGACGAGGAGTGGGTCAAGGCCGGCGGCCGGTAGATGTTCCTGGCCAGAAAGACGCCCGTCCGCAGGTCGCCGCGCGGCTGGAGTTATCCGCTCGTCTTCGCCGCGCCGGGGCTGCTGGTCTACGCCTGCTTCGTGCTCGCCCCCATCCTGCTCAGCTTCGGTTACAGCCTCACCAACGCCGACCTGTTCCACCCGGCGGCCGACTTCACCGGCGTACGCAACTACCTCACGATCTTCGCCGATGACTCCTTCCTGCGCTCGTTGTACGTCACCACCGTCCTCACCCTGATCGTCGTCATCCTGCCGAACGTGGGCGGGGTCGCGGTGGCCGTGCTGCTCGACCGGCGCGGGTGGCTCTACAACGCGCTGCGCAGCGTCTTCTTCGTCCCGGTGGTGCTCAGCTCCGTCGTGGTGAGCGTGGTCTGGATGGCCATGCTGCAGGACGAAGGGCTCATCAACCGGTTGCTCGGCACGCGGGTGGGCTGGTTGTCCGACCCTGACCTGGCGCTGTACTCGATCGCGTTCGTCATCTCCTGGCAGATGCTCGGGTTCTGCTCGGTGGTCTACCTGGCCGGCCTGCAGGGCGTGCCGCCCTCGCTGCTGGAGGCGGCGCAGATCGACGGCGCGGGGCCGTGGCTGCGCTTCCGCAGGGTGGTCTGGCCGATGCTGGCCCCCGCCATGACGCTCAACACGGTCATGCTGCTGATCACCGGCTTCAAGGCGTACGACCACGTGCAGGTGCTCACCGCCGGCGGGCCGGGGCTCGGGACCACGGCGACCATCGCCTTCACCGTCATCCAGACCGGCTTCGCCGAGAACCGCACCGGCCTGTCCTCCGCCATGGCGATCACGATGCTGGTCATCGTCGCGGTGGCCTCCTCGGTGCTGCTCCGCGTGCTCAAGCGCAGGGAGATCGACCTGTGAAACCGCGTCCGCTGATCGCGCTGATCCTGGCCGCCGCCTTCTTCCTGCCGCTGTACCTGGTGCTCGCCAACGTGTTCAAGTCCGGCCCGGAGATCACCGCGTCGCCGGCCTCGCTGCCGCTGCCGCCCACGCTGGACAACCTCGTCCAGGCCCTCGACCGGCCCGACCGCCTGTTCTGGAACGGCCTGATCAACAGTGTCACCGTTACGCTGCTGTCGATCGTGGTGCTGACCATCGTCTCGGCGATGCTCGGGCACTACATCTGCCGTACGCGCGGCCGCTTCGCGCGCATCGCCCTGCTGGTGCTGCTGGCCGGGCTGATGATCCCCCCGCAGGTGCTCCTCGTGCCCGTCACACAGGTGCTCAACGCGACGCACCTGATGGGCACGATCAGCGGCCTGGTGCTGTTCAACGTGGGTTATTACGTACCCTTCGGCGTCTTCGTCTTCTCCGGGTTCATCCGGTCGATCCCGATCGAACTGGAGGAGGCGGCCGCGATGGACGGCTCGGGCAGGTTCGGCACCTTCTGGCGGGTGGTGTTCCCGCTGCTGCGCCCGGCGACGGCCAGCGTACTGATCTTCCTGGGTGTGTGGATCTGGAACGACTTCCTCAACCCGCTCATCATTCTCGGCCCCGCGGGCGGCACCACCGTCACCGTCGGCGTCTACCGCTCACTGGGCCAGTTCCAGCGGGACTTCGGCGGCATGTTCGGCCTGATGTTCCTGGCCACGCTGCCGATCCTCGTCTTCTACCTGCTGCTGCAGAAGCACTTCGTCAAAGGTCTCACCGGGGGAGCCGTCAAAGGATGACCATCGCAACATCGGCCCACGCGAACCTGCGCGGGCACCTGGGCGTGCCGCTGGAGCGGCCGCTCACCGTCGCCGTCGTCGGAGCGGGCGCGCGGGGCGCCGCCTACGCCGAACTGGCCGCCCAATGGCCGGACCAGGTGCGGGTCGTCGCCGTGGCCGAACCCCGGGAGGCGGTACGGGGCCGGTTCGCGGCCCGGTACGCCCTCCCGCCGGAGAACGTGTTCGCCGGCTGGCGTGAACTGGCGGCGCGCGGCCGGATCGCCGACGCGGTGATCGTCGCGACCCTCGACGCCGACCACCTGGCGCCCACCACCGCCTTCGCCGAGCAGGGCTACGACATCTTGCTGGAGAAGCCGATCGCGCCGACGGAGGAGGCGTCGGTGGCCATCGGCGAGGTGGCCGCCCGCACGTCCGCCACCGTGGTGGTCTGCCACGTGATGCGCTACACCCCCTACACGCGGCGGGTGATGGAGCTGCTGCCGGAGATCGGGCGGATCGTCAGCGTCGAGCATCTGGAGCCGGTGGGCTCCTACCACTTCGCGCACTCCTTCGTGCGCGGCAACTGGCGGCGTACCGACGAGACGACGTTCGCGCTGCTGGCCAAGTCCTGTCACGACATCGACTGGCTCGGATACGTCGTCGGCCGCCCGGTGTCGCGGGTCTCTTCCTTCGGCGGGCTCATGCACTTCACCGAGGCCAACCGGCCCGCCGGGGCCGCCGACCGCTGTCTCGACTGCCCTCTGCAGGACACCTGCGCCTACTCCGCGACCGCGCTCTACCGCGACGGCCTGCGCAAGGGCGGCACGAAGCGGTACTTCACCGGGGTCGTCACCGCCGGGGTGCTCACCGAGGAGGCGCTGACCAGGGCGCTGCGCGAGGGACCCTACGGCCGGTGCGTGTACGCCTGCGACAACGACGTGGTGGACCACCAGGTGGTCAGCCTGGAGTTCGAGGGCGGGGCAACCGCGTCGTTCACGATGACCGCCTTCACCCCGCTGGGGAACCGGCACACCAAGATCTTCGGCACCGCCGGCCAGCTCACCGGCGATGGCCGATTTATCCATATTTATGACTTCAAATCGGAGAAAACCACGACCATTGACACCTCTCTCGACGGCTCCAGCGCCGCCGAGGGACACGCCGGCGGCGACGAGGGCCTGACCAGGTCCTTCATCGACGCCCTGCACCAGGGCCGGCCCGAGCTGATCCGCTCGGGGATCGAAGAGAGCGTGGCCAGTCACCGCGTCGTCTTCGCCGCAGAACGAGCCCGTCTGACCGGGACCGTCGTCTCCGTCTGAGCCCGGACCCACGTCCCCCTTTCCGGAAGGAGCACCCCCATGCGTCCTCGCAACGCTCTCCTCGTGCTGGCCGTACTCTCGACCAGCCTCGCCGCCCAGCCCGCGCAGGCCGATTCACCCGCGCGGGAGTGGTCCGACGTCCGCCGCATCCTGTCGGGCATCACCGACGCCTACACCGCGCCGCCCGCCCTGAACACCGTGCTGACCACCGGCTACACCTCCGGCCTGCTGCTCGGCAACGGCGACCTGCACGTCACCTCCGACGCCCGCGATCGGGAGCAGACCTTCTACCTGGCCAAGTCCGACTTCTGGCGGAGCAACGGCCAGCCGCACCTCGGTGAGATCACCGTCGCCGAGGGCGGCAAGCCGCCTGTCGCGGCGGCCGTGAAGGACATCCTGGAGTGCACGGCCACCTGCGTGATCGACGGCGACCCGGAGACCCGCTGGGTGTCCAGGACCAACGCCTCGGCCACCGACCCGCAGTGGGTCACGATCGACCTGGGCCGGGCCCGTACGATCGACCGCTGGGTGGTGCGGCACAACGGCTTCCGGAGCCGGGCCGACAACTACCAGAAGCTCAACACGCAGGACTTCGCGCTGCAGAAGAGCGACGACGGCAGCACCTGGACCGACGTGGACACGGTCACCGGCAACACCGCCGAACTGACCGACCGCACGGTGCCCGCGTTCACGGCCCGCCACGTACGGCTGGCGACGACCAAGGCCGTGCGCGACCCGGCCGACCCCAACCAGAAGACCTACATCCGCGACCTGCAACTCTTCGGCGGCGGCGAGAATGTGATCGACCCCGCCCCTGCCTCGGATCCCACCTACCGCCAGCAACAGGACATACTCAACGCCGAGGTACGCGGCACCCAGACGATCGGCGGCCAGGTCGTCAAGACCCGCACCTGGACGGCGGACGGCGAGAACCTGCTGGTCACCGAGCTGTCCACGGACAAGGCGCCGGTGCCTCTGCGGATCGACGTGACCCTGCCGGGCGGCACGGCCGGAGTGGCGGCCGACGGCCAGATCTGGGCGGCCAGGGCCACCGGCGCCGACGGCTCGGCGGAGTGGGCGTCCAAGGCGGCCCTCTCGGCCAAAGTGATCGGGGCCCGGGCGGTGGCCGGCACGCCGTCGCCGGGCGTCGGGCGGCTGGAGTTCACGCTGATACCGGGCAGGGCGGTGCGTCTGGTCAGCTCGGTGCACGGCAACGGCTCATACGCCAATCCGACGCCGGGCAACGACTTCAAGGCCAGGGCGATCGAGCGGGCCGCCAGGGTCGACGACCGCGCGCTGCGCAGGGCCGAGCAGGACCATCGCGAGTGGTGGCGGAGATTCTGGCTGAAGTCGTACGTGGACACGGGCGACACGACCCTGAACAAGTACTACTACGGCGCCCTCTACGTCATGGGCGCCGCCAGCCGGGAGGGGTTCTTCATGCCGGGCACGTACTCGCCCTGGCGCACCACCGACTCCCCCAACCTCGGCAACCGCTACTTCATGAACTACAACACCGAGTCGCAGTACTACGGCGTCTACTCGGCCAACCGGCCCGAACTGGCCAGGCCGTTCTATCCGACGGTCCGCGCGGAGGTGCCCTACGCCCGCAACCGCACCCACGAGGCGGGCTACCGGGGCATGACCTTCTGGCGCTCCTTCTCCCCCTTCAACCAGACCAGGCCCGCGCCCGCCGAGGCCCCGGTCGCCCCCGACAAGCGGCACGACAGGCTGCCCAGCGACCAGCAGAGCAACGGCACGTTCTCGGCGATCCCGTTCCTGTGGGACTACGAGTACACCGGGGACGAGAAAATGTTCCGCGAGTTCACCTATCCCTACCTGAAGGAGCTCGGCGCCTTCTGGATGGACTTCGCGGAGAAGGGCGAAGACGGCAAGTACGACGTCCTGCACACCGGCGTCAACGAGGGCGGCGACGACGTCAACCCCGTCTATGACCTCGGCTACATCCGCCGCACGCTGACGGCGCTGATCACCTACAGCGAGAAGCTGGGAGTGGACGCCGGCATGCGGCCGGTCTGGCAGGGCTTCCTCGACGATCTCACGCCCTACCCGACCGGGCAGATGGACGGCCTGGACGTCATCTTCCTGGCCGAGAAGATCGAGAACCCGATCAAGGGCAACGCGCTGCTCAACAAGAACGACCAGCCCATCAACCTGGAAGGCGTCGTCCACCCCAGCGACAACCTGGCCATCGGCGGCGACCCCGAACTGCTGCGCAAGGTGCGTAACACGCTGCAGTGGGTGGACCCGTTCAAGCCGGGCACGCGCGGCTCGTCGGGCAACGGCTTCCCGAAGACCTTCACCATCGCGGCCCGCGCCGGCTGGGAGCCGAACGACCTGATCGGCAAGTTCACCACCGTCATCAACGACCTGTGGCGCGAGAACCTGACCGTGCGGCAGTTCGGCGGCGGGCAAGAGACCTCGGGCTCGATCGAGACGGTCAACTCCATGTTCCTGCAGAGCTTCGAGAACACCCTCCGCGTCTTCCCCGTCTGGCCCGCCGACCGTGACGGCTCGTTCACGCGGCTGCGCGCGAAGGGCGCCTTCCTGGTGTCGGCCTCCCGCGAAGCCGGGCAGCCCGTCAGGCAGATCGAGCTCACCAGCGAGAAAGGCGGCCCCGTCACCTTCGCCAGCCCGTGGGGGACGCGCCGGATCCTCGTACGGGGGGACCGCGGTCCCGTACGGGTCTCCTACGGCAGCGACGCCGACACCGGCGAGACCACCTTCACCTTCGAGACCCAGCCGGGACAGTCCTACAGCATCATGCCTACCTCACGCTGAACGCAGCGGGCTCGCCGAAACCAGCCTTCAAGCCTGACCCTTCTCGTCAAAGGGCCACCCGGCCCCTGCGGCATCTGACGGAGCGGGAGCCGTTCCTGCCGAACGCTCTCGCCCCGGAACACGACCCGATTGACCGGCTGGCGGCGCACCAGCCGGCCGCCGATCGCCACGCACCCGGCCGCCACCAGGGCACAGGCCCAGAGCGGCCGGGCCGCGGCGGCCGGCAGACCCGGAAGATCGCACCCTCCTGCCAACCGAACGGCCGGACGCGCTCCCAGGTGACGGAGTCATCGCTGACCATGTCGGAACCGTCCTTCCGCCGTGGCAAACGCCTCGCCCAGCCTATGCGGGGAAGCTGCGTCACAGGCTGTTTGCGGTGATGTTGCCGGTGGAGGTGGTGGCGTGGATGTCGAGTTCGGCGACGCCGTCGTTCTTGAGGGAGTTGGTGATGCGGCCGTAGGCGGTACCGGCGTCCAGGGCGGCGGAGACCCCGGCTGCCGCGGTGATCGAGATGTCGCCGGATTGGGTGCGGAGCACGACCTTGCCGCCGCCGGCCTCGGCGATCCGGATGTCGCCCCTTTCGGTGCTGATCTCCGCGGCTCCGCCCAGCCGTCCGACCTCGACGTCACCGTCGCTCGCGCTCAGGCGCAGGCTCGCGATCTCGTCGAGCTTGATCTGACGGTAGGCGCCGTCGAAGACCACGTCGCCGAGGCGGCCGACGGTCCGGAGCTCGGCACTGGCCGTCTTCGCCTCGACCTGGGAGCCGGCGGGCAACTGGACCGACACCTCGATGGATCCGGAAAGGCCGAGGTACTGGTTCGTCGCCGGAGTCACGACCCGCAGGACACCGTCGGCGTACTCGATCGTGGTCTGCTCGGCCGCCTTCACATCGCGGCTCTTCGAAGCGTTCGCGGGCCGGACCTCGACCGTGGTGTCGGCCCTGTCGGCGGCGACGAACCGGACGCGCCCCGCGGGGATGTCCAGGACGGCGGAGATCGGGGCGGGGGTGTCGAACTTCTGCATGATGTGCTCCTTTGCTGCGTTCTCTTGACACCCACCATCGCCAACCAGCCTGATACGGAGCCGTCGCCGTCCTGATACCACCGCTGACATGCGGTCGGCACCGCCCAAAGAGCGTGCCGGCCACAGCCGGCCCTGCCCCGTGGAGAAGATCAGACGGCCGGGCGGGCGGTGACGTCATGGCCCGCCCAGTTCAGCGCGACCTCGCCGGTCGCCAGGAAACCACCTCGACCCCATTTCAAGGGGACGGGAGAGGGCCCAGGTCGCGGAGGATCCCGGCCAGGGCCCGGATGGGCTCGTTCTCCGCCTCACTGCGCCACACCAGCGCGTACGGCAGCGGCGCCATGTCGGTGACCGGCAGGTAGGCGATGTCGGGCCGTGCCCAGTAGCGGGCGACGTGGGCGGGGAAGAGCACGACGAGCCCGTCCATGCTGGCCAGGGTCATGGCCTCTTCCGCGTCCCGGACCACGGGGCCGCGCTCGATCTGACGGCCGCGCCGGGTGAGGCGCGGGGCGTAGGCGTCGTACCAGTAGCCGGGCCCGGTGTCGGCGTGCGGATGCTGGAAGTCGGAGACCATCTCCAGCGAGACCGACGCGCGGGAGGCGAGTTGGTGGTCGGCGGCGACGGCCAGTACGCGCTGCTCGGCGAACACGACCGGCCCTACGGTGAGGTCGGGCTCGTCGATGGGGAGCCAGCTGACCAGGACGTCGATGTCTCCGCGTCGCAACGCGGGGAAGGCTTCGCCCACCTGTGCGCTGTGGATGCGCAGTTTCCATTCCGGGTGGCGGAGGCGGAAGACGTCCCAGTAGGGGCGCAGGTCGTAGGCGTTGAGCGGCAGCATGCCGACGCGGAGGGTGCCGGTGATGCCCTGGCCGGCGAGCTGGGCGCGTGCCACGCTCTCCTTCAGCCCGGCATACAACGGCCGGAGGTCGTCCCGGAGCTGCCGGCCGACCGGTGTCAGCCGGACCGTGCGGTTGTTGCGCTCGAACAGCGGAGCGCCGACCTGCCGTTCCTGCTTCTGGATCGCCTGGGTGACGCGGGCGGGCGACAGGCACAGCCGGGTGGCGGTACGGCCGAAGTGCAGTTCCTCGGTCAGGGTCAGGAAGATCTCGATGTCCCGCAGTTCCACGCCTGACCTGCTCCGTTCACTCCCACTGAAGGTGATCTTTCGGGGTTCGTCGTTGTTTCGGGTGTTCACCGTACTTGATCCTCGATGCGTACCGATTCGCCTGGTCGAGGGAGCGCTTGGATGGACGTCCTGGTTTGCGGTGCCGGTGTCGCCGGGATCGCCCTGGCGTACTGGCTGCGCCATCACGGGTTCACCCCGACCGTGGTGGAGCGCGCCCCGCGGGTGCGTGCGGGCGGGTACGCGGCGGGCCTGCGCGGCGAGGCGCTGGACGTGCTGGACCGGATGGCCCTGCTGGAGCAGGCCGAAGCGCTGGGCCTGCGGCCGGGTGACACGGCGATGCGGGATGAGTCTGTGCTGATCTGCGCGGGTGACCTGGAGATTCTCAGGGACGACCTGGCCGGTCTGCTGTACGAGGCCACCCGCCGGGAGGTGGAGTACGTGTTCGGCGACTCGATCGCCACCCTGGAGCAGAGCGCCGACGACGTGCGGGTCACCTTCGACCGCGGCCGGCCGCGCCGCTTCGACCTGGTGGCCGGTGCCGATGGGCTGCACTCGCGCACCCGCTCGCTGGCCTTCGGGCCGCACGAGCGCTTCGTCCGGCACCTGGGCCTCTACACGGCGGTCTTCAGCGTGCCCGGCCGCCTCGGCGCCGAAGACGACGGCCGGGGATACCGCGTACCGGGCAAGGCGGCCGCGGTGCTCAGCACCCGCGACGGCACCCGAGCGCGTGCGGCGCTGCGCTTCGCCTCCGGGCCGCTGGCCTACGACCGCGATGACGCCGGACAGCACGAGCGCATCGTGGCTGAGCGGTTCGCCGGCGAAGGCCGGCTGATCCGGCTCCTGCTGGAGCAGATGCGGGGGGCGGAGGACCTCTTCTTCGAGGCGAATGCCCAGGTGGAGATGGACCGCTGGTTCTCGGGCCGGGTGGTGCTGCTCGGGGACGCCGCCTACTGTGCGGCGACGGTTTCGGGCCGCGGCGCCTCCCAGGCGTTGATCGGCGCCTACATCCTGGCCGGCGAACTGGCCGTGGGAGGTGACCACGCGCGGGCGTTCGCCTCGTACGAGCGGGAAATGCGCGGCTTCGTCGCCGAGCACCAGCACCTGGGGCGAGAAGCCACCGACCGGTTCTTCCTCGGCACGCCCTCGCAGGAGGGATTCGACCGTACGACCGCGGTCCGCCCGCACCTCGTACGGCTCAAGGACTACGTTCCCGGCTTCGCCGCGGAGCAGCCGTCACCCGGCCGGGCTGCCCGCTGACCCGGCACCGAAATGTCAACGGCGGTATCAGGGCGGCGACGGGCCGGTGTCAGGTCCCTTCGCGAGAGTGAACGCACAAACGCCGGATCCGAACGGAACCGGCGGACCAATCATGACGACAAGGAGATAAGGATCATGGCAGTGAGCAGGAATGGCTTCTCCGATCAGGGCCTGCGCAGGCTGCGTGAGGTGCTGGCACGGCATGTCGACTCCGGACGGATCCCCGGCCTGGTCGCCCTGGTCAGCCGCGGCGGCCGGACGCACGTCGAGACGCTGGGCACGATGCGGCACGACGGCGGCGCGCCGATGCGCCGTGACACGATCTTCCGGATGGCCTCCACCTCTAAGCCGGTCTCGATCGCGGCGGCGATGGTGCTGCTGGACGAATGCCGGCTGCGACTGGACGACGTGGCCGACCCGTGGCTGCCCGAGCTGGCCAACCGCCAGGTGCTCACCCGCATCGACGCCGAGCTGGACGACACCGTCCCGGCCCGCCGCCCGATCACCGTCCGCGACATCCTCACCTCCACCTTCGGCCTCGGCATGGACATGACCGCGCTGGGCACCCCGATCCTGAACGCCGTCTTCGAGCGCGGCCTGACCCCCAACCTGCCGACCGAGGTGCCCGAGCAGGACGAGTGGATGCGCCGCCTGGGTGAGTTGCCGCTGATGCACCAGCCCGGCGAGCAGTGGCAGTACCAGATCAGCAGCGACCTGGTCGGCGTCCTGGTGTCCCGGGTAAGCGGCCAGACCTTCGAGGAGTTCCTGCGCGAGCGCATCTTCGAGCCCCTGGGCATGACCGAAACCGGCTTTCACGTGCCCGCCGACCGCATCGACCGGCTGCCCACCCTGTACGCCCCCGACCCCGCCACGGGCGAGTTCCTCGCGTGGGACGAGCCCGAGGGCGGCCGGTGGAGCAAGCCCCCGGCGTTCCAGGGCGGCGGTGGCGGCCTGGTCTCCACCGCCGACGACTACCACGCCTACTTCCAGATGTTGCTCAACGGCGGTGTCCACAACGGCCGGCGCATCCTGTCCCGGCCGGCCGTGGAGCTGATGACCACCAACCGGCTCACCCCCGAGCAGAACGCCGCCCGCACCGCCCTGGCCCGCAACGCCGTGCACATCTCCTTCGGCCAGGGCCAGCAGGGCGGCTGGGGCATGGGCATGGCGGTGCGCACGTACCGCGGCGACTACGCGCCGATCGGTCAGTTCGGCTGGGACGGCGGCAGCGGCACCTCCGCCTACGCGGACCCGGCCAACCAGCTCACCGGCATCCTGCTCTGCCAGCTCGGCTACACGGTGCCCAGCCCCGCCCACCTGATGAACGACTTCTGGACCACCGTCTACCAGGCGATCGACGACTGATGCAAGGAACGAGTGCCGTGCGCGCCTGGTTCATCACGGGTGCGTCCAGGGCGCTGAGCAGGGGCGATCGCGTCGTGGCCGCCGCCCGCGACGTTGCGCCGCCGGCGGACCTGCAGGCTCGCCACCCCGGCGCCCTGGCGTGCGTCCCGCTCGACGTCTCCGACCGTGCCGCGGTGCACGAAGGCGTGGAACGGGCGGTGGCTGCGTTCCGGTCCGGCTCGGACGAACACAAAGCGACAACCAGAGTGAAAGGTCATTGATGATGGAGCACCACCACACCCCCCGGCCCGCGGCGGACCCGCGGGAAGAGCGGCCGGCGGAGAACGCCGACGTGATCGTCGTGGGGGCCGGACCAACCGGTCTCATGCTGGCCGCCGAACTGCTCCTGGCCGGAGTGCGACCGCTGGTGCTGGAACGGCAGCCGCGGCCACGCGACACCCCCAAGGCCGGCGGCCTGGGCGGCCAGATCCTGGAACTGCTGCGCTACCGGGGCCTGCTGCAACGTTTCCAAGCCGCCTGCACCGGCCCGATGCCCGCTCCCCGGTTTCCGTTCGGCGGAGTGCACCTGGACTTCACCCAGATGCCGGAACCGCCGATGCACGCCCTGCCACTGCCGCAACAACTGCTGGAGCGGCTGCTCGGCGAACGGGCGGGCGAACTCGGCGTAGACCTCCGCCGCGGCCACGAGGTGATCGGGGTGAACCAGGACGACGACGCGGTCACCGTGGACGTGCACGGCCCGGACGGCCTCTACCAGGTGAGCGCCCGCTATCTCGTGGGGTGCGACGGCGCGCGCAGCCGCGTACGCGACCGGGCCGGCATCCCGTTCCCCGGCACCACCTATCCCGAGGTCAACCGGCTGGCCCAGGTCACCCTGCCGGACACGGTCACCGTTCTCGGCAACGGCGATCTCGACGTTCCCGGCTTCGGCACGATCCGGGCCGGCTTCACCCGTACCGACCACGGCCTGCTCGGCGTCGGCTCCTCACCGGACAGCCGGTCCGTCTCGCTCTACACCATCGAGGACGAGACCACCGACTACGACGACGACGTCCCGATGACCCTGAGCGAACTGCAGGACAGCGTCCGCCGCGTGCTCGGCGCCCACCTGCCCCTGGCCGGATCGACCCGCCTGTCGCGCTTCACCTTCAAGTCCCACCAGGCCGAACGCTACCGCGAGGGGCGGATCCTGCTGGCCGGTGACGCGGCGCACCTGTTCCCCGCCACCGGAGTGGCGCTCAACGCCGGCATGCTGGACGCGGTGAACCTGGCCTGGAAACTCGCCGCCGACCTGAACGGCTGGGCCCCGGCCGGCCTGCTGGAGACCTACCACGCCGAACGCCACCTGGCCGGCGCCCGCACCCTGCTGCACACCCGCGCTCAGGTGGCCCTGCGACGCGGGCACGACGCGGCCGCCGAAGCGCTCCGCGAGCTCTTCACCGAACTGCTCGCCGACGAGCTGCCGCTGCGCCGCATGGGAGCCCTCGTCGCCGGCAGCGACATCCGCTACCCGATGCCCGGTGCCGGCCGGCATCCGCTGGCCGGCGCCTTCTCCCCCAACCTCACCCTGCACACCGGCCAAGGCGTCACCAGTGTCGCCGAGCTCATGCACACCGCCCGGCCCGTCCTGCTCGACCTCGCCGACCGCCCCGAGCTCCGCCAGATCGCCCGGGACTGGCGGCATCTCCTCGACATCCACACCGCCAAGACCGACGACCCACCGGCCGACGTACTGCTGATCCGCCCGGACGGCCACGTCGCCTGGGCCGCCACCCTCGACGAACCCGCGGACAGCGCCGCGCCCCTGCTGCGCGAGGCACTCTCCGCCTGGTTCGGAACGCCTCGAAACAACTGAGACGGACAATGACCAGTAGATTCACCGCCGGTCCGTTCCCCGACTCAGTTGCCGAGCGCGCCGGTGACCAGGGCGACGATCTCCTCGCCGGTGGTCTCGGCAGTACGCCGCCCGCCCACGCACTGTCCGGCCCGCATCACCCACACCTGCCGGCTGAGCCGTACGACCTGGGCGAAGTTGTGGCTGATGAGCAGGACCGCATGCCCCTCGTCGCGCAGGCGGAGGATCATCTCCTCGACCCGGGCGGTCTCCTGCACACCGAGCGCAGCCGTGGGCTCGTCCATGACCACGAGCTTGGAGCTGAACCCGGCGGCGCGGCAGATGGCCACGGCCTGGCGTTGGCCGCCCGAGAGACGACGTACCCGCGATTTCACCGCAGGCACGTTGACGGCGAGCGTGGAGACCATCTCGCGGGCGCGGGCCTGCATGGCGCGCCGGTCGAGCAGGGCGATGGGGCCGAGCCTGCGGACGATCTCGCGATTGAGGAACAGGTTCTGCCACACAGTGAGGTCCTCCACCAGCGCGAGGTTCTGGTGCACGGTCTCGATCCCGGCCTCGCGGGCGTCCTCGGCGGAGCGGAAGGCGGTCTCGGCGCCGTCGAACACGATGCGCCCGCTCTGTGGCCGATGGATGCCGGAGATGCAGCGGACGAGGGTGGACTTGCCCGCGCCGTTGTCTCCGACCAGCGCGGTGATCTCGCCGCGGTGCAGGGTGATGGATACGTCGACCAGCGCGCGTACGCTGCCGAAGGCCAGGGAGACCCCGTGGGTCTCGAGCAGGACAGTGCCGTTCTCGGTCATCGCTGGAACCTTGTCAGCAGGGCGGCCAGCACCACGACGACGCCGACGGCCAGCGGTTGGTAGAACTGGGAGACCCCGAGCAGGGTCAGCCCGTTGACCAGCGCGACCAGCAGCAGCGCGCCGACGACCGGGCCGATGACGGTACCCCGCCCGCCGAACAGGCTCACCCCGCCGAGCACGACCGCCGCCACGGAGTTGAGCAGGAAGGAGGTGTTGGAGGCGGGTTCGGCCGCGCCGACGCGGGCGATGAGGAGCAGCGCTCCCAGCCCGGCCAGCGTGCCACTGATGGTGTAGACGGCGATCTTGATCCGCCGGGTGCTGATGCCCATCGCGTTGGCCGACTCCGGTGAGCCGCCGGTGGCGAGCAGATGGATGCCGAACCTGGTGTGGAACAGCACGACGTGCGCCACGATCGCGACCGCGACCGCGATCAGGAACGAATAGCCGAAAATCCCTACCCTCCCGGTGGACAGGGTGAGCAGCGCCGGATCGATGATCGTGACCGGCTTGCCATCGGAGAGGATCAGCGCCAGGCCGGAGGCGGCCGAGAGCATGCCGAGCGTCACGATGAAGTCCGCGATCTTGCCCCAGGCGGTGGTCAGGCCGTTGACCAGGCCCGCCCCTGCCGCGGCGAGCACGCCCGCCACGCACGAGAGCGCGAGCCCCCACTGCGCCGTGTACGCCTGGCCGAAGACCACCGCGCCCAGCGTCATCGCCGAGGCGATCGACAGGTCGATGCCGGCGGCGGCGATCACGAACGTCTGCCCCACGGCCAGCACGATCAGGATCGCGGCGGCCAGCAGTATGGAGGCGATGTTGCCGGAGCTGAGGAAGGCCGGGTTGAGCGCCTGGAACACGATCGCCACGACGATCAGGCCGACGAGGGCCGCCCACTCCGCCCAGAACCCGGCGTCTTTCAGCTTCGCGGACCAGCTCTCCGTGTCGCGGGCCGAGAGCGTTGCGTTTGCCATGTCTGACTCTCCTCGTCCCGCCGGGCGGGACGGCTCGGGCGCTACTTGATGAGGGTCATGAACGGGTCGTCAAAGCCGCCGAACGGCTTGGGCGTGGCCGCCAACGCCTCGTCCGCGTTCTCCTTGGTGACCAGCTCGACCGGGGCCTTGACGTTGACGGGCAGCGTCTTGCCGATCGCCGCCGCCTGGCACGCCTCCACCGCCATCAGCCCCATCGCGTACGGGTACTGGGCGACGGTGCCATCCAGGGTGCCGGCCTTGACCGCGTTGAGCGCGTCCTTGATGCCGTCCACGCTGATGACCTTGACCTTGCCGGTCTTGCCCGCGTTGGCGACGGCTCGTGCCACGCCGAGCCCCATGTCGTCGTTGGCGACGAAGAATCCGGCCAGGTCGGGGTGCGCCCGCAACACGTCGGTGGCGGCGGTGAGCGCGGTCTGCCGCTCCCAGTTGGCCGCGACGATCTGCGCCACCTTGGCATCGGGCCCGAGCCCCTGCTGGAAGCCCTCAATCCGGGCGCCGCTGGTCACATCACCCGGGATGCCGCCGATGGCCGCGACCTTGCCGCCGTCCGGCAGCAGTTTGGTCATACGCTGCCCGGCCATCTTGCCGGCCTCGACATTGTCGGTCCCGATGTACGACGCAAGCTTGACGTTCGCGCTCTTGGCCGCCTCCGCATCGATCGGGCTGTCGACGTTGATCACGGTCCTGTTCCGGGCGGAGAGGTGGGCCAGACCCTGGACCAGGTTGGTGCCCGAGATCGGGTTGATCACGTAGCAGGAGAAGTCCTGTCCGGCCAGGCCGTTGAGCTTGTCCGCCTGGCCGGTCGTGTCCGTGATGGCGTTGGCCGCTTGGACCGTGACAGGCACCTTGGCCGTGCTGGCCTGGTCGTCCATGCCCTGCTTCATCGTCTGGAAGAACGGGTTGTCCAGTCCCTTGATCACCGCGGCGATTCTGGGCGTTGCGGTGCTCGCCCTTTCGCCCGCCGGGGTGGTCCCCACGGTCTCGCCGGAACCGCAGGCAGCCAGCGTGAGCATGCTCGCAGCGAGAAGCGCACTGAGGGTCGCGGTACGGCGACGACCTCTGGTGTTGGCCATCATCAGATGTCCCGTTCAGGCGTTGACGACATGACCGTAACCAGTGCTCACCGACGGCCACCGCGCTCCGCCTGCCGGCGGTGCCGCCTCGACGGGCAGCTCGATGGGGTCGGGGTGGACGACGAACTCGTTCTCGTGCCAGTAGCACACGAGGCACCGGGCTCTGCGCAGGCGCATGGGGCGAGATCTCCGAGACCTGTTGGGGGTGGGCCGGACGGCAGCGGTCCGGGACCGGATGACCGGTCCCGAGCCGCTGCCCCGGCTCGGGACCGGTGTGGGACGGCCCCGTTAGGCGGTCCAGGAGCGGACGCGGCGGTCGTTCCGCTTGACCACCTTGGCCTTGATCACGATCTTGCGCATGCTGATGTCACCCCCGTTCCTCAACGCTGATTCCGGCGGGACCGCTGCCTCGCCTCACCGGGCCGGGGCAGCGGCGCTCTTGCGGGCGACCACCAGGCGTTTACGGTCGCGCTCCTCCTCGGCTCCCGGCTTGGCGGACGCCACGCGGGTCATCTCCGGCAACAGATCCATACCCGTCACCCGGAACCCCGAGGAGGCCAGCCGCAAGGCGGCCTTGCCCGTGCCACATCCCAAATCCACCAGCTCACGCCCGGGCGCACCATGACGGTCGATCAGCCTCCTGTTGAGACCGATCCATACGTCGCAGTCATCAGCCCCCGTCGGCCGGTCGTAGACCGAGGCAGTGCGGTCGTCCACCTTCCGCACCGAATCGGCGACGGCTTTACTCACCCATCCCATGGGGGTCGATGTCCGGCGCTCGGAGCCGCTGGCCACGTTGGATCTCCCTCTCAAACAACTACTTAGCGTAACTGTATGATTACAGAATGGTTTCGGGCAAGGGAGGGTGCCGACATTGGCACCTCAGGGGTAGGGGACTCGTGGCTCCCCCGATCCGGCGTCGCAGCATCAGTATGTCGCGCTCGGCGACTCCTACAGTGCACGTCAGTTGATCGGTGGTGACGCCAACCTCGTCCACGAGCCAGCGGACGGCCGCCTCAGGCGGCCCGGGTCTTCACCGCGCTTTCGTGTCCTGCCCAGCGTCCTGAGCGGTATGACGGGCTTGATCATCCTGGCCGCCGGAATTGTCGTCATCCTGGCAGGAAATCACCTGTGACGGAATCGGGTGCACGACAAAGCGCGGCGGCCAAGACGGGGACCGGACCGCGGGGCTCTGGATCGGTGCGAGCAGCGATCAACAAGTGGAGCGTCTTCACCTGGCCGAACCACCCCGGAGGGGTCCCGCATCGAAATGATCAGAATCCTCTGAACCGCCAGCGATATCGGGACCGGCGACCCATTCCAGCCGCCATCCCCGATCCGCACGGCAGGCACCGGTTTACCACCATCAGGCCAGGTGCGGCCTGCAGATATCGCTTACAGAAGCCGTTCAAGCGCTTTGAGTAATTGTTGTGTGGCGGTCAGGCACATGGCGTCTTCCTGGAGATGTCACGACAGTGATACGTACCGCAGCGTCTGCGTCCGGAACCGGGCGCAGACGTCATCCGCGTCCCCTCGTGCTGCGGTATGGGGGAACGTCCATGAAACCCATGCTCAACCGGCTGGTCATCGTCCCCATGCGTCGTCTCCCCCTCCGTTCTCTCACCGCTGGGACACTGGCCACCGGCCACGAACACCTACGCGCAGTACGTCTTCACCGGCGGCCAAGTCGCTCCCGACCGGCTGGACCTGCCGGGGAGGCGGATTCCATGGACGGTGCCGCGACCGCATGGTCGCGACGGGGCGCGTCGGCTCGACGGCCAGGTCTGGCACCTGACGCCCGACGACGGAACGGAGGAAGGCTGTCGTCGTGTGGAGCACGCGTGAGATCGCCGACCTCGCGGGCACCAGCCTGCGTGCGGTACGGCACTACCACGAGATCGGCCTGCTCGCCGAGCCGGAGCGCCGCGCCAACGGCTACAAGCAGTACGGCGTGGCCCACCTTGTCAGGTTGCTGCGCATCAAGCGCCTCGCGGATCTGGGGTTCTCGTTGTCCCAGATCGCCGACATGGGCGACACCGTTGACCATCCGGCGGAAGCCTTCCGCAGCCTCGACACGGAACTGGCGGCCACGATCGAAAGGCTGCAGCGGGCCAGGGTGGAGCTCGGCTTCATCTTGGACACGTCGGTGCCGACCGACCTGCCACCCGAGTTCGCCACGGCGGCGGACAGTGCGATGCCCGGAGTGGATCGCTCGTTCGTAACCGTCATGGGCACACTGCTCGGCCCGAAAGGCATGAAGGCCTACGCCGACTTCCTGCAGAACCCCGCCAGCGGCCCCCTTGATGAGGAGTTCCAACGGCTGCCCGCCGATGCCGATGAGCAGACCCGCGCCAACCTGGCCGAGCGCATGGTCCCCTGGTTGCAGTCGCTGCACCGGCAGCGCCCGGAACTCCGCACGCTGCTGGCCGATGCCCCCCGCGGTAAGAAGTTCACCAGGCAGACGATCGACCAAGCCGTCGCGGACCTCTACAACCCCGCCCAGGCCGACGTCATGTGCCGCCTGGCCACCCTGCTCGCGCAGGCCGAACCGCCCGAGCAGACGAGGTGAATCACTCGATCTGTCGTGTGGACGTGCCGGCGGGTGGCGGGTCCGGGTGGTCGAGGGTGGTGCGGGTGAAGGTTTCGAGGGTGGCGGGTGGCCTGGCGTGCGGGTCGGTGCCGGTGGGGGTGCCGGCGCCGAGCATGTAGAGGGGGGTGATGGTGGTGCCGTCCAGGCCGAGGCGTTCGGTCACGGCGGCGTCGTCGAAGGCGCCGGACTGGAAGGGGCCCAGGCCCAGCGCAGTGGCGGTCAGGGCGAAGGTCTGGCCGAAGTGGCCCGCGTTGAGCAGGCAGACCCGGTAGGCGCGGGGGAAGCGGTATTTGACCAGCATGCGCTCGATCACCGCGGCCAGCACGACGACGAAGGACGCCTCGGCCAGCCAGGACTGGTCGCCGCCCAGGGACACCAGGTCCTTTCCCGTGCAGCCCGAGGTGAGCAACTCCAGGGAGTGTTCTCGGGTGTTGTAGTGGTACCAGCCCGGTGCCATCCCTGCCACGTGGCGGACGCCGACGTACGCCTCCAGTTCGTGCCGGGCGCCGCCGGAGGGGCTGGTGCGGCGCATCAGCGCGCCGAAGCCGCCGGCGTCGATGAAGTCCACCGGCCCGAAGGTGGTGGACAGCAGGGTGGCCAGGTCGTGCAGGGTCACGGGTCGGGGGCCGAAGGAGCGGTGGGTGCGGCGCTGGTAGAGGACCTCGCCGAGGGGCGCGTACGGGCGGGGCGGGGTGCGGGGCAGCAGGACGCGCTCCGCTGCCGGGTAGGAGGTGAAGATCGCTGGGCGGCCGTCGGCGACCAGGTCGTAGCGGTCCTCCTCGGTGAGTTCCTCGTAGCGGCCGCCCTGGGTCGCGTAGTGGAAGAACGACGCCTCGGGAGACCACGGTGCCCAGTGGCGGGCTACGTCCTCGTCCCGTTCGGCCTGCGGGCTGCCTTCGGTCAGGAGCAGGTGGTGCTCGCGCAGGGTGGCGACGCCCTCGATCACGCTGTCAAGGTCGTAGGCGGGCAGCGCGGTGGCCGCGTCCTCCACGGTGGTCCACTGGTCGAAGGCGGCGAGGAGTTCGGCCGCCTCGACGGGCAGTTCGATGGGGTCGGGGCGGAGGTAGGGGTGGACGACGAACTCGTCGTCGTGCCAGTAGCAGACGAGGCAGCGGGCTCTGCGCAGGCGCATGGGGCGAACTCTCCGAGACCTGGTGGGGATGGGCCGGACCTCAGCGGTCCGGGACCGGATGACCGATCCCGAGCCGCCGGTGTGGGACGGCCCCGTTAGGCGATCCAGAAGCGGACGCGGCGGTCGTACCGCTTGACCGCCTTGGCCTTGATCACGATCTTGCGCATGCTGATGTCACCCCCGTTCGCTGATCCGGCGGGACCGCTGCCTGGCCTCACCGGGTCAGGGCAGCGGCGTTCTTGCGAGCGACCACCAGGCGTTTACGGTCGCGCTCCTCATCGCCCCCCGGCACGAGTGCGCCGCGGTGCAGGCCGTAGGCGGCCAGTTGAGCCAGGCCGGCGGTGTTCAGCAGCCGTGCCACGTCGTCGGGGGCGAAGTAGGAGAAGGAGTGCAGCGCGCTGGTTCGCTGCCAGGTGAGGCCGTCCGCCGTGGCGAAGTAGTCGATCCGCAGATCGGCCGCCTCCGCCTGCCGGGGAGAGGCGCTGCCCCGGTGCACGATGACCGCGCCCGGCTCCTCCTCCACGCTGGTCTCCTCGGCGAGCCGGCGGTAGAAGCCGGCCGAGTTGACATCGAAGACGAACAGGCCGCCCGGCCGCAGCACGCCCGCCACGCTGCGGAAGGAGGTCAGCAGTTCGTCCTGGTCGGCGAGATAGTTCAGCGGCTCGCCAAGGGCGACGGCCACGTCGAAGGGGCCCGCCTCGGGCAGGTCACGCAGATCGCCGACGGCGAACCGTACGTTCTCGGCTCCCGGCTTGGCGCACGCCATCCGGATCATCTCCGGCGACAGATCCATACCCGTCACCCGGAACCCCGAGGAGGCCAGCCGCAGAGCGGCCTTGCCCGTGCCGCATCCCAGATCCACCAGCTCACGCCCGGGTGCGCCATGACGGTCGATCAACTCCCGGTAGAGGCCGACCCACAGGTCGTAGTCATCCGCTCCGGTCATCCGGTCGTAGATCGGGGCCGTGCGGTCGTACACCTCCCGCACCGGATCGGCGACGACCGCACCCGCCTCCGTCATCCCATCGGGGGACGGATCCGGACCGAGCGCGTACCCATCCCTGCCATCCGCCGGCCGCGGCTGCTGCTTCGCCATGATCGCCCCTGCTCCCCCGCCGCTCCGTCGTGGGTGCGGACCGGCTGACAACCAGGAAAAGCTGTGCCGCTACGGCACACTCAAGCCGCGCTTCGTGTGACATGCGTCACGCCATATCCCAAACCTCGATCATCAAAGTCACGATCACGCCGCGGACCCCGCAGCCGGGCGGCCCCCGCCGATGTCACGATGACGATCGACGGCACCCGCGCGAGCACCGGGTACGACCGGGCGGTAGGGGTTGATCGGATCTCCACGTGGGGCGCAATCGATCGCTTCTGGCTCCAAGGAGGAGGAGTCGAGCTCAGCGGGTCGTCAGAGTGATGACTGCCGGGATGATCACACGGCGCGTAAGGCTTGCAGGAGTTGTTTGCGGGACTTGATGTCGAGCTTGGTGAAGACCCTGCCGAGGTGCCATTCGACGGTGCGATGGCTGAGGAACAACCGCGCGGCGATCTCCGGGTTGGTCAGACCGTCCCGGGCCGGCCGCGCGATCTGGGCCTCCTGGGGCGTGAGCCGGTCCTGGGGATCGGCGGCGCGTTTGCGGACGGTTTCACCGGTGGCCAGCAGCTCACGTCGGGCGCGACCGGCGAAGGCGGCCGCCCCCATCGATTCAAAGGCTCCGTAGGCGGCCTTGAGCTGGACGCGCGCATCGATGCGTCGCTTCTGGCGGCGCAGCCACTCCCCGTAGATCAGTTGAGCGCGGGCGTGGTGAACGGCGACACGGGACAGGGCGAACTGCTCGACCGCCTCCTGATAGAGCGCCTCGGCCTGCGCGCCGAGCCCGGCCGGATCGTAGGCGCGTTGTGCCGCGGTCGCCGCGGCGGCATATTCGCCATGCCCCAGATGCATTGTCGCAGCGGCCCATTCCGCGGCCTCGATCAGCAGTCCCTCGCCCCGGTCGGTCGCTTCGGCAGCGCGCGTTCACGCAGTTCGAGGGTGCGATCCCGGTCACCGCGCCAGGCCGCCAGGAGCACGGAGAAGTCGGCGACGGCGACATTGCGGGTGGCGTCGGTGATCGAATCGGCTTCGTGGATCAGCTGTTCGGCGATGTCGAAGTGTCCGGCGAACAGTTGGTGCGCGGCCGAGTAATTGAGCGCGAACGGCAGGACGGTCAGCGCGCCGCGCTCGCGGGCCGCCTCGGCGAGTCCTCCCGCTATCGCCACGCGTACGCGTTCGAGCTGGGCGTGTTCGGCCCCGTCGAGCGGGGCGACGAGGGCCTGCGCGAGCAGTCCTTCCGCCGCCCCAGCGCCCCGGCGTCGAGTTTGGCGCGCGCGGCGGCCGGCGCACGTGACCCGCGCCGTCACGGATCAGGGGTCAAATGGACGAGAATCCGCATCGCCCAGCGCTGCTGGGTGTAACTCCGTCCGGTCCAACCGCGGGCGGTCCGTACGAGCCCGGCCGTTGCCCATGGCACTACGAAACCGCGCCGACTCTTCTCGTCGCCGGCCGTGAGATTCCTTTCCGACTCGCGGGACCATCACGAGTTCGCATCCGATGCAATTGGCGGTGCTTCGAGCCTTGCAACGGTGGTTGGCGCTGAGATCGCTCTCAGCGCCAACCGCAGATCACGCGGCGTTGGTGATCCGCAGGTCGTCGAGGTACACGCTGTCATTCGCCGTGCCCGAGCCGCCGTAGAACTCAAGCTGCACGGTAGCCGTCCCGTCGGGGGCCGTGACGTTGCCGGTCGCCTGCTGCCAGCTGGCGGTCAACCCGGTCAGAGGCACCAGATCGGTCCGCAACAGCGCTTGGCCGGCGTCGAACCACTTCATTCGGAGGGTCACCCCCGTGATGGCGCCGGCTCCCTGCCGCCCCCAGTAACTGATGCGCTTGCCACCGGCCTCGGCGGTAAAGCCCGGCCAGTTGGACAGTGCGATCCCCCAGCCCGAACCGCTGGTAACCGTGACACACAGGCTGCCGGTTCCGGAGTGGGCCTCTTGGGTGGACACGGCCACGTCGGCGGAGTACCAGGGCTTCCAATTCCCCACCGTCGGCCCCTCCCCGGCGGTGTCAGCGTCCACGAGGTTGGGTCCATCCGGGGGCGGAGTGTCGGACGGGGGGCCGACCGTGAAGTCGTCCAGGTAGAGGAAGTCGCCCGTGCTCCCGGCGCCGTGCAACGTTATCGAGGCCGTCGCGGTCCCGGCCGGCGCGTCGACGAGTTCGGACGCCTCCTGCCAGGTGGCGGTGAGTACGGGAAGCCTGACGTCATTGGTCTGAAGGATCGCCCCGGCGCGGTCCAGCCAATTGATTCTCATGAACGGTTGGAGATTCGTACCCGATCCGAGCTTGCCCCACAGGCCGATCTTCTTGGGGCCCGGAGTCGTCCGGAAGCCCGGCCAGTTGCTGGTTCCTACTCCCCACCCGGACCCACTGGTCACGTCGACCCGGAGACCATACTTTCCGCCGTGGGCCGCGTCGGTGGAAAGCGTGGCCTTCTCCGAGTACCAGTCCTGCCATTTGCCCATCGACGTCCACAACCTGGAGGTGTCCTCGTCCAGGTCGCTGTACCCGATCGGCGCTCCGCCCGCGTCACCGTCGAAGGTGCTGCCGGCGTCCTGATTGAACGGCGCGGCCCGCCACGAGTTGAAGGAGACCGTGTCGCCGTACCCCTTCGCGAACCGCCAGTCGCCGTGGTACTGGTTATCGCGGAACTTGTTGTTGTTCTTATACATGACGTCGTTCAGCACGCCGGCGGCGGTGTAGGGCGACCACGGAATGTCGTCGATGCCGGCAGCGATCAGCGCCTGCGCGCCGCAGAAAGGGCCGGCGCACGGCACGACGGTCTTGTCGAAGCGGAACTCGTTGTTCCGAACCTCGATGTTCTTCGCGTGCCAGCGGCAATCGGTCAGGTACGGCTCGTTCTTGATGCTGGTGTAGCAGGGGTGGCTGCTGTTGATCGGGTTGGTGTGGGTCTTGTCGTACGGCTCCGGAATGTGCGTTGGCTTGACCAGCGGCGTGCAGTACCCCGAGCTGGTGTTGCCGTTGGAGTTGCAGAAGCGGTCGGCGTTCTCGAAAATCGACACGCCGGAGAAGTTGTCCTTGATCAGGTTGTCGTAGATTCGGATGGCGGCGGCGCCGCTCACCGTGCTGGCCAGGCGGGAGTCGCCGCCGGACTCCGACAGGTAAATGGCCGGACCGGGCGAGCCCTGGTTACGCTGTCCGCTCACCCACGCGTTGCGGGTGATGGTGTTGTTGCGCATCGTGGCGTTGTAGCTGATCTCGTACCAGATGCCTTCACCGTCGTTGTGGTCGATGAAGTTGCCCTCGAAGAGGAAGTCGATGTTGTTGGTGTCCGCCCACAGGCCCGGACCCTTGTTGTCGTGCACGTAGTTGTCGGTGATCCGTGCGCCGTTGACGTCCCAGAACTTGCCGCCGCCGGTGCAACCGCATCCCTTGACCCGGCTCTCCCAGTCGTCGGTGTTGTTGCCGACGATCTCGTTGTGGTCGAGGACGAGGTTCTTCTGGGACGAGTCGTTCTCCACCTGCGGACGGTAACCGCCGAAGCCGGCCTGCCCGTTGTCCTTCAGGCAGTTGTACGACACGACGTTGTTGCTGCCGATGTAGATGCCGGCGCCATCGTTGTTGGAAATGGTGTTGTACGAGATCGTCCAGTTCGGGGCGGTGTCGTGGTTGACGACCCCTTCATTGAAGTTGCGGTTGTCGAGGGGGTCATCGAGGCCGAAGTTCTTGATGGTCAGGTACTTGATGGTCACATTCGGAACGTCGCCGACGAATGCGTACTTGTTGAGCCTGCGGCCGTCCATGATCGCGCCAGGCCCGCCAATGAAGGTGGTGTTCGCAACCACATTGATGTGGCCGTATCTGTCGGTGCCGAACGTGTGCACTCCAGGCGCGAACCAGTACGTCGCACCGGACTGGCCGAAGTTGAATTTCTCGTTGTCCCCGGCCGGAACCGTGATGGCCCCCGCAGGCGGAGTGGACGGCCCGGTTAAGACGTCGTCGTTGCCACAGATCACGGCCGGCGGTGAGGTCGGCCATGGCGGATCCGCCGCGGCAGCAGCGGCATGGCCGGGAGATAACATGATCGCACTCGCGACCGGCAGTGCCGTCAGCACCGCCAGCACGGTCCGAGCAGAGATTGGGCGTGCTTTCACATCTTGCCTTTCAAGCTTGGAGCCTCCACCTCAGGCATCGCTACGTTGCGGAGGGAGGGACCAGGACCATCGGTCTCTTCGTCGCCGAACGCGACTGTGGCCGCCAGAACGGATCGGCCGAGCAGCGACCGGCGAGGCGAGCGCAGCTCAACACGCTCCTTCCGGAAGCGGCCTGGAAGCAGAACAGATCTTGCAATCGGGCGCGAACTATACTCTCGGAAATTTGCTCGTGTCGATCAAAACGGATCGCCCCGCCACGCCCTCCGCGGTCAAGATCGGGACCCGGGACGACCCTGCACTCGCCAGTCGGTCAAAGCGCTGGTCGTTCGGGTGGCGCGGGAGAACCCGACCTGAAGGCATCGGAAATCCAAGGCCAGCTGGCCCGGCTGGGCTACAATATCGCGGCCTCCACAGTGTGGGAGATCCTGCGCGCCGCCAGCATTGATCCGGTGCCCCGCCGGGCCGACCTGGCGAAACCGTGCGCACGTCCTGGTCGCCCTGGCCGCGGCGATCGCGTGCGGCGCGCGGAGCCTGCTGGAAGCCGAACGGCTGCAAGCTCACCAGGCGGCGTTGTTCGGAGCAGCGCCCTCGGACTCCACCCCGCACCGCACCCTGGCCGGCCTGGACGAGGGGTTCCCCGAGTTTGATGGAGCCGCGTCCGCCCCGCACCGCTCAGTGTGGGACGGACGTGTTCGGCGGGTTGTCAGTCGCAGACGTTGCCCCACGCGTGGCTGGGACGCCAGGTCTTCTCGCCGGAGGACGCACCCTTCCAACTGAAAGTCGCCACCACGGCGTAGCTCTGCTTTGGAAGGCACGGGTCGACGGTGACGGTGGCGGCCGAGTCCTCGGTGTCATGCCAGCCGTCATTGTCCTTCGCGGAGCGCACTGTCACATAGTCACTTTTATTGATGCGCAGAAGCTTCACGTTGGTGACCTTGACTTGGTAGCTGCCGCCACCGGCGATATCGGTGATTTTCGCCCGCGCTCGGTAGGTGTCGGCGGCCTGGTCCCACCAGACGGTGGCGCAGCGCTTGACCTGGGTGCCGTAGCACTTCCAATCGCTTGCCGCGGATGCGGGCGACGGGGTGATGATGATAGATGCGCCAAGCGCCGCGGCGACCAACGCACTGGTGATGCGGAACATGTGACTCTTCTTTCTCTGGCCTCGCCCATAGACCTTTGGATCGTCGTGGGCTTCGGGCTTTGTCATTCGTGCAGAAACATTTGTCAGTAGCGCACCGCTTCAAAGGGCGGTTCGCGAGTTGATGTTTCTTTGATCGTTTGTCCTGTGCGAGGTGGGCTGGTCGAAGCAGGTTGCCCGGGGCTCCGGCATGGTTGAGCGAACAGTCCTGGCTCGGTCTCGGTGGGAATGCCGAGGCTGTTCAGGCGTTTGAGCTTGGCTCGGGTGTTCTCGGCGTTCTTTCGCACGAGGGGCCGGTCCAGGGCCATGCAGAGGTCCCGAACGCGCATGGACTGTCCGGTGTCCGCCAAGGTAATGAGGATTTGCTGATAGGCGGGGAAGCACGGGAGTCGGTTGCGGCGCGGGTGCCGGGTCAGGCTCCTCGGCTTACGGGTGATCTTCAGGTGCTCGATGTCCTGATCGAGGTCACGCAGGCAGGCGGTCAGTTCGTCGATCTCGGCCTGCGCCGGTGACCCGAGACCCGCGTCGGCCGCCGGCCGGGGATCTGATCCGGACCCACCTGCCACGTCACCTGGCTGGCATCAACTGGTGCCAACCAAACGGCCGCTCCCAGGTCGGGCCAGGCAGATCGTTTACGCCACAGCGGCGCCCACCAGCTGCCGGTGCCCTCATCCCAGCCCCGCACGCTGCGGTTCTCCCGACCCTCCAGCAAGACTCCGAACGGTCCTGGTACGCCGACCAGCTGAAAGCCTGAGCGTCAGCGGCTCAGGTGTACTGGTTGTCTCGGGGCGCGCTGAAGGCGAAAGACAGGATCCCGCCTGATCGGGTGTAGATGCACACCTCCAGGGAGACCTTCGATATGGGCTTGGTGCCGGTGCGGGTGATGTTTCCGAAGTTGGTGCCGTTGTCGCCGCAGCCGTTGGTGTCCGACTTCCAGGCGCTGTACCCGCTGGTTCCGTCGGTGTGCGTCCAGAAAATCCTGGCCTTCACCGGAAAGTTGTCGCCGGGACAGATGTCGCGCACCGTGAAGTTCCGAAAGACGACCTTCTTCCGGTTGACGAAGTCGACGGTCGTCCGGACGGACCCGGCGCCGCCGTCCGTGTAGTTCGCGCGGGCGGAGGACACCCCATCGCTCGCCTGCGCCGGGCTTGGCACCAGCAGCCCGCTCAATGCTGCGATTCCCAGCACGGCGCCCAGAATGCGCGTCTTCAACAGTCCTCCAGCAAGAGATGTCTCGGTTGGTTCGGTTGGCCTTGGGGCGTGAACTTCAGCCCCTCCGCGTGGCCTGCGCGGGGGGGAGATGTACGAGGTATCGCCTCGTGGCGGATCGAGATGAGAACGGCGATCGATGGTGCGGCTCCTGCTTGAGCGTCAGGTCCCGAAGGTGAACGTCCCGCGCAGGACGGTGTCTCGCCCGCTCCAGTAGCTCTCGTGAACGGCCCGGTAGGTGACGTCCTCGAAGGCGGTGAGCACCGCACAGGTGGCGCCGGGGTGCCGGATGTTGTCGTCTCTGATGACGATGGGCTGTCCGATCACACCTGGGCGGGTCAGGGTCACCTCCACCCAGGCTGTCCCTGTGGTGTCATCTGCCCGGACGCACAGCTCGTTGGCAGGGTCGGCGTAGCGGACGATCCCGTCTCCGACGTCCCGTTGAAAACTGGCCGCCAAGGCCGGTTGCGCGAGAATGACGCTCGCCACCGCGACAGCGACGCTGACGGTGACCGTTCTGAGCGGGTTCATCGTTCTTCCTTCTCTCGCATGGAGACCAGCCCTCCGGAGCTCCTGGTGTCAGGGGGTGGAATCCGGCCTCCGACGAGGTTTTCGTCATGCTCGAATCCCTGCTGACACGAGCGATCCCGGCGGCCCGTGGCTCACCAGAGTGATCGTTGCACGCGTCGGCAGCACCGTGGAATACGACGGGAATACGCCTGGCCACCCGGCCCGCGGGCTTGGGAACGGCACCGGGACCGGCGGACATTTGTTGGCACACCCTTCGGTGATTCCACCGTCATGAGCCGACTGGCCAGAGGCAGGACTCTCCCAGGGAAGTGACTCCTCAACAGCTTGCGGGATCCTCCGCGCCGGAGCCCGCCACTTCGTACCAGGTCGTCACGTGGCCTCCAGGGCCGGTCGGGGGACGCGCGTCCTGGTGCTGATGGGCGCTGGAGCATTCATGCCGGGCATTTTGTCGAATAAGGGAAACTGTCCATAATTTTCCGGCGGACGGCGTCCGGCGCTCCGCCCGCCGCTGAGGCCACCGCGACCGCGTCGGCGCCCATCGTGTTCGCGGGCAGTTCCTTCCTGCCCGGCCGAGCAGGGGGCCCGGTCGCGGCCCCTGGAGCCGGTCCCGCCCGTCGGCGAACCGCAGGATCGCGCCGAAAGGCCCGAAGACTCTCACTCCAGCGGCAGGGGGCGGCGCGGCACGGGCGCAGTGTGGATGAGCGACGTGGTCGTGTGACCGTAGGGGGTGAACAGGTCGAGGATCGGTTCGAGTTCGTCGACTGCCCGCAGGTGCATCGTGAAGTAGAAGCAGTCGTCGCCAGTCATTCTGTAGCATTCGACGATCTGCGGAACTTCCTGGGCGATCTTGGAAATGCGTTGGAGTTCCCGGATCGCCGGGCGGATTCGCACCATCACTGTAACCGGAAAGCCCAGGGCCCGCGGGTCGACCTCGGCGCGATAGCCGGTGATCACTCCGCCCTCCTCCAGCCGCTGCACCCTGTCGGCCACCGCAGGGGCCGACAGGGCGACCCGGCGGCCCAGTTCGGCGAAGCTCACTCTGGCATCGACCTGCAACTCGGCGAGTATACGAAGGTCGAGGGCGTCGATTGCCTTTGGTTCGTACGTCCGCTCGGGTCTGATCCTTCGATTCGCCATTCTCCTAAATTACGAGTTGTCCGACGATAGCGACATGCCGCCCACCAGCCCTCGCGCCGTCCTGTCCGCGACGCCTCCATGGACCTACTTCGTCGGGAGCGCCGTCTTCCACTACCTCGGCCCGGCCTTCGCCGTGCTTCTGTTCACCAGACTCGCCCCGCTCGGGGTCGCGGCGCTGAGGATCTGGAGCGCCGCACTGGTCTTCGCGCTCTGGCGCCGCCCCTGGCGAACCCTCATCCGGCTCGACGCCGCAGGGCGGCGAACGATCATCGCCTGGGGCGCGGTGCTCGCGGCCATGAACGTCTGTTTCTACCTGGCCATCGCCCGCGTGCCCTTGGGGACCGTCGCCGCGATCGAGTTTCTGCCGGTCATCTTGCTGGCCGCACTCGGTGTCCGTACGGCGCGTAACCTCGTGGCGCTCGTGGCAGCCGTCGGCGGTGTCTACCTGCTCACCGGCATCCGGCTGCCCGGGGAGCCATGGGGGTTGGTGTTCGCCTTCGCCAACGCAGTGCTGTTCGCCGCCTACATCGTGCTGGCCCACCGTACGGCTCGGCGTCTGCGCGGCATCAGCGGCATCGACGGGCTGGCCGCCGCCATGCTCATCGCTTGCGTGTTCGTCGCGCCGGCGGCCGTCGGGCAGGCCGCCCCCGCGTTGATCGACCCCGTCACACTCGCCGCAGGGATCGGGGTGGGGATCTGTTCGTCTGTGATCCCGTACGTGTGCGATCAACTCGCTATGGCACGCATGGCTCGATCTACCTACGCGTTGCTGGTGGCGCTGCTTCCGGCCGCGGCAACGGTGATCGGCATCGTGGTACTCCGGCAACTCCCCTCACTCACCGAGTTAGCCGGAGTCGGGCTCGTGGTGCTCTCAGTCGCGCTCCATCGAGAAACCTCCAGCCGCGGTGAAGACCACGCTCTCACAGGAAGGTAAGACCAGATGCGATACATGAAGCTGGGCTCGTCGGGACTGCGGGTCTCCCGGATCTGCCTGGGCATGATGACCTACGGCGATCCAGATTCCTGGGAGTGAGCAAGGTGGGTCATCTGAACGACGCGAACGCGGCGGTGGATGTGCCCCTGAGCGAAGAGGAGACGGCCCGGCTGGAG
The DNA here is from genome assembly GCF_040655495.1 of Nonomuraea sp. NPDC050404. Lineage (NCBI taxonomy): Bacteria > Bacillati > Actinomycetota > Actinomycetes > Streptosporangiales > Streptosporangiaceae > Nonomuraea > Nonomuraea sp. NPDC050404. The sequence continues at coordinate 91,873 of NZ_JBFAKB010000034.1, forward strand.
GCCCCTTACCGGCCACACCAGATCATCGGGCACTCTTGAGGTGGGCGATGGCGTGGTGCAGTCTCCGGCGGTGAGTTCGGTGCGTACCACGGGGGCCGCGATGGCTTGGCGATCGCCGCTCAACTTCAGCTGGGGCACGTACTCGGCCACAAGCCGCGAAGCTAAACGATCAATCGCAAATTACCGGCAGTACCCCCAACCCGAGACTGAGGTGCCCGGCAGATTCCGGACAGTCGGCCGCGCGAGAAGTCGATCTTCCTGAAAGCGGGTTCAACCGGTCCTGGCAACACCCGCGCCCGCCTGGGCTCCGGCGTCGATGCCGCCGACCGTCAGATCGGTCAGCGCCGCGATGGCCTCGGCGGCGGTGGCCCGCCCCCGGTTCAGCTCCGCGGCGAACGCCTCTGCCGCGCCCAGCGTACCGACGCAGCGCAGCCGGAGGGCTTCCTGCGTGAGCCCGGAGTAAGGCCGCAGGGCGGTGGCCATCAGGTCCGTGTAGCCGTCGAGCAGTTCGCGCTCGATCGCCTCCATCTCCTGGTTCCCCTTGAGCGCGGCCGAGATGGCGGTCCACTCGGGCATGTCGGTGGCGCAGGCGAAGTAGGCGGTGCTCAGGACGCGGGCGATCTCGCGGGGGTCGGCGGGGGCGTCGCGCAGGGCCTCCTCCGAGGCGGCCCGGTGCCGCTCGTCGAGCCTGCGGTAGAGCGCGATCAGCAGGCCGGGGCGGGTGCCGAAGTGGTCGTAGACGATCGGCCTGCTCACTCCTGCGGCCTCCGCCAGGCTGAGCAGCGTGAGGCTGTCGGTGCCGTGGGCGCGCACGATCGCCATGGCGGTGTCGAGCAGTTGCTCCCGCCTGGCCGGCTTGGACAGGCGCGTCGATCCCGTGGTCATCGTCCTCCCTTGCGTCGCCTTCCAGCTTAAGCTACAAAATGTAAGTTACAGAATGTAGGTTAGCGAAAGGGCATCATCGTGGAGCACTCCGTACTGATCATGGGTGGATCCGGCCAGGCGGGCGCGAGCACCGCAGCCATGCTGCGCCAATGGCACCCGGAGCTGCCGCTGACGATCGCGGGCCGCGATCTCGGCCGCGCCCGGCAGGTGGCCGACGACCTCGGTGGCGCAACAGCCGCGACCATCGACCTGCGGCGAGCCGACCTCGGCCGCCAGCCGACCGACGGCCACTCGGCGGTCGTGGCAATGGTGCGGGACAGCCACCTGAACGGACTGCGCTACGCACAAGACCGCGGCCTGCCGTACGTCAGCATCTCCAGCGGCCTGGTCGACATCGGCCCCGAGGTCGTCGCCGCCGGCCTGCGAGCCGGCGCGGCGCCGATCCTGCTGGCCAGCCACTGGTACGCGGGCCTCGTCGTCCTCGCGGTACTCGGCCTCGCCAGGAAGTTCGACCGGCTCGACACCATCGAGGTCAGCGGCGTGCTCGACGAACAGGACAGCGGCGGGCCCGCGGCCACGGCGGACATGGCACGCCTGCTGGCCACCACCTCGGCGGGGCACGTCCGCCGCGACGGCGCCTTCGACTGGGTCAGCGGCCCCGACGCACAGGTGGAGGTCACCAGCGTCGACGGCGCCGTGCTGCCCGGCCAGATCGTCCCCATCCTCGACGTGCCGAGCCTGGCCGTCGCGACGGGCGCACCCAACGTCCGCTTCGCGTTCGCGATCGGCGAATCGGCGGGCAGACGGCGCGGCGGGCCCGCGTCCACGGAAATCAAGATCGACCTCGCAGGCGTGGACCGCGCCGGCGCACCACTCAGGACCAGCCGCTACCTCCTCCACCCCGAGGGCCAGCGCCCCCTGACGGCGCTCGGCGTGGCCCTCGGCGTCGAGCGACTGCTCGGCCTGCGCGGCGAGCCCGTGCCGCCCGGCCTCCACGTCCCCGAGGCGCTGATCGACCCCGGCTACGCGACCGAGCGGATGACGGAGATCGGCGCCATCTTCACCGACTCCCGAATCACAGACGGCCGTGCACCCGTGAGACGACCTTGATTCATGATGGCGCCGTCAGGCACAGGTCGCCGGACCGAGCTGCAGCGCGCGATCGGATACGTGCGGCCGGGCTCAAAGCCCCGGCCGAGTCGTTCGTGCCCGCACACCACGAGGGCGTCGACTGGGGCGGGATCGCCATCGCCGCCGCGGTCCACCGGGTCGGATTTCTGGGGGCGCTGAAGGCGCGGACTTCCTTGTGATCATCGAGGTAGTCTCAACGCTCGGCCCACATGTTCCTCGATCTACCGGACGGGGAAGTCCTCGATTGTCCGTGGGCCAGTAACCGAACAAGCCCGGAGAAGAAACGGCACTGTCATGGACGTCATGAAGCGGGCCGCGGCCCTCAAAGGGCAGCTGGTCGACTTCGCCCTGTCGCCCCGGTTCGCCCGGGAGCTCAACGAGGCATTCGAGCAGAGCGACCCTGAAGGCCTCGCCGACGGCGAGGCAGCCGTGAGCATGGTCATCGATCACTTCGTCCTACAACGGCGGCTGGCCTCCGGCGACACGGTCATCGACCGCTTCCTGCGCGCTCACCCCCGCCTGAGCCCGCAGGAGCGGGAAATGATCCTCGGCTGGAGGGACGTGGTCGAAGGCATCTTCGAGGCCCAAGGGAAAGACGGGGACGCCGCGATCCTGTTCAGCCTCATCGACGAGCTCACCTACCGCGTCCGGTCCAACATGGGCAAGTCCGCCTTCCGCCCCATCAAAAAGGGCATGTTCCTCATCTGCCGCCTGGTACCGATCGGCGAGGACTGGCTGGTCAGCGCGAACATCAGCCTCTTCCCCGCCGACGCCCGCGACCAACTCCTCACTCAGGCGGCGGAGTTCGGCCTGCGCAACCCCAAGCTGGTCTTCCGCAACCCGGACAAGCTCGCCACCGCACGCCGGATGGTCGCCGAGCAGCGAGAAGTCTTCCGCGAACTGTACGGCGCCGAATACATCGTCGTCCGGGGAGAGGACGTGGCCCCGCGATACGACGCCTTCATGCGAGCTTGCATGGATCGGGTCCAGCCCGGCGACACTTCCCCTCTACCTGGCTTCACTTGTCCCGAAGAGATGCTGGACGCAGAATCGGTGGCCATCCACTTCGACCCGGAAACAGGCATCAGCTTCTACCTTGAGTTCGCCCTCCTACAGGAGCTCTTCGCCAACCCGAGCCTGATCAACCGACGCCGCTACCGCGACACCCTGACCTCCTACCTCCGCGGTGACGACATCTCCCCCGCCGCCATCAGGCTCCTGACCGAGCCCGACCCGCACAACGCCGGCGTCGTCTTCGGCAAGCTCCTCAAGAAGAAGAACTTCTCCTGGCCCGAGCACGGAGAGTCCCTGCTGCGCCAATACAAGGCCCGCTACTTCGACGAGCCCCAGTTGCCCACCACCGTCCCGGTCAGCGACACGATGGCCGCACATCTGCGCAATGGCCTACGCGAGGAGGCTTCGGAGATGTGATCTCTGCGCAAAGCCGCGAACCGCTGGCAGAGAAGTAATATTGCGGTCACCCGGCAAGACCTCCACCCTGATCCTGATGGGCGCCCGGGCGCAGTCCAATTTACTGTCAGCCCGGTCCCGCCACGCCCTGGCGGCCGCACGTCGACGCCTGGTCCGCGACCTTCGGCAGGCCCCGCGCTCTGGTGCGTTCCGCGTCATTTCCGAAGCCTCCGTCGAGCTCGACGATCAGGACCGGACCCACTATCTGACGGGCACCGCTGACACCACCTGACCTCTTGATTAAAAGCCATTGACATCGGGTTGCGTCTAGTGACAAAGCCGCCCGGCCCGGTGCCCCGGTTTCGTGAAAACTCACGAAGACTCCGACGCGCGGCTGCGCATACCTTCATCTGGCGACCGCCCGCATCGGGGCGGGACCACCCTTGACTCCGGAAAGGGCCGGCCCGATGACAAGTCGCTCCCGGATACGCGCACTGGTGACTGTCGGCGCCCTCGCGGGGGCGAGCTTGCGGAGCGTGGTCGGCGGCGTGTCGCCGGCGAAGGCGGCGGAGATACCCGCCGGCATCTACTTCATCGCCACGCCGAGCGCTTCCTGCAGCTGCGTGGGATCTGTACGGGCGGCACAGCCGGACTTGTATCCATGCGACAACGGCGACCAGCGACAGCAGTGGGAGTTCACCCCGTCGCCGAGCCAGGACGACCCGGCGAGCTTTCGGCAGGTCCGCAACGTCAACGACAACATGTGCCCGGACGCGCGTGACAGCGGCGGCAGGGTCACCGGTGACATCCATCTCCGGGACCGCAACGGGAGCGCCAACCAGGCGTGGGACCTCACGGGGGGCGATCTCGGGCAGGGCGTCGTCTGCGTATGGAAAAGGGACGACTGCGACATGAAGCTGGAACACGATCCTCCCTGGCCCACCCCGATCCTCATCTTCCTGGCGGACAAGTTTTCGCACCCCGGCGGCTGGGACATCTGGCTGAAGAAGGCGACGACCAATCCGCCGAACTGTCAGATCGACCCCCGATCGTGCGCATGATGACGTCGAAATTGCCGGCGACACACCATGCTATGCATTTCAGGATCCTTGGTTCGCTCGATGTCTCACTTGATGGAATGGCCCTGCAATTTCCGAACGGCCGCCAGCGGACCATATTGGCGATGCTGCTCATGCAGGAAGGAAATCTCGTATCGCTCGACCGGATCACTGCGGGGATATGGGGAGAGGATCCACCCATCACCGCCAAGGGCCAGATCCATACCTGCATATCTGCCTTGCGGCGTCAGCTGCGGAAATTCGGTGACGACCATGTTATCGCTACCAGCCTGGTAGGCTACACCATCCATATTCCCACCGAGTCGCTCGACTCCGCTGTGTTCCGCCGGATGATCAACTCCGGCCGGGAGCTAGCTGCTGCCGGGAAGACTAGGGATGCGGCAGCCGAGCTTCGTGCCGCGCTAGCGCTTTGGCGCGGCCCGGCGGTCGCCTCAGACGTCGAGAGCGGGGTGGTCAGAACGATGGCGATTCGGCTTGAAGAGGAACGAATCAGGGCCACCGAAGAGTGTGTCGAGCTTGAGCTCAAACTCGATCGGCATCACGAACTCGTAGCCGAGCTGAGTGAGCTCGTCAGAGCTTACCCACTGCGCGAGTCGCTGAGAGCGTTGCACATGCGCGCCCTGTACAGGTCGGCCCGGCAAGCAGACGCCCTTGAATCATTCCAGGAAATCCGGGCCATCCTCAGAGATGAACTTGGCCTGGAGCCATCCGACCAGCTTGACAGGCTGCACAAGTCCATCCTGAAACGGGAAAATTCGCCTACAATCGCGCCCCGGACTGGTTTCGGATCGGAATCTACAGGCAAGGTTGACACCATTGTCCCCCGGCAGCTTCCGCCGGCTATCGCCGACTTCACCGGTCGAGAGGAAATGGTCGATACCATTATTGCGAAGCTTTCCGGATCGAGTTCGGCGGAAGGCCGACGATACATGCCTGTCGTGTGCCTCAACGGCAATGGAGGCGTCGGCAAGACGACCCTGGCCCTGCACGTGGCGCACGCCGTCCATCGCCTGTATGACGAAGGCCAGATCTTCGTTCAACTCCAAGGCAGCGACGGCCATCGCAACGACCCACTGGATTTGCTGGCCAAGCTGCTCGGCTCGCTCGGCTTCCTCCCGGCAGCACTTCCAGACCAGCTGGAAAGCCGGATGGCCGTCTACCGGAGCTGGCTGGGCGAACGCAAGGTCTTGATCCTGCTCGATGATGCCGACAGTGCGGCAAGCGTCGAGACGCTGATGCCAGGGAACTCGAATTGCTGCGTGATTGTCACCAGCCGCTATCCACTCACCAGCCTGCCCGGCGCCTTGCACTTTCATGTTGAGAATCTGGACGAGGCAGCCTGCGTCGAGTTGCTCAGCAAGATAGTTCACGCTGAGCGCGTGACTGTCGAGCCCGAAATGGTGCTCGAACTCGTCAGGCTGTGCGAGTGCCTGCCACTCGCCGTCCGGATCGTGGCCGCCAAGCTCGTGAAATGGCCGCACTGGAGCATCGGGCAGATGGTCTCCCGCATCAGAGACGAAACTCGGCGACTTGACGAGCTGACCCTCGGTGACATGGGCGTCAGGGCGACGATCGCCACCTCATACGTTGGCCTCAGCCCGGGTGCACGGCGGCTCTTCACCAGGCTCGGACTCCTTGGCCCGGTGGACTTCGCATCCTGGGTCAGCGCTCCCCTGCTCGACGCCGATATTGATTCCGCAGCCGATGTGCTTGACGAACTCGTCGCGGCACGCCTCGTTGAGGTGAGGGCTGACGACACGGGCCGGCACCGGTTCCGGCTGCATGCTCTAGTTCGCATCTTCTCCCTGGAGCGGCTGGCCGCGGACGAGGTGACGAGCGAGCGCATTGCCGCACAGTCCCGGCTGCTATCCTGCTGGCTTTCCCTAGCCATTGACGCTCACTGCCGAATCTACGGCAGTTACGAGCTGCGCTGTGCCGCGCAGTTGTGGATGCTGCCGGCCAAGGTGCGCGATCAACTCGTGGAAGACCCGTTTGGCTGGCTCCGGCTGGAAAGCCCGGGACTGGTTCTCGCCGTTACCCAAGCAGCTCAACTCGGACTGGACGAGGTGTGCTGGGGGCTGGCTGTCAGCCTGGCCACATTGTTTGAACCCGATCACCGGATTGAGGATTGGCTGCGAACGCACGAGATAGCGCTTGAAGTCGTCAGACGGACAGGCAATACGCGCGGTGAGGCCGCGTTGCTTTGCTCGCTTGGGACGATGAAGCTTAACAGTAGCTTTACGGATGCCACTTCCTACCTCCAGTCCGCCCTTCGCATCTTCGAGGAACTCGGGGATGTGCCCGGCCGGGCACAGGCGCTCGGTGCACTCGCCTTCGCCGACCGCATGGCCGGTCGGTTCGACCAAGCACTGCTGGGCTACCGGCGGGCGCTGGCTGATTGCCGGTCTGCCGGTGACCAGGTGGGCGAGGTGGACGCGCTGGGCAACATGGCGCAGATCTACATGGACAGGGAACTCTGGGACGACGCCAGAGTGCTCCTTGACCAGGCAGTTGCCAAGAGCGCCACGCAGGCGCTGCGCATAGCTGCCCAAGTCGAGCACAGGCTCGGTGACTTCTACCTCCGCACGGGCGACTGGCGGCAAGCTGAGCAGTCGTTCACCAGGGTACTGGCCCGGGTGCGGGAATGCGGTGACATGGTGGGCGAGGCGCACGCATTGACCGCTCTCGGCTCACTCAGAACCCGTCAGGGACATTACGAGTCCGCGCAGGTCGCCCTTTGTGCTGCGCTCAAGTTGTCGCGTGTCATGGTCAGCAGTCTTGCCAGTGGCCGGGTGCTGCTGTCGTTCGTTGAGTTCTGCGTCATGGTCGGGGACTGGGACCGCGCCGCCACCCTGATCAGCGAGGCGCTGGTGATCTTCAGTGAGACCGGTCCCATTCCGGTGCTTCGTGCCAGGTTCCTTGAGTTCAAGGCCGACGTTGATGCGAATTTGGGAAATCCAAGGGCCGCGGACGCAGCCCGTCGCGAGGCTCTTGATATCACCAGCAATACGGATCCGGCATGGCGTCGGATATTCATTGCGGCGATCGATTTTGCAGCGCCTCATTGGACTGGCATTGAATGTTTAGATGCCCGCGCTCCTTCCCGTCCCTGCACTTGTCCCCGCCGGCCAGCCAATGGGGTCGTCAACGCCAACCGGAACTGCCTCGCATATGACGTAATGGCGCGGCGTCATCGCTGACGGGTGTGCGGGTATCATAGCCATGCACCGTGCGTGAGCTTGTTCCGGCGTACGGACGGAGTCGGAAGCCTCGACATACGCCACAAGCGGTTCGCCGGCTACCTGTGAAAAAATCCGCGCCTTGGCCGGCGCGAACGCGTCATCGAGGAGTCTCTGGATCTCAGCCAGCTCGACCCACTGGATGTCGGTCTTCACCCAGTTCGAGTCCCGGCGGACTGGCTCCATCTGAAGGACATCGATCATACCCTCGTGATCGAGGTCGCCGCCGGCCGCTGCTACCAGCAGACGCTCAATGGCCTGCAGCAACGATGTCAGGTGTGCCGCCGGCACCCGGCCAACGTCAGAACTCCAGCCACACAGTTCCACCTCGCCTTCCAGCCTGGAAACATCGAATCGGACAGGTGTAGCCAGACGGTACGGCATAGGGTAACGGCGCAGTTGAGTCCGACTCAGCATGGCGGTCACGTACTCGGGCGATGGTGTACGTTCCTTCACGGGTACACCGCTTTCGATGACACTACAGTTGTAGATGGCATCGAAACAGAAAAAGACGCCACGGTCATGCGATATGCGATTACCGATTTCTTCGAGCTCATAGGCATCGTAAACGCCGTGCATGCAGCCTTTCAGCATGCCACGCCATGCCTGCCTCACCAATTCATCGAAGCTCGCAGAGCCGACATCGACAGCGGCGATGCCGGTTTGGGCAAGCGTACCGACGTAGTCGTAAAGGTGGCGCTCAAAGCGGTTTGAGGGCATCACGGGAAAGACTATCTCGCGATAGCCGGTACGCACTGAGAGCACGGCGCACAACGCGGCAAGCAGGCAGCTGGACCGGCTGGTTCGCGTGCGTGCGCTCACGCACTGCACGGCCAGTGCAGCGGCCGGTGACGACATGTATATGCCCACCGTGTCGTCCGCGTTCGCCTCCGTGAGCCCGGATCCCGCAGAAGGCGTCAGGTAGAGAGGTGAGGGCATTACGGCAAGCTTGCTGCTCCAGTATTCCAGCGTTCTACGACGTTTCTGGCATTCACGCTCCGAGCGCTCGAGCTCCGCCTGATCCAAAGGCTGATGACGAGGTGGTCCTATGACTCGAGCAGCAGGATCGCTTATCAGTTCGGCCAGCTCATGCTCAAGGATTTGCGCAGCCGCCCTATCCACAGCCATGTGAGAGAACTCAAGGAGGGCTGCGCATACCACTTCAGCGCTCGTGGCCAGGGCGACTCGCAACTGCTGGCCGGCCAGCCGCTGCCCGGCAGGCTGTCTTGGGGCTGTGGTCTCCAGGTACTTGGCGAGCTCGGCTTCAACGTCAACCCGATCGGCTCGGCCGCCTTCCAGCGAATAGATATCAACCATCAAGGTGCCAACGGAGGAAACACGCTGATATGGCTGCGGTCCGGTGACGAAGGACGTCCGCAGCACTTCATGGCGGGCGATCAGGAGGGCAATGCTTTCAGTGAAGTCCTCCACACTTGCCGTTCCATCCAGGCTGACAGCACACGTCACGGTGGGATACGGCTGACCTTCTCTCGAATTGAAATCATCAATCCACTTCAAAATGTTGAGCTGACCTATGGTCAGTGGTCCTTGCCGGGTAGCCTTGCCCGAGAAATGTACGGGTACTGAAGATTGCGGCGTAAGTTTGATGACCGACATACCACTTCTCCACGCACGCTCACGGAGTTCAAGCATTGATGGTTTGACCATCGACTTTGGCTAGTTCTAGCGCAGGCATCCGTAATCGTCAATAAGCAAGAGACACACCTTGCCATCATGACTGACACACGATTACGTCTTCGCGTATGGCTGATGTGGTCATCCTTCCGAGAGGAGCGGCCAGGTGAGCGTCAACAAGGGGGTCAACCCGATCAGGTTCTTGATGAGGAATCCACACTTCGGGACCTTGCTGGTCGTCAACCTGGTCTCGTCGCTGGTGGGATCGGGTGTGGGCATCGCCTTGAGCGTCCATATCTACCAGCTCACCCACTCGCCGGTCTGGACAGCCGTGCTCGCTGCTGCCCCGACCGTGGCCGGGGTAGCCTTCGGGCACCTGGCCGGGACTGTCACGGACCGCTGGAGCGCTCCCCTGCGGATCATACGGATCGCGCTCTTCCTGCGGGTGGTGGTACTGCTGGCCCTCTTCGTACTCGCCGACTCGCCGCTTGGCCTCGTCTGCGCGGTGTTCGCCCAGGCGGTCGTGCAGCAGCTCTACACTCCGGCCGAGCAGGTCCTCGTCGCCGACTACGTGACCGCCGAGGACCTGGCCGAGGCCAACGGCCTGAATTCGTTCGCCTCCAATGCCACCAGGCTAGTCGGGCCGGCACTCGGCGGGTTCATGATGGGATGGGCCGGATTCCGCTGGACGGCCATCGGGGTGACGGCGCTGATGCTGCTGTCCACACTGCTCAGCCTGCTCCTGCGGAGCTCCGGGCGGAAGACGCCGACCGCCAGCGGCATGGTTGAGGAAGGCGAAGAAGGCGGCGGCGACGGGTATCTGGCGATGCTCCGGCGCAGCCGTCGCGTCCGGGGCCTGGTACTCCTGCAAATCCTTGACGCAATCAAGGAGGGGCCGCTGTCTTCCCTGTTTCCCGTGCTGATGCTGGGCGTGATCGGCGCCACGTCCGGGCAGATGGGCCTGGTCAACAGCGCGTTCGCGGTCTCGGCCCTGATCGCGGGCCCGGTGATCGGCACGGTGGTCCGCCGGCTGGGGTACCGTCTTCCCGTTCTGCTCGGTGCCGCCATCTCCAATGGCGCGATCGTGGTGCTGGCGATCTGGCCGTCGCTGCCGCTGGCGCTGATCGCCTTCGTCGTGTCCGGGCTGCCCTTCACCATCTCCTGGGTGGGCGGGCAGACCTGGCTGCTGCTCAGCACGCCGCTCTCGCTGCGCGGCCGGATCGTTGGCACGACCGGCGCCATCTACGCCGGGGTGTCGCTCGTCGCCATGCTCGCCAGCGGCGTGCTTGCGGAATGGTTCGGCCCGCGCTGGGTCATCGGCATGGGATCCTTCATCGCGCTGGCAGGCCTGCTCGCCATCGCCGCATTACTCAACGAACGCGAGCAGCCGGCCGGCACCAGCCAGACGGCACAGGCCAAACCCGCGAAGTGACCAAGATGTTTCCGCATGCGCTCATTAGCGGCCGCAGAGTCAGCCAGAGAGAGCTGTCAACCGGACACTGCATGTTTGTTGTCCTGCCGGGCAGGACAACAACCTCGGAAGCTGACCTCGTGCCACGCGGGAAGGCTCTTCTGAGAGCTGCCTCAGCGCCGGCATCACCAAAGCGTTGACTGCGGTGGATTTCGGCGGCCAACATTGCGACATGGACATGTCGATGCCTCCAGCAGGACTCAAGTCTGCCCTGTTCTCCGATTCAGGAGTCAGCGATCGATCACGTATTCAGTCGCTCATGGAGGACATATTCCGGCATGCACAAGATCACGCAAATACATTGGACGACCGGGTTAGCTGCCTGTCCCAGGTCCTTTACCTCATGTATCTGGCGCGTGCCCGGAAGGCCAGCTCCATAGCCGAGATAGGCTTTAGCATCGGCTACTCGAGCATCGCCTTCCTGGAGAGCTCGCCCTCCGCGAAGGTCACATCCTTTGAAATTCACAACGAGGCTCCCGTCAAGGCGGCAAAGGAGTTCATCGACTCCCGTTACCCGGATCGCCATCACCTGATCTACGGAGATTCCACGCAAACCGTTCCAGCCTTTCAGCTGCCCCGATCAACGGATGGTTTCGATCTCATCTTCATCGACGGAGGCCACGACTACTCGTGCGTGAAGGCGGACATCACGAACGCTCGCCGGCTGGCCAAGCCGGGCGCCACGCTCGTGGTTGACAGCCTGACGCCCTGGTTCAAGTGGGGAATCGGCCCAGCGACCGCATGGGAAGAGGCGGTCCGGGATGAAATCGTCACCCCGCTCGAGTACGTGTCCGACGCGCTTGCCGTCAGCCGAATTCAGGGACCGGCCGAGCGCGCGTGGGCTGTTGGACAATACCAGTAAGCGAAGGACTTTCAAGATCAGCTGAATCACTCCATTCCCTACCGGGGGTACCTCGGTAGGGAATCTTGCTATGACGGCTCTTCTGCAGTTCCCCCGGCGCCGGCAGCACCGAAGCGTTGACAGCGGAAGCTTTCAAAAGCCAACATTGCCATATGGACATGTCGATGCCTTCAGCGGGATTCAAGTCTGCCCTTTTCCCCGACTCGGGAATCAGCGATCGATCACGTATTCAGTCGCTCATGGAGGACATGTTCCGGCATGCACAAGAGCATGGAAGCGTATTGGACGACGGAATTAGCTGCCTGTCCCAGGTCCTTTACCTCATGTATCTGGCGCGTGCCCGGAAGGCCAGCTCCATAGCCGAGATAGGTTTCAATATCGGCTACTCGAGCATCGCCTTCCTTGAAAGCTCCCCCCAGGCGAAGGTCACATCCTTTGAAATCAACACCGAGGCCTCCGTCAAGGCGGCAAAGGAGTTCATCGACTCCCGTTACCCGGATCGCCATCACCTGATCTACGGAGATTCCACGCAAACCGTTCCAGCCTTTCAGGTACCGCGATCAACGGATGGTTTCGATCTCATCTTCATCGACGGAGGCCACGACTACTCGTGCGTGAAGGCGGACATCACGAACGCTCGCCGGCTGGCCAAGCCAGGCGCCACGCTCGTGGTTGATGACCTGACGCCCTGGTTCAAGTGGGGCATCGGCCCAGCGACCGCATGGGAAGAGGCGGTCCGAGATGAAGTCGTCACCCCGCTCGAGTACATGTCCGACGCGCTTGCCGTCAGCCGGATTCAGGGACCGGCCGAGCGCGCGTGGGCAGTTGGACAATACTGGTGAACCGGGTAGAGGCGGAACACGCTGGGGATTTGCGGCGTCACCGCACAATTTTGCCGGTGACAACGAATCCCAGTATCCGGGCGTACCAGCCGTATGCGTACCCGGTCTCCATCATCGAGGCGCATGCTCCCAAGAACCGTGACTGGATTCTCTCGAACTTCATGCACCTGGCCTATGATGAACACCCGATAGAGTCCCCATCGCTGTGCTTCTATTCCTATGATTTTGCGGCCAACCCGTATCTGCACACCATCAAGGCAGACCGTAAGTGGATGCAAAGGTGGATCGGCCACAGCTTCGCCGAGTTCGTGCATGCGCAGCTGCTCGATGGCTGGTATATCTACGCGTTCGTCGATGAGTTCTTTATCCCGAGACGACCGACGTACGGGAAGAGTCCTTGTCATCATGACGTTCTCATCCATGGATCAGACAGTGATGCAGGGATCGCGCATCTACTGGGTTACGACGAGTTGATTCGATTTGAAACCACCCATGTTTTGTGGGCAGACCTAGACGCCGCGTACGAATCCTGCGCCAACGCCGACCAGCCGTGGACGCGATCATTCATCCTCTTCAAATTCAATGCAATGGCGTCCTACCGGTTCGACCCACGGTTCGTGGTTGCCGAGCTCGAGCTTTTTCTCGCTTCTGAGAATCCGGGTCGAGCCACCCAGGGCCTGGCCATGCCGGACGGTCGCCTGTACGGCGTGGCGGCGCTCGAAGCGTACCGGGATGAGCTCCTGGACACGCCGCCCAAAGATTCGGGGCTCGATCTCCATGCCCCGCGGGCGCTGTTCGAGCACAGCAACCTGATGTCCGAGCGGTTGCAGTTGCTGCTCGGCGACGATCTATGGCAACGCTATATTCGCGAACGATACGGCAGGGTACTTCGATTTTATTCTGCTCTGCCCGTGGCGGTATTCAGTGCAAAGCAGAACAATGACCGTTCGGCACTGCACCGGCTGATGGCCGGCTTTCCCGAGATCATCAGGCAACAGATAAGTACGGTGACGGATGCACTGGACTGCCGACACGCTGGCTTCAGGGACGCGGAGCGCAGGAAAAAGCCGATGGGCCGTGATCGCGGCGATATGACTACTTGACGTTACGCGACAAAGGAGGCTGACGATGCAGGCACGCAAGGTTCTTGAACAAGAGTTCCGCGTGGTGACTGGTCGCGAGCTGACGGACATGACGGTAGACGTATTCGAGCTTGGTCTCGACTCGCTAGGAATTCTTTCCCTGCTGGGAGGGCTGCGGGAGGCCGGATACAACGTTTCACTGGACGACCTGCTGTCCGCGGCCAGCATGAATGAATTCGTGGCGATGATGGCGAACGCCGAGTGACCAAGGGGAAGCCATCATGACCAGCTCTGGTCCGGACGGACGGGCATCGCTAGCCACGATCTTGGATGAGCGGATCCGTCGTGGAGCTGCCGAGACAGCCTTGGCGGACAGCACAGGCAATGTCTTGTCGTACGCCGACCTCGGTGCCCTTGCCTGCACATGCGATGAGTTCTTCGGTCAACGGCACGCGGAACGGGTCGCCATCGTCGGTGCGGCGTCGATGGAGGTCAGCGCATTGATCGCGGCATGTTTCCGGGCGGGACGGACCTTCATGGTCATCGACGACCAGGAAAGCAACGCCGTGCGGCGGCAGCTCATCGATGAGTTCGCCGCCGACGTGGTCCTCCTGGCCGGCCCATCCGCCGAAACCACGCCTGCGAACCTGATAAACAACCTGGTCACCGTTACCGGCCGGGACCTGAGTAAAGTCGCCCGGCAGTGGGATGACCATGCTGTGCTCCAGCACAGCGAACGCATGGCGGTGCGGACACCGCAGGTGGCGGCGTACTGCGTTCGGACTTCTGGCACGACTGCGGACCCGAAGCTGATCGAGATGAGTCGTGCGGCGATCGAGCACTACTGCGCAGAGTTCATCGGCAGATATGGTCTCGCGCCGGGCCACCGCCTGGCGCTGTGGGCGGCCCCCACCTACGACGCCCACTACTGCCAACTGATCTCGGCCCTGGCCAGTGGCGCGGCAGGCGTTTTCGCGCCGATGTCCATCCGCAATGACGGGGACGCGGTTCTTCAGTGGCTGAGGGAGGCGCGCATCACCCATTTTGAGACCACTCCGTCGATCCTGAGGCGGGTGGCGTCCGCTGCGGTGCGGCCCGGGGCGTCGTGGCCGCCGCACTTGACGGAGGTGATGTGCAGCGGCGAGCGATTCGACCCGCAAGTGGCAAGGCAGGTCTTCGACGCTGCGGAGCGCTGCGGGGCCAAGGTCGGACTGCACAATGAATACGGCCCTTCGGAGTGCATTCTGCTGACCTGGCACCAGATCACCCCGGAGGACGCCGGCTCGGGCGACATTCCGGTTGGTAAAACGATCGCAGGACGGACATTGTCCATCGAGCCGTTGGACGGCCAATCCGGATCCTCAGCGCAACACCCCGGCGAGATCGTGGTGGAGTCCGAGTACCTGTGTCGCGGATACGGATCGGAGCAGGTCGGCTCGCTCGTAGCTTTCCCGGCACCCAATGGCGTCCCGGTCTTCCGGACAGGGGATCTCGGCTATCTGGACCACCATGGTCGTCTGCGGTTGTCTGGACGGCGCGATCGAACCGTGAAACGACGCGGTGTACGGATCAATCTCGACCAGGTAGAGGCGGTGCTCCACGCGCTCCCGGCCGTGGGGCAGGCGGCCGCACGAGCCGATGAGGCAGACGGGCAGGTGGTGATCCGCGTCTGGATCGTACCGTCCGACAGCCGCCTCGATCGTGTCGCGGTCCTGACGCAGATCGCCGAGACGGTGGAGGTCCGCCTGCTGCCCGACCGGGTGGTGATCTGTCCGTACCTGCCGCGCCTGCACTCCGGGAAGGTCGACTACCGGTCGCTCGAGGTAGCCGACTCGGGCGACGAACAGGTGGAGGTGGCGGCGGATGAGACGACGCTGAAGGTGGTCGCCGCGGGGTTCGAGCGGGTACTGCCCGACGTGGCCATAACAGGCTCGACTGACTTTTTCGCCAGCGGCGGACACTCCCTCCTGGCACTCGAGTTGAGCGCTCACCTGGAGCGCGACCTGGGAGTCAGGCTGACGATCCGTGACTACCTGGCCCATCCCACGGTCGCCGGGCTCGCCGGCGTGGTGGACCGCAACCGTCGTCAGACTCCGCAATCCGCGTCGGCCGCTGCCCCCGTAACCCTCGGTGAGGAGCTGACCTCCGCTGAACGGCCGGTCTGGGTGTGGAGTCAGATGTTTCCCAGCGACGGTGCACTGAACGTCGTCGGAGGATTCACCACGCATGCGGCCATCACCGAGCAGCGCCTCCGGCTAGCGCTGTCGGACTTGCTCAAGGACGTAGCCCAGCTGAGAGTCCGGTACGTCTTGGGCCGCGATCGCCCGCGACGGGTTCTGCGCGGAGCAGGCGTTGCGCGGGTTGACGTACTCCAGATCTCTGCATCCGCCGGCACCTTCCCCCAACCCGAGGTGGACAGCAGCGCGTACCAGCCGTTTGACGTTGGGGCGGATCAGCTGGTCCGGGCCATATTGGTCCGCTCGCGCACGGAGCCCGCACTGGTGGGCGTCTATCTGATCGCCCACCACCTGGTGTGCGACGGAGTGAGCATGGGACTGCTCGTAGCGGAGTTGCAGCACCGCCTTGGCACACCGGAACGCCGAACATCGCTGCCTTCGCTGTGCGTGCTGCCCCCGGCAAGACCGGATGCCGGTCTCGTCCAGCCTGCGGCAGGGCACTGGTCCACGGTCAGGCGTGGGCTGAAGGCGCAGCCGTACGACGAGCGGCTGCGCCCGAACGGTGCTGCCGCAGGAGCGTCGGTGGTCGATTGGCGGCTGCCGACGCAGCCGATCAGGGAGCTCGCGGACCGCCTGTCAGTGAGCCGGGCGGCTGTCCTCATCACGTTGATCGCCAGGGCGGTCGGCCGGGTGCTGGACCTGGACCAGGTTGTTGTCGAGACCCCGGTCTCAACGCGGACTCCAGATGAGGTCCGCTCGATCGGCAATTACGTGGTTGACGTGCCCCTGCTGGTCGATGCTGCCGGCCAGGACGCCACCCGCGTCATCGAAGCGGTCAACCGCGACCTCTTGGCGGCTGTCGACTTCGCGGCGCTGGTCCCGGGATTCGGCAGCGTACGGCCGGGACAAGGGTGGGCACCCGTCGGCGACGTCGTCGTCGTCCTGGAGGATCATGTGCCTGCGCCGGCTGTCGAGATCGACGGCGTGGCGAGCTCGGCCACGCAGCTCATCGGCTCGCCCCCGCGCCATGCCCTCGCGTGCTACTTCCGGACCAGCGCGCTGGCCGAGGACATCACCTGCGTCGTCACGGGCCGCTCCGACGGTGGGATGGCACGTGCACTGCGCGCTGAGGCCGACGCCACTCTCACCACCATGACAAAGCAGTTCTCAATGAGGAGGTTCGGCGATGGCCAACGTCGTGATTCGGCCCGGTGAACGCTGGGAACTCGAGCACCTGATGGCCGGGATCGATCCCGGCAACACAGTGGTCCTGGCGGATGAGGCCACCGAGGCGATCAGACGTTCGTCCAAGTGGGTCGATTCGCTCGCCGTGAGGCCCGCGTTGTTGTACGGCGTCAACTCCGGTTTCGGCGCGCTGGCCAACGTCCGCGTCCGGCCCGGCGATGAGGCGGAAGTCCAGCGTCGCCACATCCTTTCCCACGCATGCGGCATCGGGCTCGGTGCGCCCGTTGAAGTCGTCCGGATGATGCTTCTGATCAAGCTGCTGACCTTCCGCAGCGGCTACACCGGCGTGTCCCCGGAGGTCGCCGAAAGCCTGGTGAGGATGCTCAACAACGGCATCCACCCCGTGGTACCCGAGCGCGGCACCGTCGGTGCGAGCGGAGATCTTGCACCCCTGTCCCACCTGGCGCTTCCCCTCCTGGGCCTCGGCCAGATCACCGTGGACGGCCAGGTGCGCGACACCGGGGACGTCGAGGAGCAGCTGGGCCTCGGCCGGGTGGAGCTCGGTCCCAAGGACGGTCTCGCGCTGACCAACGGGACCCAGTACATCTCGGCCGTCGCGGTGATCGAACTGCGGCGCCTCCTTGAGCTCGCGCGCTCAGCCGACCTGATCGCGGCGATCAGCACCCAGGCGTTCAGCTGCGCCGACAGGTTCTTCCACGAGCGATACCACCGCGATTCGGGGAACCGGTGGCGGGCGGTGGTCGCCAATAACCTCTCCCACTACACCCACGGCGGAAACCACACAGCCTTGGACTCCGCCGTACCGTCAATGCAAGACCCGTACTCGTTTCGATGCATTCCTCAGGTCCACGGGGCCGTGCGCGAGCACATCGCGTACGCCCAGAACTCGATTCTCAATGAGATCAACACAACCGCCGACAACCCGCTGTTCTTCGTGGATGACGAACTGGCGCTCCTGGGCGGCAACCTGCACGGCGAGTCGGTCGCCATGGCCGCGGACATGCTCGGCATCGCCGCCACCGAGCTTGCCTCCATCTCCGAGCGCCGGACCTACCAGCTACTGTCCGGACGCCGCGGTCTCCCGGACTTTCTCACCGAGGATCCGGGCGTCAACTCTGGGCTCATGATCAGCCAGTACTCCGCTGCGGCGCTGGTAAGCGAAGCCAAGACCCTGGCGCACCCCGGCAGCGTCGACTCGATTCCGACCTGCCAACTGCAGGAAGATCACGTGAGCATGGGTGGCACCTCCGTGCTGAAGCTGCGGCAGATCGTGGACAACCTGGAGAACGTGCTGGCCATCGAGTTGATGACCGCATGCCAGGCCGCCGATCTCAAGGCCGGGCTGGTCCTCTCCCCCGCGGTCCGCGGCGTACAGGAGCGTTACCGCACACGAGTGCCCCGGCTCAAGGACGACCGCGTCTTGGCCGACGACATCGAGCAGACCCGCCAATTCCTCCGGTACGACCTGGCCGGCGACCTTGTCGCGGAACAGACCGCCGCAGCCGGTGTTCGAGAAGAGGCGGGTCGATGAGGCCAATGGATTACCCGCGGGTCCTGGAAGAGGTTGAAGCTTGCTGGCGTGATATCGCGCCGGAGTCCGCGATGAAGCTGGCACCGCACGACAACCTCTTCGAAGGCGGCGCCGACTCCTTCACCTTCATCCGGCTGCTGCGATCGGTTGAGGCCGCGTGCGATGTCACGCTGCCGCTGCTTGAGGTCTTTGAGGCTCCGCAGCTGGCTACCATAACGCGCTGCGTTATCGAAGCGAGGCGACGCTGAGGTGGCGATCATTCTGCCTGCCACCGCAGCCGAGTTCGGCCTGTGGTATCAGGAGCAGGCGGCCGAACTGCGGGGGCGCTACCTGTGCCTGGCGGCCGCGGAGCCATGCCCCGGGTCGCAGGTAAGCCTTCGCGACGCGGCCGGCGCCATGACCGCTGTCCGGGCCTGCCATCCCGAGGCGCTGGCACGGTTCGCAGTCGACGAGCAAGGCATACTTCACAAGTTCCTCGAGCCGCCTGCGGCTTCGCCGCCCGCAAAGGTCCTTGCGTTCCCGGCGGAATGGCGGCACACGGACATCGTCTCCCACCTGGCAGGGCTGCCGACCCCCCTAGCGACCGGGCCGCTGGTCCACCTGGCCGCACAGGCCGATCACCGGGGAAACGCCACGCGGCTGTTCGTGCTGGCCCACCACATCGTCTGGGACGCGCATTCCGAGGAGATCTTCTGGACCGAGGTCGACCGCCGGCTTTCCGGACCCGGGGCAGGCGACGCGGGACATCACCATCCCGGCTTCGGCTCCTGCGTGCACCGCGTTGCCACGCGAGACCATGTCCCGCTCGTGACCGACCTGCAGCGGCACCTGGCGATCTCGAATGGCGACAGTGTTTGGGAGCGGCTTGCGGCCGCGGCGCGGAGGGCCGGAGTCACCCCGTTCGCCTGGACAGTCGGGCACCTGGCGGCTGCCGCAGCGGCTTGGTCGGAGCCGGCGCCGGTCATGGCGTACATCGACGTGGACCTCCGCCCGCTGGCCGGCACGTCCCAAGACACGATGGGATTCCACCTGGCTCAACTGGAAATCGCCACCGTCGACCGCGGCACGTCCGGTCCGGCCGCGGCCGCCGCCGTCCACACGGCCGTGCTGCGCCGGCTGGCCGCCGCCGTACGGCAGGAGATCCGCCCGGGCAGCGAAGCTGCCGGGCACGGCGGTCACCCCTGCAAGTTCTATTTCCGTGACCTCCGGTATCGGCGTCGTCCGCATCACCTGCGGCCCATCGACATCCGCTTACCAGTGGCACGTAACCAGCTTTCAGTAGGCGTGACGGTCACTGATACCAGCCTTGAAGTGACGGTGACCGCACGACGCGGCACCGCCGACAGCACCGGTATCGCCCGTTTGGCGCAGCTGGCACGCCGGCACCTGATCTCGGCAGCGGCATACGGTGAAAGGGCGGCCTCCGATGCGGCACCTTAGGCTCGATGGCCCACCGGACGTGTGGTGGCTCGCCAACTCCACGGCGGTCGCGGAGCACCTTCGCCGTGACGGTGCGGTCGTCATCGACGGCGATGGGTTGTGCCAGGACGTAGCGGCTTTCCAGCGACTCGCCGCCGCGGCTTGCGGGCCGCTCGCCAAAGACAACCCGGAGCACAACAGCATCGACGATGACCCCACGGGCACGATCAACAGTCCGACCCCCTTCTCCCGGACCAGGAAGCTGCTGTGGCACAACGAGAACACGTTTGCGCGCATGTGGCCCAGGCGAATCATCTTTGGCTGCCAGGAAATCGGGGAAGGTGGGCAGACACCGACCGCGGACATGACGGCCGTCTACGGGCGGCTTAGCAACTCGGCCAGGGACGTCCTCGCCACCGGCGTCACCTACGTTCGCCGGCTGGGAATGGACCTCGGGCTCGACTGGCGCCAGGTCTACCGCACCACTGATCCAGCCGCTGCCGAGCGCGCCTGCGAACGGGAGGGCGCCATCTGGAGGTGGGATGAGCGCGGCGGCATCCTCACCACCGAGCAGCGGCGGCCGGCTGTCATCCTCGACCCGGCCACTGGCCGACCCTCGCTGACAGCACAAGTCCTGCATTGGCATCCTCGGGCACTGGACGAGGACATTTACGATTCGCTCCGTCTGCTTTACGAGCCTCACGAGTTTCCCAAAGGGTGCCGACGCGGGGACGGCAGGCCGATCCCCGACGCCGTCATCGACGAACTTGTAGAAATCTGCTCCGACCTGGAGGAAGTCGTGCCCTGGAAGCCGGACCGCACGATAGTCGTTGACAACCTGCGCCGCAGCCACGCTCGTAACCCCTATTCGGGCGTGCGTCGTTTGCTGGTCGCCGTCGGCGACCTCGTTGACTGCGCAGGATTGGCAAGGCCGTGACCACACGCGCGCACAGCCTCGTCGGCGAACTGACCAGTTCCACCGCCACCGCGGTCATCGAGCAGGGCACGGTCACCACCCATGCACAGCTACTCTCGCACGCACGCGAGGTCGCCACGCATTTGCGCCGACGCGGGGCCGGACCCGGGACAATCGTGCCTATCCAGGCGGCCCCGAGCACGACCGCCCTCATCCAGATCGTGGCCATCCTGATGACCGGAGCCGCCTTCGCTCCCATCGATCTCCGCATACCGCCACGCACTGCCGCCAGGATCGCCCGTCTGTGCGGTGCCGCCTTCATCCTCGGAGCCGCCGGCGGGACGACCGACGGCGTCGTCTGGCTCAGCCCCGGGGACGTGGCCAACGATCCAGGCGCCAACCGCCTCATACCGACCGTCCCGCAGGACACCGTGTACGTGATCTTCACCTCGGGCACCAGCGGCGATCCGAAGGGAGTCGTCGTACCCGAGCCTGCCGTGCGGGCCTACCTCGGCTGGTCGATGCGCGAGTACAACTGCACCCGAGGATGGGGGGCACCGCTGTTCACCTCGCTGGGCTTCGACCTGACGATCACCAGCCTCCTCGGACCACTCCTGAACGGCAGACGAGTACAGGTTCTCGATCCCTTGCGTTGGCCGCTTCAGGTCGCCACCGACCCCGGCATCCTCCAGGGCTCCAGTTTCGTCAAGATGACGCCAAGCCAGGTCAACATGCTGTGTGAGCTGCTGGAGGCGCGTGGAGCCCGGTGCTCGATACCAATCCTGGTTGTCGGAGGTGAGGCCCTGTACGGGCAAAGTGTCGCCCGCTGGCGACACAGCCTCCCCGACACGCTGGTGGTCAACGAGTACGGCCCTTCCGAGGCGACCGTGGGCTGCTGCCGCTACGTCGTGCCGGCCGGCTTCACCGCTCACGAGATTCCGATCGGGACCGCCCCGCCGGGCGTGGAGTTGAGTATCGAGGGACAGCCGCCCCAGGCCGGAGCCGAGTTCGAGGAGGGCGAGCTGGTAATTGCCGGGGTGCAGGTGGCGACCGGTTACCTCACCGCCTCGAACTCGGACGACGCCGCGGATGGCCGCGGGCAGTTGCGACCTTTCCCCAGTTCCGCCGGTAAGCGCAGCTACCGCAGCGGAGATCGCGTGCGGCGCGACCAGGACGGAACCTACACCTATGTTGGCCGGCTGGGCCGGGAGGCGAAGGTCGCCGGCTTTCGGATCAACCTGGCCGCTCTCGAGTCCTGCCTCAATGCCTTTCCAGGAGTGGTGAGCGCCACCGTCCAGGCGGACGAGGTGCACGGCCTCCGCTCGGCCGTGGTGACCCGGGACGGCGGGACGACCCAAGGCGATCTTCTCGCGCACCTGCGCCAGACATTTCCGTCCTACGCGCTGCCGAGTTCCATTCGGATCAATACACAGATCAACATCACAGAACGTGGAAAGTCGAGCGCGTCATGGGAGTAACAGGAAAGACGCCGGTCACCCCGGTCACACCATCCGACCTGAACGGTGACCTGACCGCCGGGCTGAATGACGAGCAGTCCCGGCATGTCAACGAGCTGCTGATGTCAGCGGGCCGCGTCCTGTTCCGAGGTTTTCCCCTCGAGAGCACAGCCGACTTCGCAAAGGCGGTTCAGGCACTGGGCGGCGACCCGTTGCCGTATACGGAGCGCTCCACGCCGCGGAAGCAACTCGAGTCCGGAATCTACACGTCGACCGAGTACACCCGGGAGGAGGAAATATTCTTCCACAATGAAAACTCCTACCAGGCGACCTGGCCGGCCAGGCTCTTCTTCTTCTGCCGGCGGCCGCCCGCTTCAGGTGGGGCAACGCCACTGGCCGACATGCGTCAGGTCACCGCCTCGCTTGACGTCGGCATCGTCGAGGAGTTCCGCAGGCGCGGCTGGCGGCACGTCCGAAACTACCATCCACAGATTGGCCTGCCGTGGAGCGAGGTATTTGGCACCACGAGCCGCGAAGCCGTGGATCTCTACTGCGGAAATAACGGCATACAGACACACTGGAACAACGACGGGACTCTCCGCACGGTAGCCGATCGAGTGGCTCTGCATCGCCATCCGGGAAACGGCGACGAACTGTGGTTCAACCACATAGCCTTCTTTCACTGGTCAACCCTTCCCGAGCGGGTCATCGGAGTCCTTGAGGAGCTTTTCGGAAGGTCCGGCCTGCCCAACAACACCGTCTACGGTGACGGGGCGGAAATTCCCGCGGAGGTATGCGCGCACATCCGCGAGAAATATCGTGAGGCAGCAACGCGGTTCGACTACCAGCAAGGCGACCTGCTGATGATCGACAACATGCTGACGGCCCACGGACGCGAACCGTACGAGGGAGAGCGACAGATCGCGGTGGCGATGACCTGACCCGGCCCGGCCGGCCCGGCTGGAGCCGCCGAACCGATGCGAACCGGCAGTGTCGACAGGAGAGGAGCAACAATCGTGCGGTATGTCCTGGGAATCAGTGGGCTGGGCCAGAGCCAGCCATACATGCGGCGGTCGTTTCCGGGACTGGACGAGCGCGTATATCGGCTCGCCCAGGGGGCGGACTCGGCAGCGGCTCTCGTCACCGAGGATGGCATCGTGGCCGCCGCGGCCGAGGAGCGTTTCGTGCGACGCAAGGGCACCGGAGAATTCCCACGGGCCGCGATCGAGTATGTGCTCGGAGCGGCCGGCATCACTCCGCGTGACGTGAGCGCGGTCGCGCACAACTTTGACTTCGGCCGGTACCAGACGTACTTCGAATCCGAAGGGGCGATCGAGGAATACAAGCACGTGTACGCGCCGGAGGTCGTACACCGCGATCTATTCGCGGCATTTCCAAGAGAACTCTGGAGCGATGATCTGAAGGTCATCCCGATATTGCACCACCAGGCCCACGCCGCCAGCGCGTTGCACTGTTCCGGCTTCGGCTCTGCCGATGTCCTGGTCGCCGACGGGATGGGAGAGTTCGAGAGCACATCGCTTTACGCAGGCGGATCGCAGGGACTGCGGTTGCGCGGCCAGGTGCGCGGACTGCACTCCATGGGACTCGTCTACGGGCTGGTTACCATGCATCTGGGATTTTGGATGAACTTCGACGAGTACAAGGTCATGGGACTGGCGCCCTACGGGGACCGGCGGCGACTTCGTCCGGCGTTCGACACTCTTGTCGTCCGCCAAAACGACGGCCGTTACACCACGCCCTTAACATACTTGAACGAAACAGCACAGGAACGCGCTACTTACCAGAAGTCACTGGAACATCTCGCCTCGGTTCTCGGCCCGCCCCGGGAACCGGGTGCGAACCTTGAGCAGCATCACCTCGACATCGCCGCGGCGTTGCAGGCCGTGACCGAGGAGACCATCACTGGCTTCCTGGCGGCCCACCGGGATGAGCAGTCCAGCGAGAATCTGTGCCTGGCCGGCGGCGTGGCCCTGAACTGCGTCGTCAACCAGGCCATCCGCAAGAGCGGGATGTACCGGCGGCAGTTCGCCCAGCCGGCGGCCGGCGACGACGGAACGGCACTGGGTGCGGCGCTGCTGGTGATGGAGGAGGAGGGCGCCGAGGTGCCCGGGGAGCGGGTTCGCCCGCGCATCGGGCCGCCCTACCTTGGTCCGGCATTCACCTCCGAGCGCATCCGGGCCACGCTGGAGCGCACCGACCTGCGATGGCGGCGATGCGAACCCGACGACCTCGTCGCTGAGGCTGCCGGGCTTCTGAGTGACGGAAAGGTCGTCGCGCTCTTCCAGGGCCGGATGGAATACGGCCCGCGAGCGCTGGGGAACCGCAGCATTCTCGCCGATCCACGAGCCGTCGAGATGAGGGACCGGATCAACTCAATGGTCAAGCAACGGGAGGAATTCCGGCCGCTCGCGCCGGCGGTCCTGCTCGAGTACGCAGAGCAGTGCTTCGAGATCGACGATCCTGCCGAGTATCTGTGGATGATCGAAACCGTCGATGTTCGTGAGGCTTGGCGTCCGAGACTTGGGGCGGTGACGCACGTCGACGGCACTGCCCGGATCCAGGTCGTGCGACGCGAGGACAACGAGCTCTACTGGCGGTTGATCGATGCCTTCCGGGCGATCACCGGCGTTCCGGTCCTGCTCAACACCTCGTTCAACTCGCGCGGGGAGCCGATCGTCTGCTCACCCGAGGACGCGGTGGCGACGTTCTCCCGGATAGACATCGACGCGATGGTCATGGGAGACCATCTGGTGTCGCGATAGAAGGGGCCTGCGGATCCGTGCATTCCCGTAGCCAAGGCAAGCTCTCGGACCCCAGGAGGCAGCCGTGAGAACCATCGATGAAACTCAAGAGCTCATTGGGAGCATCTGGGTTGAGCTTCTCGGCCTTGATGCACCGCCTGACCGCTCGGCGCGCTTCTTCGCCGTTGGCGGCGACTCAATCCTGTGTGTGCGCTTCGTCGCCATCGCGCGCACACGGGGTGTCGAACTCACCATCCGCGACGTACTGGAAGATGACGAGATCGAGTCCCTCGCGGCCCGAGCACGTCCAACGGGGGAGCGATCGTGACAGGCCGGGGCCGCGACACCATCTCCGAGTCTGTCCGCGCGACGCTCTACGCGACAGCCGGAGCCGGCGAGGTGGAGGCTTTCGAGGTTCCGGACGACCGCTGGGCGCAGATACCCGCGCTGGGCCTGGTCTCGCCGGTTGATCGCCGACGGCTGCCGGCCGGTGCCGTGGATGCCTTCCCGATGAGCGAGCAACAGGCCGCGATGGCCACCCGGATGCTCATGGCCGCTGCCCTCCGGGACCGCGGCGCCATCGGGGTCCCGGCCTATCACAACGTCGCAACCTCGCGTCTGACCGTACCTCGCGTGGAGCCCGCAGCCTTCGAGGCGGCCGGGCTCGGCTTGGTGCGGGAGCACGAAATGTTCCGCTCGCTGCTGGACTTGGACCGCTACTCGTGCCCGATGCAGATCGTACTGAACCATGTCGACCGGCCATTGGTGAAAGTTTGCGACTTACGGGGGCTCCACGACCGTGAACAGCAACAACGGTTGGCCGAGTTCGCTGACGCCGAGAACACGCGGACCATCGACCTGAAGGATCCGCCCCTCGTCACGATCACGGTCCACCTCCTGAGTGATACGGCGATCGCCTTGACCCTTACTGAGCCGCATGCGATTGCTGACGGGTGGAGCACCCACCTGAACCTGGTGGAATTCCTGGACCGCTACGTCGCGGAACTTACCGGGCGGCCACCCGGGCAGTCGGCGTCATCTGCCTCGAACGCCTCGCCCCGCTTCAGACTCCGCGAGCACAGCGCGCAGCAGCTCTTCCAGTCGCTCACGCTCGCCGACGCACAGTGGTGGAGCCGGTACCTGAATGGATTGGAAACGCAGTCGAGTGCCGAGACCACTCGCGACTGCCACACCTGGCAGGACTCGGTGGAGATCGCAGGCCAGGAGAATCGCATGCTGAGCCGGCTTGCGGCGAGTTCCTCCTCCGGGTTGAAGTCCGTGCTTCTCGCGATCCACCTTGAGGCGCAGGCGCGACTGGTCGGCGGGCGGAGCATCCTCACTGGCGTCCCCGTCAATACCCGGCTCGCGGTACCGAACGGCGTGGATGCGCGGGGGATGTTCCTCAACGTCGCCCCGCTGCGAATCGACGTCGCAGCACCTGGTGTGGAGGCCGTTGCCCGGGCGCATCGGGAGCTGATGAAGGTCACCATGCGCGGCCGGACTCCGCTGGCCCAATTGGCCCGCACCGTCGGGAGGGCAGTAATACCGACTTCTCTGTTTGGTTTCAACAGCTTCCATAGCATCGCCGGCGCCGCGCAACGGCTCGACCTGGACACGCTGGAGGCGGTCGAAGACTGGTCCCACACGGATTTCCCGTTCGAGGCCAGCTTCAATCGAAGCCAAGAGATAGGCGAGCAAATCCGCATTCT
The DNA here is from genome assembly GCF_040655495.1 of Nonomuraea sp. NPDC050404. NCBI lineage: Bacteria > Bacillati > Actinomycetota > Actinomycetes > Streptosporangiales > Streptosporangiaceae > Nonomuraea > Nonomuraea sp. NPDC050404. The sequence continues at coordinate 118,686 of NZ_JBFAKB010000034.1, forward strand.
GCTCTACTCCGAGGGCTCCCCGCATACGCGCGCCGATGCGACTGCGGCGTACCGCGACGCCGTTCAGCGGTTCGCCCAGCTTGATTGGTGAGGGGCAGCAGAGCGACCTCACTTGTTACTCACCAGGCCGATGGGACGCCATCGGCAGGCACCGTGTCCCTGTCCGCCGCTAAGTGTCAGCTAACTTCGATGGCTCGCGTCGCCGGGTTCAGGTCCCGCGAAGCGGATGCCAGGGTCGCGCGAGCGGCCTGCTCAAGCATCAGCTGCGCCCACGTTCCAACGGAGAGCTGGGACTTGCTGGCCGCCTCCGTGATCATGGCAAGCTGATCGTCGGTGACATCCAGGTGCAGTTTCAAGGCCATGGCGCTGTCGCCGATACTGGCACCTTCATGCCTGGCGTGATCGTCAGCGGTTACCGCAGCAGCGATACCTCGGTCAGCCAGGTCGTCGCCGCGCGCGGCGAGGCTGGCGCGCACCTCGCGCCGCAGGTCGTTCCTCGACCAGCCAAACAACTCTGCCTTCCGAAGCCAATAGTCCTGCTCCGGCTCGGGGAGGCTGGCGACTGCGGCGTGATGCTCGAAGCTCAATCCCGCCCTCCGCCTCGCGTGCGCGAACTTCCTGGCGACCCACGCATAATTGCGAAGCGTCTTGTAATCAAGCGAGGTCTGCTCGATAGCACTGCGGTAACGCCCGGTGAAGCGAGTTTCACCGTAAATCAGCCAGTCGCCCAGGCACCATGCCGAGCCGGTCACGGCCTCGGCCAACCCCTGGCCAATTCCAAGCCAATTATCAAATGGCATCCTACTGTCAAGGCGCAGTCCTGTTGAGGGCAGAACGGCGACACCGGCTGTGATATGACCTGCGGGCAGGGGCGGGAACTGCGAAGGCACTCCTGACTCAGCTTTCATTACCTCATCCTCCTGAATATGGTGCGGTTAGCGGGAGTCGCCAGCACGGTAGTGAAAGTTCTTGCAAGCTCAAGACCCGCCCACTTTCGTCTGCTCGCCCAGTCCTTCGCTGCACGAAGTCCGGCGGCCGGCCTTCGTAGCTGCCGTCAATGACCCGGGCAGAGACGCTTACGACGAGATTCGACCCTCCTTGTGATCATGAATCGAGAGCCGGCTCTTTCGGTCATCTGGCTCACACATCCGACCATGGAAGGCACCGGTCCTTCTTCGCTCTCACGGCGCTCTTATCGGACCCCTCTCGCGTCCACGCGACAGCAGCGCATGGACACCGTGCCGATAGTGGCGTAAGGGCGGCATTCGGCAACGTGGCTTCAGGTCCCGTCGGGGATCGTTACCACGTCCCAGAGCAGCCAACGGCAGACGTCTCCTGCAGAAAGCGCCTGAGGTGATCGCATGCCTAACCAGCCACAATTGTCCGTGGTGATCCCCACCTACAACCGGGCGCCATTGCTGCGCAAGACGCTCGCGTCGCTTGCCGCTCAGCGCAACCCGCCGCCGTTCGAGGTCATCGTGGCCGATGACGGGTCCACCGACGGCAGCGAGCAGGTCGCCGAGGAGTTCAGCGACCGCCTGGCGATCCGCTACCGCTATCAGGAGGACCAAGGGTACCGGGTGGCCAAGGCGCGGAACATGGGCGCGGCCATCGCCAAAGCGCCGATCCTGGTGTTCCTGGACAGCGGCACGCTAGCGGGACCTGATCTGCTCGCCGGCCACCTGCGCAGCCAGGCCGAGCACCGTCCGGGCCCCCGATCGCCGGCCTGCGGGGCGGCCGTGATCGGCTACACCTACGGGTACCGGCCCTATGACCCTACCCCGGGGCTCGCCGAGGCGTTCACCTTGCTCAGCCCGCAGCAGGTGTACCAGCGCTATCTCGCCGATCCGCTGTTCCGCGACTCGCGTCATGAAGAGCTGGACAAGGTCGACTTCAGCTTGACCGGGCTGAGGATGCCGTGGCTGTTCTTCTGGACGCTGAACGTCTCGGTGCATGCCGCCGACTACACGGCGGTGGCCGGTTTTGACGAGCGCTTTGACAGCTGGGGAGGGGAGGACCTGGAGCTCGGGTACCGCCTGCACCGGCACGGTGTGCCGTTCGCCTGCGACACCCGCCCCTGGGCGATGGAAATACCGCACGAGCGTGACCGCGAGGCCAGTATCGTGAGCAACAAGAGCAACGCGCTGCGCATTCTCATGGCGCACGCCGACCCTGCCGTCGAGCTCTTCTGGGCGCTGCTGACGCGCGACTACCTCATGTTCCCCGCCGAAGACGCCTACCGTGACCTTGTCGACTGGGAGGACCGGGTCATCGACCTGGACGTGCAGCCAGAAGTGGACCACGGCACCGCGGACCTGCCGGCCGGGGCCCGCGTGGCGGTCTTCGGCAGCGGCGCGAGCGTGCCCGGTCGTGGGCTGCGCGGCGCGTTGGTGGATTTCGACCACAGGCTCCTCACCGGGGCATCCGTCGACTGCCGCTTCATCACGCACCACGGAGTTGGCTTGCGGACACCCTGGCCCGACAACACCTTCGACCGTGTCGTGATCACTTCCCGGTTGTCGCGGCTGTGGCCGCAGTGGAGCGAGGTCATCCGAGCCGAGGCCCTGCGGATCGGCGCCAGTGTCCGCTGCGCCCCGGCCCTCGACAGCGAAGCCGGCGCGGCGCGGACGCGTGTTGACACGCGCCCCGCCGGCTGACGCCACCCTCGCCGTGGCTCCTCAGGCTCATTGGGAGACTCGCGCGGGCTGTCGGGCCGGATCTGCGCTGTGGAGCGTCTCGCTGCCCTGCCGGTCGACGGCCTGGGCGATCAGAAGTGCGGCGAAGGCCAGCACCGCCATGGCGGTCCGTACCATGTGCAGCGTCCACCAGCGTTGGCGGATGTCCGCCCAGTCGGCCGGCAGCTGATCAGCGTTCCAGGAGGTCGCGAGCTGGTTGAGCGGCTCCAGTTGGGTGACGGTGAGCACGACCGTGGCCGCCAGCAGCAGCAGGCTGGCGGCGCTGAGCCCGAAGACGAGCCAACCACGCTGGTAGGACATAACGCACGTTGTCAGGAGTAGTGCGACGCAGGTGAGCAGGAGCACCGGCGTGACACGGCCGTAATCAATATTGAGCGCCTGCCAGTACCGCACGTAGGCGGGTCCGGGCAGCGAGCGCAGCGACGGAGCGAGGGAGGTGAAGACGACACCGCCGGCAAACAAGCCGAGCAACAACGCGGCCGCCGTCCGAATGATCACCAGTGGCAAGGGGGGCATGCTCGCCTACTTCCGGTGCTGAGTCTCACGTATTGGCTAGATAGACACCTTTTCATTTGAATCAGATCTAGTCAATTGTCTGGCACCATGGTCCCGATGAGTGACAAGCCGAAGCGTCGATATGTCAGCCACCTGCGGCGGGAGAACGCCGAGGTGACCCGGCTGCGGATAGCCGAGGCCGCCCGGGCACTCATGCTGGAGCGCGGCTATGCCGCCACGACGATGGCCGACGTGGCGCAGGCGGCAGGCGTCGTCGTACAGACGCTGTATTCGTCCTGCCCAGGGGGCAAGCCAGGTCTGGCGAAGCTCGTCTACGACGTCACCTTGGCCGGCGATGGGCAAGCCATCCCGCAGAGCGCACGGCCGCAGGTGCAAGCGATCATCGCTGAGCCTGATCCGGTACAGAAACTGGCCAGGTTCGCGGAGATGGCCATCACGATCTTCCAACGTATTGGCCCGGTGCATCGCGTGCTGCGCGCCGCCGCAGCGGCCACGCCCACCGATGCCGGATTGAACGATCTGCTGGCAAGCGCCGAACAGCAACGATTGGTCGGCAGCCTGGGACCGGCCGAGCACCTGGCGGCGGTCGGCGCGCTGCGCACTGGGCTGAGCATCGAGCGGGCCGCCGATCAAATCTATGTCTTGACGTCGATCGAGCTGTTCGAGCGATTCACCGAGACTTGCGGTTGGAGCGTGCGCGACTGCCAGGACTGGCTGGCCCGGACACTGACCGAAATCCTTCTCGACCCCGCCAAGAAGTCCTGACAATGGCCCTGTCGGACAGGCCGTCGCCAGCAGCGAATGCCGCTGACCTCACCACTGGCGCTGGACTCGGTGCTGGGTTCGGTGCCGGGTGCGATCGTGGTCGCGCCAGCCGGGCGCGAAGACGCGCTACCGCAGTGGGTGCCGCTGGTGGCGCAGCGGTGTAGCGCAACCGCTGACGCAACTGTGGGCGAGCGCCGCGAACTGCTCAGAAACGCCGATCCCCGGAACATCCTCAGGAGGCGGCAAGTAGAGACGGCGTCTGTACGGCTTTGACGTTTTCGTCAGGGCAGTGCTCTCCTCCCTGCCATGACGACTCTGACGACCCTTCAGCCCGCCCCTGTCATCAACGAGACAGCCCGGCTGCTGACCGGGCACTACGTCTTCCCTGAGATAGCCGAGCAGCTCGCCGACCTGCTCAAACGACGCCTCGCCGAGGGCGCCTACGACGTTGACAGTGCCGAGGAACTCGCCCGTCTGGTCACCGCGGACCTGCAGTCCGTCAATGACGACAAGCACCTGAGACTGAAGTACCACGCCGACCCGGTGTCCCCCGAGCAAGGCGCGGCAACCCTGGAGTCCATCCGCCGGGACTTCGACACCTCGCTGGGCGGTGCGCCCCGGGTGGAGTTGCTCGACGGAGGGGTCGCCGTGGTGGAACTGGCCCCGATGCTGTTTCCGCTGGATTGGGCCGCCGAACCGCTGAGCGCCGCACTCACCCTGGCCTCCCGCGCCCGGGCGCTGATCGTGGACCTTCGCAACAACCGGGGCGGCGACCCGGACACCGTCGCCTTCGTCTGCAGCTACCTCCTGGACCAGCGCACCCACCTCAACACCATGTACTGGCGCAGCGGCGAGCGCAGCGAGCAGTCCTGGAGCCTGCCGCACGTTCCCGGCGCGCGTTTCGGCGGCAGCAAACCGTTGTACGTATTGTCCAGCGACAGCACGTTCTCCGCCGCCGAAGAACTGGCCTACGACCTGCAGCAGCTCGGCCGCGCCGTGGTCGTCGGCGAAGCCACCCGCGGCGGCGCGCACCCGTGCAAGGGCTGGACCGTGCACCCCCACCTGGAAGCCACCATCCCCACCGGCCGCGCCATCAACCCCGTCTCAGGCACGAACTGGGAGGGCACCGGTGTGCAACCGGACGTCCCTTGCCCTGCCGCGAAATCCCTCGACCAGGCACACACCCTGGCCCTCGCCCGACTGGCAGGCTGACCCAGCCCAGCTGGAAGTCTCCCGTGCCGCCTTCTACGACCGCCGGGGGTGCACGCGCAGTTGAAGCGCCAACTCTCCGGTCAGCAGCGCCAATGAGAAGCAGACGTCACAAGAGCCCGCCGGTTCTTCACCGCGGCCACGCTCGCATCAGGCTGTCGCGCAATTCCGCCAGTGCCGCGGGCCCTAGTTGGCTCTCGAGAACTCGTTCCAGGTCATGAAGAATCCCCAAAGCGACGTCACTACGCCGACAACCCGCGACCGTCAAGGTGATGAGGGTGCTGCGTGGAAAGCCCGGCCCCGGCGTACTGGTAAGGAGACCCTCGCCGAGAAGCTGCGTGACAGCACGATGCATCGTCTGCCGGGTGACGCCGGCGCGGCGGGCGAGTTCGGCGATGCTCAGCGATGTGCCGCCGTGCAGGTGCGCGAGCACGACCGCGTGCGCCGGCGTGATGGGATCCACGCCCGCGGCTTCCAGCCGCTCCAGCAGCTCGTCGGAAAACCACCTGACACCGCGTTGCAGAAGAGCGAGTAGTGGCAGGTGCACGTCCGAGTGATCCTCAGCGCTCATCGCTTGCTTCCTCTCGCTCATGGGATACGCTCCAGTGTCAGCATAGCTAACACAGAGAGGTTCAGCTGCCATGACGAGCTATGACGTCGACGTCCTCGTCGCAGGAGCAGGCCCGGTCGGACTTACGGCGGCCTTGCAACTGGCCCGATGGGGCGTTTCGGTTCGCTTGGTGGATGCCGCGCCCGGCCCGGCCACGACCAGCCGCGCGCTGGGTACTCACGCCCGCAGCCTGGAGATCTACGATCAGCTCGGGATTCTCGGCGACATCGCTCCGCACGGAACGAGGGTCAACGCGTTCATCCGCCACCAGGCCGACCGCACCGCCCGGGTCGACTTCGATTTCGGCGACCTGGCGACCCCGTATCCGTACATGTTCAACATCGACCAGGTGATTACCGAACGGGTGCTTCGCGGATATGCCGCTTCGGCCGGGATCGAGGTGGAGTGGAACACCGTGCTGGAGTCGTTCCAGCACGACGATGACGCTGTCACGTCCCTGTTGCGCAACGGTGACGCGCGGCACGAGACCGTACGTGCGAAATACCTCTGGGGCTGCGACGGCGGGCACTCGACCGTCCGCAAGATCCTCCAGCTCCCCCTGGCGGGCGAGGCCGCCCACACCTGGCTGATCGCCGATGCGATCGTGCACACCGATCTGGCGCGAGACGGCGTGCACTGGCTGTTCCCGGCCGGCGGCGCGCTGATGTTGTTCCCGTTTCCGGATCCGGGCAAGTGGCGGCTCCTGGACACGACCGGCGAGGGCGAGCCTGAGCGTCCCGAACAGATCGCCCGGCAGTTCAGCACCAAGTTGTCGCAGGCTCTGGGACGGGACACCGTCGTGGACGGCCCCAGCTGGGTGTCGAAGTTCACCATCCAACAGCGCGCGGTACCCGCGATGCACGCCGGGCGGTGTTTCGTCTCGGGCGACGCCGCCCATGTCCACTCCCCCGCGTCCGGGCAGGGCCTCAACACCGGCATCCAGGACGCGTACAACCTGGCGTGGAAGCTGGCCATGGTCGTCCATGGCCACGCCGATGCCACGCTGCTCGACACCTACGACGCCGAGCGCGTTCCCATCGGCAGGGCCCTGCTCGCCTCCACCGCGAACGTCATGGACAACGCCATGGTCGACACCGGCACCACCGACAGCCAGGACTCCGACCAGGGCTTCATGCGCCGGCTCATCCGGAACATGTCGGGCCTGAGCATCGCCTACCCCGACAGCCCGCTGACGGTGCCCGACGACGAGCCAGGTCAAGGCCCACGACCTGGCCGGCGACTCACCCAGATCTCCGCCGCCGATGCTCAATCACCCGGCTGGACGGCGCTGCGCGCGTTGCTCAGAACCACAGCCTGGCACCTGCTCGTCTTCGCTCAGAGCAAGCCCGCCACCGGTCAGGGTCAGGTCACCCCGGGGACCGAGCCACTACCGGCCTGGCTGGACAAGGTGACGATCAGCCGGCGTCGGCCGGATGAGGACGAGCACGCTGTGTGGGATCCCGACGGCCGGATCCAGGACACGCTGACCGCGGCCGATGGGGACTGGATCCTCGTACGTCCCGACGGCTATCTCAGCGCGCGCGGCACCGGGGAGGCCAGCCTCCGCGCTGCCCTGCACCGGTTGACCGGCCCGCACACGCGGGAGTCGGCGCGTGCGTGATCAACCCGCTTCGACGCGGGCTCATCCGGTCGGCATCGACACCATCGCCGCCGCATGCGACAACCGCCGGCGGCGGGACGACGCATTCACGAGATGACCTCACAGGAGGCCGGGGCTCAGGACCGGGCCACCTCGCCCCTCACGGCCACCGCGTCCACGGGCGCCCCATGCCGGAGGAGCGCGACCGCCAGGGCAGCCCTCGACGGGTGCCTGCCTCGGCTGGTACGCCGGCGGCGGCGCTGTGCCCATCGCCTCATCTGCCCACCATCACATCGAGCCGGTAGCGGGACGGACCTGCGGGACCGTCACGCCGGGACGGAGCAGGACATGACCGAGACGGACCTTCCGACCAACTGGGGCCGCTGGGGCGGCGACGATCAGCTGGGGACCCTGCATCTGATCGATGCGGCGGCAAGAGAGCGAGCTGCCGCCGAGGTACGCGACGCACATCACGTCAGCCTGGCGCGCCGCGTCAAGCCGGTGCCGCTCACGACCGGACTCGGGCCCGTCGGCGACCCGGCCGTGATGCCGGCCGGTGTGCTGCAGATCGTGAACTTCAACGGGGTGAAGGCTTTGGCGATGACGGACACACTGCTCGTCAACACGCACAACGCCGCCTTGACCCATCTCGACGCCGTCGCACACATGCCGATCGGTGAGCACGTCTACCCGGGCGTACCGGTGCACGCCGCCGTCACGCCGACCGGTGTGACGCATGGCTCGGCCGATCCCTTCGGCGCAGGAGTCGTGACCCGCGGCGTGCTCCTGGACCTGGCTCCCGGTGGCGGCAGCCTGCCTGCCGATCGGCATATCGGGGCGACCGACCTCGACTCCGCTCTCGATCGCGCGGGCACGATGTTGTCCTCCGGAGACGCCGTGGCCGTGCGCGGCGGCTGGGACACCAACCGTCCGCTCAGCCAACCGGTACCAGGCCTCGACCTCAGTGCCGTGCGGTGGCTGAACGAGCACGGCGTGAGCGTCTACCTCGGCGATATCAGCGACGCGCGACCGGCTCAGTATCCCTTGCCCATGCATCAGGTCGCCCTCGCACGGCTCGGCCTCCCACTGGTCGACGCGGCCGACCTCGACGAGCTCGCCGAGGCCTGCGTAACGCTGGGCCGCTCGAGTTTCATGCTGGTGTTGGCGCCCCCACGCATCACCGGCACCACCGGACTCGTCGTCAACCCGATCGCCATCTTCTGACCACGGCAGCCGTCGTCCGCGATGGTGGACATGCCCGGACCGGCCGAGGACGCGCCCCTGGTCTGGTGCCGGGACAAGTACCGCTGAGACAGGTACGCCCGAGCTGATCGCCTCACCAAAACGGCCGTGCGCCTACCGTCAAGGTCAGCTCGGCCTTGAGCGTGCCGTGCGAATCCTTGCCTGTGCTGCTTTACCGCCTCGACCGGCGGAACCAGTGGCGGCGCGTCCGGACGAAGGTCACGACGAACAGCACCTGTATGCCGCCCTCGACCAGGATGAGCAGCGCGGCGTCGACCGCGGCGAGGACGGGGCCGCCGTGGAACCCGGCCCACAGGGCGGCCAGCGCGTTGGTCAGCCCGCTGACGATGATCGGGGCGCCGTAGAAGGCGAAGACCGTCAACGTGACGGAGCTGCCCAGCGCCAGGGCGACGGCGTAGATCCGTACGGCCCGGCGCTCGTGGACGGCGAGGTCGCCGGTGGGGTCGGTCACCGGCGAGCCCGGCTTCCTGAGCGGGGCCACCGCCCTGGCGAGCAGGTACCGGACGTAGCGCAGACCGTCGCCGAACAGGTCCTTGCACCGGAGCAGGTCGCGCAGCACGAAGTAGAGGTCGGTCCGCATGTAGATCTGGGCCTGGAGGGGCAGGCACAGCAGCGTGGTGAGGATGAAGGCCCGCAGCAGCGCCTCGGTCAGGCCGGGCAGCGGCAGGTAGGCGACGGCCAGCACCATCGTCGCGATGAGGAAGACGTCGGACGCCATTCCGGCCAGATACACGCGGTACCGGTGCCGCCGGGGAACTCCCCAGATGGCGGTGACGTCGGTCTGCACGACGAGATAGTGCAGCCTGGTGCCGAACCCGATCCTCGCCGGCGCGCCGAGCGAACGCGCCGCGATCAGGTGCATCAGCTCGTGCACGCTCGCGACGAGAGAGAAGAACGCCGTGTTGACCAGCACGGACAGCCCGGTGTAGCCGCTCCAGAAGAAGTCCCGGTGGTGGGGGAACAGGCTGGGCCGGGCGAGAACGGTCAGGGCCGCGGCCGCGACGACGGCGACCCAGAAGAGCTTCATCGGTCTGGAGAAGACCCATCGGACGTGCCGCTCGGTGACGCCCTCGAAGTGGCCGGCCACCGGCGCGGCCTGCGGGCCGGGGAGCGGGCGCCCGTCGATCTCGGCCACGAACGCGAGGTCGGCGAGCGAGTCGACGAAGTCGGCCACGTCCAGCTCGACGTCGTGCCCGGCGGCGATCGCGGCCTCGACGTCCGCGATCGGCCGTCCCTCGCGGAGCAGCCGGATGACCTCGCCGCACACCGCGGGCAGCTCGACGAACTCGCCGAGGTCCGGGCGGCCGACGATGACCGCGTCCGGATCGTCGTCGTCGGGGCGGACGACGAGGTGGTGGAACCGTACGACGCTGCCCGCGCCGGCCTCGGCCGCCTGGGCGCTCACCGCGCCCCCGGCCCGCAGACCGGGCATGCGTCGTCACGCGGGACGTCGATGGAGTACTGGTGGTCCCAGACGGCCAGGTTCCAATGGAAGACCCTGCCGCGGGTCTGCGCCGGCAGGCCGCCGAGCTGGTACAGCACCTCCAGCGCGCACAGATGGCCGCTGATGTTCGCGCTGGCGGCGACCACCGCGTTCGGCCGCGACTCGGCCAGCAGCCGCCCGAGCTCCTTCTCCTTGCGCGCCTCCTCCTGCCGGTCCAGGCAGGCCCAGCAGGCGGTCTCCCCGGGCACGAACGAGCCCACGACGACCATCGGCCCGGTGTACAGGCTCATGAACCACGGGGTGCCGGTCCGCAGGGCCGCTTCGTTGGTCCACTCGACGATCTCGGGGTGCGGTTCGTCGGCGCACAGGACGAACACGTCGCAGCCAGTCATCAGCTCGGCGACGTCGCCGGGGCCGGCCACCTTGGTCTCGCTCCCGGTCACCAGGACCGAGCCGTTCATCGCCCGCAGCCGTGCGGCCGCCTGGCCGACCTTGGACCTGCCCACGTCGGCCTCGGCGTACAGGAGCTGGCGGGTCAGGTTCGACTCTTCGACGTCGTCGAAGTCGGCGATGCGCAACGCGCCGATGCCGCTCGACACCAGCCCCGCGGCGACGGCCGATCCGGTGCCGCCCACGCCGAGCAGGCTCACCCGGGCGTTCCTGATCGCGGACTGGACGTCGTGGGGTGACGTGCGCGGCGAGGTGTCGATCCAGCTGAAGAAGTGGCGTGCGGACTCGTACCGGGCGACCTCCCGCTCCGTGAGGTTCGCCGGCACGGGGGCGCCGGCGTCCTCGACGAAGCCGCTCTCGACCAGGTCTTCGATGACGCCGCGCACGCTGTCGTCGTCCACATCGGGGTGGGTCTTGCCGAAGTCGGCGCAGATCTCCTCAACGGTCCGGGTGCCGTCCATCAGGGCCAGGATCGTGGCGATGCTGCCGTCCTCGTCGTCGGCTATCTCGGAGGCCACTCCGAACTGGGACAGCCCGATGACGATGCGGTTGCCGGGCAGCACGAACGGCTGGTGGACACGTTTCACCCTGGGCAAACGCACTCGTCACCCTTCCTCACACACTGGAGCGGAACCGGCCGGGGCCCCGCCCGCCCGGGGCGCGGGGGCGGGCAGGCGCGCCGGGGCCGGGCCCGCCGCCGCGGCC
>NZ_JBFAKB010000035.1:0-124878 GCF_040655495.1 Nonomuraea sp. NPDC050404
ACTGGATATGGCGTCGACACCCAAATCCTTGCAGGTCAGGGGCACCTTTTCTCATGTTTCAGGAAGAGCCGACTCCCTCGGCTGAATACCCGAGGTTAGGTGGTGCGGCGGGGTGGCCGAGCGCGACCAGCCTGGAGAGGCCGCACGCCCGTCTGGCCGCCCAGCACCTGGGTCGGGATGGGGACCTGCCGGCCCGGCGTCAATCTCAGTCGCACCTGAGAAGCGCCGGTGACGTGGAGTCGCCTCGCCGTTCGAGGCTCAGGTGGAAGCTCGATCATGGTCCACAGTTGGTCCACAACCAGCGAGCTGCAACGAGAACGGGCGGGACTCCGTGAGACTGGAGGCCCGCCCGTACCTGCGATGTTTGCCCTGGTCAGCGGCCGAAATCGCTGATCAAGGTCGAGTGCCCCCTGTAGGATTCGAACCTACGCACCCGGCTCCGGAGGCCGGTGCTCTATCCCCTGAGCTAAGGGGGCGCTACGAGTGACAAGGCTAGCAGTATCTGGGGACCGCTTGGCACCAGATAAAGGTCGGTGAACACTTCCAGCGAAAACCGCCCGTGACCGGCCCGCTACAGGTTAACTTTGCGCCCGTGGGCGAGCTTCTTGGGAAAGTACTGGTCGTAGACGATGATGAGGTCATCCGGCAGCTCATCGCGGTCAACCTGCACCTCGAGGGGTTCGAGGTGGCGACTGCGACTGATGGGCAGGATTGCCTCGAGCAGGTGCTCGAAGTCATGCCTGATGTCATCACGCTCGATGTGATGATGCCGTTCCTGGACGGGTGGACGACGGCGCACCGGTTGCGGACGGAGGAGGCCACCAGCCACATCAAGGTCGTGCTCATCACGGCCAGGGCTCAGGATGATGACAAGGTGCGGGGGCGGGGGATCGGGGTGGATGCGTACCTCACCAAGCCGTTTGATCCGGCCGAGTTGATTCAGGTTGTGCGGGATCTGGCTGCTGGGTCTCGGAGATGAGAGGGCCACGCCGGCGGCGCCCTTCCGGGTATGACGGCCGTCCGTAAACGTTTGGGTGAGTGGGCGGGCGGGTGCTTCTTGGATGGTTCGTGGTCGGTTTGTGGGGGCGTGGGTAGGGCCGGGAACTCGTGCGGGGTTGCTGTGAGTCATATGTGTAGGGCGAGGTTCTTCGTCCGGCCCAAGATGTGAAGGTGGGATCGTGCGTAGTTCGATCTTCGGTAATCTCGACCCCCAGCAGATGCCCCCTGGCGGTTTCGTGCTGGAGAACCACAAGATGCTGCGCGTCCAGCTGCCCCACGAGGTGCTGGCCAAGCAGGGGTCCATGGTCGCCTTTCAGGGAAAGATGGACTTCGACTACGAGGGTTCCGGCGGGATCGGGAAGCTGTTCAAGAAGGCCATGACGGGGGAGGGCGCCTCCCTGATGCGGGTGCGTGGTGAGGGGCGGCTCTTCCTCGCCGACAACGCCGATGACATTCACCTCTTCTATCTGGAGAACGAGGGGATCACGGTCAACGGGCGCAATCTGCTGGCGTTCCAGCCGCAGCTCACCTGGGACATCCAGCGTGTGCAGGGGGCGGGGGTGGCGGCCGGTGGGTTGTTCAACACGACCGTCACCGGGACGGGGTGGGTGGCGGTGACCACTCATGGCACGCCGGTGCTGCTGGACGCGGCCGCCATGCCGACGTTCGCGGATGGGCAGTCGGCTGTTTGCTGGAGTGCGGGGCTGAACGTCGGGGTCAATCGAACGGTGAAGATGGGGGCGTTGATCGGGCGGGGGAGTGGGGAGGCCATGCAACTCGCGTTCACCGGGCAGGGGTTCGTGCTGGTGCAGGCCAGTGAAGGGGTTCCCGTTCCGGCGCCTCGTTCCTAGTCGCCGGCGAAGGGTCGATGGTGGGCCCGGCGGGTGGCCAACGGTAGGTAGACAGGGAATTAGCTAATTGCCATAATGGGTCGGTGCTGGACGTCGATCTGATCAAGGCACTGGCCAATGACAAGAGGCTGCTGATCCTGGAGTTGTTGCGCGACCCCGAGCGGCACTTCCGGCCGCAGCGCGACGGCGACCTCGTACGCGACGGAGTCTGCTCACTGTTCATGGCCGAGAAGCTCGGCGTGAGCCAGCCCACCTGCGGCGAGCATCTGAAGGTGCTGGCCAAGGCGGGGCTGATTCGCGGGACGAAGATCAAGCAGTGGGTGTTCTACCGGCGCGACGAGGATCGGATCGCCGCGGTGAAGGAGTTGCTGAGCAGTGACTGGTGAGCCCCATGCCGCCTACGACCGTCTCATCAAGGAGATGGACGCCGCCGGGGCGCGCTACCGCCTGATCGACCACCCGCCCGAGGGACGTACGGACGAGGTCAGCGCGTTGCGCGGGCATGACGCCTCGCAGGCCGCCAAGTGCCTGATCGTGATGGTCAAGGTGGGCAAGAAGCAGACCCGGCACGTGCTGGCCGTGGTGCCGGGCGACGCGCGGCTCGACCTTCAGGCGGTCAAGGGCCTGCTCGACGGCACGTACGTGGCCTTCGCCGCCAAGGACAAGGCCGAGGAACTGGCCGGGAGCGAGAGCGGGACGGTGTTGCCGTTCAGCTTCGACCCCCGGCTGGAGCTGGTCGCGGACCCGTCGCTGCTGAGCCGCCCCGAGCTGTACTTCAACGCCGCCCGCCTCGACCGATCCGTGGCGCTGTCCACCGACGACTACGTACGGCTGGCGGCGCCCCGGATCGAGCCGATCGTCTCGAAGGAGGATAAGGCGGAGGTGGGCGTCCCGATCGTCTCGAAGGAGAGCTAGGCGCAGGTGGGCGTCTCGATCGGCTTGAAGGAGAACTGCTAGGCGCAGGTGGGTGTTGGGGCGGTGTTGGTGCCGGTCCAGGAGCCCAGGAAGCCGAACGTGGTCGAGGCCCCGGGCGCCAGCAGGCCGTTCCACGAGACGTTGCGCACGCTCACCGAGGACCCGCTCCCGCCCAGCGTGCCGCCCCAGATCTGGGTGATCCGCTGACCGTTGGCGAACGTCCACGACACCGTCCACGCGCTGATCGGCGTCGTACCGGTGTTCTTGACGGTGACCTCGCCCTGGAACCCGCCCTGCCACTGCCCGGTCGCCTTGTACGTGGCCGTGCAACCTCCCGTAGGCGGCGGGGTGATGGTCGGGGTGATGGTGGGGGTGGGGGTGCCGGGGTCGGTGCCGGCGAGTGCGTTGACCAGGGGCGTGTACCACTTGTCGGACATCTTCTGATCGCCCGCGGCGTTCGGGTGCACCCCGTCGTAGGTGTCGGTGCCCGTGCTGAAGCCCGTCCACTGGTCCACCACCGTGATCGGCGACTGCGCGGTCGTGGTGGCCGCGGCCCAGGCGGGGATGGCGTTGTTGAAGTTCACCGTGCGCTGGGCGCACTCTCCGCAGCTGGACGGGTTCATAGGGATGATCTTGGCGACGAGGATCTTCATGTTGGGATTGCTGGCCCGCATCTGGTTCACCATCGTGGTGAACGCGCTGAGGATCGTCGCCGGCGCGATGTTGCTCCACACGTCGTTGGTGCCGAAATGCATGAGTACGACGTCGGGCCGGGTGGCGGACAACCAGCCGGTCAACAGGTTCTGGTTGGCCACGTTGGTGGCCAGGTAGCCGCCGTGCCCCTCGTTGTCGCCGTCGTGCGCCACTCCGCAGCCCTGCGGCGGAAGGGTCCCGACGAAGTCGATGTTGGTGTGGCCGGAGCTCTGGAGGCGGTTCCAGAGCATCGCCCGCCAGCAGCCGGGGGATCCGGTGATCGAGTCGCCCAAGGGCATGATCCTGGTGGCGGCGGCGCTGGCCGTGGCGGTGGTGGCGAATAACACCGCCGCGGCCAGTGCCACCAGCGCGGCCAGCACGGAGCCGGTCTTGCGCATCGTCTGCTCTCCCGTCGTAAGCCTGCGCAGATCGTAAAATCGGCGGCCGTACGCGGGAAGGAGGCGATCAAGTCGGAGCCTCTGACCAGGGCGGACGAATGTAACTTTCAGCCGCGTACCACGGCCAATGGGCAGGGCGCGTGGTGCAGGAGGGCCTGGCTGATGGAGCCGATCAACATCCCGGCCAGCTGCCCATGCCCCCGCGACCCCACGACCAGCAGATCGGCCCGTACCGCGGCCTCCTTCAGCACCTCCATCGGATGCCCGCGCACGACCTCGGCCACCACCTGCACCCCGGGATGCCGTTTCCGGTGCTCGGCCAGCGACTCCTCCAGGGCTCCGACCGTGTCCCGTTCGCGCTCGGGGGAGGCCGCCTCGAAGCCGCCCGCCTGGGGCCAGGCCCAGGCCCGGACGGCGCGCACCCGTGCGCCCCGCAACGCGGCCTCGGTGAAGGCGAATTCGAGCGCCCGCTCGGCGCCCGGCGAGCCGTCGGCCCCGGCCACGATCTCGCCGCGCGGGGAGGCGGGTGTCTCGTGAACGAGCACGACGTCCGTACGCGCGTGCGCGGCCACCCCGTGCGCGACCGACCCCACCAGCAGCCCCCGCACCCCGCCGATCCCGCGACTGCCCACGACCAGCAGTGCGCCGCCCTCGGACATCCTGATCAGCGCCGAGCGGGGGTCGCCCGGCACCAGCATGCCCTCGACGAGCACCTGCGGCCACTCACGGCGGGCGCGGTCCCTGGCCGCGTCCAGCACGGAGTGCGCGCCGTCGCGCATCCACCTGGCCACCTCGGCGTAGTGCTGGACGGCGGTGTCCTCGCTCACCCATTTGGGTACGGCGTACGCGATGGTCAGCGGAGAGTTGCGCAGCTCCGCCTCGGCCGCGGCCCAGCCGACCGCCTCCAGGCCGGTACGGGAGCCGTCGGCGCCTACGATGATCAAGACCACAGCTCCTCAGGGCAGGGCGTAACACTCCACTTCCGCCCGGCGGAACGGGATTCCGGCCGCCTGTGAGTCGCGGGTGCACGCGCGTTCGGTCTTGCTGAGCCTGAGTGTGCCACAGACGGACACGCCGGAGTATGTCCGGCAGTCGAGCGTCGAGTCGGATTTGCCGACGCGATACATCTCCCTGACCGCCGCACGGCACTTCCCCTTCCCCGTGTCGGCGTAGCGGCACTGGGCGATCAGAGTGTCGTACTGCTCCTGGCTCACTTCGTGCTGCTGCATGCCGTCACCGGCGGCGGCAGTGGCGCCGGAGGCGGTCATCACGACGAGTAGTCCAACGACAGCGGCGATTTTTCTCATGTTTCCCCTGATGGGACCGTACCGCTGACGGCGATCGCCAAACCTCGCCCGCGAGGTTTCGGGCCGGGCGGGCCGTGGGTACGATCATCGCCGACCAACGCGGGAGCCCGGTGCGGACCGGGCTGAGAGGACGGCTGACAGCCGCCGACCGCCAGAACCTGCTCCGGATAATGCCGGCGAAGGGAGTTTGCGCGATGAGCGACGCGCGCTTTTCCAAGATCTACAACGGTGACCTGCGGGTGCCCATGCGGCAGGTCAACCTGTCCAACGGCTCGTCGGTGACGCTGTACGACACCTCGGGCCCGTACACCGACCCCGCCTACGAGCCGGACCTGCGGCGCGGGCTGCCACGCCTGCGTGAGCGGTGGATCGGCGAGCGGCGCGCGGCCGGTCAGCCGGTCACGCAGGTCGGCTGCGCCCGGCGCGGGCTGGTGACCAGGGAGATGGAATTCGTGGCCGTGCGCGAGGGCGTCACGCCCGAGTTCGTACGCCAGGAGGTCGCCGCCGGCCGGGCCATCATCCCCGCGAACGTCAACCACCCCGAGTCCGAGCCGATGATCATCGGCCGCAACTTCCTCGTGAAGATCAACGCCAACATCGGCAACTCCGCGGTGACCTCCTCCATCGAGGAGGAGGTCGAGAAGATGACCTGGGCCACCAGGTGGGGCGCCGACACGATCATGGACCTGTCCACCGGAAACGACATCCATGAGACGCGCGAGTGGATCCTGCGCAACTCGCCCGTACCGGTCGGCACCGTGCCCATCTACCAGGCGCTGGAGAAGGTCAAGGGCCGGCCCGAGCTGCTGTCGTGGGAGGTCTACCGCGACACCCTGATCGAGCAGTGCGAGCAGGGCGTCGACTACGTGACCGTGCACGCGGGCGTGCGGCTGGCGTACGTGCCGCTCACCGCAGGGCGTAAGACCGGAATAGTCTCGCGCGGCGGCTCGATCATGGCCGCCTGGTGCCTGGCGCACCACCGCGAGAGCTTCCTGTACGAGAACTTCGCCGAGATGTGCGAGATCCTGGCCCGCTACGACGTGTCGTACTCGCTCGGCGATGGCCTGCGCCCCGGTTCGATCGCCGACGCCAACGACGAGGCCCAGTTCGCCGAGCTGCGCACGCTGGGCGAGCTGACGGGGATCGCGCGCGAGCACGACGTCCAGGTGATGATCGAGGGGCCGGGCCACGTGCCCATGCACAAGATCAAGGAGAACGTGGACCTGCAGCGCGAGCTCTGCGACGACGCGCCGTTCTACACGCTGGGCCCGCTCGTGACGGACGTCGCGCCCGGCTACGATCACATCACCTCGGGCATCGGGGCCGCCATGATCGGCTGGTTCGGCACCGCGATGCTCTGTTACGTCACGCCCAAGGAGCACCTCGGTCTGCCGGACAAGGACGACGTCAAGACGGGCGTGATCACGTACAAGATCGCCGCTCATGCCGCTGACCTGGCAAAGGGGCATCCGAAGGCGCAGGAGTGGGACGACGCGCTGTCCGACGCGCGCTTCGAGTTCCGCTGGGAGGACCAGTTCGACCTGTCGCTAGACCCCGACACGGCGCGCGCCTTCCACGACGAGACGCTGCCCGCCGCGCCGGCCAAGACCGCGCACTTCTGCTCGATGTGCGGGCCGAAGTTCTGCTCCATGCGGATCAGCCACGAGATCAGGGACGCGGGCTACGCGGAGAAGGCCGCCGAGATCAGGGATGCGGGCTACGCGGAGAAAGCCGCCGAATTCAGGAGGCTCGGCGGCAATCTCTACGTCGACTAACCGGGTAGCGTCTCCCCGCCGATCGGGGCCAGGATCTCGCCCGTGTAGTACGACGACAGCCGGTTGGAGGCGAAGAACACGTACGAGGGGGCGATCTCGTCCGGATCGGCGGCCCGCCCCATCGGGACCTGTTCGCCGAACTTCGCCACCTTCTCCTCCGGCATGGTCGCCGGGATCAGCGGCGTCCACACCGGCCCGGGTGCCACGGCGTTGATCCTGATCCCGCGATCGACCAGGTTCTGCGCCATGGAGTAGGTGAAGGCGTTGATGGCGCCCTTGGTGGCGGAGTAGTCGATGAGCGTCTTGTTGCCGCGCAGCCCGTTGATCGAGGAGGTGTTGACGATGGCCGCGCCCTCGCGCATGTGCGCGAGCGCGGCCTTCGTGACGTGGAAGAAACTGTGGATGTTGACCGCGAACGTGCGCTCCCACTGCTCGTCGGACAACTCCTCCAGACCGTTCACCGGCTGCTGGTAGGCCACGTTGTTCACCAGCACGTCCAGCCCGCCCAGCTCCGAGACGGTCTGTTCCACGACGGAGCCGCAGTGGGCGCGTTCTCCCAGGTCGCCGGGCAGCAACACGCAGCGCCGCCCGGCCGCCTCGACGAGCTTCCCGGTGTGGGCGGCGTCGTCGTGCTCGCTGAGGTAGGCGATCGCGACGTCCGCCCCCTCCTTGGCGAAGGCCACGGCCACCGCCCGGCCGATGCCCGAGTCGCCGCCGGTGATCAGGGCCCTCCTGCCCTCCAGCAGGCTCCTGCCCTCGTAGTCGCGCATCTCGTCACGCGGCTGCGGGCTCATCTCGGCGGTGTGGCCTGGGTACGGTTGACTCTGCATGACCAGCGGCCTGCCCGAGGCCGGGTATGGATAACACCGGCTACTTGACGAATCCCTCTGACCTGAGCCAGTCGCGGGCGACCAGCGCGGGATCGCCGCCGTCCACGTCCACCTTGGCGTTGAGCTTCTGCATCACGTCGTTGTTCAGCTTGGCGCTGATCGGCGCGAAGATCTTGGCGATCTCCGGATGGGCGTCGAAGAGCTGTTTACGCAGCGTGATCCCCGCGTTGTACTGCGGGAAGAAGTGCTTGTCGTCCTCCAGCAGGACCAGGCCGAGCGCCGGGATCCGGCCGTCGGTCGTACTGATCAGGCCCATGGCGCACTGGCCGCTGGCGATCGAGTTGTACAGGATGCCGACCGACATCCGCTTCACGTTGGCCGCCGGCACGTCGGTGCCGTATCGCAGGCCGTAGCCCTTGAGCATGCCCAGGAAGCCGTCGTCCCGGCCGAACGCCTCGTGGTCGACGCAGTACGTACGCTCCGCCACCGGGATCTTCGTCATCTCCGAGAGCTTCGTCACGCCGTACTTCTCCGACGTGGCGCGGGTCATGCCGATGGAGTAGCTGTTGTTGATCGCGGAGGGCGGCAACCAGACGATGCCGTTCTCGCGCAGATCCAGGTCGCGCACGGCCACGTACTGCTCATGCGGGTCAGGGATCGGCTTGCTCTGGCCGAGGTAGGTGATCCAGCCGGTGCCGGTGTACTCCCACATCACGTCGGCGCCGCCCCTGATCAGCGAGGCGCGGGCGTTCACACTGCCCTGGACGTTGGTCTTGTCGGTCACGTCCGCCCCGGCCGCCGCGAGCGCGAGCACCGCCATCTTGCCCAGGACGAGCTGCTCGGTGAACTCCTTGGACGTCACCCGGATCGGGACGCCCTCCAACGTGGGTATCGGCTTGATGCTGCCGGCCTCGACCGGTGGCACGAAGGACGAGGCGGGCCGCAGCCCGCACGCCGAGAGGGCGATGAGCAGGAGCAGCGCCATGAGTGCTCTCACGACAGACCCTTCGGTGAGAGGTAACGCTGGGCCAGCCCACCAAGCCAGTCGATGAGCAGCGCGAGTACGGCGATCAGCACGCACCCCGTGATCAGGACCAGACTGCGTTGTGTGGTCACGCCCGTGGTGATCAGGTCGCCGAGCCCGCCGGATCCGATGAAGGCCGCGATGCCCGCCGAACCCACGTTCAGCACCAGCGTGGTCCGCACCCCCGCCAGGATGACCGGCACCGCCATCGGCAGTTCGACCTTGAACAACACCCCGGCCGCCGACATGCCGATGCCCCGCCCGGCGTCCACCAGCCGCGGGTCCACCTGCTCGATGCCCACCATCGTGTTGCGCAGCGCGGGTAGCAGGCTGTAGGCGAACAGCGCCGCCACCGCCGTCCAGAACCCGATCTGGAACACCACGGCCAGCAGCACGACCAGGCCCACCGCCGGGGTGGCCTGGCCCAGGTTCACCAGGGACAACACCAGTGGCGTCGCCTTGCGCAACGCGCGCCGGGTGAGCAGGATGCCCAGCGGCAGCGCCACGACCAGCACCAGCACGGTCGAGAAGAACACGAGCTGGATGTGCTCCCACGTGCGCCGCAGGATGTAGGGCAGGTTGAGCGAGCCCGACTCGATGCCGTCGAGCGGGACGACCTGCGTGTAGACCACCATCGCCACGCCCACCAGCAGGTAGCACAGCGGGGGCAGGATCACGTGCCAGGAGCGCCCGATGCGCGGCTCGGGCGCGGTGGCCTCCCTGGCCGAAGCGCTCTCGACCGTCACCGGGTCCCCTCACCCCTGCGCTGTCGGCGCTCGCGTTCGTGGGTCTTGATGGCGGCGATCGCGTTCTGCACCGTGGTCAGTGACAACGATCCTGTGTACGCCCTGCGTCTGCCGACCACCGGTACGACCTCGGTATCGGCGTTGAGCAGCGACTCCAGGGCGTCCTGCAAGGTCATGCGGGCGCTGATGAAGCCGGTTACGGGGTCGCCGGCCGTACCGACCGGGCCGCTGAGACCTTCGAGCTCGGCCTGGCCGACCCACCTGAGCGGGCGGCGCATCCCGTCGAGGACCAGCGCGTAGCCGCGGCCGTCGCTCTCGACCTCCGCCAGGAGCTCCCGCGCGTCGGCGTCCTCGGTGGTGTAGGGGACCTGGTCCGTCTCGATGTCGCCCACCTTGGTCAGTCGCAGCAGCCGCATCGAGGAGCCGCCGCCGAGGAACTGCTCGACGTAGTCGCTGGCCGGGTTCGTGAGGATCTCGGCCGGGGTGGCGTACTGCTCGATGTGGCCGGGGCGCTGCATGATCGCGATGTGGTCGCCGATCTTGAGCGCCTCGTCCACGTCGTGGGTGACGAAGACGATCGTCTTGGCCAGCTCTTCCTGGAGGCTGAGCAGCTCGTCCTGCATGCGCTCGCGGCTGATGGGGTCGAGCGCGCCGAACGGCTCGTCCATCAGCAGTACGGGCGGGTCGGCGGCCAGCGCCCTGGCCACCCCGACACGCTGCTGCTGCCCGCCGGACAGGCGGCGCGGGTAGGTGTCGCGATACAGCTCGGGCTCCAGGCCCACCAGCGTGAGCAGCTCGTCCACGCGTTCGGCGACCCGCGCCTTGTCCCAGCCGAGCATCTTGGGCACCTGGCCGATGTTGGCGGCCACGGTCATGTGCGGGAACAGTCCCGCCTGCTGGATCACGTAGCCGATGTGGCGGCGCAGCCGGTCGGGGTCGATGTCGCGGGAGTTCTCACCGCCGATCACGATGTCGCCCGAGGTGGGCTCGATCAGGCGGTTGATCATGCGCATGGTGGTCGTCTTGCCGCACCCGGACGGGCCGAGCAGGACCACGATCTCACCGGCCGGGATGTTCAGATCCAGCTCGTGTACGGCCGGTTCGTCCACTCCGGGGTAGGACTTGGTCACCTTGCGCAGCTCGATCGGCACGCCGCCAGTTGGCTGGTCAGGCACGAGCACCTCCCAACCTTTCGCCCGGGGTGGTGAACCGTCCGAGCAGTACGAAGAAACCGTCGAAGATGAGCGCCAGGATCGCCACCCCGATCGTGCCCGTGAGCGTGGCGTTGATGGAGTTGGCGCCGCCGAGCCTGGCCAGGCCCGAGAAGATCTGCTCGCCCAGGCCGGGGCCGGAGACGTACGCGGCGACCGCGCCGATGCCCATCGCGAGCTGCGTGGCGACCCTGATGCCCGTCAGGATCACCGGCCAGGCCAGGGGCAGTTCGACCCTGGTCAGTGATCTGCGCCGGCTCATGCCGATGCCGCGGGCGGCGTCCACCAGCATGGGGTCGACGCCGCGCAGGCCGACGATGGTGTTGCGGATGATGGGCAGCAGGGCGTACAGGACGATCGCGGTGACGCTCGGCGCCACTCCCAGTCCGAGCGGGGGGATCAGCAGGCCGAGCATGGCCAGCGACGGGATCGTGAACAGCACCCCCGCGACGGCTGTGGCGAGCGCCGAGGGCCTCGGGCGGCGGTAGGTGGCCACACCGATGAGCACGCCGAGCACGGCCGCGATCAGGACGCACTGCGCCACCATGCTGGCGTGCTGGACTGTCTCGAAGACGATGAGATCCCATCTGTCCTCGACGTACTCCCACAAGTTCATCCCCTGACCCTTAACCGTGATTCCAAGTCTCAAACACCCCACACGTCACTTCCGTAACAGGCGGGAACTGTTTTCGCAGGTCAGAACGTTGAAAAAATGATGAATTTTGCACGGGTCGGCCCAGGGCTAGATGAGAGGTTTCTCATCTGTGGCTCAGCTTGGTCTCCTCGAAGGGCGTCAGGGTCGGACACATGAAACATCGGGGAACGGTGATTCTTCTCGTCCTGCTGGCGGCGGCGGTCGCCGTCACTTCCGTGGGGCTGGTACAGGCCGCCGACAGCGGTCCCGACCTGGGCGAAGCCATCATGGTTTCGCCGTCGCCCCTGGCCTCGCCCGGCCGGGCGAGCGCGTCGGAGACTCTGCGGACCGGGGAGTCCAAGCCCACACAGTCCGGGGAGTCCGATCCGACGCGACCCGGCGAGTCGCCCAGCGTCGGCTCCTCGCCCTCGCCCAGCGCCGACCGGAGCCCGAGCGAGCGGCCCACGGCCCGCAAGACGAAGGCGGAGCCGGTCAAACCGCTGTCCCCGCGCCCCGGCGGCGGGGACGATGATGACGACGATGATGGTGGCGACGATGATGGCGACGACTGATGGGGAGGTCACATGCGGTTGAGCGCCCGTGCCCGGATCGTGGGCTGGATGCTCGCCGTCGTCGGACTTGCCCTGTTGGTCTCGATTCTTGCGACGTGGTCCATTCTGTTCGTCCGGCTCAACGACC
Organism: Nonomuraea sp. NPDC050404; assembly: GCF_040655495.1. Taxonomy (NCBI): domain Bacteria; kingdom Bacillati; phylum Actinomycetota; class Actinomycetes; order Streptosporangiales; family Streptosporangiaceae; genus Nonomuraea; species Nonomuraea sp. NPDC050404. Next base: position 12,083 of record NZ_JBFAKB010000035.1, read on the forward strand.
GCATGGAGGCCGAGCTGCGCAACGAGGTGGACAAGCTGCGGCAGTACGCGGACCGGGCGCTCGATCCGGAGACCGGGAAACCGGTCACCGACGTCGAGAACCTGATGACGGGTTACCTGCAGCTCAACGTCCCCGATCGATGGGAGACCCTGTTCACCATCCTCGACGGCAAGGCGCACAAGATCCCCGCGGCGCCGCCGCTCGCCCGCATCGACACCGATGACGAGCTGGTGGCGCGGATGATCAGGGCGACCAGGGTCGAGCACGGTGAGTTCGACAGCGCGGCGGGAACGGTCCAGTACGCGGTGATCCCGGTCACCGTGTCCGGCGACTCCCGCCGCGGTCATGTCGTCGTGGCGCAGTTCTACGACCTGCACCGGCGCGAGATGGTCGACGCGGTGAGCGTGCTCGGCCTGTCCTCGCTGGCGGCGATGGGGCTGACAGGGGCGGTCGGCTGGTTAGTCGCCGGGCAGGTGCTCGCGCCGGTCCGGCTGGTCCGCCAGACCGCGGAGCAGATCAGCGACTCCACCGACCTGACCCGGCGGCTCGACGTGCCGGGCGACGACGACGTGGCGGCGCTGGCGGCGACGTTCAACCACATGCTCGACCGGCTCGAACGGGCCTTCGTCGTGCAACGCAACTTCATGGACGACGCCGGCCACGAACTGCGCACGCCGATCACCGTCATCCGCGGTCACCTGGAGCTCATGGGCGACGACCCGGACGATCGCGCCGAGACCATCGCCCTGGTCACCGACGAGTTGTCGCGGATGAACCGCATGGTCGACGACCTGCTCACCCTCGCCAAGGCCGAACAGCCGGGCTTCCTGGCGCTGGACAACGTCGAGCTGGCAGACCTGACGGTCAGCGTGGTCGCCAAGGCACGTGCGCTCGGTGAACGCACGTGGCGGGTCGACGACGTGGCCGAGGCGCGCCTGCCCGCCGACCGCCAGCGGCTCACGCAGGCGCTCATGCAGCTCGCGGCCAACGCCGTGCGCCACACCACCGACGGTGACCTGATCGCCGTCGGCTCCGCCGTGCGCGAGGGTCGCGTCGATCTGTGGGTACGCGACAGCGGCCCCGGAGTGGCGCCCGCCGAGCGCGAACGCATCTTCGGCCGGTTCGTCCGCGGCGCCGGCCGTACCGGGGCCCACGACGGGGCCGGCCTCGGACTGGCCATCGTCAAATCCATCGCCCAAGCCCATGGAGGCACAGTGAAAGTGACGGAGGCTGCCGGGGGCGGAGCCTGCTTTGTCATCTCTCTTCCGCTATGGGAGCTGTGGAGGGTGGGGTGAACCGCATACTGATCGCCGAGGACGAGGCCAGGATCGCCTCCTTCGTGGAGAAGGGGCTGCGGGCCAACGGCTTCGTCACCGCCGTCGTGGGGGATGGGGTGGCCGCGTACGACCTGGCCAGCACGGGCGGGTTCGACCTGCTCATCCTGGACATCGGGCTGCCGCTGAGCGACGGGTTCACCGTGCTGCGGCGGTTGCGGGGGGCCATGGTGAGCATTCCCGTCATCATTCTGACCGCGCGCGACAGCGTGAGCGACACGGTGGCGGGGCTGGAGGGCGGCGCCGACGACTACATCGCCAAGCCCTTCGCCTTCGAGGAACTCCTGGCCAGGGTGCGGCTGCGGTTGCGGGCCGACCGTACGCCCGAGGTGACCGTGCTCCGGGTGTCCGATCTGTCGCTCGACCTGCGTACCAGGCGGGCCTATGTCGGTGATCGGGCGGTGGACCTGTCCACCAGGGAGTTCGCGCTGGCGGAGATCTTCTGCCGGCATCCGGACCAGGTGCTGACGCGCGAGCAGTTGCTCAGCCACGTGTGGGGGTTCGACTTCGACCCCGGCTCCAACGTGGTGGACGTCTATGTGCGTTACCTGCGCCGCAAGATCGGCGCCGACCGGATCGAAACCGTCCGCGGCACCGGCTACCGCATGAGAGTCGCCTGACCGTCAGTCCCAGCACGATGAGAGTTGCCCGCCCAGCAGTCCCGGGAGACCGGCCGGCTGGATGAGAGCCGCTCGACCACCAGCCCCGGAGGCACTGGCCATCGGTGGATGAAAGCCATCCACCCGGCCAACTGCCCCGGGGCGTCGGCTTTTTGGCGGACGGGTCCTTGCTCGGCCGCCTGCCTCGCGGGTGGGTCCTGCCTGGCCACCTGTCTTGGGGTGTCGGCTTTTGGCGGATGGGTCCCGCTTGGCCAGCTGCCTCGGGGCGCCGGTTCTTGGCTGATGAGTCCCGCCTGGTCACCTGCCATCTGGCCTGGTGCGCGATTCGGAGCTGTTTCGTCTCATGCCGCCGGGAGACCGGTCGGCTGGATGAGAGTTGCCTAATCATCAGCTCACAACCGCTTCACTCCCCACCACCAAGCTGTTCATCAGGAACACTACGGAAGGAGCGGTTGTGATAGCCGGACTTGCGATGGACCTTGTGGCGATCGTCGTGCTCGCCTACGGCCTCTACTATCGGCGCCATCATCGGCGCGATCTGTTGTTCGCCTACATCGCGCTCAATGTGGGCATCTTCGCGGTGGTGTCGCTGCTGCTGGTCCAGCGGGTCGACATCGCCGTCGGGTTCGGACTGTTCGGCGTGTTGTCGATCATCAGGCTCCGATCGAACGAGATCACCCAGCAGGAGATCGCCTACTACTTCGTCGCGATCGTGCTGGGCCTGGTCAACGGCATAGCCGGGTCGTGGCCGATGACGGCGCTCCTGCTCAACGGGGTGCTGCTGGCGGTGATGTACGTCGCCGACCACCCCGGACTGCTCGGCCGCACCCGCCAGCAGGTCGTGACGCTGGACGTCGTCCACGCCGATCCGGAGATGTTGCGGGTGGACCTGGAGAGCCGGTTGCGGGCGCGGGTGGTGCAGTGCGTGGTCCAGCAGGTGGATTACGTACGGGATGTGACGGTTGTGGACGTCCGCTATGTGGTGCCGAACGCACGGGTGGGTGTGCGATGAGGCGCATGCCGGGAACGGGTGGGTGTGCGATGAGGCGGACACCGGAACTTGGTGGGCGTGCGATGGGGCGTATGCCGGATACGGGTGGACGTGACGTGCGGCGTAAGTCGGATACGGGTGGGCGTGACGTGCGGCGTAAGTCGGAAGACCGACGGGTGCGGATGAACCGGGCCGCCATGTGTCGCCGCCGGACTCTGGTCGGCAGTTCATCGAGGGGGGAACGGTCCAGTGGCTGAGCCGTACGCGGACACGCTGATGGCGGGGATCGCCGCCACGATGCCGACGATCGGGCTGGAGGACGTGCCGGAGCTGATGAGCCGGGTGGACCGCAAGTACATCGTGACGGCCTCGACCATGGCGAGCCTCGCGGCGGAGCTGGGAGACCGCTTCTGCGCGCTGGCCATCGGAGGCAGGCGGCAGTTCCGTTACACCTCGACCTACTTCGACACCCCTGACCTGCTCACCTACCGCCAGCATCGGCAGGACCGGCGGCGCAGGTTCAAGCTGCGCACCCGTACCTATCTCGACGGGGGCGGCCAGTGGCTGGAGCTCAAGCTCAGCGGCGCGCGGGGCAGCACGGACAAGCACCGCATCCCGTACGACGGCGTGCCGAGCCGGACGCTCACGGCGGAGGGGCTGAATTTTGTCCGCGACACACTGCTCGGTGAGCTGCACCTCATCGCGCCGGAGACGCTGGAGCCGGTGCTGGCCACCGACTACAAGCGGGTGACGCTCATCGACCGTTCCGGCGCGGCCCGCGTGACCTGCGACACCGGCCTGCTGTGCCGCGACGGTTGCCGCAGTACGCCGGCCCGCGAGGACATGGTGCTTCTGGAGTCGAAGTCGGCGGACGGCAAGGCGCTGATCGACAGGCTGCTGCGGGGGATGGGGGTGCGGCCGGTGAGCGTGAGCAAGTACTGCCTCGCGGTCGCCGCCCTCCGCGACCTGCCGGCCAACCGCTGGCACCCGGTCCTGCACCGCTACCTCCAGCACCGTCCCGCTCCCCGACGTCCGGCAACCCCCAGGGGACACGCCCCGAGCCGGGCCTACGGTTGGGGCAGCACCCCGGGCACGCTCCGCAGCCCCACATTCGCCGAGCGACGGCGAGCCATCCCAGAGAGCTGGCATGGTGACCGGCCATCGTCGACAACGATCGGCCACTGACCGAAGACCGCCTGGAAGATCGCCGCCGGCCGCCGGGGGATTTGCGACCGTGCCGGGTGCAAGGGCGTGCGGCGGTGAAGGGCCGGGTGCTGGGCGAAGGAATGCGAGGTGGCGAGGGGCTGAGGTGGCGAGGGGCTGAGGTGGCGAAGGACTGCGAGGTGGCGAGGGGCTGAGGTGGCGAAGGGCTGACGTGGCGAAGGGCCGACGTGGCGAAGGGCTGGGATGTGGTGAAGGGCTGAGAGGTAGTGGGGGCTTGTGCCGTGGTGGGACGTGGGTGGTGGCGTGGGGTTGGGATGTGGTGAGGGGCCTGTGCTGTGGCGGGGACATGGGTCGCGGCGAAGGGTTGGGCCTGGGGTGGGGAGGCGGGTGGTGGTGAAGGGTGGGGCTTGGGGTGGGGAGTGGTGGTTTTGGAGGCGACCCGCCTGGGCTGACCTGCTGAAACTCGACACGGATGCTTCGTGGTGATAGGCAGGAAATGGATCTGCGAGATGAGTAGCGATTGCCCGTCGGATTTGTGGGGCGGCCATGCCGTAACGCCTGGTGATTAATCCGCGGAAGCTTGCTGCCCGGCAAAAAGGACTTTCCTTATGCTTGAGCGCATCAACGAAATACCGGGCGTCGTGCTGAGTGCGGATGAGTATCTCGATGACTTCTGGCCGAACTTTCGCAGGATCGATGATGTTTTCTGGAAGCTCGAAAGGATTCAGAGCTTTCGGCAGACGGGTGAGCCCAGCTGGGTCGCGATGATGGAGGGCGATTGGGATCGCTCGCTGAAGCTGATCGGCGACGGGCGTGGAACCGTGGGTGAGGATGCCAGCGGAGGCGAGGTACTTCGCGGGGGCGTTAGTGGGGGCGAGGTCTTTCGCGGTGGCGTCAGCGGGGGCGAGGTCCTTCGCAGGGATGGGAGCGGAGGCGAGGTCCTTCGCGGTGGCGTCAGCGGAGGCGAGGTCTTTCGCGGGGACGGTAGCGGGGGTGAGGCCTTTCGCGGGGACGGCAGCGCGGGCGAGGTCCTTCGCAGGGACCGGAGCGGGGGGCGGAGCGGAAGAGAGGGTGCCAGCGTAAGTGGGGGCGGCGGCGTAAGCGGAGGTGGCGGCGTAAGCGGGAGCGAGAGTGGGGGTGGGGGTAGGAGCGGGGGCGGAAGTGAGCGTGGGCGTTCGGGGAAGAAGCTCGTGTGCAAGCGGATCAGGGTCGTCGAGCAGCCGGTCACGCCCTATTTGCAGTGGGAGATGCACGTTCTGGCGCTGAAGGTCGCGGATGTGGAGCGGGTGCGGGTTCTCGACGCTGGTGAGGTGGCTGAGGTCGAGGTCGGTCGGTGCTTGCCGGAGTTGGTGGTGCTGGGGACGTTGGTCATGTACGAGGTGACGTACGACGCCGCGGGCACGCACAGCGGGGCGCGGCGGATCGACGATCGGGAAGTGATCGCGGCCTGCCGTGGTGAGCTCGACAAGCTGTTCGCCAAAGGTGAGGAGTTCCAGACCTACTACGAGCGGGAGATCGTGCCGCTCCCCGCTCCCCGGGAGACCATCTGAGCTGGGCCTTCTCCCATGGGGCGGCCGTCCGCGCGGGACCTTCTCCCGGTGGGGTGGCCGTTTGGGTGGGGCCTCTGCATGGTTGTGTGGGGCCTTCTCCCCGGTGGGGTGGCCGTCTGAGCGGGTCCTCCTCCCGGTGGGGTGGCCGTCTGGGTGGGCCTCTGCATGGTGGGGTGGCGGTCTGGGTGGGGCCTCTGCATGGTGGGGTGGCGGTCTGGGTGTGGGGCCTTCTCCCCGGTGGGGTAGCCGTCTGCGTGAGCTCTGTTTACGGTGGGTGACCGTTTGAGTGGGCCCCTGGGTGACCGTCGGGGGTCGCGCCGTTTCTCTGGGGGCTTGCTCATGCCGTTCAGGTGCACCCGTGCAGTGGCCGGCTAGAACGCCATTCCAGGCACGCAGGCATGGCCAGGCTGCCATGCCACGGCACGCGAAAGGCTTGCCCTCCCACTCGCGCCTCAGGGCGGGCGAGGCTTGCGGCGCTTGCGTCGGATGTTGGGGCCGGGAATGCCTATACCGGTCAGGAGAAAAAGGGGCCCGTGAGCCCCTCTTCTTCCATCATCCGTCGCCGTATCGCTTGGGATACGGTGTGGCCTCCGGGCCGCTCGTGTCTGCGGGAGCGAGCTTCCCCGTGGGCGGCTTTTCGTCGTCGGCCTCGCCGATGTAACGGGCTTCGGGGTCGAAACTCAAAGCCGTCCCACATCTGAAGCAGACAGTGGCTTCAGGGTCGGACGTGGACATCCTGCACTTGGGGGCGGTGCAGTACTTGATCCGCTTGGCCTGTCCGACCTGCCAAGGCGCGGCCTTCTCTTCGGCTACCACGGTGCTTAGGTTACCCTCGCTACCCGCCGTACGTCCCGCCGCAGCCGTTGACGTGACACGTTCCGCCCTGTTCGGACCCCCAGCCCCCGCACTTGCTGCACTGCCACATCCTGAGGGCGACGTTCCACAGCTTTATCACGTGACGAGCCTTTCTCGTTGAGAAGTCCCTCCGATGCGCCCTATTGGGCCTGGGCAATTATATAGCCTTCATGGGAATCGCCTGCCGGACAATTAGGGCCTTAGCGGGCTGATGGCTGTGACTAATTTATTTATTCATCTTCCGAGCGGCCGCCGAACAGGTTGAGGAGTTTTGTCGTTGCGGTGGTCCGTGGAGCCTCGGTCGAAAGGTCCGTGGGGCTCGGCGGGAGGTCATCCGTGGGGCTCGGCGGGAGGTCAGGACGCCGCTTCCGGGCGCCACAACCAGCGGAGGGCATCGGGGAGCAGGACGCCGCCATGGTTGGGGCTGTGGTCGCCGTCGCCCAGGACCAGGCGGAAGTCGTAGCCGGCTTCCGCGAGAGCCGCCGCGACGCGCAGGTTGCTGGCGAACCAGTTCCAGTCGGGCTCGTTCCAGCGCAGGTCGCGATGGCCTGCTTGGAGGAAGATGCGCAGCGGTTTGCGGGGGACGCTGGGAATGATCGCGGGGTAGGGGTTGCCGTACGGCATCTGCGCGAAGCTGGACAGGTAGCCGATGACGCGGCGGAACTTGTCCGGGCGCATCCACGCGGCCGTGAACGCGCAGTTGCCGCCGCTGCTGCCCCCGCAGATGCCCCACCGCTCGGGGTCCTCCGAGACCGAGTAGCGCTGGGTGACCTGAGGGATGATCTCGGTCAGGAGGAAGGTCACATATCGGTAGTCGAAGGCGTCGTACTCGGTGTTCCGGTTCTTGGAGTTCGCGACGTTGGGGAAGACGCCAGGATCGACGAACACGCCGATGGTGACCGGGATGTCGCCGCGGTGGACGAGGTTGTCCAGGACGATCGCGCCGCGTACCTCGCCTTCGGGGTCCAGATACCACCATCCGTCCTGGAACACCATCAGCGATGCCGGCTCGGCAGGGTCGTACTGCGCGGGCACGTGAACCCAGAACTTCCGTGATGTGCCCGGGTAGATCGCGCTTTCGTTCCAGTCGAACTCGATCGTCTTCCCGGAGGGGACGCCGGCCCGTGCGGTGGAGTCGGGGCCGTGTGCGTAGCGAACGTGTGACTGGTCGATCGGAAGCGGCTGGTAGGGCACCTCGGTGATCACACGAGCCACCCTAAGAGAGATCGTCTGACCGCCTCAACAGAACCCCGTGGCGCTGGATTCTCCGCGCGGGCGTTTTCGGCGTCGTGCTGGGACTCTTCGTGCGGGCGTGTTCCGTGTTGCGCTGGGACTCTTCGTGCGGGCGTTTTCGGCGTCGTGCTGGGACTCTTCGTGCGGGCGTGTTCCGTGTTGCGCTGGGACTCTCCGTGCGGATGTGTTCGGCGTCGCCCCGGGCTCTCCCCGCGGGCGTGTTCGGCGTCGTGCCGGGCTCTCCGTGTGGGGGTGTGCAGCAGCGCGCCGGACTGCCGTGCCGATGCCCAACGGGTGGGGATGACTATTCATTCGATGTATAGTCGCGATCATGCCAACCAGTCACGTGCTGCTCGGCCTTCTCGTCGAGCGGCCCAAGCACGGCTACGAGCTCAAGAAGGAGCACGATCAACGCCTGGCCGGCGCCAAGCCGCTGGCCTACGGGCAGGTCTACGCGACGTTGCAGCGGCTGGAGCGCGACGGGTTCGCGGAGGTGGCGGAGACGTCGCAGGAGGGTGGTCCCGAGCGGACCATGTACGCGATCACCGATGGCGGCCGGGCGGAACTGACCCAGTGGCTGAACACGGTGGACGCGCCGGCCCCCTACGTCGCCAGCCCGCTGTTCGCCCGCGTCGCCGTCGCCGGGAAGGACGCCGACGCCTATCTCGTACGGCAGCGCGAGGCGCACCTGACCCGCATGCGGGAGCTGACCGCCACGAAGGTGGCCGGCACGCCCGCCGAGGTGCTGGCGGCCGACTACGCGCTCCAGCACCTCGACGCGGACCTGCGCTGGATCGAGACCGCACTCACACGGCTGAAGGAGGACGGCAATGCTTGAGGCCAGGGGCCTGGTGAAGTCGTACGGCAAGGCACTCGCGCTGACAGGCGTCTCGCTTGAGATCGCCGAGGGCGAGATCCTCGCGATCACCGGGCCGAGCGGGTCTGGAAAGTCCACCTTGCTGCATTGCCTGGCCGGGATCATCCGACCGGAGTCCGGGGAGGTCGTGCTGGACGGCAAGCGGATAGACACGCTGGCCGAGGCGGAGCTGACCAGGCTGCGCCGCGAGAACTTCGGCGTGGTCTTCCAGTTCGGCGAGCTGGTGCCCGAGCTCACGGCGGCGGAGAACGTGGCCCTGCCGATGTTGTTCAACCGGCGCGACAGGCAGGCGTCGATGAGCGTCGCGGCGGACTGGCTGGACCGGCTGGGCGTGTCCGACTGCGCCGGCCAGCGGCCCGGCGAGCTGTCCGGGGGCCAGTTACAGCGGGTGGCCGTCGCGCGGGCGCTGGCGACAGAACCGCGTGTGATCTTCGCCGACGAGCCCACCGGAGCGCTGGACACGCTCGGCGGCGAACAGGTGATGAGCGCGCTGCTCGGCGCGGCCCGCGCCAGCAACACCGCAGTCGTCCTGGTCACCCATGACAACCGGGTGGCCGCCTACGCAGACCGGGAGATCACCCTGCGCGACGGGGCCGTCCTGACGGGGGTTACCCCGTGATCGCAGTCATGCGAATGCTGAACCGGGGGCGGTCGCGGACCGAGCGGGTACGCGCCCTGCTGGTCGCCGCAGGGGCGGGCGCGGCGACGTTGCTGATCTGCACGGCCGTCAGCCTGGTGGACACCAGGAACGAGGGCAGCTCACTGACCGCGCTCGCCCTGACCCTGCTGGCCCTGCCGGTCGCCGGGCTGGTGCACCAGGCCAACCGGCTGGCCTCGGCCACCAGGGAACGGCGGCTGGCGGGCCTGCGCCTGGCCGGGGCCACGCCTCGTGACGTACGGCTGCTCTCGGCGCTGGAAGGCGGCTGGCTGGCGCTGTCCGGCTCGCTGGCCGGCGCCCTGATCTACCTGATCACCCACCTGTCCGGGCCGATGGTCCAGGTGCCGGTGGTCCTGATCCTGGTGACGCTCAGCGGGGTTGTGTCGGGGGCGCGCGCCGGCCGGCACGTCATCTCCTCGCCCTTGGGACTGGTCCGCCGTTCACGTCTGCGGGGGCCGAGGAAGACGGACCTGCTCCTGACGGTGGCGGGTGTCGGTCTCGTCGTGTTGCCCCTGCTGATGACCAAGGGCTACTTCCGGATCCCCGTGCCATTCGGCGGGTACGGGCTGGCCGTGTCCATGGCGGCCGGGTTGGTGCTCGTGCTCTTCGGCGTGACCCTGGCCACGACCTGGCTGATCAGGCTGTACGCCCGCCGCGCCGGGCGGCGGGCCAGGTCGCCGGAGATGTTGCTGGCGGCGCGGCTGGTCGAGGCGGATCCGAGGGCGTGGGCCAGGGCGCTGTCCGTGGTGAGCCTGACCGTGTTCTTCGCCGCGGCAGCCGGAGCCCAGCAGGCGGGCGTCGGTGCGTACTGGCATGCCCATGCGCTGGTGGACCTCGCGCTCCTGGTGGCGCTGGTGACCTCGGCGGTCGCCCTGGTGGTGCACCAGGCGGAGGAGCTGATCGACCACCAGCGTTCGTTCGCCGCGCTCGCCGCCTCCGGGGTGCCGGAGCGGGCGCTCGGCGCGGTGCTCGTACGGCAGGCGTTCGTCGCGGCGCTGCCCGTCTGTGCCGTGGCGGCGCTCGTGGGAACGCTGGCGGTGATCCTTCCGTTGGGGGACATCTACCAGGTGCGATGGCTCGGCTGGGCGGGTGCCAGGGCCGTGGCCGTGGCGGGCATCGGGGTTCTGGCCGCGGTGCTCGTGGCCCTGGCGGCACGACCCCTCCTGCGCGGAGCCCTCCGCCTGGACAAGCTGCGCGCCTGAAAGCCGGACGCGAGCGCCGAACGGCTGGACGCGCGACGGACATAGGACCACACTCCTACCCACGGGGTCCGTGGTCCCAGTTGGAAGACCGTCCCGCCGTCGGATGAGATGCCCCGGGGCGCGAACCATGCTGGGTGTCATGTTCACCCCGTGGAAATCTGCGGTGCTAGCGTTCGCCCTGGTCGGCGCGCCCCTGACGGCCACGCCCGCCGCCTCGGCGGATCAGCACGAGTGCGCCGTCGCCGATAAGCGTTGCGACGGCCGCATCTCCGTGCCGCTGGACTGGGACGATCCCCGGTCGGAGCGGATCAGCGTGGCGTTCGCCTGGCTGCCCCGTACGGACCGGTCGCGCCCGGCCACCGGCACCGTGCTCGCCAACCCGGGCGGGATCGCGCCCGCGCTGCCCGCCGTGCCCACCATCGCCGCCGCCCTCGGCCCGGTTCTCCAGCGGCAGAACCTCCTGGTCGTCGAGCCGCGCGGGCACGGCGAGTCCAGCCCGCTGCTCTGCCCCGGCCTGGACCTGGCAGAACAGAGGACGATCGCGGCCTGCGCGGCCCAGCTCGGCCCGAAGACCGCCTTCTACACCTCCGACCAGGCCGTACGGGACATGGACGCGGTACGGCAGGCGCTCGGCGTGCCGAAGGTGAGCTTCTACGGCAACTCCTACGGCACGATCCTGGGCCCGGCCTACGCCACCAGGTTCCCGCGCAACACGGCGGCGGTCTTCCTCGACAGCGTCGTCTCCATCGGCGCGGACGGTTACGCCCGTGCCTCCATCGCCACCCCCATGAGCGACCACGACGACGTCTGCCGGCCCTCTCCGGCCTGCCGGAAACTGCCCGGCGATCCCCGCGGAACCTGGAGCAAGCTGGTACGGCACCTGCGCGCCGAGCCGGACTCGGCCCTGCCCATCACGACACTGCGAGCCGTCGGCAACGTTCTCACCGACCCGGCCTTCGGGCGCGAGACCGCCGCGGCGGCCACCGCCTACCTGGCCGGCGACCGGCGCCCCCTCCACCGGCTGGGCAAGGCCGTCGGCGATTTCCAGGGGATGCCGCTCAAGGATCCGACATATGCGGGAATGCTCGCCTACTACTGCGGGGACTTCCGCCACCCGTACGATCGCGAGGCGTCTCCCGCCGAGCGACGCCGGCAACTCGACCACTACTACGCCACCGAGCGCCCGTTCGAGCCGTTCGTCGTGGAAGAGCTGGCCGGGCCGTTCGGCTGGCAGGACTGGTGCGTGAGCTGGCCCACGCCGCGCGAGAGCCCGCCCGTTCCTCCCGGCGCCGACTACCCCGACGTGCCGGCCTTGGGGGTGGGAGGGCAGCTGGACGACGACGGCTCCGGGGCGGAGGTGCTCGGCCGTTTCCCCGGAGGCAGGCACATCACGATCCCGTTCGGCAGCCACAGCGTGTCCCTGAACCAGCGCCCGCCACTGGTCGAATGCGTGCGCAAGGAGATGCGGCGCTTCCTCGAACGTCTCGCCGCCGGCCGCCCGGTCTGCAGCGCCGCGACGTACCAGGCCCTCGGCTCTTTCCCGAGGACCATCGACGACGTGCCTCCGGCGCGCGGCGCGGGTCTTTCCGTGAGCGAGCGGCGCCTGCTGGCCGTGGCGTTCGGCACGGCCACCGACGCGCTGCACCGCCGCAACCCGTACTCCGCCCTGTACGGGAGGTTGAAGACCGAGGCGGGGCTGCGCGGCGGCCAGGTGAGCTTCGACGACGACCAGTCGCGGATCCGCCTGGACCAGGTCCGCTACACCGGCGATGTCGCGGTCACCGGCGTCGTCCATCCAGAGGGCAGGGCGGTGCTCACCGTGCGGGACCGCCGCGTCGAGTTCACCTGGGACGCCTTCCGCGCCGAAGAGTCCACCCGGATCCAGGGCACCCTGGACGGCCGCGCCTTCAAAGCGCGGATCCCCGCCCACTGAACGGGCCGTGTGGGTCCCCGCGCATTGAACGGGCCGTGGCGCGGGTACGGGGGCCCGCGCCACGGCCCGGCCCGCTCGCCGGCTACAGCGGCAGGCCGCCCGTGGCGGAGCTGGTCGAGCCGGTCGCCTGGTAGGCGGCGATCGTACGCTCCGCGATGCGCATCTGGTGGATCTCGTCGGCGCCGTCCGCGAAGCGGGCCCAGCGGGCGTGCTGGAACATGTTCGCCAGCGGCGTGTCCGTCGAGTAACCGAGTGCGCCGTGCACCTGGATCGCGCGGTCCACGATCCGGTTGAGGCTGCCCGCCACGAAATGTTTGGCCATCGACACCTCCGTACGGAAGTCCTCGCCCTTGTCGATCTTGGAAGCGGCGTGCAGGACCATCAGCTTGCACTGGTAGAGCTCCATGGCCGAGTCCGCGATCAGCCACTGGATGCCCTGCTTCTCGGCGAGCAGGGAGCCGTGGCTGTAGCGCTTGAGCGCGCGGTCGACCATCATGTCCAGCGCCGTCTCGGCCTGGGAGATCCAGCGCATGCAGTGGGCGAGCCTGGCGGGCCCGAGCCGGTACTGGCCCAGCCGGTGGCCGTTGCCCCGCCCGCCGAGCACCGCGCTGTCGGGGACGCGCAGGTCCTTGATGACAATTTCACTGTGTCCTGTGGAGCCGTGCATGGTCTCCACCTCGCGTACATCGTTCCAGCCGGGGTTGGGCAGGTCCACGAGGAAGGCGGTGTTGCCGCCGCGCGAACCCGCCGGCACGTCCTGCTCGGTCCTGGCGATGAGGATGGCGAAGCTGGCGCGGCGGGCGTTGGAGATGAACCACTTGTGGCCGTTGATGACCCATTCGTCGCCGTCCTTGACGGCCTCGGTACGGATCAGCGTCGGGTCGGAACCGGCCACCTCCGGCTCGGTCATGGCGAAGCAGGACATCTTCGCGCCGTCGAGCAGCGGGCGCAGGTACTTCTCCTTCTGCTCGTCGTCGGCCCAGTGCAGCAGGGTGTGCATGTTGCCCTCGTCAGGGGCCTGGCAGTTGAACACCCATGGTCCGATGCGGGTCTTGGCCGCCTCTGAATGCACCATGGCCAGCTCCACGTGCCCCAGGCCCATGCCGCCCCACTCCTTCGGCATGTGGGGCAGCCACAACCCCTCCTCCTTGGCCAGGGAGCGGAGGTGGAAGATCGCGCGGAGATAGGCGTCGCGGTCGCCCTCCTTCAGGTCCTCCATGGCGGGCACGACGGTGCCCTGGATGAAGGCGCGGACCCGCTTGCGGATCTCCTCGTGCTCAGGGGCGAGGGTGAAATCAATGGCCATATCGTCAAGCACTCCTTATTGCGAAATATCAGGGAAATGGCAGGCCAGCCAGTGGTCCTCGCCGATCTGCCGGATCTGGGGCTCCTGTTCGGCGCACTTCGCCGCCGCGCGCGGGCAGCGGGTGCGGAACCGGCAGCCCGTGGGCGGGTTGACGGGGGACGGCGGTTCGCCGCTGATCAGGGTGTCGGCGGGCGGCAGGTCCAGGCCGCCGCCGGGGATGGAGGCGATCAGGGCCCGCGTGTACGGATGCGCGGGCCGGCCGATGAGGTCCGCGCCCGGCGCCAGCTCGCACACCTTGCCCAGGTACATGACCAGGATGCGGTCGCTGACGTTCTTCACCACGGCCAGGTCGTGGGCGATGAAGACGAGCGTGAGCCGGTAGCGGTCCTTGAGGTCCTCCAGCAGGCCCAGGATCTGCGCCTGCACCGACACGTCCAGCGCCGACACCGGCTCGTCGCAGATCACCACCTCCGGATCGAGGATCAGCGCCCTGGCGATCGAGATGCGCTGGCACTGCCCGCCGGAGAACTCGTGCGGCCGCCGTACCGCGGCCGTCGCCGGATCGAGCCCGACCGCCTCCAGGACCTCGTCCACCCGGTCGCCGGGCAGGTTCCACACGCGCGGGCCCTCGCCGACGATGTCGCGGACGCGGCGGCGCGGGTTGAGGGAGGAGATGGGGTCCTGGAAGATCATCTGCAGGCGGCGGCGGGTCTGGCGCAGCGCCTCCCCGCGCAGCTCGGTGAGCTCCAGGCCGTCCAGCAGGACCGAGCCCGAGCGGGGCGGCGGCAGCTGGACTAGCGCGCGGGCGGCGCTGGACTTGCCGCAGCCGGACTCGCCGACGATGCCGAGCGTCTCGCCGCGCGCCAGGTCGAAGCTCACTCCGGAGACCGCCCGTACGGTCCGGCCACGGCCTGCGGGGAACTCCACGACCAGATCCTCCACCCGGAGCAACACCTCGTCACGGGGGCGAAGGTGGGCAATACCGCTACCGGCCACGGCTCTCGACCTCCGATGTTTCCGCGTTCGCCTGCCTGGGGTACCAGCAGGCGTACTGGTGATGGTGGGCGCCCTCCTCGAACAGCGGCGGCGCCTCCTGCCCGCACCGCTCCTGCGCGTACGAGCACCGCGCCCGGAACGCGCATCCCGCCGGCAGGTCCACCAGGTCCGGCGGGCGGCCCGGGATGACCCGCAGCCGGTGGTGCACCGGGTCCGTCAGCCGGGGGGCGGCCTGGAGCAGCGCCTCCGTGTACGGCATCCGCGCCCGCGCGAACACCTCCGCGGCCGGTCCCCGCTCCACCACCTTGCCCGCGTACATCACGATCACCTCATCGGCCCACCGCGCCACCACGGACAGGTCGTGGCTGACCAGCACCACGGCCATGTCCCGCTCCTCGCGCAGCCGGTGCAGCAGCCGCAGCACCTGGTCCTGGATGGTGACGTCGAGCGCGGTGGTGGGTTCGTCGGCGAACAGCACGTCGGGCTCGCACGACAACGCCATCGCGATCGTCACCCGCTGCCGCATCCCGCCCGAGAGCTGGTGCGGATAGCGGCGGAGCATCCGTACGGGGTCGGGGATGCCGACCGAGGCCAGCAGCCGGATGGCCTCGGTGCGGGCCCGGGCGCGGTTCAGCTTCAGATGCACCCGCAGCGGCTCCATGACCTGGGTGCCGATCGTGCGCACCGGGTTCAGCGCGGTCATCGGGTCCTGGAACACGGTGCCGAGCCGGAGCCCGAGTATGGCGCGCATCTCGGCGGGGTCGTAGGCGGTCAGGTCGTCGCCCGACAGGTACACGTGGCCGCCCCGGACGGAGTTGCCGGGCAGCAGGCCCAGGATCGAGCGGATCAGCATCGACTTGCCCGACCCAGACTCACCGACGATGGCCAGGGTCTTCCCGCGTTCCAAAGTGAAGCTGACGCCGTCCACGGCCTTGACGGTGCCGCGCGGCGTGTCGAAGTGCGTGCGCAGGTCCTCGACCTGGAGGAGGGTGTCGCGGATCGGGTGCGTGGCGGTGGGCAGCGCGGGGGCGGCGGCCTGGCGTACCGGCTCCAGGCCGCTCTCGCGCACGTCCGTCATGGCCCGCAGCCGGTCGCCCACCAGGTTGAACGACAACACGGTCAGGAACATGACGACCGAGGGGGCCAGCACCACGTGCGGCGCGGTCTCCATGAGCGTGCGGCCCTCGTTGATCAGGCCGCCCCAGGTCGGCTGGGGCGCCTGGACGGACAGGCCGAGGAAGGCCAGGCTGCCCTCGGCGACCACGACCACGGCCATGCCGATGAAGGCGTAGGAGGCGGCGGGCACGGCCACGTTCGGCACGATCTCCCGCCACAGGATCCGCCGGTCTCGGGTGCCCAGCACGCGTGCGGCCAGCACGAACTCCCGCTCGGCGAAGGTGAGGGTGGCGCCGCGGATGAGGCGTACCCAGGAGGGCACGCCCAGGACGCCCAGGACGATCAGCACGTTGCGCAGGTTCGCGCCGGCGAAGGCCACCACGGCCAGCGCGAACACCAGCGCGGGGAACGCCTGCGCCACGTCGTTGACCGCCATGATGACCGCGTCCGCGGCCCGCCGCCGGTAGCCGGCCAGGATGCCGAGCGGGGCGCCGATGCCCAGGCCCAGCAGGACCGCGCCGATGCCGACGCCGAGCGAGACGCGGGCGCCGTACACGACCCTGCTGAGCACGTCGCGCCCGAGGCCGTCGGTGCCGAAGGGGTGCGCGGCGCTGGGCCCCGACTGAGGCGGCCCCGCGAGCGTCTCGTCGTAGCGGGCGAACGGCAGCAAATCGGCCAGCAGCGCGGCGAGCAAGATCAGCCCGATCCAGCCGGCCGCCAGCCAGAAACCCAGGCCCAGCCGCCTACGCACGCCTGATCCTGGGATCGACGGCGGCGTAGACCAGGTCCACCGCGAAGTTGACCACCACGTAGCCGACCGAGATCAGCACGACGCCTCCCTGAACCGTCAGGTAGTCGCGGGAAAAGATGGAGTCGACGATGAGCCGCCCGATGCCGGGCAGGCCGAAGAGGGTCTCGATGATCACGGTGCCGCCGATGAGCGCGCCCAGGTTCAGGCCGATCGCGGTGATCAGCGTGATCGCCGAGGGTCGCAGCGCGTGCCGCCACAGGATGCGGCGCGGCGACAGGCCGCGGGCGCGGGCGAGCGTGATGTAGTCCTCCTGGAGGGTGGCGATCAGGTCGGTACGCAACAACCGCGCGTACACCGCGAACTGCCCGCAGCCCAGGGTGACCGCGGGCAGGATCACCGAGGTGAGGTTCCAGCCCAGGTCGAGCGAGATGGGCGTCCACCCGGTCGCGGGCAGCACCTGAAGGGTGACGGCGAAGATGAGGATCAGCACCACGCCCATCACGAACACGGGCGTGGACAACAACGCGAAGCTGAGCGCGGTGAGCGCCTGGTCCAGGGGACGTCCGGCGCGGCGGGCGGCGGCCACGCCCACGGGCACGGCCAGGCCCAGCGCGATGAGCTGCGCGGCGACCAGCAACTCCAGGGTGACCGGCAGCCGCTCGGCCAGCTCAGCGCCGACGGGCATCCGGGTGATGTAGGAGTTGCCGAAGTCGCCGGTGGCCAGGCCGCCGAGCCAGTCGAGATAGCGCACCAGCAGCGGCTGGTCCAGCCCGAGCTCCTGGCGGAGCTGGGCGCGGGCCTCCTCGGTCGCCGACAGGCCCAGGATCTGCGTGACCGGGTCGCCGGGCAGCAGGTTGAGCAGGACGAAGGAGAGGAAGGTCACCACGACCAGCACCACCAGGAGCCGGACCAGCCGGTGGACGATGATCACCGTTCGCTGACCCAGAGCTGGCCGAACGGGTGGTACGGGATGGGCGAGCCGGTCAGCGGCAGCCCCTTGTCGCCGTCGGGCAGCACGTGCTCGCCGATGCCGCGCACCCTGGTCTTGGCGATGATCGCGCCGGTGTTGAGGTGGTCGATGAACACGTACGGGACCTGGTCGCGCAGCCGTTCCTGCACGGTCGCGTACGCCTTCTTGCGGGTGGCCTCGTCCGGGCTGACCCGGCCCACGTCCAGGGCGGCGCTCAGTTGGTCGTCCTTGAGCCTGGTCATGTTGAGCGATATGGCGCCGACGGGCTTGGCGTAGCCCTGGTGCATCCAGATGTACTCGCCGTCGGGGTCCTGGGCGGAGAACTGCGTCCACACGGTGGCCGAGAAGTTGCCGGTGATGGCGCGGTTGATCAGGTCGGCCTGGTCGGCCTGCTTGATCGACACCTCGATGCCGGCCTTGCGCCACATGTCCTGCGCCAGCTCGACGCCCTGCATGGTGTTGGGGTCGGGGGTGGAGATCATCTCGAACCGGATCGGGCCCTTCTCCGCCTCCACCTCCTTGACCAGGGCGGCGGCCTTGGCGGCGTCGTACTCGGGGTAGCCGCCCGGGGCGTACCAGGGGGAGTCCTTGGACCAGGGGCCCTCGGCCGGCTCGGTCAGCCCGCCGCGCAGGGTCTTGATCACGGTCTGGCGGTCCATGGCGTGGGCCATGGCCCTGCGCACCCGTACGTCGTCGAGCGGCGCCACGGCGGTGTTGAGCAGGAACATGTACTCGGCCACCGCCATGCCCTGAGCCCGGTGCACGGTGTAGGTGTCCTTCATCGCGCCGAACTTGCTCAGGTCCTCGTCGCGGGAGGTGCCGATGGCGTCCACGCCGCCCGCTTCGAGGGTCTGGGCGCGGGTCTGGCTGTCGGGCAGGATCCTGAACTCGATCTCGTCCAGGTGGGGCAGGTTCTTCTGCCAGTAACGCGGGTTGCGGGTGACGACCATGCGGTTGTCCGGCACGTACTCCTTGAAGATGAACGGCCCGGTGCCGACCGGCTTGAGGCTGCCGGACTTGGTGTCGGTCAGGGAGGAGGGCGGGACGATCATGCCGTTCTGCGCGGCCAGGTAGTAGGGGAAGGCCACCCACGGCTGGTTCAGCTTGACCACGACCGTCATCGGGTCGGCCAGCTCGAACGACTTGATCGGCACGAACACCGCCGCCGTCAGCGGGGACTTCTTCTGCGCTTCCAGGTTGGCCTTGACGATGTCACCGGTCAGGGAGATGCCGTCGGAGAAGGAGATGCCCGACCTGATCTTGATGGTCCACTCGTCGTACTTCTTGCTGGGGGTGAGCGATTCTGCGAGGTACGGCTTCCACTCGCCGTTCGCGTTCACGCTCACCAGTGGCTCGATGATCGAGCCGGCCATGCTGTAGCTCTGCGCCGCGAACTGGTCGGTGACCGGGTTGAACCCGTTGGCGTCCGCACTGAGCGCATAGATCAGGCGTCCGCCCTGGGCCGGGCCCGTCGCGGGTGCACTGGCCTGCGGCGCGGCGACCGGCCGCTGGCCGCTGCAGGCCAGCATCACCATCGAGGCCAGCAACAGTGTGGCCGGCGTCCTCCAGCGTTTCATCCACGCCTCCTCCCGGTAGATCCCCCCGAGAGCAATTTCACCGATAGTACTATCGGTGAAATTACGCACAAGACCCGCGGGACAATCGTTACGGGGAGGGAGGGGGATCGATGACGAGCACGCCGCCGCTCAGCAGGAGCGAGGCCAAGGACCTGACCAGACGCAAGCTCATCCGCGCGGCCCTGGCGATCCTGGACGAGGAGGGCGAGGCGGGGCTGAGCACGGTCAAGGTCGCCAAGGCCGCCGGGATCGCGCAGTCCAGCTTCTACGTGCACTTCAAGGACATGGGGGAGTTGCTGCTGGTGCTGGCGGAGGAGGGCGGCGAACGGCTGCGCGCCTCGATGCGGGAGGCGCGGCGCAAGGCCCGCGAATCCCCCGGCGACCTCGACCTGCACCGCGAGACGTTCCGCATCCCCCTGGAGTCGGTCTGCCGCCACCCCGAACTGCTGCGCATCCAGCTCAGGGCGCGGCACGACCCCGCCTCCTCACTGCGCGAGTTCGCGACGGAGACGGCGGCGGCCTACCGCGACCACCACGCCGCCGACCTGGCCGCGCTCGGTTACACGGCCGACAACGAGCGGGACAGGCGGCGGCTGGAGATGATCGCCGACGGGATCAACGCGGCCACCAACGCGCTGGCGATGGGCCATCTGGAGGGGCGCTACCCCGACCTGGACGAGGCCGCCGACATCCTGACGGCCCTGTCACGAGGGGCGCTGCGACTCCTGCGCGCGACGGCGAACAAACCGGTCGGCGAGCCCCCCGAACGACCTGACCGCGCCGAACCGGTCAACGAGCCTCCCGGACAATCCTGATCGCGCCGGCCGGGAACTCGCCGAAGGTCCGCCCGAGTTGGGTGCGCAGGCTGTCGGGGAGGAGCCGCACGATGCCGTCCGCGCCCGATCGCGCCAGCGCCCGCTCGATCCGGCCGGTGTCCCCGATCCCGGGCAGGTCGCCCGCGCCCACCGATTCCGACAGCGGGGTCTGGAGCTTGAGGAAGTCCTGGAGGGTGCCGGTGCACACGCCCGCCCAGGCGGCCGGGTCCAGGTCACGCAGGTCCACGCCGTCCACCAGGATCGTGCCGGACGTGGGCCGGTGCACTCCGGTGAGCAGCTTGATCAGGGTGGACTTCCCCGCCTTCGGATTGTGACATTTAGTTACGCAAAGTGGGGCAGGAGATCGGGCAGCGCCGCTGAGGAGGGCTTTGCCCGAGCAGGCAGCAACGCCGGGCCACTTCTTTCCCTGCTCCCGCTAGCCTGCCTCGGAAAATTGAGCAGCGGGTGCAGGGATTACGGTGCTGTAGGCGCACTTGAGTGTGTTTGAGCAGAGTGTTCATCGCTCAGAGCGAGTCGAACTCGCCATCCACGAGCCCCTTGCGGAAGGCGTTCCACTCTGCACGGGTGAAGTACAGCCTTGCGCCATCAGGGTCCTTGGAGTCGCGTACTGCGATCAATTCGCCGCTCCTGCCCAGCTCGAAACAATCGCCATTGCCGCCACTATAAGAACTCTTGACCCATTCGTCCGGCTCTCGCATCGTTCGCTCCCTTCATCAGTGTTCTACCCAAGATCTTCCAGAACCTCCACCAGCATAGCCCTGGAATCGTTGGGGCTCAGGGCGGCGGCCCGCAGATAGTCGAACACGCCTTCGTAGGATCTGACTTCCTGGGCCTCCTCCAAGTACACGGCGCTGATCATGTTTTCCAGATAAACGACATCCATGTCGCTGGGGGTGGGAAACCCTACAATGCTGAACGATCCAGTCAATGCTCCGTGCTCTCCTGCGCGAAGCGGCAGGATCTGCAACATGACATTGCTGCGCTCGCTGGCTTGCACTAGCCAGCGGAGTTGATCGGCCATCAGCGCCGTCGGGCCGATGCTCTGGCGGATAACGGTCTCGCTGAGGATAACTGCCAGCTCGAACGAGTTATCATCCAGGCGCTCTTGACGCTTCAGCCTGATCGAGACGAGTCGGTCGATCTCTTCCGAAGACTCTCCAGGGCGAGTGGCTACAGTGACCGCGCGTGCATATGCCTCGGTTTGCAGCAGTCCTGGAACCAGGCTCTGGTTGTAGTGCCGGATCAGCCGTGCTTCCGCTTCTAGCCCGATGAAGGTGGAGTATTCGCCGGGCAGTACATTTGCGTACTTTTGCCACCATCCTTTCTCCTGCGCCTCTCGTGCGAGATTGAGTAGAGATTCCCGTTCTGCCCCATCAATCTCGTAGATGTCAAGGAGCGCACGCAGATCGCGGAGCCTGATGCTTCGACGCCCCGTTTCGATGCGACTGATTGTCGCGGTGGCCATTTCCATACGCTCTGCCACAATTTGCATAGACATCTGACGTTCAGTTCTGAGTCGTCGCAGTTCAGACGCAAGTCGGCGTCGGCGCACGGTGGGGCTCGTCTCTAGTGACACGCTTATGACTCCCAAGCCATACTCTCTGGTAATTTTCCGCTGGAACGCTGCTAGGAGCGTTTCTCTTACGGTATTTTTCCGAGTGTAGGACTTCAAGGCGCTGACCGCTCCGGAAATGCGGATGCAGCGCGCAATCAATGGTGCTCTTCCGGAGGTTTATCATGCCCATCACCGACTCCGACCGGCAACGACTTGGTCACCTTACGCATCTGGATCAAGAGCTGGGCAGCTTGGGTCTAGCTCCGCAATTCGATCTTCGGCGAGTTACTATCGCGCTGCCTGGGCTAAGGGTCCGCGCTGTCATGCGGAATGGAGTTTGGACCTATACATGGGGGCCTTGGCCCTGGTGCCAGGTGGACGTCGAAGCCCTGGGCGCTGTGGAGCGAATTCGCCGCGCAGTGATGTTCCTGTGATGGGGCGGGAACTGGGCCGCTTCCGGCTGCCAGGGGTGGCGACGTCAGTGCCAGTGGCGCGTCACTGCGTGCGAGCAGTCCTAGCAGGGGCGGGCTGCAGCGCCGGGGATGTGTTGTTGGTGGTCAGCGAGTTGGTTGCGAACGCCGTCAAGCACACGAGGTCGGGGCGGCCGGGCGGCCGGGTCGAGATCCGGCTTGCACAGGTCGCGGACGGGCTGATCGGTGTCGAGGTGATCGATGAGGGGTCCCCGACGGTGCCATTTCCCTGCGAGCCGGTGGACGGCAAGGAGTCTGGGCGAGGGCTGGACCTGGTCGATGCCCTGGCGGGAATGTGGGGGTTTCGCCGATACAACTGGGGACGGACTGGCGTCTGGGTGCAACTACCGGTGGAGACGAAGGAGGAGACCCATGTCCGATGACGCCTTCCAGGCTGGATCATCGAAAGCGAGGGCGGAGCAAGTTGTGGCTGAGGCTCGTGCGGTGCTTCAGCGGGTCTCGGACCATGCTCGGGATGAGGCTCGGAGGGACCTGTTGAGGAGGTGGGGCTCGTGGGAGACGGCGAGGAGTAGCGCGTGGGGACGCCGGAGTATCGAAATCCACCTGACCCGTCACGGCTGGACTACGGGCGAGGATGATGACGTTGAGTGAGCCAGGGGTGATGCCCTCGGGTCGGCGGGTCGGCGGGTCGGCGGGTCGGCAGGATGGGATGGATGCCGCCTCGATGTTCTGACGCTCACATCGCGCCGCTTACGTTGCATAGCGATCACCTCACGTGGATCGTTCCAGAGCGCCCCTGGCATGGCGGGCCGGTTCTGAGTCGGACCTGCGATTGCGGAGGGGGCCGCCTTCAGCGCCCGTCCGAGGACCTCGGCGGCCTGCCTGGTCAGCATCGCGGTGGCGAATCCCGCCACCGGCCACAGGAGCGCGGCCGGTGCCGAGGTCATCGCGTCCACCAGATGGCGGGCGAAGATCGCGGTCAGCGGCGCCGCGGTGATCGACGCGAGCACCGTCACGCACAGTGCGGCGAGCGTACGGGGGCGGCTGAAGCGTAACAACGCCAGCAGGCGTCTTCGCTCGTCGAAGGTGTCCCGGATCCGGGGCCAGCTCAGATCGCGCCAGGAGAACCTGGGATAGGCATCGTTGTTCAAGGGCTATCGCAGCAGCTCACCCGCGACGGCGGACGCGGCGGCCAGATCCAGCCGGCCGTCGATCACCGCCGTGACGACCCGCCTGGTCAGCGTCGTGTCGACCACCAGCGGCGTGTCCCAGGCCAGCGCCTGCCCCACCCCCGGATATTCGGCCACCCGCACGAACCACGGGTCGCCGTCGGCCTGGGCGAAGACCAGCGTCCAGTCCCGGCCCTCCGGGGTGGTGCCCGACATGGCCAGCCACGGGTCCGTGCTGCCGTGCACGGCCTCCTCGCCGCCGGGCAGGGTGACGCGATCGACCGAGGTCCCGGGCGCGCGCCAGAAGAAGCCGCCGTAGCCCGCGCCCGCCCGGCCCTTGGTGGCCGAGCTCTGGATCTTCAGCGGCGCGCCGGTGAGGTTCGTGAGCGTGAACGCGAAGTCCAGCGCCCAGTGCTCCCCGAGCGGCCGGGCCGTGACGGTACGCTCCTCGCGCGCCATCAGGCCGCCGGGCCCGACCCACTCCAGGTGCTCGGTGAAGCCGCCGTCGGCCAGCCGGGAGAAACGCACGTGCCGCTGCGTGCCGTGGTCCTCCAGCCAGGTCGGCCCCCGGTCCTTGACGTACGTGCGCCCGCCCCAGAAGTTCGCCCCGCCCAGGTCCGAGATCGCCACCCCGACACCCAGGTGGTGCACGTGGTCCTCGGGACGGACCTCGGTGACCTCGACGCCGCCGAGGGTGCGTACCCGATGCAGGTACGGGCGGGGCGAGTCGGTGACGGGCAGCTCGGGCCGCAGCTCATAGGCGGCCACCGCCCGGCCCGCCACCAGCAGCTCCACCCGCGTCCACGGGACGTCGAGCTCGGAGAACAGCGCCAGCTCCAGCGCGCTTTGCCGGGTCAGCTCGGCCACGCCGGGCAGCACCCGGCTCACGACCTCGCCCTCGTCGTCGCGCTCCACGACCTGGTGCCGCTCGGGGATCGGCGTCGGCTCGGGGGCCAGCCGGATCGCGTCCAGCACCTGCGTGAAGCGTTCGGTGCGGGCCAGCGGCACCAGCAGCTCCGCGCCCGTGCGGACGTGCTCGATGAGGTTCTCCAGCAGGTTCACCCGGTCGTGCACGGTCGTGGTGACCGAGCCGTCGGGCAGCTCCACCTTGAGCCGGTCATGCGTGTACGTCAGCGTGGCCACGCCCCGCTCACCCCGTACGATCAGGTGCCCCTCGCCACGCACGGCCACGCCGGGCTCGGGCGGCGGCGGCGCCGGGGCGCACAACGTGGTGGCGATCGTGATGGTGAAGCCGTCCGCCAGCCGCACCCGTACGCAGGAGGTGTCGTCCGACTCGATCGCATGGGCATGGAACAGCTCGGTCTCGATCTCCGCGATCGGGCCGTCGGCCAGGGCCAGCGCGGTCGCGATGGCGTGCGCGAACGGGTTCGTCAGCGCGCCGTCCATCACGTCCACGCCGTTCAGGCGACGCCGGCCGGACCAGGGGGCGCGGGTGAAGTAGGCAGCCGGGCGGTGCCAGGCGCCCCAGCCGCCGATGCCCCGCACCCGGCCGAGCCGCCCGCTCGCGATCAGCTCGCGCAGCGCCGGGACGGCCGCCGAGCCGAGCGACTGGAACCCGACCTGGCAGGCCAGCCCGGTCTCGGCCACCACCTCGGCGATCCTGCGCTGTTCCTCGGGGCTGGGCGCGGGCGGCTTCTCCAGCAGCACGTGCGAGCCGGCGCGCAACGCGGTGATCGCCAGGTCGGCGTGCGTGTTGATCGGCGTGCAGATGACCGTGATCTCCGCGCCGGTCTTCGCGATCAGCTCGCCCAGGTCGGGCGACTGCAGCGGGGCGCCGAAGTCCACCTCGACCGGCCGCAGGTCGCAGACCCCGACCAGCTCGACCAGGCCACGGGTAGTGAGCCCGCGCAGAACGCCCAGGTGGTGGGCGCCGTGACCGTGGCCGCCCGCCAGAACAACCTTGACGGGGGCCATCAGAACCACCTCAACATCAAAAGCACCTCGACATCACGACCACCTCAGCCCGAGCCCGGCGTGCCCGCCCGACCGCAGCACTCCGTCGGCCACCTCCACCGGGTAGGGCGGCTTCAGCAGCCCCAGCGTGGCGAAGGAGGCGTCCTCGACGTCCTCGGCCATGACCGGCTGCGGCAGGGCCAGGGCGAGTTGCCCCGACACCTCGCCCAGCAGATGCGGGTAGACCGGCACGTCGTACGTCCTGGCCAGCTCCGCGATCCGCAGGAACGGCGTGATCCCGCCGACCCGCACCACGTTCGGCTGCACCACGTCGCACGCCCCGGCGGCCAGCAGGTCGCGGAAGCCGTAGGTGGTGTAGACGTTCTCGCCGACCGCGACCGGCACGTCGATGGAGCGGCGCAGCTCCACGTGCGCGGCCACGTCGTCGGCGGGCAGCGGCTCCTCGATCCAGTGCAGGTCGAACTCGCGCAGGGCGGCGATCGCCCGCCGGGCCCTGTGCAGGTCCCAGCGCTGGTTGGCGTCGATCATGAGCAGCCGGTCGGGGCCGATCACCTCGCGGACCGCCGCCACCCTGGCCACGTCCTCGGCCAGGTCCGGGCGGCCCACCTTGATCTTGACGCCCCGGTACCCGGCCGCCACCCAGCGCCGCGCCTGTGCCACCAGCTCGTCGAGGGGGTAGTGCAGGTTGACACCGCTGCCGTAGACCGGCACCTCCTCGCGCCGCCGGCCCAGCACGTCGGGCAGCGCCTCGCCGCCGCAGCGCAGGTCCCACAGCGCCAGGTCGATGCCGGCCAGCGCGACCGTGGTGATCCCGCCGGGACCCGCCTCGCGCAGGTGCCGCCACAACCGGTCCCACACCACCTCGGGGTGCGCGGGCAGCCCGATCACGGCCTCGCGCAGGTCGTGGTCGAGCAGCGCCTTGACGGCGTGCGCGCCGATCTGCGGCGTCCACGAGAACCCCGTGCCGGTGCGCCCGTCGGCCAGCGTGACGTGGGTGACGATCACATGGTTGTACGGCACGTCCGCGCCCCACGGCCGGGGCAGCGGGGCGGTGCGCAGTTCGGTACGCAGCTCCGCGACCGTCATGACGTCACCAGGCCGAGCCCCTGCTTGATCAGCGTCTCCAGCTCGGCGAGGTGCTCGTCGCTCACCTCCACCAGCGGCGGGCGGACGGCGCCCACGTCCAGGCCGCGCAGCCGTACACCGGCCTTGACCAGGGAGACCGCGTAGCCGGGCACCTTGCCGCGCAGGCGGACGAGCGGGGCGTAGAACTGCGTCAGCAGCCGCTCGTCGCCGTTGAGGTAGGCCAGGGCGATCTCCGGCGCGAACGCGAACACCGCGCTGGAGTACAGCTCCACGCCGATGCCCCGGTAGGCGGGCATGGTCAGCTCGGCCGTCGGCAGCCCGTTGAAGAACAGGAAGTCCGGGTGGACCTCCCGCACGGCCAGCACGGTGCGCTGCATGCGGTCGATGTCGCCCACGCCGTCCTTGAGCCCGATCACCCCGGGAATGCCGGCCAGCGCCACGGCGGCCTCCGGTTCGAGCACCACGGAGCCGCGCTGGTAGACGATCACCGGCAGCACCTCGGCCACCGCCCGCACGTACGCCTCGAAGCCGTGCCCGGGGCCCTGCGCCAGGTACGGCGGCATGAGCAGCAGCCCGTCGGCGCCCGCGTCACGCGCCGCCCGCGCCTGGCTCAGCGCCGCGCCGAGCGGCCCGCCCGCGCCGGCGAGCAGCGGCACCCGGCCGCCCACCGCCTCGGACGCCACCCGCACCGCCCGCGCGTGCTCGGCCTCCGACAGGGCGGAGAACTCCCCGGTGCCGCACGCCACGAAGACGCCGCCGGGGCCGTGCTCCATGCCCTGCCGGATGTGCCGGGCGAGCACCTGCTCGTCAAGCGCGCCGTCGGCGCCGAAGGGGGTCACGGGGAAGAACAGGACACCGCTGAGGTTCATTCGTCAACATCCTTGAGTTCGGTACGCCAGGTACGCGTGGGCTGCCAGCCGAGCAGGCGCTTCGCCTTGGCCGTCGAGAAGGCCGGAGAGGTGCCGGTGAGACCCGCCGCGAGCGCCTCGGTGCCGGGCACGACCTGGGGGAGCAGGTCGGCCAGCGGCTTCCTGGCCAGCGCGTCGGCCGCGCCGGCGAAGAAGACCTCGCCGCTGGGCAACTCGGGCAGCGCCTCGCTGAGCACGGAGATCATCTCGGCGGCGTCGCGGGAGTCGATGTAGTTGAACAGCGACACCCCGCCCAGCTCCGGCCGATCCAGCCGCTCGCGCACCGTGTGGCCCTGCTGCGTGGGCGCGCCCGCCCACTCCTCCGGCGGGATCACGAAGCACGGCCGGACGGCGGCGAACCTGGTCGTGGCGCTGGCCACGGCGAACGTCCGCATCGTCTGCTCGGCCGCCACCTTGGACAGGTTGTAGGCGTTCCAGGGCCGGACCGGGTGCTCCTCGTCGATCGGCAGGTACGACGGCGTCCAGCCGCCGGGCGCGCCGTACCCCATGACCGTGGGGCTGCTGGCCACCACCACGCCGCCCACGCCCAGGGCCACCGACGCCTCGCACACGTTGAACGCGAGCTGCGTGTTGACCTTGAAAATCACCGATTCCGGGAAGCTGAACGGGGTCGCGATCGCGGCCAGGTGGATCACCGATTCGGGTCTGAACCTGGCCAGGACCTCGAAGGTCTCACCCGTGTCGGTGAGGTCGGCCGGCAACGTGGCCGCCGCCTCCGGCGGGGTGCCGGGCGTGCGGTCCACGCCTATGACCTCGTGCCCGGCCGCCGCGAGCGTGCTGACCACGCTGCGGCCGAGGCGTCCTGCGCTTCCGGTGACGAGGACTCTGCTCACCGTGTGGGGCTCCTTCAAGACTGCAAACAGTTGCACTAAACCTTCATGTCCGGAAGGGTGAGGCGTCAAGAGGTGATTTCGTTACCGCCCGTCTAGCTGGGGGTTCCTGGAGCCTTCCACAACGAGGTTGTGCGGCAAGCGCTTTCATCCTACTCATGGGTACTGCAATCGGTTGCGTTAGGGTGAGCGACGTGACAGTGACGATTCGTGATGTGGCCAGGGCCTCCGGCGTGCATGTCTCGACGGTGTCCCGGACGTTCTCCGCGCCGCACATGGTGAACGCCGCCACCCGCTCCCGGGTGCTGACGGTGGCCGAGGAGCTGGGTTACCGGCCCAACCGGGCGGCCAGGGCGCTCACCACGGGACGTACCCACAACCTGGGCCTGATCGTGGCCGACATCGCCAACCCGTTCTTCCCGCCGCTGATCAAGGCGGCGCACTCGGCGGCCAGGCAGCGCGACTACCACCTGTTCGTGGCCGACACCGACGAGGAGCCGGCCGCCGAGGAGGAGCTGATCCAGGCCTTCTCCAAGCAGGTGGACGGCGTGGTGTTGTGCAGCCCGCGCTCCTCCAACAAGGCGCTGGAACGGCTGGCGGAACGGGTGCCGTTCGTGGTCATCAACCGGCGGCTGCGCGGCGCGGCCACCGTGCTGATGGACGTCGGGCACGGGGCCAGGCTGGCGGTGGAGCACCTGGCCGGGCTCGGGCACACCCGCGTCGCGCTGATCACCGGACCGGCCGGGTCGTGGACGAGCGCCGAGATTCGTACGGCCGCCGAGCAGGTGCCGGGCGTCGAGCTCGTCGTGATCGGTCCCAACGCGCCCACGGAACGCGGCGGGTTCGCCGCGGCGCGCCGGGTGCGCGACTGCGGGGCGACCGGCGTGCTGGCCTACAACGACCTGGTGGCCATCGGGCTCATCGAAGGACTCGCCGACCTGGGGCTGAGCGTGCCGCAGGACGTCAGCGTGGTGGGCATCGACGACATCGTTCCCGGGCGGCTGAACCGGCCCAAGCTCACCACCGTCGCCATGCCGACGGCCGCGGCCGGGCGGCTGGCGGTCGATCTGCTCATCCAGGAGGTCAGCGCCACGACCTCGCTGGAGACGCGCCTGGTCATCAGGGACTCCACGGCCGCTCCCCGATAGCTCGCTACGTAGCTCCTCGACTGCAAACGGTTGTACTAAATCGGATCGTAACTCATCAGACTTATTCTGGGTGCGAGCTTGTTAGCAGGGAAAACGTCGTTCCGATATATCGGTAACGGTGATGTAACGCCTGCAAAGGGTTGACGTAACTTTCCCGCCAGCTATAGGAAAGCGCTATCCATTAGTGTTCTCGCCGGAAGGTCCGTGATGACTGAAGTTTCGGTGGCGGTGAAACCCAAGCGCGCGGTGCCGGACCCCGCACGCGGCGGCCACCGTTCCACGAAACGGTCCCGCCGGGAGGCGCGGGCCGCCTACCTCTTCCTGGCGCCCTGGTTCGTCGGCCTGCTCGTCATCACGATCGGCCCGATCTTCGCCTCCCTCTACCTGTCGTTCACCGACTACAGCCTCCTGGAGGAGGCCAAGTGGGTCGGCTTCGACAACTACGTCAAGATGTTCACCGAGGACCCGAGGTTCATCGCCTCGCTGAAGGTGACCACGATCTACGTGGTCGTCTCGGTCCCGATGCAACTCGCCTTCGCCCTGCTCCTGGCGCTGGTGCTGGACCGGGGGCTGCGCGGCCTGTCGTTCTACCGCTCGGTCTTCTACCTGCCCTCCCTGCTGGGCGGCAGCGTCGCGATCGCGATCCTGTGGCGCAAGGTCTTCGGCGCCGACGGCCTGGTCAACGCGGTGCTGGGGATCTTCGGCATCGAGGGACAGGGCTGGGTCGGCCACCCGGACTACGCGCTGGGCACGCTGATCCTGCTTCACGTGTGGACGTTCGGCGCCCCGATGATCATCTTCCTGGCCGGCCTGCGCCAGATCCCCGCCAGCTACTACGAGGCGGCCTCGGTGGACGGCGCGGGCAAGTGGCGGCAGTTCAAGTCGATCACGATCCCGCTGCTGACCCCGATCATCTTCTTCAACCTGGTGCTGGAGCTGATCAAGTCGTTCCAGTCGTTCACGCAGGCGTTCATCGTCAGCGGTGGAAAGGGCGGCCCCGCCGACTCCACCCTCTTCTACACGCTCTACCTCTACTTGCAGGGGTTCAAGAACTACGACATGGGCTACGCCGCCGCGATGGCGTGGGTCCTGCTGCTCATCATCGCCGGGCTCACCGGGGTGAACTTCCTCGCTTCCAAGTATTGGGTCTTCTATGGCGACACCAAGTAGGCCGGTCCCGGTCCTGTTCCGCCCGTTCAGGGGCGGACGGGTGGCCAAGCACATCCTGCTGATCGGCTTCGGCCTGGTCATGCTCTATCCGCTGCTCTGGATGATCTCCAGCTCGCTCAAGCCGGAGGAGATCATCTTCCGGGAGCCGGGCCTGTGGCCCAGCGAGGTCACCCTGGAGAACTACACCGAGGGCTGGTACGCGCTCAAGCACCCCTTCGGTTACTACCTGTGGAACTCCGCGGTGGTCACGGCCATCTCGGTGGTGGCCAACCTGGTGGCCTGCTCGCTGGCCGCCTACGCCTTCGCCCGGCTGAACTTCCCGCTGAAGAAGCTCTGGTTCGCGATCATGCTCGGCACGATCATGCTGCCGCACCATGTAACGATCGTGCCGCAGTACATCATGTTCTCCGAGCTCGACCTGATCAACACGATCTGGCCGCTGGTCCTGCCGAAGATCCTGGCGACCGACGCGTTCTTCATCTTCCTGATGGTGCAGTTCATCCGCACGCTGCCCCGTGAGCTGGACGAGGCCGCGGAGATCGACGGCGCGGGCTACTGGCGAATCTTCATGCGGGTCGTCATGCCGCTGTGCATGCCGGCGCTGGCCACCACCGCGATCTTCACATTCATCTGGACGTGGAACGACTTCCTCAGCCAACTCCTCTATCTCAACAACCCCGATAATTTCACCGTGACGGTAGCGTTGCGCACGTTCCTGGACGCCAGTAGCGATTCGTCGTGGGGTCCGATGTTCGCCATGTCGATCATCGCGCTCGGCCCTATCTTCGGGTTTTTCCTGGCCGGCCAGAAATACCTGATCCGTGGTGTCGCCACCACGGGTCTGAAGTAACTCCTCCACCCCCCAACAGTGAACACCCATAGGAGGTAGAGCCGTGAGCTCTGGCAAGAAGATGTGGTCGGCGGCCCTGCTCGCCACCGCTGTGCTGGCGGTCACCGCGGCCTGCGGCAGCGGAAGCAGCGGCGGCGAGACCGCCGACGGCAAGACCAAGCTGCGCTTCTCCTATTGGGGCAGTGACGCGCGGCAGAAGATGACCGAAGAGGCCATCAAGAAGTTCGAGGCGAAGAACCCGACCATCGACATCGAGGGCGAGTTCTCCGACTGGGCCAGCTATTACGAGACGCTGTCCACCAAGGTCGCGGGCAGCGACGCGCCCGACATCATCAGCCTGGAGATCCGCGGCCTGCGCGAATACGCCGACCGCGGCACCCTGGCCGACATGACCGGCAAGGTGAACACCGCCGACATCGACGCCAAGGTGCTGACCACCGGCGCGATCGAAGGCAAGCAGTTCGCCATTCCCACCGGCGTCAACGCCTTCTCGTTAATCGTCAACAAGGGCCTGGTCGAGCAGGCCAAGGCCGAACTCCCCGACGACAAGGCGTGGACCTGGGACGAGTACGTCGAGCTGGCCAACAAGGTCACCGCCGGCAGCGGCGGCAAGGTCATCGGCACCCAGCTCAGCTGGAACCCCGGCTACCTGCAGATCTACGCCACCCAGAAGGGCGAGCAGTTCTACGACGGCAACAAGCTCGGCGTGACGCCCGCCACCGTCAAGGAGTGGTGGGGGATCATGCAGAACCTGATCAAGGGCAAGGGCGCGCCGGACGCCGCCAAGAGCGCCGAGATCGGCGCGACCAGCATCGACCAGTCGCTGCTCGGCACCAACACCGGCGCCATGGGCATGTGGTGGAGCAACCAGCTCGGCGCGGCCAGCAAGGCGTCGGGCCAGGAGCTGGACCTGCTGCGGATGCCGAAGATCAAGGGCGCCACCGCCGGCGGCATGTTCATGCAGCCGGCCATGTTCTACAGCGCCTCCTCCAAGACCGAGCACGCCGCCGAGGCCGCGAAGTTCATCGACTACATGATCAACGACCCCGAGGCGGGCGCGATCATCCTCAGCGACCGTGGCCTGCCGGCCAGCTCCAAGGTGCTGGCGGCGGTCAAGGACAAGCTCCCCGACGCCGACAAGAAGACGCTGGCCTTCCTCGACGAGGCCAAGGGCGAGCTGACCGACCCGCCGGCCGCCCCGCCGAAGGGCTCCAGCGCCACGGAGGACATCCTGACGCGCTACTCCGAGGAGGTCATGTTCGGCCGCATGACCCCCGACGACGCCGCGCAGAAGTTCATCACGGAGGTCAACGCCTCCATCGCAGGCTGAGCATAGGAGAGACATGAAGTACGCGTTCGTCGGGCTCGGGCACCGCGCGCAGATGTACGTCGACGCGCTGCTCGGACAATGGCACGACGCCGGCACCATCGTCGCCCTGTGCGACACCAACCGCACCCGCATGGACTACTACGCCCAGCGGATCGGCCAGGGGGTGCCGTGCTTCGCCGCCGATGAGTTCGACAAGGTGCTCGAGCTCGCCGACGCGGTCATCGTCACCACGGTCGACGCCACGCACGCGAAGTACGTGTGCGCGGCGCTCGACGCGGGCCTCGACGTCATCGTGGAGAAGCCGCTCACGACCGACGCCGACGGTTGCGCGGCCATCGCCGCGGCGGCCGAGCGCGGCACCGGCAAGCTGATCGTCACCTTCAACTACCGGTACTCGCCGCGCAACTCCGCCGTGCGCCGCATCCTGTCCGAAGGCGCGATCGGCGATGTCACCTCGGTGCACTTCGAGTGGATGCTCGACACGATCCACGGCGCCGACTACTTCCGCCGCTGGCACCGCGAGCGGGCCAACTCCGGCGGGCTGCTCGTGCACAAGTCGACCCACCACTTCGACCTGGTCAACTGGTGGCTGGGCGCGGCGCCCGAGCTCGTCTTCGCCCAGACCGGCCTGCGGTTCTACGGCGCGGAGAACGCCGCGGCACGCGGTCTCACCGACCGTCCCGTACGCGCCCACGGCGCCCCGGGGCTGGGCACGGACCCGTACTTGCAGGACATCTCCAAGGACGAGCGGCTCAAGCGGCTCTACCTGGACGCCGAGCACGAGGACGGCTACATCCGCGACCAGGACGTGTTCGGCGAGGGCATCGACATCGACGACAACATGTCCGTCATGGTGCGCTACACCAACCGCGCGGTCATGACGTACTCGTTGCACGCCCACTCCCCGTGGGAGGGCTACCGGGTGGCCTTCAACGGCACGGCCGGGCGGCTGGAGCTGGACGTGGTGGAGCGCGAGTGGACGCCGCCGCACGCCGCCATCGACCCCAGCGCGTCCTCCAAGGAACACGCGAGCGGCTCCTGGGAGCGGCTCATGTTGCGCCGGCACTGGAGCGAGCCGGAGGAGGTGCCCATCGAGTCGGGGGCCGGTGGGCACGGCGGGGGCGACCGGCTGCTGCTCGACGACGTCTTCCGCGGGCCCGGCGACGACCCGCTGGCGCGGCAGGCCGGCTACCGCGACGGCATCCGCAGCGTGCTGACCGGGCACGCGGCCAACGTCTCCGCGCGTACCGGGCAGCCCGTGCTGCTGGCGGACGAGGGCACGCGTGTTCGCTGAGCTGGCCGGCGTCGTCGCCGCGCAGCGCGAGTTGTACCCGGTCCTGCCGGGGCCCGAGCTGCGCGTGGCGGCGCGGGAGGCCATCGGGGTGCTCGACCTCGTGGCCTCCGGCGTACGCGTGGAGCGGACCTGGACCGACGGCGACCTGTACGGCGAGGAGTTGTCCTGGTCGGTGGGGTTCGGGCCGCGCACGCACGCGTACCTGCTCAGGCCGCGCGACGCCGCCGGGCCGCTGCCCGGGGTGGTGGCGCTGCACTGTCACGCCGGCATGAAGTTCGTGGGCAAGGAGAAGATCGCCGACGGCCCCGAGGAGCCGTCGCAGGAGGTGCGGCGGCTGCGCGAGGAGATCTACGGCGGCCGGGCCTTCGCCAACGCGCTGGCCCGGCGGGGTTTCGCCGTGCTGGCGCACGACGTGTTCGTGTGGGGCAGCCGCCGCTTCCCCCTCGGCGTCGAAGAGCCCGACTCCTACGACGCGGCGGCCAGGGACCACGAGCACATCGTGGCCAAGCACTGCGCCGCGCTCGGCACGTCGTTCGCGGGCGTCGTCGCGGGCGAGGACCTGGCGGCGGCGGCCTACCTGCGCTCGCGTCCCGACGTCGGCGCGGTCGGCTGCGCGGGCCTGTCGGGCGGCGGCCTGCGGGCCGCGCTGCTCGGCGCGTTCGACCCGCGGGTGGAGGCGGTCGTGGTCGCCGCGATGGCCTCCTCCTTCCGCGACATGCTCGGCGGGCACGTCGAGAAGCACACCTGGATGCTCTGGCCGCCCGGCCTGCCGCGGCTGGGCGACTATCCCGACCTGATCGCCGCGCGCGCCCCGCAGCCGCTCATGGTCCAGTACGCCCTGCGCGACGCCCTGTTCCCCGAGGAGGGCATGCGCCGCGCCCACGCCATGATCGGCGAACGCTACGGAGCCACCGGGGGTTACGAGGCGGTCTTCGCCGACGTGCCGCACAGCTTCGACGTGCCCATGCAGGAGCGGGCCTTCGACTGGCTGGGCGGGCACCTGAAGGGCTGACCGCCGCCCGTTCCTGCCACGGGCGGCGGTTCGCCCTCCCGGCTCAGTTGCCCTGTTTCCAGGTGGCGATCAGCTTGTCGTAGTCCAGCGTCTCCGGCTTGCCGCGCTCGTCGGCCAGCTTCGGCGCGGGGGCGCCCGGCTGGTCGTACCAGTACTGGGCGTCGCGCTCCTGGTTCAGCTTGGGCGCGCACTGGCCGCCGTACCCCTGCCGCTCGCGCGAGAGCCGCTCCAGCCGCGACAGGATGTCGTCCTGCTGCTTGGCCAGGTTGTCCATCGACTGCTGCGGCGTGGTCTCGCCGGTCACGGCGGTGGCCACGTTCTGCCACCACAGCTGCGCCAGCTTCGGGTAGTCGGGCACGTTCGTGCCGGTCGGGGTCCACTGCTTACGGGCCGGCGAGTCGTAGAACTCGATCAGGCCGCCGTAGTTCTTGGCGTTGTCGGCGAAGTACTGGCTCTTGATGTCGGAGTCGCGGATGAACGTCAGGCCGACGATCGACTTCTTCAGCGACACCGTCTTGGAGGTGACGAACTGCGCGTACAACCAGGCCGCCGCCCTGCGCTCCTTCGGCGTGCTGTTCAGCAGCGTCCAGGAGCCGGCGTCCTGGTAGCCCAGCTTGTTGCCGTCCTTCCAGTACGAGCCGTGCGGGCTCGGCGCGATGCGCCACTTGGGCGTGCCGTCGCTGTTGACGACCGCCAGTCCCGGCTTGGTCATGTCGGCCGTGAACGAGGTGTACCAGAAGATCTGCTGGGCGATGTTGCCCTGCGCGGGGACCGGGCCCGCCTCGCTGAAGTTCATGCCCGCGGCCTCGCGTGGCGCGTACTTCTTCATCCATTCGACGTACTTCGTCAGCGCGTACACCGCGGCGGGGCCGTTGGTGTCGCCGCCGCGGGTGACCGACGAGCCGACCGGGCGGCAGTTCTCCACCCTGATGCCCCAGTCGTCCACCGGCAGGCCGTTGGGGATGCCGGGGTCGCCGTTGCCCGCCATGGACAACCAGGCGTCGGTGAAGCGCCAGCCCAGCGAGGGGTCCTTGCGGCCGTAGTCCATGTGGCCGTAGGTCTTCTTGCCGTCGATGGTGCCGTTGCCGTTGACCTTGTTGGTGAAGAAGTCGGCGATGTCCTCATAGGCCGCCCAGTTGACCGGTACGCCGAGGTCGTAGCCGTAGGCCTCCTTGAACTGCTTCTTGATGTCGGGGTCGGTGAACCAGTC
The DNA here is from genome assembly GCF_040655495.1 of Nonomuraea sp. NPDC050404. Lineage (NCBI taxonomy): Bacteria > Bacillati > Actinomycetota > Actinomycetes > Streptosporangiales > Streptosporangiaceae > Nonomuraea > Nonomuraea sp. NPDC050404. The sequence goes on from NZ_JBFAKB010000035.1 coordinate 48,001, forward strand.
GTAGCGGAACCAGTACAGGTTCGCGAACTGCTGGTCGGGAAGCTGGTAGACCTTCTTGTCCGGGCCCGTGGTGAAGCTGATGCCGATGAAGTCGTTCAGGTCCAGCGTGGGCGAGGTGACGGCCTTGCCCTCACCGGCCATGTAGTCCGACAGGGGGAAGACGTAGGCGCCGCGCGAGTGGGTGCCGATGAGGTCGGAGTCGTTGACGTAGGCGTCGTAGATGTTCTGGTTGCTCTGGATCTGCGTCTGGAGCTTCTCGACGACGTCGCCCTCCTGGATCAGGTCGTGCTTGATCTTGATCCCGGTGATCTCGGTGAACGCCTTGGCGAGTTGTTGCGACTCGTACTCGTGCGTGGTGATCGTCTCCGACACCACGTTGATCTGCATGCCCCGGTACGGCGCCGCGGCCTTGATGAACCAGTCCATCTCCGCGCTCTGCTGGTCCTTGCCCAGCGTGCTCGGCGTGAACTCCTGCGAGATCCACCGTTGGGCCGCGGCCTTGCCGTCGGCCTCCTTGAAGTCGCTCGTCGGTTGCTGCGCGCCCTGGCTGCAGCCGGCCGCTATCAGGGAGATCGCGACCAGCCCTACGACCGCGGACCTGCCTGCCCGATGCCTCATTGGCTTGGCTCCTCTTCTGTTAGCCCCATATGCCGATCACGACCGCCACCAGCAGCGCGCAGCCGAGCGCGAGCCACATGGACAGGTCGGTGATTGCGATCCAGCCGGCCAGCACGACGGCGGCGCTGATCAGGCCGATGTAGAGCCGGTCGCCCCGGTCGGTCTCGATGCGCAGGAAGCCCCGCCTGGCCACGGGAGGGGAGATGCGCGCCCAGACCGCCATGACGACCAGCAGCAGGGCCAGCCCGGCGAACACCAGCGCGGTGGGGCCGGTCCAGACCATCCATTCGAGCACGGCTAGACCCTCCCCAGCGCGAAGCCCTTGGCAATGTAGTTGCGCACGAACCAGATGACGACGGCGCCGGGCACGATGGTGAGCACGCCGGCCGTGGCCAGCAGCGCCCAGTCCACGCCCGCCGCGCTGACCGTCCGCGTCATCGTGGCGGCGATCGGCTTGGCGTCCACCGAGGTGATCGTCCTGGCGATCAGCAGCTCGACCCAGCTGAACATGAAGCAGAAGAACGCCGTCACGCCGATCGCCGAGCGGATCATCGGCAGGAAAATCCGGATGAAGAACCGCGGCAGCGAATATCCGTCGATAGCCGCGGTCTCGTCAATTTCGCGCGGAATTCCGGACATGAATCCTTCCAGGATCCAGACCGCGAGCGGCACGTTGAACAGCATGTGCGCGATGGCCACGCCGAGATGCGTGTCGAACAGGCCGACGCTCTGGTAAATCTGGAAGAAGGGCAGCAGGAATACCGCCGGCGGGGCCATGCGATTGGTCAGCAACCAGAAGAACAGGTGCTTGTCGCCGGCGAAACGGAAGCGCGAGAAAGCGTACGCCGCGGGCAGCGCCACGATGAGCGACATCACCGCGTTCATCGAGGTGTAGATGATGGAGTTCAGATAGCTGGAATACCAGACGGAGTCGGTGAAGAAGGTGACGTAGTTGTCGAACGTCACCCGCCCGGGTATGAGCGAGAAGCTGCCGAGGATGTCCTCGTTCGGCCGGATCGACATGCCGAACATCCACAACAGCGGCAACATGAGCGTGGCGATGTAGAGCCAGAAGACCGTACGCGCCCAGGGGAGCCGCCGGCCGGTCGTCCTTGCCATGATCCTCACCTCCCCGACCTGGTGAGCACGGTGAAGAAGACGTAGCAGAGGATCTGCACGAGCAGGAAGTACAGCAGTGAGAACGCGCCCGCCGGCCCCAGGTCGAACTGGCCGACCGCGATCTTCGACAGCAGGATGCTGAGGAAGGAGGTGGCGTTGCCCGGCCCGCCGCCCGTCACCACGAACGGCTCGGTGTAGATCATGAAGCTGTCCATGAACCTGAGCAGGATCGCGATCGTCAGCACCCCGCGCAACCTGGGCAGTTGGATGTGCCGGAACGTGGCCCACGCCGAGGCGCCGTCGATCTGCGCGGCCTGGAAGTACGGCTCGGGGATCGAGCGCAGCCCCGCGTAGGCCAGCAGCGCCACCAGCGGCGTCCAGTGCCACACGTCCATGACCAGGACCGTGATCCAGGCGTCCGTCGAGTCCAGCGTGTAGTTGAAGTTGATGCCCAGCACGTTGTTGATCGTCCAGCCGCCCAGCCCGATGTCGCCGCGGGCGAAGATCTGCCAGATCGTGCCCACCACGTTCCACGGGATGAGCAGCGGCAGCGCGACCAGCACCAGCGCCACCGACACCCACATGCCGCGGCGCGGCATCGAGACCGCCAGCGCCACGCCCAGCGGGATCTCCAGCAGCAGCACCTGCGCCGAGAACAGCAGCGTGCGCAGCAGCGCGGCGCGCACCTCGGGGTCGCGGGCCACCGACCGGAACCACTCCAGGCCGACGAAGACCCGGTCGGTGGGGCTGAAGACGTCCTGCACGGAGAAGTTCACGACGGTCATCAGCGGGATCACCGCCGTGAACGCCACCGACACCACCACGGGCAGGACCAGCCACCAGGCCCGGTTGTCCTTGCGTTTGAGCACGGGGCGCGGCTCGTCCTCGGCCGGGGCCTCGGCGGCGATCGTGCCGCGCGGCTCGCTCACGGGGTCCTTCTCGCCTGCCGAGACGGCGCTCTGACCGCTCACGCCTGCCCCCTTCCGTCGAGCGGCGCGAGTGAGCCGCACCTGACCTCGTCGCGGAACAGGAACGTCCGCTCGGCCGGGAAGTGCAGGAACTCCACCGTGTCCGGCCGGTAGGAGGAGTCCGCCTCGGTCTTGGCGATCACCTGGTGCTCGCCGACCCTGGTGTGGACCAGGTCGTACGCGCCCATCCGGTCGATCCCGGTGACCCGGGCCCGCACGCCGGGGGAGAGGTCCGTACCGGCGATGCGCACGAACTCCGGCCGCACCCCGATCCGCACGGGACCGGGCGGCAGGCCGTTCCCGACCGCTCCCACGTCGGACTCGCCGACCCGCACGACCCCGCCCACCACCTCGGCGGGCAACATGTTCATGCCGGGCGAGCCGATGAAGTGGCCCACGAACTCGTGCGCCGGCGACAGGAACAGCTCGGCGGGCTCCCCGGCCTGCATGATCGCTCCGTCGTTGAGCACCACCACCTCGTCGGCGAACGTCAGCGCCTCCGTCTGGTCGTGGGTGACGTAGATCAGCGTGTGGCCGGTGTCGCGGTGGATCTCCTTGAGCTTGCTGCGCAACGTCCACTTCAGCGCCGGGTCCACCACGGTGAGCGGCTCGTCGAGCAGCACGGCCGCCACCTGGGAGCGCACCAGGCCGCGGCCCAGGCTGACGATCTGCTGGCGGCCCGCGTCCAGCCGGCGTGACCTGCGGTTGAGCACGTGGTCGAGGCCGAGCAGCCGGGAGACCTGGCGGACCCGCTGGTCGATCTCCTTCTTCGGGACCCGGCGGTTGCGCAGCGGGAAGGCGAGGTTGTCGTAGACCGACATCTCCTCGTACAGGACGGGGAACTGGAAGACCTGCGCGATGTTGCGGCCCGCCGTGGGCACGCCGGTGACGTCCTCCTCGTCGAAGAAGATCCGGCCCTCGGTGGGGGTGATCAGGCCGGAGATGATGTTCAGCAGCGTCGTCTTGCCGCAACCGCTGGGGCCGAGCAGCGCGTACGCCTTCGCGCTCCGCCACGTCCACGTCATCGGCTTGAGCGCCCACGTCCGGCCGCCGTCGTAGCTGTGGCCCACGCCCTCCAGCCGGATGTCAGCCATGCAGGTCCACCTCCGCGGCGCTGGTGGCCAGCAGCCGGCCGCCCTCCTCGTCGAAGACGAAGATGTGCGCGGGATCCACGTACGCCCGGGTGGATTCGCCGGGTGTGAACGCCTGCGTGCCCGGCAGGTGGGCGACCAGGTGACGGCCGCCCTCCAGGAGGAGGTGCAGGAAGGTCGCGCTGCCGGTCACCTCGGCGAGCCTGATCTCGGCGGGCAACTCCAGCGTGCCAGGGCCGTCGCGTCCGATCGAGACCTGGTGAGGACGCACGCCGAGCAGCACGTCACGGCCCGAGGCGTGCGCGCGGGGCGCGGGGAAGGAGGTGCCGAGCACCTCGATGCGGCCGTCGCGTACGACGCCCGGCAGCAGGTTGAGCGGCGGGTCGCTGAGCGTGGCGGCCACGGCGAGAGTGGGCGGGTGGGCGTACATGTCGGCGACGTCGCCCACGTGCCGCACCCGGCCCTCGCCCAGCACCACGGTCGGCGCGGCGAAGGTGAGCGCCTCGTTCGGGTCGGCGGTGGAGTAGAGCACCACTCCGGGGGAGCCGGTGAACATGGTCTTCAGGTCGGCGCGCAACTGCTCGCGCAGCTTGAAGTCCAGGTTGGCCAGTGGCTCGTCGAGCAGCAGCACGTCCACGGGCCTGGCCAGGGCGCGGGCGATGGCGGTGCGCTGCTGCTGGCCGCCCGACAACTCGGCGGGACGGCGGTCGAGCAGGTCGGCCAGGCCCATGAGCTCGGCCACCTCGCGCACCCGCCGGTCCACGCCGTCGCCGCGGAAGCGGGCGTCGAGGCGGAGCGGGGAGGCGATGTTCTCGTAGACGGTCAGCGACGGATAATTGATGAATTGCTGATAGACGAAAGCGACCGAACGTTTTCGCACCGAGATTTTGGTGACGTCTTTTCCGTTGACCACCACGCGCCCCGAGTCGGGCGTCAGCAAACCGGCGGCGACGCGCATCAAAGTCGTCTTTCCCGCCGTCATCGGGCCGATGAGAGTGGTCATTCCATCGGCTAATTCCAGGTTTATGTCGTCGAGCCAGGTCTCTCCGCGTTGCCGTACGGAGATGCTGTCGAGAATCACCGTCACTGTGCCCGGTCCTCTCTGCTTCTCTCCCTTCTAACATGATCTGAATCCGCCTGCAAAGAGTTGCCTTGTTGCCTTTGTTAAAGATGTGACTGGTGGTATTTCGTCAAGTCAAGGGCGAGAAGGCCGTGAACGGCTTCGGCTATCACTGAAATGCCTTTCCCCCAGCTCATCGCGGTTGGCGGGGGGAAGGCGGAATGTAACGGCATAGGGTCATCGGGACGGCATCGGCACACCCGGACAGGTGTTCGCGAGGCGGCCGGTCTCGAAGTAGGCGGCGATCGCCGCCAGGCAGCCGGGGGTCCGCAGCGCGGAGCCGTGCACGTCGTCGTCGATCGTCACCACGTGCCCGCCGGCCGCCGCCCGCGTCTGCTTCGTCCACTCATACGGGGACTGGTTCTCGTGCAGGTGACCCGACAACACGAGCGAGCCGCCGCCCTTGGCCGGGCGTGACGGCTGGGGCGGGAGCGGCCAGCCCGCGCACAGCGGGCGGAACGCGCTCGCCTCGCCGGTCACCGGGTAGCGCTTCAGCCGCTGCCGGTAGGCGTTCCAGGCCGGCTCGAACGTCCGCGGCCCCAAGTCCTCGTTGCAGAACAGCGCGACCTGGGCGACCAGGTTCTGGCGCTCCGGCGCGTCTTCCGGCGCCGGCGGTCCGTTCTCGTGGAAGAGGCGCTTGAGCGCGGGCGGCGCCTCCGGCCCGGTGGCGTCCACCAGTTCCCCCAGCACCTCGCTCACGTCCGGCCAGGCCACGCTGGGCTGGCCCGCGGCCTCGGCGATCATCCGGCCGTCGATGGTGACGTCGATGTCGGTGAAGGTCACGGGGTCGGCGGCGTACTTCTCGCGCAGCCGGGTCAGCGCCCCGACCACCTCGTCCGTTGAGTCGCCGAACCCGTACTCGGCGTCACGCTCGGCGATCCACGCGGCCATCCGCCGGAAGTTCCGGTCGGTGGCCATGGCGCGCACCTCGGTGAACAGGTCCATCTTCGGGACGGGGTTCGCCACGCTGTCCAGCCACATGCGTCCTGCCCTGCCGGGGAACAGGGCGCGGTAGGTCGTGCCCAGCCAGGTGCCCCATGAGACGCCCAGGAAGTTGAGTTTCCGCTCGCCCAGCGCGGCGCGGACCCGGTCGAGGTCGCGGGCGATGTTCGCGGTCGTCAGCTGCCCGATGAAGCCCGGGTCCGACGTGCCGCACTTGTGGTTGGCCTTGGCCGCCGCCGCGTACTCCTTCCTGGCCTGCGCCTCGGTGATCGGGCCGGGTGGCGGCTCCTTCGGCATGAGGCCCTCGCACGCGGCCTTCGTGCTGTAGCCGATGCCGCGCGGGTCGACGCCGATCAGGTCGTAGCGGTCGTTCACCTTCAGGCCGGACATGATCAGCTCGAACGGCATGAGGTAGCCGCTGCCGCCGGGCCCGCCCGGGTTTACCGCCAGGCTGCCCAGCCTTCGTTTCGTGTCGGTGGCCTTCAGCCTGGTCAGGGCGATGGTGATCTGCTTGCCGCCGGGGTCGGCGTAGTTCTGGGGGACCTTGAGAGTGCCGCAGTCCGTACGGGCGAGCAGGCGTCTGAACTCGGGGAAGTCCTTCTCTGCGAGCCCGCGTGAGCGCAGCACGTCGTCGGAGTACGCCGGGCACTCCTTCCACGTCACGGCGGGGGGAGCCGGGGCGGCGAGAGTGCCAAGGGTCAGGGCGCCCGCCAGCAGGGTGTTGAGGATCATGCACTCAGGCTGGCCCCGGCCCGCTCAGGTCACATCCCCCTGCGGTGGGAGGGGATGGCGCGCTTTCAGGGGAGGACCGAATGCGGCGCTTTCAGGGGAGGACCGAGTGCGGCGTTTTCAGGGCAGGATCGAGTCCACGTACCCGCCGTCCACCCGCACCGCCGCGCCCGTCGTCGCCGAGGCGAAGGGCGAGCCGAGATAGACCACCAGGTTCGCGATCTCCTCGGGCTCGATCAGGCGCTGGAGCAGCGACTGCGGCCGGTGCAGCCGCATGAACTCCCGCTGCGCCTCCTCCCACGGCAGGTCCTTGTCCACGAGCTGGTAGACGAACTCCTCCACACCCCCGGTGTGCGTCGGCCCCGCGATGACCGAGTTGACCGTCACGCCGCTGCCCGCCGCCTCCTTGGCGAACCCCCTGGAGACCGCCAGCAGCGCGGTCTTCGACATGCCGTAGTGGATCATCTCCTGCGGGATGACGACGGCGGAGTCGCTGGCGATGTACTGGATCCGGCCCCAGCCACGCTCGCGCATCCCCGGCAGGTACGTACGCGTGAGCCGGACCGCCGCCAGCACGTTGACCTCGAAGTAGCGCCGCCACTCCGCGTCGTCGATCTCCAGCGCCGGCTTGGCGCCGAAGATGCCCAGGTTGTTCACCAGGATGTCCACGTCCGGGAGCAGGCCGAGGACCTGCTCGCAGCCGTCCTCCGTCGCGACGTCGCCCGGCGCCGCGACCACGTCGTAACGCGTGCCGTCGCCGTTCATCCGCTCGATGGCCGCCGCCACCGAACCTTCGCTGCGGCCGTTGATCCCCACACGGGCCCCGGCCCGCGCCAGCCCCGTGGCTATGGCCGCCCCGATTCCCTGGGTCGAGCCGGTGACCAGCGCGGTTCTGCCGCTGAGATCGATACGCACGATGTCCCACCCCCTGCCGCCATTCTCCGCGATCAACGGGGAGCCGCTCGCACCGGGTCGCCGCGTAGGCTGGGGGTGGCGTGAAAGGGGCGTGGGTGCACCGGATCCTGTGGCTGGTCGTGGCGGTGGCCCTGGTAGTGGGCACGATGGGCGTGATGGGTATGGTCCTGCCGGACGATCCCGAGGCCGTGCCGGAGGAAGGATGCCCGCCGCGTGACACCCGGGTCGTGGCGCCGTACCCGATCACCGGCCATTTCGTCATCCCGCGCGCCGACCAGTGCGTCACCCAGCGCATGGTCGAGGCGATCCACGCGATCGGCGGCGACACGATGATCACCTTCGGGCCCAGGTTCAACGCCCGTGAGGATCTCGACTTTCCCGGTTGCCAGGTCGATGGCCGTTCGTGTGCCGAGGTGCCCGGCAAGGAGGTACGGCAGCTCTACACGTACACGACCAGCGAGGAGTTCGGGCAGGGCATGTTGCGCTGCCCCGACATCGACCGGCGGATCGAGAGCGGCGGACGGACCTTCTACCGGCTGACGCTGGCCGAGTCCTGTGCCGACGCCGAGCACGACCTCGTGCTCGTCACCACCGACGGCGACGGGCTGGGCAACCTGGTGCGGGAGGCGGCGGCGTACGGGATGACGGTCTTTCCCGGGCTGCCCGCCGCGCCGCAGAAGCAGGACAAGTCGTGGGAGCCCGACCTGGAGCACGTCGGCGCGCTCAACGCCTTCACCGCGCGGGTGCTGGCCGACTACGAGGAGCGGTTCAAGGGGCTGCCGGCGTTCGGCGGGGTCTACCAGTCGTTCGAGCTGGCCATGCGGGCCCGGGCGGACAAGGATCCGATCGTCGAGTTGTACGCGGCCCAGCACGAGGTGGTCGCCGCCGCGCTGCCGGACAAGAAGATCGTGGTCAGTCCGTACGTGGACGCGCGCAGGGGCCGCGGGTTCCCGCCGTCGCAGGTGGCCGAGGGGCTGGCCGACATCGCCGGCACCAGGGCCGGGCTGCCGATGGCGATCGCCGTGCAGGACGGGCGGGGGACCGGCAAGGTGCCCGTGCACGGGGAGCACGAATCCGACGCCAAGGTGGCCGCGCGGCTGACGCCGATGGTGGGGGACGTGAGCAACGCCCAGGCGTACTACGGGTCCACGGGAGACTACGTCGAGGCGGCTGCGCAGCGGGTGCCCGACGGGGTGGAGCTGTGGGTGAACGCGGAGGGCTTCGAGCCCACGCCGGTGGCCGGGGAGTGCGGGCGGCTGGATCCGCTGCCGCATCGCGGGCGGACCACCAAGAACCGGCTCGACCAGCAGATCATGGCGGCCGGGCCGCACGCCATGAAGATCATCTCCTACAAGTGGGACCCGTTCTTCACCTGCCAGGCCCGCCACGACACCCCCTCACTGGCCGACGACATCGCGGCGGGGTGGCAGCAGCCGATCATCGTCAACGCGTACCGGAAAGAGCTGAACGGGCGGGCCGGGCTGCTCGTCGAGGGATACAACCTGAAGGGCGGCCACCTGCGCTTCGATCCGCAGGGGGCGGTGGTCGCGCAGGAGTGGCACGTGCGGGATCGGCTGGAGTCGGCGTGGGTGCCGTACGTGCCGCCGGAGGGCGCCTGGACGTCCGTCACGGCCACCAACGAGGCCGGGCACTCCAGCAGCAGCCCTTACGTGATGCGCTGAAACTTTCATGGCACGTTGACATAAGGAAAGCGCTTTCCTACTGTTCGCCATCGGGAACAGCCGCTGGGGGTATTTCCGGACGCGGGACCTCAGGTCCTGCCGGACCAGCAAGGAGTTCGGTTGTGAGCAGCGGATTTGGCAGGAAAGCGGCCTCGATCGCCATCGTCGGCGCAGTCGCCATGACCGGCTGGGCGCCCGCCACCGCCCAGGCCACTACGACCCCGGTGGGATTCGCCACCATGACCGCGTACGGGCGGACCGGCACCAACGGCGGCGCCGGCGGCCCGACCGTGACCGTCAGCACCTACGCGCAGCTCGCGGCGGCCGTCGCCGACGACGTCCCCCGGATCGTGCGGGTCTCCGGCACGATCAACGACAACGGCGACGACATGCTCGACGTCGGCTCGAACAAGACCATCATCGGCGTCGGGACGAACGCCACGATCAACGGGTTCGGCCTGGACGTCAACGGATGGGGCCCGGCCGAGGTGGCGTGGGGCGGCGACGTGTGCGACCCGGCCGAGAAGGACCGGTTCACCCACGTCCAGAACGTGATCATCCGCAACCTGACCTTCACGAACTCGGCGGACGACTCGGTCAACGTGCAGTGCTACTCGCACCACGTGTGGATCGACCACAACACCTTCCGCTCCGCCTCCGACGGCTCGGTGGACGTCAAGCGCGGATCGGACCTGGTGACCGTCTCCCACAACCGTTACGCCGGCACGGACAAGTCGATGTTGCTGGGCCACAGCGACAACAACGGCGCCCAGGACAGGGGGTACCTGCGGGCCACGTACCACCACAACTGGTTCGACGGGTCCAACACCCGCCATCCGCGCGTCCGCTTCGGCTACGCCCACGTGTTCGCCAACTACGTCAGCGTCGACGACTACTTCCTCGGCCTGGGCGTGGGCGGGCAGATCTACGCCGAGAGCAACCACGTCAAGGGCGCGAAGACCATCACCCAGGACTTCGGCGACACGAGGCTGACCTGGACGAACAGCAACTTCTACGACAAGGCCACCATCACCCGGGCCAACAGCAGCGGCAAGACCATGGACGACTGGCTGCGCATCGACGGCACGGTCGGCCCCCCGCCGTACTCCTACTCCGCAGGCAACGCATCCTCCACCCCGCCCGCCGCCGGCGCGGGGATCCCCGGCGCGGACACGCTCCCGCAGGGCTGACAGCCGGCCGGCCGCACCTTGTGTGAGGGCGAGGGAGTGCGGCCGGCCCCTGTCAACATGTTCACTGTGCCCCGGGAGGGCCGGGTAGGGCGATGCTGGAGAAGTCCTGTGTGATGTGGGTCGCCAGCTTTCGGGTCTTGCCCGTCCTGACGTTCAGCGCGTAGGCGTGGATGGTGCGGTTGGGTGGGTTCGTCTGGGTGGGCTTGTCGGTCGGCGTGTCGGAGGCCGGGCGGCACCGCACCGTGGTGGTCAGGACCGTCACCTCGTCCGCGTTGAGCCAGGTGCGCAGCGAGACCCCGGTGACGCCGGGCGGCAGTCCGCGCATGACGGTGGTCGTGCGCTTCTTGCCCGTGCGGGTGTCCAGGAGGACGAGGTCGCCGATGCGGCAGGGCCGTTTGGCGGTGCTGTGGTTCTCGATGGCCGCGACGGTCGCGCCGTCGGGGGCGAGCGGGCTGAAATGGTAGTGCTGCGGCAGGGTGACCGTCGTGGTGTGGTCGCTCTTCGAAGGCGTCCACAGATTCGACATCGTCCGCAACCGCGCCTTGGGGGAGTACTCCGCCAGCGTGATGAACCCGCCGTCCGCCGACAGCCCGACGGGGACCCATCGGTTCGGCAGTTCGCGCGTCCTGCCCTCGCGCATATCGATGAGCAGGGCCGGATCCTTGAGATCGGGCACCTTGCTGAAAGCCACGAAGCGGCCGTCGTCGGACAACATCAGGCGCGAGACGCTGCCCAACCGCTTACTCGGGATCTCCTGGGGCGCGGTCGTCGTCTGGCCCGAGGCCAGGTCGCGAACCTGGAAGGTGTTCTCCTCCGCGCTGTAGTAAGCGATCTTGCGGCCGTCGCGGCTGATCGCCAGCGGGCTGTCGCGGCCCGGACGGAGACTCGGCAGCGCCTGCCTCAGGTAGTACTTCCTGCCCGCACGCGTGACCAGCAGCCAGCTGCCGTCCCGGCAGTTCTCCGCGCCGGCCGGGCAGAAGATCTTGCGCGCGTGGCTCAGCGGCCCCACCCCGCGCGCCGGCAACTCGTCCGGTCTGGTGGCCACGTCCTGCGGTCCCGGGGGCAGCAGCCGGACGGTCAGCGTCGCGCCGAGCGCCGTGATCACCACCATCGCCGCCGCGACGAGCGAGATCGTGGTACGCCGCCGGCGCTCCCGCAACATGATCGTGCGTTCGGCCAGGTCCACCCGGGGGGAGTCGTCGGCCAGGTCGACCAGTACATCGCGCAGCCAGGTCATCGGTTTGCCTCCTCGGGCTCAAGTCCGGCGAGCTTCGGCGCCAGGTCGGGCGCCAGGTCGCGCAGGCGGGCCAGCGCGTAGTGGGTCTGGCTCTTCACCGTGCCGATCGAGCAGTTCAGCAACTCGGCCGTCTCCCGTTCGGTCCGGTCCTCGTAGAAGCGCAGCACGATCACCGCCCGCTGCCGGGGTGCCAGTCGCATCAGGGCCTGGCGCATGACGAGCCGTACGAGCAGGGGGTCCTCGCTCGCATAAGGGCGGTCGGGCGGCTCGGCGGTCGGCAGTTCGTTCCTCACCCGGCGTCGCCGCCACGAGATGTGCTGGTTGACCAGCGCCTTGCGCGCGTACGCCTCGGGGCGTTCCAGGCGCGTCAGCCTGTTCCAGCGGCCGAGCACCTTCAGCAGGACGGTCTGCAGTAGGTCCTCGGCCTGGTGCGGGTCTCCCGTGAGCAGGTACGCGGTACGCATCAGCGACTGCTGGTGCGCGGCGACGAACTCGCGGAAGTCGTCATTACGGTCCAAGGAGACTCCTCTCGACCGTTACCGACGCCGATGACGAGTCGAAAGGTTCGGTCCTTGGGAAAAACGAAAGTTTCGGCGATCGGTCCGGGAGTTTCGCATAGGGCAGGATGTGGTCCGTGAGCGAACAGACCATGTCGGACGAGGACATCGCCCGCGCGCACGTCACGCCCCCCACCCTCCACAACGCCCCGGTCCACCTGGCCGACTACGATCCCGCCTGGCCCGCTCGCTACGAGCGCCTGGCCGCCGGCATCCGCCGGGCGCTCGGTGGGGTGGTCCTGCGGTTGGAGCATGTGGGCTCCACGTCGGTGCCCGGCCTGTGTGCCAAGCCCATCCTCGACATCCTGCTGACCGTCGCCGACCCGGCCGACGAGGCCGCCTACGTGCCGCCTCTGGAAGCGGTCGGTTATGTCCTGCACATTCGCGAGCCCGACTGGTACGAGCACCGGGTGCTGAAGGTGCCGGGCGGCGAGATGCCGGTGCACCTGCACGTGCTGCCGGACGGCTGCCTGGAGGTGCCGCGCATGCTGGGCTTCCGTGACCGGCTGCGGCAGCACGACGAGGACCGCGACCTGTACGCCCGTACCAAGCGGGACCTGGCCCGGCGCACCTGGAAGTACGTGCAGAACTACGCCGACGCCAAGGGCGAGGTCGTGGAGTCGATCCTCGCCAGGGCCGGCGTACTCCCCGGAGGGGGATAGAAGTGGACGACTCGCACGCCGCCTTCCGGCTGGAGCGAGGATCGACGGGATTCCACTACATCGGCGACGCACCGACGCCGGAGGCCGATCCCCGGTCATGCCGTACCGCGTGGTATGCCGCAGCCCGGGCCGCCGGCGGGCGGGTCACGGACTTCACGGAACGCCGGTACCCGCAGAACTTCCACAGCGCCACGCTCACCAACCGGGACGGAACGCATGTCGCGCTGTTCCACGCCCAAAGCCCACTGGTCGCCTTCGTCGACGATCGACGCCACTACTACACCGACGAGTTCCGGGACGCGCCTGCCTGGGCGGTCTCGCTCAACGACTTCGGCTTCACCGTCCTGAGCGCGTCGCTGCTCAGGTCACCGCTGCGGGAGGAGGACACCGCGGCTCTGTCCACCGCGGAGTTGAACCAGATCAAGTACTGGCAGCCGGAGACCATCGGCGCGACGCTCTTCAACTCGTGGGATTGAAGATCACCCCTCGAAGAGGGCGCGGCCCCAGTGGTCGCCCGCGTCCCGCACCCCCGGCGGGCAGGCGAACAGCCCGCTGGAAATGTGCCTGATGTACTCGTTGAGCGGGTCCGTACGCGCCAGGCTCATCTGCACCGGCACGAACTGCCTGCGCGGATCCCGCTGGTAGGCGATGAAGAACAGCCCGGCGTCGAGCCGGCCGAGCCCGTCGGAGCCGTCCACGAAGTTGTAGCCGCGCCGCAGCAGGCGGGCGTCGCCGTGGAAGCTCGGATGTGCCAGCCGGATGTGGGCGTCGGCCTTGATGTACGGCTCCCCGTCCGCCCCCTTGGCCGCGAAGTCCAGCAGGTCGAACTCCGCCTTGCCGCCCAGCGGCGCGCCCACGCCCTTGTCCCGGCCGATGATCTGCTCCTGTTCGGCGAGCGACGTGCGGTCCCAGGTCTCGACCGTCATCCTGATCTTCCTGGTCACCAGGTAGCTGCCGCCCGCCATCCACGGGCTGCCGTCCCGGGCCGCCGCCCAGAGCTGGTCGCGCACCAGGGCCGCGTCCTCCAGTTTGAGGTTGTTCGTGCCGTCCTTGAAGCCCATCAGGTTGCGCGGGGTGGCCTGGGCGCGGGAGGTGGAGGAGGTGCGGCCGAAGCCGAGCTGCGACCAGCGCACGGTGACCCGGCCGAAGCCGATCCTGGCCAGGTTGCGGATGGCGTGCACGGCGACCTGGGGGTCGTGGGCGCACGCCTGCACGCAAAGGTCACCTCCGGATATTTCCGGTTTCAGCTGCTCTCCCGGAAATTTCGGTAAATCGGCCAGGGCGGCGGGGCGCTTGGCGGCCAGGCCGAAGCGGTCATCGAACAGCGACGTCCCGAACCCGGCCGTCAGCGTCAGCCCCGAGGCCGGCAGCCCGAGCGCCTCTCCCGTGTCGTCGGGCGCGGCCTCGGGGGCGCCGCCCACCGCCCCGTACGACCCGGCCTCCTTGCCCTGCGTCAGCCGCGCCGCCGCGGCCGTCCACTCCTGCAGCAGCTCCACCAGCTCGGCCCGCTCGGAGGTGGTGACGTCGAAGGCCACGAAGTGCAGCCGGTCCTGCGCGGGCGTGATGATCCCCGCCTGGTGCTCGCCGTAGAAGGGGAACGGGTCGGAGGTGGCGGCGGCGTGCGCCCGGGGCGGCTCCTCAAGCAGCGACTTCGCCGCCATCGCCCCGGCACCCACCGCCGCCGCGCCCGCCGCCCCCAGCCCGAGCACGCTCCTGCGGCTCAACCTCTTGCTCATGGGTCACCTACTTCGCGACGATCGGGGCGATCTCGCTGATCGGCTCGCCCAGCGCGTTGATCGAGTCGGACAGCGTCTTCAGCTCGGCCTCCGACAACTCGTCGTGCAGCCGCCAGCCATCGCCCTTCTGGTGCACCGCCAGCGCCGCCTCGGCCGCGGCGAACTTCTCATCCAGCGTCTTGACCAGGTCGGGAGCCCGCTCTTCGAGCACCGGCCGCAGCGCCTGCACGGCCGCCTTGGAGCCTTCGAGGTTGGCGTCGAAGTCCCACAGGTCGGTGTGCGACCAGATGTCCTCCTCGCCGGTGATCTTCCCGGTGGCCACCTCGTCGAGCAGTTCCTTGGCGCCGTTGGCCAGGTTCAGCGGGGTCAGCGGGGTGGAGTTGGCCTTGTCCACGATGGTCTTGACGTCCGCGATCAGCTTGTCGGCCATGGGGCCGCTCTTGCTGACGTCCTTGTGGATCCACAGGTCCTTCTCGATCGCGTGGAATCCGGTCCACTTCTCGCCCTCGGCCATGTCCGCCTCACGTCCGTCGATGGCCGGGTCGAGGTCGCCGAAGATCTCCGCGACGGGCTCGATGCGCTCCCAGTACGTACGCGAGATCGGGTAGAGCTCCTTGCCCTTGGCGATGTCGCCGGCCTTGACCGCGTCCACGAACTCCTGCGTCTTGATCAGCAGCGTGCCGGTCTGCGACTTGACGTAGCGCTGGTAGCTTCTGGTGGCCTCGGCCAGCTTGGCGTCGGCGTTGAGCGGTCTGTGCTCGCCGGTCACCTTGAGCGGGCCGCGGATGCCCTTGCCGACCATGCCGGGCTTGCACGCGGTCTCGTACGAGCCGGCCGGCAGCTCGGCGATCAGCTCACGCGTCAGCCCCGGCACGATGTTCTCGACCTCCGCCATGACGCGGTCGCCCGGCGCGTACACGTAGAACTCTGTGACCTTGGTGCCGCCGTTCGTGATCGCGAAGGTGGTGGTGCCCGCCGCGACCTGGGCGGAGGCGACCTTGCACTCGGTGTCGTTCGCGGCCACGGCGACCTTGCCGGGGGAGGCGGGGCCCGACGGGGCCGGGGCGGTGCCCGAGCCGCAGGCGACCAGCGCCGTCAGGGCCGACGCGCCGGCGGACAGGCGGATTGCGGTACGCATGGCGCTCCTGTTCAGGCCGCTGAGGAGGCGGGCGTGGCGGCCCGCTGCGGGCGCAGGAAGAGGAAGAGGGTGGGCAGGAGGTAGGCGGCCCAGGCCACCACCTCCAGGATGCTGGGCTGCGGGGTGAGGTTGAGCATCCCGGCCAGCAGGTTGCCGTACCAGGAGTCGGCCGGCAGGACGGCGCTGATGTCGAAGGCGTGCGCGTTCAGGCCGGGCAGTACACCGGCCTCCTGGAAGTCGTGCACGGCGTACTTGAGAATCCCGGCCGCCACCAGGATGAGCAGCACTCCCGTCCAGGTGAAGAACCTGGTCAGATTGATCCGTACGGCGCTGTGGTAGAGCCCGAAACCGATCAGCACGGCGGTGAGCAGCCCCAGGCAGATGCCGATCAGCGGCTGCGCCGAGGCGGTGGCGCCCTGCACGGAGGCGAAGAACAGCAGCGCCGTTTCCAGCCCTTCGCGGGCGACGGCCAGGAACGCCATCACGGCGACCGCGAGAGAGCCCAGCTCCAGGGCCTCGGAGAGCTTGCCGCGCAGCTCCTTGGAGAGCACGCGGGCGGCCCGGCGCATCCAGAAGATCATCCAGGTGACGAACACGACCGCGAGCAGCGAGGTGATGGCCTCGAACAGCTCCTGCCCGGTGTAGTCCAGCCGCGCGGCGGTGAAGGTGAGCAGCGCCCCGAAGGCCACCGACAGTGCGACGGCCGTGCCGACCCCGATCCAGACGTGCGCGAGCCTGTCCCTGCGCTCGCTCTTGACGAGGAAGGCGACCAGGACCGTGACGACGAGTGTCGCCTCCAGCCCTTCGCGCAGCCCGATGAGGTAACTGGCGAACACCGTTGCTCACCACCCAGCACGCTGAGGAAAGCCTTACCTAAATTAGGTCAGGGGAAGCCGGGTCAGGCAAGCCCTTGGAGGGACAGGTTGGCGGCCAGCAGGTCGAGCAGGGGGCGGCGGCGTACACACTGCTCCAGCGAGAACGAGTCCGCCAGGGCCGTCAGCTCGTCGTCGCCGAGCCCGCGGAACAGCTCCGCGTACTCGGGCAGCAGCGCCTGTGCGATCAGGATGTGCCTGATCAGGTCGTCGGACTGGTACCGCGCGCCCCACGGGTAGGGGTTCCAGCCCTGGAACTCCGTCTCGATCAGCAGGCCGATCACCCGGTCCAGGTGACGGGAACCGCGCTCGTCGATCTCCATCGGCCGGTCGTCGGACTCCCAGTGACGGTAGTTGACCGGGATGCGCACGCAGTTCATGCCCAGCCCGGCCAGCAGGGCGGCGTCCCGCTCGGTGAAGAACGAGGTCAGCAGCCGGTCGAAGAACAACTCCGCCCGATCGTCGCCCAGCACGGCGCGTACGGCGGCGCGCATGGCGGACTCGTTCGCCGGATAGCCGGTGACGAAGTTCTCCATGTTCATCCAGCCCCCGAGACCCACCCCCCGCAGGCGTACCGCAGAGCCGTCGTCCGCGACGAGACGGGTGCCGGACACACGCAACATCGACTCACCCCTTCGTGGCACCGGCGGTGAGACCACCGACCAGGTGACGTTCGGCAATGGCGTAGAACCCGAGCGCCGGGACCATGGCCAGGATGAGATAGGCCAGGATGCGGGCGGTGTCAGAGGCGTACTGACCCTGGAACTGCTGGATGCCCAGCGGCAGCGTCCAGCTCGCCTCCTCGCTGAAGACCACCAGCGGCAACATGAAGTTGTTCCAGCTCCCCACGATGGCCAGCACCGAGACGGTGGCGATCGCGGGCCGGGCCATCGGCAGCAGGATCCGCCAGAAGAACCCGAACGGGGTGCACCCGTCGATCGTGGCCGCCTCCTCGATCTCTCCGGGGATGCTGCGGAAGAAGCCGCGCAGGATGATGATCGTCAGCGGCAGTCCGAACGCGGCCTGCGTCAGGATCACGCCGAGCGGGTTGTCCAGCAGGCCCAGCGTGCGCAGCAGCACGAAGATGGGCAGGATGGCCACCGCGAACGGGAACATCAGTCCCGCCGTGAACAGCGTGAAGTACAACTCCCTGCCACGGAAGGCGAACCTGGCGAAGACGAACGCCGCCAGCGCCGACAGCCCGACGGTCACCACGGTCGTCACGACGGCGATGAACGTGCTGTTCCAGACCTGCTGCCAGAACGATCCCGAGCCGAGCACGTCGGTGTAGTTGGCGGTGATCCACTGCGCCGGCAGGCCGAACGGGTTCTCCGACAGCTCACTGTTGTCCTTGAAGCCGCCCAGCAGCGCGTACACGACCGGGACGACCATGAATACGCCGACGATGATCGCGATGACGTGCAGGGGCAGCGTGTTGCGGCGGCGCTTCTTCGTGCCGTGGTTCATGTGCGGCCCCCCTGGGAGGTCATCGCGCCCTCCAGGTCGCGGCGCATCACGAACCGCTGGTAGACGAGGGCGAAGACGAGGCTGAGCGCGAACATCACGACGCTGATCGCGCTGGCGTAGCCGACCTGGGAGCGCTTGAAGCCCCAGTCCATCATGGTGACGGCCATCGTCTCCGAGGAGTGCGAGGGCCCGCCGCCGGTCAGGATCCAGACCAGGTCGAAGAGCTGGATGGTGTAGATGACCGACAGGAAGATGCTGATCCGGATGGTCGGCCCGAGCAGCGGCAGCGTGACGTGCCTGAACGTCTTCCAGCCCGTGGCGCCGTCGATCTGGGCGGCCTCGATCAGCTCGTTCGGAATGTTCTGGCGTCCGGCCAGGTAGATCATCATGTGGAAGCCGAAGTACTTCCAGGTCATCACCAGGAAGAGCGACGGCATCACCGTGCCGGGGTCGGCCAGCCACTCCGACTCCCACCCGAACACCCGCAGGACCTGGTTCGCCATGCCCGAGCCCGGGGAGAGGATCAGCGAGAACAACACCCCCGTGATGACCTCGGACAACACGTACGGCGCGAAGAACAACACCCGGTAGAGCGCCCGGCCGCGCATGCGCTGGTTCAGCAACATCGCCACGGCCAGCGAGAACGGCAGTTGCACGCAGATCGACAACACCACCAGGACCAGCAGGTGCCACAGGTCCTGGGCGAAGATCTCGCTGGTGAACAGCCGGGTGAAGTTGTCCGGGCCGATGAAGTTGGTCGGCAGGCCGCCGAAGCCGTTCCACCTGAAGACGCTCGCGTACAGGGCCACCACCATGGGGGCCACGACCAGCAGGAGGAAGAGCACCAGGGCGGGCAGCAGGAACAGCGCGATGGTCACGGCGCGCCCGCGACGGACGGCGGCAGGGGCAGGGGCCGGAAGCCGCACCGCCTCCGGCCCTTTCGTGAGAGTCGTCATCCTTCCGTCTTGGCCACTTCGGAGATGTCCGCGCCGACCTCTTCCGGTGTCTTCGTACCGGCGATCAGCTCGGCCGTGCTGTCGTTGACCTGCTGGCCGACGGCCGGCGGGTAGGCCTGGTCCAGGTAGAGCTGGTAACCGGTGGCCCCGGCCAGCATCGTGGCGACCTGCTTGAGGTTGGCGTCCTTGACCGCGCTCTCCTCGCCCTTGAGCACCGGCAGCACGCCGCCGGACTCCACGGCCTTGGTGTGGTTGCCCATCTCGGTCATGAACTTGACGAAGTCCACGGCCTCCTTCGGCGCGTCCGCGCCCACCGCGAGCCCGCCGCCGCCGCCGAACGCGTCACCGGCCTGCCCCTTGCCGCCCTCGACGGCCGGGAACGGGAAGAAGCCGAGGTCGTCGCCGAGGCCCTTGCCCGAGTCCTTCTGCACGCTCGGCGCCCACTGGCCCATCAGCTCCATGGCCGCCTTGCCGTTGGAGACGGTGGCGGACTGGCCGTCGGGGGTGGAGTAGGCCGCGCCGAGGAAGCCCTTCTGGAACGGCTGCAGGTCGGCCAGCGCCTTGAGCTGCTGCCCTGCTGCCACGAAGTCGGGCTTGGTGAAGTCGTGGTCGGTCGCGGCCTGCTTGAGCGCGTCCAGGCCGGCGATGCGCATGGCGAGGTAGGCCCAGTAGTAGTGCCCCGGCCACTTCTCCTTGCCCGCCAGGGCGATCGGGACGATGCCCGCCGCCTTGAGCTTCTTGACGTCCTCCAGGTAGGCCGCCCAGGTGGTCGGCGGCTCGGTGATGCCGGCCTTCTCGAAAAGTTTCTTGTTGTACCAGAAACCGACCATGCCGATGTCGGTCGGCAGACCGTAGGTCTTGCCGTCCAGCTGGTACGCGCTCAGCGCCGCGGGCGTGAAGTTCGGCAGTACGTCGGCGACGTCGGCGGAGATGTCCTTGACCAGCCCCGCGTCGATCTGCTGCTTCAGCACGCCGCCGCCCCACGAGGCGAACAGGTCGGGGGCGTTGCCCGACTGGGTGATCGTGGTCAGCTTGGCCTTGTACGCCTCGTTCTCCAGGACGGTGGCCTTGATGGTGACGTGCGGGTTCTTGGCCTCGAACTCCTTGGCGCGCTGCGCCCAGAGCGACTTCAGCGGCTCGCCGGTCGACAGGTGCCACCACTCCAGCGTGACCTTGGCGGGAGCGCCGCCGCTCTGCTGAGGAGCGGGTTCCCCGCCGCCGCCACCGCCGCATCCGGCCAGGAGCACAGCCGCGGCGACCAACACCAGACTGCGTTTCATTGGGGTCCCTTCCTCAGCGCGAAGACGAAACTTTCGTGAACCCCCCGATATTTTCTTTGGCGTGATCGTAGGTAAACGCGATGTTAAGCGTCAACACCTCGGCTGGGAGCGATCCCAAACCGAAACTTTCGGATACACTCCCGATTTGTGTCAGCGAAGAGGCGGGTGACGATCGCACTGATCGCGGAGGAGGCCGGAGTCTCCATCCCGACGGTCTCCAAGGTCATCAACGGGCGCCCGGAGGTCGCCCCGGCG
Organism: Nonomuraea sp. NPDC050404; assembly: GCF_040655495.1. Taxonomy (NCBI): domain Bacteria; kingdom Bacillati; phylum Actinomycetota; class Actinomycetes; order Streptosporangiales; family Streptosporangiaceae; genus Nonomuraea; species Nonomuraea sp. NPDC050404. Next base: position 68,535 of record NZ_JBFAKB010000035.1, read on the forward strand.
ACCCGCCATAGGGTCGAACGACTGCTGCAGGAGCACGGCTACCAGCGGCGCATCAGCCAGGACGACACCCCCGCCGGCCTGGTGGACCTGGTCTTCGCGGAGATCGAGTCACCGTGGGCCATGGAGATCGTCCGAGGCGCGGAGAGCGCGGCCCACGAGGCGGGCGCCAGCGTCGTCATCTCGGTCCTGCACACCCACGCGGGTCCCGGCCGCGACTGGCTGGAACGCCTGGCGGCCCGGCGTACGGACGGGGTGGTCATAGTGGCCTCCCAGCTTTCCACCGGCATCCAGGCCCAGCTCAGCGCGCGCTCGCTGCCGTTCGCCGTGGTCGACCCCGAAGGCGAGCCCGCGCCGGGCGTCGTCTCGGTCGGCGCCACCAACTGGAACGGCGGCCTGGCGGCGACCCGCCACCTGCTCGAACTCGGCCACCGCCGGATCGGCATGATCAGCGGCCCCGCCGACATGTTGTGCAGCCAGGCCCGGATAGACGGCTACCGGGCGGCGCTGGAGACGGCCGGCGTACCGGTGGTGCCCGTCCTGATCAGGCGCGGCACGTTCCTGGTGGAGTCCGGCCACGACCAGGGCCACGCCCTGCTCTCCCTCCCCGAACCACCCACCGCGATCTTCGCGGGCAGCGACCTGATGGCCTTCGGCGTCTTTGAGGCGGCGAGGCAGCGCGGGCTGCGCGTACCCGAGGATTTGAGCGTGGTCGGCTTCGACGACCTCCCCCTGGCCAAGTCCGCCTGGCCCCCTCTGACCACCGTCCGCCAGCCCTTGCAGGAAATGGCCGCCCTGGCCACCCGTACGGTCCTGGCAATGGGCCACGGCGAGGTCCCAGAAACCAAACGAGTAGAACTGGCCACCGAATTGATCGTCCGCGACAGCACTGCCCGATACGAGTAGGTGGGCTTTACGAGCACCCACCCGTTGCCTGGTTACCGGGTGGACCGGCGAATGCCCGCCCCGAGCGGGCCTCGCCTCCGGCATCGGCCTCCCGCCCGCCCGTTGCCCGGTTACCGGGTGGGCGTGCGGGACCCCGCCCCGAACAAAGGGCTTCGCAGGGGGCGCTTCGCGCCATGGCGCTCAGACGCTTTTGATCAGGCGCCTTACGGCGCACCCCCCACGCCTTCGGCGCCACCGGACGCGACCGTCACTGACTACACGACGGACTCTTCCGCTGGCGATGGGAGCCCGGTCACACCTCCAGCCTGCGGATCCTCCAGTTCCTCGCTGACGATCAAGCCCCAGAGGTCCAGCACGTCCATCCGTGCCATGCTGCGGCCGATCTCCGTCACTATGGGTTTCCGGGAGCCGTTCTGGTCCGTTCGCGAGTGACCACGGTGTTGCGTGATGTTCCTTGGCTGTCGTCTAGAACGTCCCTTCCGCGAAGTGACTGGATGTGACTGCCACCCCATGGACCAGCTGAGAGACCTGTCCACGGATACTCAGCGACACCAAGGCATCGCCTCCCGGCAAGGAACAAGAAGCAATATCCAGGCTTATGGTTGCCGCAGGCCCCGGGGCCACCCACAGACATGGAGGTCTCGAACATGTTGAGTCCCCAGCGACGTCTGGACGAGGCCCGGGGAATACTCGCGGCCCGCCTGCGCGAAATCCGGAGCGCGGCCGGACTGACCGGCCGCGAACTGGCCCAACAGGCCGGATGGCATTTCAGCAAGGTGTCGAAGCTGGAGAACAACAAGCAACTCCCGACCGAGACCGACGTCCGCGAATGGTGCCGGATCTGCGATGCCGAGTCCCAGACAACAGATCTCATCGCCAGCGTCAGGAACGTCAACGTGTTCTACACCCAGTGGCGACGCCTTGAGGAGACCGGCATCGGTCAGGTGCAACGATCCTTCCTCCCGCTGTACGAGCGGACGAACCATTTCCGGATCTTCCAGCACAGCGCGATCCCCGGACTCGCGCAGACACCGGCGTACGCACGTGGCCATCTGTCGAAGATCATCGCGTTTCGCGGCATCCCTGATGACCTGGACACCGCGGTCGAGGCACGCATGAAGCAACAGGAGGTCATCACCACCGGCGCGCGCCGCTTCGCCCTGCTGATCGGCGAGCAGGCGCTGCACACGCCCTACTGCGATCCGGCAGGCATGGCGGAGCAGATCGATGCGCTTACGGAGTTGACGCGGCGTGCGAACGTCAGCCTCGGCGTGGTCATCTGGCGATTCGACACCGGGATCTGGCCGCCGGAGAACTTCTGGATCTATGACACCGAACAAGTGCGCGTGGACACGGTCCCGGGCCAGGTCCGGGTCAAGGCTACCGGGGACGTCGCCCTGTACGAGAAGGCGTTCCAGACGTTGTCCGAGTCGGCGGTGTACGGCGACGAAGCACGCGCGCTTTTCGCGTCGGCACGTCAGAAGCACGTCGAACAGGCATGAGCGGGTACGAAGTCACGAGGGCAACCCCCCCGTGGGACCGGACATTGTTCGGCCTCGAACACAGGGGCCGCCCTGCTTAACCCCAACTCCGCCCACCGGTGGATATCCGGTGACCGGGAAGCTCACCCGTTCACCAGATATCCCCGCGTACACAGGGCAATACTGCCTGCATGACCGACCCGGCCCCTGCGTTCTCCCGCGTCAAGATCCGCACCGGCGCTCTCGTGTTCTGCGGCGACGAGGTCGCGCTGATCCGCCGCGACCGGCCATCCGGCTCGCACTACACCCCGCCCGGCGGCAACGTGAACACCGGCGAAGACCTGCTCGACGCCCTCGGTCGCGAACTCGCCGAGGAACTCCGGCTCGACCTCGCCGACGCCACCTCACCCGAACTGTGCTGGGTCCAGGACCAGATGGTCACCCGGCCCGGCCCCACCCCACCACCCCGCAAGATCCACCTGATCTTCCGCCTCCACATCACCCCGGACGTGCGCGCACAGCTCGCCACCGTCGAGCACGAGGAACTGCCCGACGGCACCACCGAGCCGGGGATCATCGAATGGCTCAACTACAAGAAGGCCGAAGCCCTGCCGCTGTTCCCGCTCATCGGGGCCGCCCTCAGCGCCCTGGCCACCTCGCACGCTCACCCCGGCAACCCTTATCTGCCGACGATCACCGATGCGAACTACACCTGGGTCTGAAGGCACCCTGGACACAACGGCGTGCCCTACGCGTGCGCGGGCGCGCAGTACCAGAGATGCTGACGCTCCTCCCACCTCTCCTGAACTCCTAGCCATCGCGGCACGACGCCCGCTTCGCCAGCAGTGGAATGGCGGCGATCTTCTCAGGGCTCAGGCGCTCCCACGACAGACCCGTTGGCCGCTTCGGTGAGCCGCATTCAATGACTCGCTCCGGCGTGACGATGAAGTCCGCACGGAAATCATGCTCATCCTCGGGCAAGTCCTCATCGAGCACCTGCAGCTCATCGACCGTCGTCACGATGATGGTCTGGCTGCTCAGCAGACCCGCCTCTGCCAGCAATGCGATCTCGATATCGGAATAGCCGGCACCCTTACCCAGTCGGACTCCGGCCCGGTTCACGGCAACGCTGCCACACACCACGAGGTCAACTGGCCTCATCTCATCCACATCGACCCTTCGGGCTATGCGCGCCGCGACAACTCGGTCAGCGACTTCCTCGGCTGGCACGGGGAGATTGTGCGGGTCGAGGAGGTAGAACGGCGGTGTCTCCGCCAGCTTCGGCACAGCCATGTAGACGATCTTGCCTGCCTTGAGGGCGCGCACCCGCACGGGAAGCTGCGCTCGGTCAGGTACAGCCTTCACGACCTGGCCGCGCTGCCACGCTGGGAGCGTCGTCAACCGCTCGGCGGCCTCATCGGCACCGCTGAAGGCCGGGATGTAGCCGCGTCCTCCAGCCTCGGCCGCCCCGGATTGCTCAAGCAGCGCCCACACCCGCTCGCGTACCGCCCACTTCGCCCGGTCAATATCCGCCACGTCGTCCCTAACCCATAGTCATCAGACTCAAGAGCCTGTCCTGCACGTCCTGCACTACCGGTACGTCTGGCCAGGAACGCATTTCGCGACTGGCTCCGAACACGATGTTCAAGCCGCCGCCGCCCCAGTTGACCTCGATCACGTCGATGGCCTGATGCAATCGTGCGGCTGCATCATCCAGATTGCCCTGCCGAATCGCGGTCAGCGCCAGATTGCCAAGCACGATCGCCTGCGCCTTGGACCGGTCATTCAGCGTCAGCGCCGTGCCCTCAAGCAATGACTGCGCGCGCCGGTGATCCTTCAAGAACAGGTAGCACGAGCCAGCCATACGGCCGAACTGACTGGACGAGAAGAGATCGATCGCAGCATCTGTGTCGTCTACCCGGCCGAAGCAGGTATCGGCTTCAGTGAGCGCCGCTTCGCATGCTGCTCGCGCGCCGAGCATGGCATGTGCCTCCGCCAGGTGCAGCAGGGCCAGGCCGCGCAGTACCTCGCTGGCGTGCATGGTGGTCTCCGCTGTCTGCTGGGCGAGGTTGAGCGCGGTGCGCGGGTTTTGTTCGCCGTACAACACCACGATCGTCTTTCGCAGCAGGGCAAGCCCTTCAGCTACTGGGTCACAGCACTGGCGCGCGGCGCGTAGTGCCTGGTCAAGGTAGAGGTGGGCCGTCGCATGGTCACGCCGTTGGGAGGCGTCCCAGACGAGTTGGCCCATGAGAGTGGCAACTTCAGCCTCCACGGCGGACAGTTCGCGCCGTACGCGCCCGTTCGGGGCGTGCGTGCTTAGGAAGCGAATCTGGGCGAGGTACTGCCCAGCATTCGCCAGGAGCGCCGTTGATGGTTCGCAGACGTACCGGTCATCGAGTTGGTGGACCTGGTGCCGCAGGTGGGCGACAGCGACCAGGTCGAGACGGGAGGAGCGGTGCGCGGCTAGAACAAGGCGCTCCTGGTCGTCAGACGTACTGAGAGCCGCTCGCCACATGGGAGGAGACAGCGCAAGAGCCACCAGTTCGCCGCCCACCCCGAGCGCCTTATCGAGCGCGGTCGCAACCGCCAAGCTGGGTGAGCTTCGTACGTGTTCGAGATCGGAAATGTAACTCTTGCCGCAGTTGGCCAGGCGGGCAAGATCACGGATGGACATACCGGCGCTCAGGCGAAGACGTCGAAGTGCCCCGCCGAACGATTCCGTGTCCATGAGGTGCTCCTCACCGCGTTGCCGAGTGTCCGCTGCCCGCCCGGAGTTGCTCCGGACACCTAGCGGACAGTCAACCCCTAGCCCATGACTGGCGGTAATGACAACGCTACTCCTACGGGCTGCATCTACCGGCGCCCTCGCACACACGGCCCCGGCCCCCGGCGCGCGAACATCGGGGGAAGTTCCGGGTCTTGATCAGGAATCGAGGTCCTGAGCCATGCAGAAACCTAAAGCCACCCGGATCCGCTATCACGCAGATCCACCCGCTCCGCTGGATAGTTGTCACCCGAGCGCCAGCGTCGCCCCCGGCAAGGACACGGCGGAAGGTGAACAGGCATGACCGACTCCCTCCTACCGAAGCCGCCGGGCCACACCTTCGACCCGAGCACGCCGGCTCCGGCCCGTACCCACGCCGTTCTGCACGGGGCGAAAAGGGACGGGTTCGCTGCTGATCGGGAAGCCGCGAAGGTGCCGCAGCAGAACCTGACGCACAGCGCCAAGGTGTTGGACGCCATCAACTGGCACCTCGGTACGGACACGCCCGTTGTGGTCCTCATGGGCGCGGTGCTGCACTTCCTGACCGACGAGCAGGGCACCAATCTGCGGTTCGCCCTGCGATCTCGGCTCAAGTCCCATAGCAAGATCGTGGTCACACATGTGACCGGCGACGGCCTGGATGCGGACGTGGTCAAGAAGGGCCAGGCCCGGTACGAGGAACTGCACGGTATCCCGATGTACGTCCGCACTGAGCATGAGGTCATGGGCCTGGTACGGGACTTCCATGTGCCTGACCCCGGCGTTGTGCGGACGGTGGACTTCCTGCCGGAGCCGGGTGTCCGGATCCCGTTGGAGGTCCTGCCGCATTTCTACGCCGTCATGGCAGAGGCCAAGGCGTGAAGAACATGCGGGCGACCACCGAGAGCGATGCCGAAGCCGACCGCCGCGGCAGACGGTACGTGCGCGACCACCAGCAGCGGTTCCCTGACTGGCTGCTTTTCTACTCGCCCCACGACCGTGGCCTGCTCGCGTTCTACCTCGGCTCCTGCCCGTCCCCCGGAGTCTTCGTGACGGCCCCTCACCCCGATGTGCTCCTGCGGCGTATGGCCGAGGCGATCCAGCCCTTGTGGCGGCCCTCATCCGCGCCGAGCCGGCCGACGCCGCCCGGCCCTCATGACAGGAGCTGACACGGGCGACAAGACGAGACAGCGGCCGGACGCGAGGAGAACGAGGCCAGGAGCACACCCTGCCCGCCCTTCTGCCCTTCCAGCGGGCGCACAACGCCCCCCAAGCTGCGCAAAGGTCCGCCGATGATACCGAACGCGTTGTACTACGCCGCCTTCATGACACAGCGAGAGGAGACCGCGAGGCGCTGGCGACCATCGGCGGGATCAACCCCTCCTTCTGATGCTGCCCACCTTTCGGCATCAGAAAAAGCCGATCACTCCTAAAGGGCGAAAAGCGCCAGCTCGCACCAGCGGCCTGCACCCACAAGGTGAACAGGCAGAAAGAGATCACCATGCTTTCGAGCACCATGCAAGACCAGCAGCACCAGCCGCCCTTCGATCTCATCACGCACTCTCCAGACGGCGAATCGAGAGGAAAGATCTTCCGCGCCGGTGACTTCTTCCCCATGTCGCCGAGCCGCCACATTCTGTCGGCTCCCGCCACGCCGGCCACCGACGTACGGCCGTGGGGCCTGCGGTTCCTGGTCATCGCGCCCGTCACCGCGGGCAAGCACGAAGGCGGCTCACAAGAAACCTCGGAGACCAGTTCGGACGGCAACAGCGCCAACGAAGAAGTCACCAAGGATTAGCCGTGACCCACACCGTACTGATCCTCACCGACGACACCGACTCCGTGGCCGAGCGCGTCGCGGTCGAACTGATCGATCGGGAAGTACCCGTCATCACCATGGACACCAGCCAGTTCCCGTTGCTGATCTCGATCGCGGCGCACATCGAGAGCGGCAGCGATGGATGGGCCGGCGTCATCAACACCCCGCACGGGGAGGTGAACCTCGCCCAGGTGGGCGCGATCTACCACCGCAGACCGACGCAGTTCACCATGGACGAGGGGATGTCGGCCCCCGAACGAGCCTTCGCCTACTCCGAAGCGCGTTACGGCTTCGGCGGCGTACTGACCGCCCTGCGGCAGAGCGGCTGCCTGTGGGTCAACGACCCGATGGCCGCGATGCGGGCCGAGTACAAGCCCGTCCAGCTCGTCACGGCCGCGCGCATCGGGCTGAAGATCCCCAAGACCATCATCACCTCCAGCCCCGAGGAGGCGTTCGCCTGGGCGAAGGACATCGGTAAGCCCATCATCTACAAGCCGCTCGGCGGAATCTGGCATGCCGACGAGGGCAAGGTTCGCGTCGTCTACACCACTCCCATCAGCGACCTGACCGAACTGCGCGATCCCGCCCTGGGCCGTACCGCCCAGATGTTCCAGGAGCGGATCGACAAGGCGTGCGAGGCGCGGGCCGTCGTCGTCGGCAACGAAGTGCTCACGGTACGGATCGACGCCGGCAGCGAACAAGGCGAGATCGACTGGCGCAGCGACTACGACTCGCTCAGCTACGAGAGGATCGACCTGCCCCGCGCGTTCCAGGACCGCCTGGTGGAGCTGCACAAGCGGCTCAACCTCGTCTACGGCGCCGTGGACCTGATCCAGTCCGCCGATGGACAGTGGCACTTCCTGGAAACGAACCAGTCCGGAGAGTGGGGGTGGCTCAACCTGAAGACGGGTCTGCCCGTGCACAAGGCCATGGCCGACGTACTGCAGAAAGGGCCCGCATGGGCACGCTGAGCACCAGGAACGGCCGATCGGTGGAACGCCTGATCGTCCGGCTGGCCGAAGACCTGCGAGCCCGCGGTGCACTCACCGATCCTCGGTGGGAGCGGGCCTTGCATGAGGTGCCGCGGCACCTGTTCGTGCCCGACGCGGCGTGGTTCACGGCCAGCGACGCCAGAGCACCAAGGGGCCGGTTCGCCATTGGCGACGACCCCGCGGCCTGGTTGGAGGCGGTCTACTCGGACACCTCCGTGATCATCCAAACCGACGACGGGGCCGGCGACCCGACCAGCGGGACGGGCACGTTCTCCTCCTCGGTGTCGGCGCCCGGCATCGTGTTCCCCTTCCTGGAACTGCTCGATCCACGCGAGGGGGAACGCATCCTGGAAATCGGGGCCGGATCCGGCTGGACGGCGGCCCTGCTGTCGTGGGCAGCCGGGGACGGCGGCGTCACCTCGATCGAGATCGATCCGGAGGTCGGGGCCCGCGCCGTGGCCAATCTCGCCGTGACTGGATTCAGCCCGAAGGTGGTCATCGGAGACGGCGTCAAGGGCTGGCCCGAGCGGGCCCCGTACGACGGAATGCACGTCACGGCGGGCGTGACCGACATCCCCATGGCCTGGATCGAGCAGACCCGGCCAGGCGGGGTGATCGTCATGCCGTGGCACGGCAACGGCATGCTCGGCCACCGGCTACGGCTCGTCGTCGCCGACGACGCCACCGCGACCGGCCGCTTCCACGGCACAGCCGGCTACATGATGCTGCGCGAGCAGCGGTACAACACCCGCTGGTCCAGCCACCGCCACGAGGAGGCCACCGAGACGAAGACCAGGATCAACCCGCGCACCATCGCGGCGACGGACCCGGGCGCGCACCTGATGGCGGCCGCGCTCGCTCCCCGCATCGCCTGGCACGCCGTACAGGAGGACACCGGATACTCGCTGCACCTCTACGAGCTGGACGACCACGACCGCACAGGCTCCTGGGCGGCCTGCGACCACGAGCTGGGAGGCGACGAAGCCCGGGTGACGCAGTACGGCCCGCGCCGGCTGTGGGACGAGCTGTCATCCGCCTACCGCCAATGGGTGTCGCTCGGCAGCCCCAGCTCCGACAGGTTCGGGATGACAGTCGACCCGCAAGGCATCTGGCTGTGGCTCGACCACCCCGCCGGCCCGACATGGAGGGTGCCAGTCTGACGGTCAGGGCAGCTGTCGATATTCCTGGCAGCCGGGCAGACCGCAACGCCGCTACAGATCGGCGTCGCTGCCGCCTTCGAGCCGCCCGTCGTGACGACGCCGCAGTTGGTACCTCCCGTGTTGACCATCTGAAAGAGGTGATCGAGGCGAGCACCCTCAACGTTGACGCGAAGAGGGTGAACGACTACCGGGACGCTGCTGCGGCAGCGCGCTACGGTGCGTCAGTGACGCTCCGTATGGACGACCTGTCCACCGTGCCGATCGACGACGTCTTGGACACCGTGCAGCGGCGGCTCGATCGGCGGCTCGCCCTTGAGGCGGGCCGCTACAGCCGTGTCAACGGCACCGCAGGCTTCCCCACCGACGCCGGCACCTGGGTTCGGCTCGGCTGGCGGCGCCCCGGCCGACTCGACGCGCACGCATGGACCGGGTACGAGGCGTCGCAGGTGCTGGACGAGCGGATACCGCGCCCGCGTTGGATCGCCACGGCCACCTGGCCCGACCCCGTTCGTGACGCGGTGTGGCGGGCCGATGAGATGACGCTGGCGACCACACCAGTGTTGTCGCAGACGGCCGAAATCAGCGACGACCCGCAGCTACCCACCCGATGGTGGGGCGATCTGCGGACGGCGCTGGACCGTCTGGCAGCGCACGCCACTGACCGTGTCACCCTCGGGCAGGCCCATCTGACGGCCCGCATTCAGGAGGTGTACGGGCCGTTGGACACGACCATCACCGATTGGGCGGTCGCCCACGGCGACCTCGGATACGCCAACCTGTGCGGCCCAGACTTGACGATTTTGGACTGGGAGAGTTGGGGGCGAGCTCCGGTCGGGTGGGATGCGGCCGGCTTGTGGATGGCGTCGCTCCCGGTTCCCCACGTGGCCGACCGCGTTGCCGACACCTTCGCGGACGTGCTGGCGACCCGGTCGGGTCAGCTGACCCGCCTGATGCTGTGCGCGAACGTCACGCGGGCCGCGCGCCGCACCGGGCGTGACGTGCCGCGGGCGATGCGCACGGCCGCTGACACTCTCCTTCAGGAGTTGGACCCGCGCCGGTTTCGCTGAAGTGACCACCGCCTCACGAAAGAGCACCACCATGACGGCTGACCAGGCCATCACCACCCGCCCCATCCCCTCTGTCCGCAACCTGACCGTGGGCGGTGACCAATGAGTGACCGCGGCGAAGACGCCGTGGACTGGAAGGAGCCCGCGCGCCGGCTCGCTGCCGAGGTGGCCCCGCCCGCGTCCCGGTGGCGGAGCGCGGTCGAGCACACCAAGCGTCACCTGTTCGTGCCCCGCTGGTGGACGGCAACCCCTGAGGGGTGGAAGCTTCGCATCGGCGAGGACGACCCCGAGAAGTGGCAGAGGGCCGCCTACCGCGACCGGACGCTGGTCACCCGGGTCGGCGACGTGCACGCCGACCATGCTACCCCCGGCGTCTGCCTGTCGCAGGGCTCGCCCACGTCGTCGTCCACGCACCCCAGTCTGCTCGTGAAGATGTACCGGCACGCCTCCATCGACAACCGCTCCACCGTCCTGGACGTCGGCACCGGAACCGGCTACGGCACCGCCCTGCTGTGCTACCGGCTCGGCCACCACCGCGTGACCGCGATCGACGTGGACCCATACCTCACCGGCGCCGCCGAACAGCGGCTCGATGAACGCGGCTGGCGGCCCCGGCTCCTGACCGCCGACGCCACCGGCCCGATCGACTGGGAGGGGGACAGGATCGTCGCCACGGTGGCGGTCCGGCCGATCCCTGCGTCGTGGCTGGCCGCGCTGCAGCCGGGCGGCCGGCTGGTGACCACGGTCACCGGGACGAGCCTGATCATCGTCGCCGACAAACAGCCGGACGGCGGCGCAGCCGGCGTGGTCGACCACAGCCGGGCCGGGTTCATGCGCACCCGCACCGGCCCCGACTACCCAGCCCAGAACCGGACGGCACTCGAACGCGCCCGCGCCGAGGAGGGCGAGCAGGTCGAGTCCAGCCAGTACCCGGTGATGGATGTCGTCAACGCATGGGACGTGAGCTCGATGCTGGACATCATCGCCCCCGGCATCGAACACCGCTACATCACCTACGACGACACACCTGATCGGGTCGCCCTCATGGCCCACGAGGACGGGTCATGGTGCCGTGCCGAGGAGACCGGCGGCAAGGTGACGATCCACCAGGGCGGGCCACGCCGTCTCCACAGCTACCTGGACCAGGTACGCGAACACTGGCTCCAGCGCGGCGAACTGCCCATCCGCGGCGCGGCGGTGACCATCACGCCGGACGGGGTGATCACACTCAAGCGCGGGAACTGGACGGCGACCATCGTCCGGTAAAGGCCCCACACCGGCAGCCTCCCCCTGTGGGCCATTCCCCCGTGACGGCCTGCAGCGTTCCGCCCCGGCAAGAGCCCGGTCGTCCGTCCGTCCGGGGGTGCCACAGCCACGGGGTGGCGACCGTACGTCCGCCGCCCCACGGCTCTACCTCCTGCGCCGTCACCGCGAACGCGTCACCGAGCACATCCAGGAGTTGCATCACTGCCTCGACCTGGTCTCACGCAAGGTGGCGATGTACGAGGAACACCTCGCCGGCGGGCGCGGAGACCCGTTGTGGACCGGTACGTGCCTGGCCGAGGAGCAGCACCCGCCGCCCAACTCATCGGTACGAAAGTCGCGTTAGGCCCCCTCGGGCTGACCCTGGCGTCATTATCAATCTTTGCATCTTGGACGCCTGTTCGTGCATACCATGATCGATATGGGTGACGGCGAACCATCTCTGCAACTGGCGGACGTGACCACAGCATTAAACACGGCGCTCACCGCTCTGAAAGCCGTGGATCCCAGTACGGAATATCGCGTGGTCGGCACGAGCGCTGCTCTTCTACAGGGCGTCCATCTACCGGTCGGAGACATCGATCTCTTGGCGGCTCAACGCGAAAACGTGGACACCTTCGCCACCGCTCTCTCATCATTTCCCTGCCTCTATCCTGCGTCTTTGCTCCCCAAAGCCTCCCAGTACTTCGTCAATTACGACGTGGACGGGGTTGCCGTAAGTATGAGCACCGTTGAGAAGCAAGCCGACTCAGACGGAATGGAATGCGTCGGCCACGGCCCATGGCGGCACTACGTCCTAGTCACGTGTGGCTCTCACCGTGTCCCCGTGGTCCGCCTGGAACTACGGCTGGTCACAGAACTCCTGCGAGATCGCCCTGATCGCTACGAACCTCTCCTCGGCCATATGAGCGTGCACGGGTACGATGCCCAACTCTTGGAACAGGCCATGAATGCACGCCCTCTACCGACGGAACGGCAGCGACTCGTTCAGGAGCATCTCGACTATTCGTTCCCCTAAGGACTTCCCCTGCATGACCCGCTGCCGCTGCAGGCGTGATGTGTGATCAATACGGCGCACCCAGGCCGAGCCGCAAGCCGCAAGCGCCATCATCAACCACAGTGACAGCAGCCACGACATACGGTTCTGGATCGAAGCTTGTGGCGACAGAGTGTGACGGTACTCAAGGGGTCCAGGTCGATGGAGCTGGTGCTGGGCCAGGCGCTCAGGTGCGTACGGGCTGCGGTGACGGGTTGCCGGTGAGGGCGGCGGTCACGGCGCCGATCAGGTGCTCCTCGACGTCGCCGGCGCGCATGCCACGGTCGGCCGTCAGCTGCTCCCAGACGGAGACCGAGGTCATCGCCCACGCCAGGTCGGCGGCGACGTCCGCCGCCAGACCGGGCCGCAACTGCCCGGCGGCTCCCAGGCGGCGGGCGGCGGCGAGGAACCCCCCGTGGAGCTCGTCCATGCGATCTTTCCAGGCCGCGGCGGCGTCGGGGTCGTCGCGGCGGCAGGCCAGCAGCACCGAGGCCACCGGATGGATCGTCGCCGCGTAGCGCAGCCAGACGCGCAGGAAGGCCTCGAACGCCTCAAGGGGTTCCTCCCCGGTCAGCGCCTTCTCGCAGCGCGTGCGGATCCCGTCCTGCTCGTCCATGTCCCGTACGACGGCCACGAGCAGGCTGGCCCGGGAGCCGAAGTGGAGGTAGAGCGCCTGCCGGGAGATTCCTGCCGCGCGGGCCACGTCGGCCATCGAGACGCGTGGGCCCTGCTCGATGATGAGCCGCCGGGCGGTTTCCAGGATGCGGGATCGCGTGCTTGACACGTGTCAAGCGTAGTTCTAGCTTGACACGTGTCAAGCACCAGGGCTCCCGAGGAGGCACCCGATGGACACCACCCACCCGGCGGCCGTCGCCGCGCTCACCGCGATGAGCGCGGTCAGTGCCGGTGACCGGGAAGCTTGGCTCGCCTGCTACGCGCCGGACGCCGTGCTCCATGACCCGGTCGGCGGCTCCCCGCTGGATCCCCACGGCGCCGGTCTGCGGGGGAGGGCCGCCCTCGAACGGTTCTGGGAGCTCGCCGTCGCCCCCAACGAGGTGCGTTTCGAGGTCGCCGCGGTGCACCCCGCCGGCGACGAGGCCGCGGTCGTCGCCTCGGTCTCCATCCGCTTCCCCACCGGCGCCTCCGCTCGCTACGACGGCGTCTTCGTCTACCGGATCGAGGACGAGCGGATCTCCTCGTTGCACGCCTACTGGGACGTGGGCCGCGTCCTGTCCTCGCTCGGCGCCTGACCGGCGGCGACCACATCGCGGAGTCGGCCAGACCGCGTCTCACTCATCCAGTGCGATCTTGACAGGTGCGACGGCGCCCTTGACGCCACCCGATCTTGGCGTCAATCAGATAATCTGATTCTATGAAGGTGATGACTGCCACGGAAGCGTCGCGGAGTTTCGCGGCGGTGCTCGACGAGGCCGAGCGGGGCGAAACCATCGTGGTTACTCGGGGCGGGAAGCAGATCGCCGTGATCGCGCCTGCTCCCACCGCGCCAGGCCGCATGGTCAAGGCATTCCTGACCAGAAGCGCGGAGAAGGTGGACGCTGACTTCGCGGCCGATGTCGCCGCGGCCAGGGAAGTGGCCGATGACGAGATGAGGACCACGTGGCCCGACGCCTGATCCTGGATACCGGTGTGCTCATCGCCGCGGAACGCGGCAAGGCGGCAGTGAACGACGTGATCGCAGACGCCGACGATGTGGCCATCGCCGCGATCACGGTCGCGGAGTTGCTCATGGGAGTGGAGATGGCGGACGACGCCCGTCGTCCGGATCGGCAGGCCTTCGTCGATGAGGCGCTCGCGTTGATCCCGGTCGAGGAATACACCACCGATGTCGCCAGAGTCCATGCGCGTCTGATGGCGCATGCCCGGAAAGAAGGCAGGAAGCGGAGGGCGTACGACCTGCTGATCGCCGCGACGGCGGCGGCGACGGCGAGAACCATCGTCACGATGGACGCCTCGGCCGGATTCTATGGCCTTCCCGGCGTGCGCGCCGAAGTGGTGCCTTACTGATCAGGTGTTACTACCGCACCCCGGCCGCCCGAGGCTCCGACGGCTCCCGCGAAATCTCGCCGCACCACTTGACCCGGGGTGGGCCTACGAGGTCGGCTTCCAGTCCTGGACGAGGAGTCCGAGCAGCACCTGGTCCAGGAACTCGCCCATGACCCAGGTCGAGGAGCGCAGCACGCCCTCGCGGACGAAGCCGTTGCGTTCGGCGGACCGCAACATCCCGACATTGTCCGCCAGCGTCTCGATCTGCAGCCGCTGAAGGCCGCGTACGACGAAACCGTAGTGACACAGCACCGCGACCACGTCGGTGCCGTAGCCCTTGCCGCGCGCCGAGGGCAGCAGCCCCAGCCCGACGTGCGCGGACCGGTTGTGGTTGTCGATGCCCCACAGCGTCGCGGTGCCGATCAGCGTGCCGCCGTCCAACTCCACGACCGAGAACGGGACGAGCCCCTGCTCCGTGTCGTCCACCACGAGCCGCGGATCCTTCGACCCGGGCGTGATCGGCCGCCACGGCCGGCCCTCGGCCCGTGAACCGGTGACCACGTCGTCGTAGAGCTCGGCCAGCAGAACCGGGATGTCGTCCTCGTGCCGGGCCCTGAGCCCGACCGTGTTGCCTTTTAGCACGCAAGCTTCCTATCCGACCGACCCGTCAGCTGGCAAGCCAAGCCTGTCCCGAACGGTGCTCTTCACCACCGCGCCCCATCCGGTGGCGGTGGTGGCGTTCCTGATCCTGATGGGCGGCGCACTCGGGCCGGTGTTCATGACCACGCAGAACGCGATGCTGCACTGCGCGCCGGGCCGCACTGACCTCGCCTTCGCGGCGAACTCCGGCGCCTACAACGCCGGCATCGCGGCGGGCGCCGCCCTTGGGGGGCTGGTCCTGCCACTGGCCGATGTACGGGGCACCTTCCTCGCAGGCGGACTGCTGACCGTCGGGTCCTGCGCGGTTCTGCTCGTCGGCCGGCTGGTATGAGGACGCCGTCGTACATAACTCCCAGCACGCCAATGAGAAATGGATTGGCGGGAGCACGGCGAGCCAGGCGGCCCGCCATGCCTCATCCGACTGTTGCTGGCCGAAGTGTTGGCCGCTTGAATTCTGCGGGGTCAGCGGTGCTTTCCGCCGCGGGTGCCGTTCTTCTCGGGCCTTAGGGCTTCCTTGCCCTAAATGGCCGCGACGCTGGCCGCCAGTCGTGGGGTTGGCAGATCGGCAGGGGAACGCCAGGCGAAGGCGGTCACCTCGTCCAACTGGATGGAGATCTGGCTGTCCTTGACCCAGAAGGCATACCGGAAGTCGGCGTGCAGATGTTCCGGCTCGTCTTTGGCTGGGTTGACGGGGATCTCGTGGACGTCGATGTCTACGGGGATGACATCGTGCGTGGGTGGGGAGACGGCGTGTTGCCATGGGATGCCTGTCTCTTCCTCCAGCTCCCGCAGGGCTGCGCCGTACAGGCTGCGGTCCTCGGGTTCGACATGCCCGCCTGGGAGCAGCCAGCGCTCCAGCGCCCGGTGGTGGATCATGAGAACCTGTCCGGTGGCGTCGATGGCGGCGGCACTACAGGTGACGTGCAGCGGGAAGGTTTTCCGCGAGGCCAGGTCCTGAGCTGAGCCGAGCGCTGCCGTCAAGCGAGCAACGTCGGGGGTGCGGTCAGGGTACGTGGCGAGGTAGCGCTCCAGGACGACGCTGATCTCCTGGCGGGTTACGGTCATGACCCCTCATGGAAGTACGTCAGCCAGGTCCCCGCAATCGACTGCCGGACTTCTCGCGGAACTTCCCACATGCCCGGATCGTGGCTCGCACTGGCCAGAAGGGCGAGCCCGGCGAGGATTTCCGCCTGTACCAGCAGGATGAATGACCCGACCGACGCACCGTGAAGGAAGTTCACGGCATTGCCGTCGGCCAGGACGTAGAAGTAGTGACCGGTCCGGGCGTAGCGGGTGACGTGCGGTTCTATCTGGGTTCGCGCGTGAAGACCGTTGAGTGCTGACAGTTCCAGTTCGTCGTCGCTGCTGGTTACGGACGCGATGTAGGCGCCGTTGGCGACGCGGGCGAAGTCGTCTTCCCGCAGGGCGAAATTGCCGGTGGCGCAGACCACGATTCCGGCCCCGGCCAGCGCTTCTGCCAGTGTGGCGGCGGTTCGATAGCCCTGGGACAGGGCTTGCACGCGACGCACGGGGTCGATGTCGTAGACGGTGACGCCCACGTGTTTGGCGTGCAGCATGGCGGCGATGCTGCGGCCCAGCTTCCCGTATCCGATGACGCAGGCAGGACGGCCGTTGAGGATGTCGTCGCGACTGCGGACGAGGGCTTCGGTGGAGAAGACCACGGATTGGCCGACCAGATAGTCTTCGGGGTCCTTCAACGGGGAGCGGGCGACGCTGAAGACGGGACAGGGCAGTTTGTCGAGGTCGGCGTAACGCTGGTGCCCGTTCTCGGTGTCTTCCACCACGCCGATGAGCCGGCCGGTGAAATGAGTGTGCAGATGCTGCAACGTCGGGGCGAAGTAGCCGCCGACATCGAGCAGGACCAGGTCTCTTCCGGGGGCGCGGGACTCGACGTAGGCCAGGGCCGATTCGGGGTCGGCGAACAGCCCGCGGTTGAGGGCGTCCACTTGCAGGCTGACGCGGACCTCACGAAGTGCGGCCTCGTTGACGGACCGCGGCTTGGGCAGGACGGCCGCGATGTTGGAGAGGCGGGCCACCCCTTCCAGAAATGCCGGTCGTTCGGCGAGCAGGTGCGTGATGGCCAGGCTTGAGGGCCGGTCGATGACGGGGATGGCGTCAGCGACCCGGCGGAAGAACGCGGTGACGCGCCCTCGCTCGAAGTCCTCTAGCACAGTGCCTCCTCTGGAATAGGTAGCTACCTAATCTGGAGTGTCCACTGGACGGACCTAACCTTCAATAGATAGTGATGTAATGGCCCCTACGCAAAGGAGGAGAAATGGCGCGCTGGCATGAAGTTGCTCAAGCCCTGCGCGAGGCCGTCACCGCAGGCACCTATCCGCCCGGCACCAAGATCCCGACTGAGGACCAGCTAGAGGAGCAATTCGCCTGTAGCCGGACCACCATTCGCCGTGCGGTCGCTCAGCTCACTGCCGAGGGTCTTGTGCTCCCGGTTCGCAGGGGCGGCACCACTGTCCGGGAGCATCCCGAGCGGCAGCCCTTCGCCCTTGACACGCACGTGTACCGCGACGAGCTTGGTTACTACTTCAGCCGCACCGTGCAAGATCTACGCCCCGTGCAACCTCCCACAGTGGGTCAAGGGCCGTGTCCGCCCGATGTCGTTGCTCTGCTGGGGCTGCAGACCGGCGAGCTCGTGATCATCCGCGATCGGGTGATGGGAGAACCTGAGACCGGCCGTGTCGTCCAATTGGCCACTTCCTACCTGCCTGCCGACCTGGCCGCCGGGACCGTGCTGGCCGAGGCCGACACCGGTTCTGGTGGCATTTACGACCGCATGGAAGGTGAACTCGGCTGGGGTCCGCTCGACTGGCATGGCGTGATCGCAGCCAGGGCCGCGAGCGCTGACGAAGCGCGGCTGCTCCGGCTGGGGCCGGGAGTGCCGGTGCTCACTGTCACGCGTACCGCCATCGCCACCGCTGGTAGCGCTGAGGGGCGGGTCGTCGAAGTGAACGTCACCCGCCGGGACGCGAGCCGCTTCGAGGTTCGCTACCCGATCAGGCGCGACGTCTGACCTGTGCGGATGCGAACCGTACGGTGATGGACAGGCCGCCTTCGGGGCGTGCGGCGGCGGTGAGGGTGGCGTGGTGGGCTTGCGTGACGGCCTGGACGATGGCGAGGCCGAGGCCGTAACCGTCGCGGTGGCCGTCGCGGTGGCCGTCGCGGTGGCCGTGGCGGTCGGGCGTCAGTTTCTGGAAGGGCTGGAAGAGGCGCTGGATCTGGTCGTCGGGGATGAGTGGGCCGCTGTTGGTGACTGTGAGGGTCGCCTGCGTGCCGGTGGTCTGGGTGGTGACCTCGGCCTGCCCGGGTGGGTGGTTGTGGCGGAGGGCGTTGTCGATGAGGTTGGCGACGAGGCTTTCGAGTAGTTTCGGGTCTCCGGTCGTGACCGCGGGCGTCAGGTGCTCGGTTAGGTCGATGCCGGTTTCCGCTGCTTGGTTACGGCGGGAGGTGAGGACATCGTTGGCGACGCGGGCGAGGTCGAGGGGGTCCCGGCGGGTGATGCCGCGTTCGCTGGTGGCCAGGGCGAGCAGTGCCTGGACGAGTCGTTCCTGATGCCCGCCGAGCGTGAGGGCCTCCTGGCAGACCGAGCGGAGGGTGTCCGCGTCGGCGTCGGGGTCGGCGAGGGCTACCTCTAGCAGGGTACGCAGGCCGGCGATCGGGGTGCGCAGTTCATGGGAGGCGTTGGCGACGAAGTGGCGCTGGGCGTCGAAGGAGGCTTGCAGGCGGGCGAACAGGTCGTCGAGGGTGTGGCCGAGTTCGGTCAGCTCGTCCGTGGGGTTGCCGAGGCCCAGGCGCTGGTGGAGGTTTCCGGCGGAGATGGTCTGTGCGGTGGCGTTGATGGTGCGCAGGGGGTGCAGGAAACGGCCGGCGACGTACCAGCCGAGAGCCAGGGCGATGGGGATCAGGATGGCCAGGGCGATGGCGGATCCGGTGAGGAGTTGGTGGAGGCTGATCCCGGGTCCGGGGCCGGGGTCGGTTGCGGTGATCGTGCTGGCGGCGGGGCGGTCCGCGGGGATGGTCGCCTGGATGCTGGCGAGCGGGAGGTCGACGAAGACGACCACGAAGACTCCGGCGGCGTAGATGCCCGCCGCGTAGGCGAGTGCGAGCCGCGCCCGCAGGGACCTTCTGGTGGGTTGCCGGGAGGTCATGATGGCCCGATGCGGTAGCCGGCTTCGCGGATGGTCTCGATCACCGGTGGGTCGCCGAGTTTGGCCCGTAGGCGGTGCATCGTGTGCTTGACGGCGCTGCTGAAGGGGTCGGCGGCCTCGTCCCAGACCCGTTCAAGCAGTTCCTCGGCGGAGATGACCAGGCCGGGCACGGCGAGCAGGCATTCGAGCAGGGCGAACTCCCTGGGACTCAGCTCAAGGCGCCGACCGGCCCGGGAGGCGATCCGGCGGGCCGGATCGAGAGTGATGTCCCCGCAGGTCAGGGTGGGCGGCAGCGGCGGGGAGGCGCGGCGGGCCAGGGCGCGGACGCGGGCGACCAGTTCGGCGAACGCGAACGGCTTGGGCAGGTAGTCGTCGGCGCCGAGGCTGAGCCCGTCCACGCGGTCCTCGATGGTGCCGGAGGCGGTGAGCATCAGGACGCGGGTCTCGCGGCGGTCGTGCGCGAGTCGCCGGCAGATCTCGTCCCCGTGGACGCCGGGCAGGTCACGGTCGAGGAGCACCACGTCGTAGCGGGTGGCAGCGAGGCGGTCGAGGGCGGCGGTGCCGTCCAGTACGACGTCCACGGCCATGCCCTCGCGGCGCAGCCCGGTTCCGATGGAGCGGGCGAGGACCTCGAAGTCCTCGACGACGAGGACTCTCACCGCCACTCACCACCGGTCGTCGTGCGGGCGGGACGATGGTCCGACCGGCCGCCGGGTCGAGGTGCCATGCCGGCAACAATGCCAGATCCCAGGTTCCAGCCAGGTCGCAGCGGCTGCGACCGTGCCGGAACCGAGGGTCGCGTACAACCGTCGGCATGAGTCCATCAACGGCTTACAGATCCGGCCGGCGGGCCGGTTTCTTACAGGCGCTGCGCGCGGAGTGGGCGACGTTCCGTGCCGCGCGGGGCCGAACGGTCGCCATGGCGGCCTCCGTGCTGGTCACCGTGTCGCTCGGCTTGCTGGTCGCCGGAGGCGCCCGCAGCACCTGCGTGACCGGGGAGGGCGAGGGCCCCTGCCCCGCGCCTCTGGTGGGTCCCGATGGTACGGCGGTGAGCGACAGGTACTACTTCGTACATCAGCCGCTCAAGGGGAACGGCAGCATCACCGCCCGCGTGTCGGACATAACCGGGCAAATGCGGCTGCCGGACGTCGTGCCCGGGGCGCGCAACGTCCAGGAGGGGGTGGTGCCGTGGGCGAAGGCCGGGCTTCTGGTCAGGCAGAGCCTCGCGCAGGGGACACCGTACGCCGCCGTCATGCTCACCGGAGATCACGGTGTGCGGATGCAGCACAACTTCACCCACGACGTGGCCGGTGGCCCGCACAACGGCCCGCAGTGGCTGCGGCTGACTAGGTCGGGCGACACCATCACCGGCTACGAGTCGGACGACGGCAAGACGTGGACCGAGGTCGGCACGGTCGGGCTGGCCGGGCTGCCGCAGACGGTCGAGATCGGGCTGTTCGCCGCCTCGCCAGGCTCCTTGTGGCAGATGGCGAAGGCATTCGCCCAGGTCACCGCCACTTTCGACCAGATCACGCTGCAAGGCGCGAACGGTTCGTGGCGGCGTGACGACGTCGGCGTCAAGATGGAGTCCGACGGCAGGACACCGCATCATCCGGGCGGGGTCGTCGAGTCTGACGGCAAGCTCATCGTGACCGGGGCCGGGGACATCGGGCCCGCCACGGTGGAGGGCGGTCTGCGCGCCGACCTCATGCTGATCGGCGGGGCTCTGGGGCTGATCCCGGTGCTCGTGGCGGGGGTCCTGTTCCACACCTCGGAACGCCGGCACGGGCCGACCGGGACCAATCCGCCGGACGAGCCGCGGTCACCGGCGGCCAAGGCCGTGGTGGTCGGGGCGGTGGCGTTCGTGGCGGGGCTGGTGGCCTCCGGGGTCGTGGTGCCCGTCGGCCTGGCGATCCTGCGGGCCAACCAGAACCCGATCCAGCCGATCACCTGGGCTACCGAGCTGCGGGTGATCGTTGGCTACGCGGCGCTGACCGGGGCCGCCGCCGTGCTTGCCCTGGGTCT
Source organism: Nonomuraea sp. NPDC050404 (assembly GCF_040655495.1). Classification (NCBI taxonomy): domain Bacteria; kingdom Bacillati; phylum Actinomycetota; class Actinomycetes; order Streptosporangiales; family Streptosporangiaceae; genus Nonomuraea; species Nonomuraea sp. NPDC050404. Next base: position 89,872 of record NZ_JBFAKB010000035.1, read on the forward strand.
CGCCGCGCTCGTCAAGCGGGCCGTCATCGCCATCGGGCTGGCCATCGCGCTGGTCGTCGTGCCCCACCTGCTGGCGATGGCGGGCCTGGCGCCGTGGCTGCTGACGATCACTCCCGCCGCCGGGTTCGCGATCACGCAGAGCGTCCCCACGTTCGCGCATGTGGACGTGATCCCGTCGCTGCTCGGAGGCTACTACCCGCTCCCGCCATGGGCAGGTTTGGCCGTGACCTGCGGATATGCCGCCCTCGCCCTCGCGGCGGCGACGGCCGTACACCGCAGGAAGGAGCAGTTGACCCGCCCGACCAGTCGTCAGGGAGCGCGTTCGTGATCACGGACCGGCCGGAAGCGGCCCGCCAGGAACAGCAGGGCGATCAACGCGGCTTTGAGAATCCAGCTGATCCAGCCTCCGAGGGACTCCACCGCGAAGGCGTCATAGGGCCGGTCGGCGTCGGACAGCCAGATGGCCAGCACGGGGCCGGGGAAGCCGGAGATGACGCCGTGGCCCAGTACGGCGGGCCAGATCGTGCGGGTGCGTAGTCGTAGCCAGCAGAGCAGGGCGCCGTGCAGGGTGCAGTCGATCAGGTACGCGGTCACCCAGATCAGCGGGTCGCGGTCGGCGACGAAGGCGGCCGGCAGGTGCCAGATGCCCCAGACGAATCCGCTGATGGCGACCATTGGCAGCAGGCCCAGCGATTGCAGGCGGGGTTCCAGGTAGCCGCGCCAGCCCCATTCCTCGCCGAACATCAGCGGCAGGCCGGGGAGGAACATCAGGAGCGCGGCCAGCAGTGCCGTTCCGGCCACCGGGACGGTCGGGCCGAGTCCCAGACTCTCGCGCATGCCTGACAGGTTGGCCAGGTCGAAGTGGTAAAGGCCCAGCGGGGCGGCCACTAACAGCGTCAGCAGGCTGAGTGCGGGGAACAGCACCAGCGCCAGCAGGCAGTAGCCCAGCAGCCGGCCGTGTGGGCGTAGTGGTGCCAGGCCGGTGGCCAGGGGGATGCTTGGAGGACGGTGCAGCCAGCGGGTCACGACCAGCACGCCGAGGGCTGGTGCCAGCATCGAGCCGGCCGCCACTGCCAGCGCGTTCGGGCCGGCGTCGGTGCCTGCCAGCCCGGGGCCGGGGTCGAGCCAGCCGAAGACGAGTGGTGCCTTCAGCAGCCAGGAGACGCCGAAGGCGATCGCAAGGAAGATCATGACCTCTCGCCATGGCACGCGCGGCGGGACGGCTGGATCCGGCGGTTCGGAGCTGCCGGCGGTCGGGTCGGGGGGTGCGGGGTGAACACGGGGTCGGTCCATTGGACAGGGCCACCTTCCTGTGACGGTGAAGTGCTGGGCGGGACGCTACGGCCGCCTGGTGAGGGGTGGACAGCGTGCTGGTGCCCGCCGGAAAGGTGCAGTTGGCTGCACTACGCAGGTCCGTCGTCGAGCGGCACACTGTCACCAGAGCGTTGATCAAGGCACGGCGACCGAAGGCACACCGACCCAGGGAACGGCGACTGTGGGACTTCGACGGCAGCGATGGCAGCGGTGGGCGCCGAGAGGGCGGGCTCTGGGGTATCTGCTCTGGACGATCCCCTCGGCGGCGGGGACGTTCGTGCTGTTGTCGGTGGTGCTGCTGGCGGCGGGCAGCACGATCATCGCCGGGCTGGGGCTGCTGGCGCTGCCGTGGGTGCTGCTGGCCTTACGTCGTTGGACCGACTGGCATCGGCGGCTGGCCGGCGGCCTTCTGGCCACCACGATTCCCACCCGCTACCAGCCATTGAGTGGGAGCGCCGGTCAGCGGCTGCGGCAGATGCTCACCGACCGCACCACCTGGCGTGACCTGGCGTGGAGCCTGATCCAGATGCTGATCGGCCTGCCGCTCGCCGCCCTGGCGCTGGTGGTCGCGGTCGGCCCGCCGCTCACCGTGGTCTCGATGTTGTTCTGGTGGGTTCCGGACGAGCCGGTGCACCTGCTCACCGGGGTTCCGCTGGACAACTGGCCCAGCGCGATCGGGTTCGGCCTGCTCAACCTTGCCCTGATGGTGGCGCTGGGGCTGGTGGCGGTGCCGCCGCTGGCCCGGGGCCACGCCCACCTGACCCGGGCGCTGCTGGCACGTCCGGCCGCGCAGCAACTCGCCGAACGGGTCGAGACACTCACCCAGACGCGGGCCGACGCCATCGACGCCCACGGTGCCGAACTCGCCCGGATCGAACGCGACCTGCACGATGGCACCCAGGCCCGCCTGGTCGCCATTGCCATGCGCCTGGGCATCGCCAAGCAGGAGCTGGCCGGTGAGCCCGGCCTGCTCGCGCGTCTCATCGACGAGGCCCACGACAGCGCCGAGACGGCCATGCACGAGCTGCGCACGATCATCCGCACCATGTACCCGCCGGTCCTGGCCGACCTCGGGCTGGCCGGCGCGGTTCACGCGCTGGCCGCCCAGTCCCCGGTGCCCACCCATCTCGATCTCGGCCGGCTCGGCACGTTGCCCGCCGCCGTGGAGGCCGCGGCCTACTACGCCATCTCCGAAGCGCTGACCAACGTCGCCAAGCACAGCGACGCCGGCACCGCCACGGTCTCGATCCGGCAGGCCGGCGGCTGGTTGCGTACCAGCATCACCGACGACGGCCGTGGCGGGGCCGACGAGTCCGGGGGCAGCGGCATCACCGGCATCCGCCAGCGCATCGCGGCGCTGGACGGCACCGTGCAGGTCATCAGCCCGCCGGACGGGCCGACCTCGATCACCGTGAGCCTGCCATGCGGGTCTTGATCGCCGAGGACAGCGGGAGGTTGTCGTGCGGGTTGTGATCGCGGAGGACAGCGGGAGGTTGTCGTGCGGATTGTGATCGCGGAGGACAACGTGCTGCTGGCCGAGGGCCTGCAGTTGTTGCTGACCCGTGCGGGCATGGAGGTGGCCGCCACGGTCGCCGACGGGGACGAGTTCGTGGCCGCCGTCGCCCGGCACCGTCCCGACGTCACCATCGTCGATGTGCGGCTGCCGCCGACCTACCGCCACGAGGGCATCCGCGCCGCCCTGGCCGCCCGCCGGGACCGGCCCGACCTGCCGGTGCTGGTGTTGTCCCAGTACGTGGAGCTGGTCTATGCCACCCAGCTCTTAGCAGGTGGCCAGGGCAGCGTCGGCTACCTGCTCAAGGATCGGGTCGGCAGGGTGGAGGAGTTCCTGGACGCGCTGCGCCGGGTGGCCGCCGGTGGCACGGTCATGGATCCAGAGGTGGTGGCCCAGCTGCTCGCCCACCGGCACAACGACCCCATCGACACCCTCAGTCCCAGGGAGCGCGAAGTGCTGGGGCTGATGGCCCAGGGGCATGACAACACGGCCATCGCCCGGCTGCTGTTCATCGTGGAGAGCTCGGTCAACAAGCACGTGGGCAACGTCTTCGCCAAGCTCGGCCTGTCCGCCGACGACAGCGGCGGCCACCGCCGGGTCCTGGCGGTCCTGGCCTACCTCAACAACCAGAGTCGTACCGTCCCGTGAAGTACCGGCAGGCGGTGGGGTCGAAGCGGGCCGTCCACTCATTCACCTGCGCCGGAGTGGAGTCGCCGCCCAGCCCGGCCGCCGCGAGGGGCGGCGGTTCGCCCAGGAGCCGCCACTGGTCGGGTGAGAGGGTGAGGGAGAGCAGCCCGTTCAGCTCGCCGACCACGGCGAGGTTCTCGACGGCGGCCTCCGCCAGTTCGAGCCCTTCCAGGCGCGGGAAGGTAGGCAGCACGGCGAGATCGACGGGTTCGCGGGTGCGGAGGGTCAGCGTCCGCAGGGTCGGGTGTCCGGTCAGCGGGCTCAGATCGACCGCGTCCAGTTCGAGCCGCAGCGCCTCGACCGGCGCGTCGCGCAGGGGACGCAGGTCCACGGGGCCCTCGCCGAACAACGTCACCATGGTCAGGTTGGGCGCGCTGCGGACCGGTTCCAGGTCGAGGTCGCGCGCCTTGTCGACCACGAGGGACTGGAGCCTGCGCGCCTTCTTCGTGGGGATCGGGGCGTGCCCGCGCCAGTGCGTACGGCTGTCGTCCAGGTAGCTCGGAAGCGTGGCGTGCACGTCGAGGTAGTCCTCGTCGGTCTCGTAGTCGCCCCGTTCGAGTGCCCGTACGAGCCGGCGCAACATGGTCGTCACGGAGTCGGCGACGTAGACGGGCCGGCCGTCGTAGTGGATTCCGACGCGGATGACCTGGCCGGGACGGCCGGCCGGTCCCGGGTCCATGTCGACGGCCAGGTAGTCGCCGCCGGTGCTGGTCGCGAACGGGATCCAGTTCGGGCTGCCGAACTGCCGCCGGATCGTGCCGCACGGCTCGGGGTCGTGGGTCGACCAGAGCGGACCGTCCTGCCATCGCCGTTCGGGCCGATGGTGGACGAAGGTGGTCGTCAGCTCCAGGCCGAACCACTCGTGGCCGTGGAAGAGCGCGACCTCGTCGTCGCCGTCGGCCTCGCCGTACAGGGCCAGGAGGTCGGGGGGCAGGCCGCCGGGGAAGGCGTCGAGCAGTGCGGTCCGTTCGGCCGGGTCGAGCGGGGCGGGGAGGATTTCCGCCTCGCCGAGGATGTCGGCTCGTTTACGCACGTATTCGCGGAACAGCCGGACGGCTTCTTCCGGGTCGCCCGCCGGGGTCGGGTTCGCCGGGGAGTCCTGGTCGGCGCCGGGTTCGCGGGGGAGGGTGTCCGGGCGCAGAACGTACAGGAGCCGGCCCGAGTGGTCCTCGGTGATCGCCTGGCTGGTCACCGCCTCGAACCGGCCCGAGGACTCGACGGCAAGCCACACCATCAGGTCTTCCGGTGAGGCGTCGCTCAGCTGGTAGAGCTGGTTCAGGTCGCCGAGGCCGAACCGCATGCCGTCGGTGGTGCCGTCCGACAGCTCGTACCCCATGCCGCGCTGCCCCGAGGAGGACGGGCCGCGGTAGGCGTGCACCCACCCTCGCCGCCAGCCCTGCGGGGCGCCGGCCGCGATCTTCGCGGCCATGCCCCGCAGCACCTCGGTCATGGCGTCGTCGCGCTGATCGTTCATGCCGGTCAGTTCTACACGCTCCCACCGACGATCGGCGAAGGCTAGGCGCCGGCGCCGCCGTCCACCGGCACGATCGCGCCGGTCACCATCGAGGCCCGGTCGCTGAGCAGCCATGCGGCCACCTCGGCGACCTCGCGGGGCTCGGCCATGCGGCCGAGCGGGGTCGCCGCGCTGATGCGCTCGACGACGCCGGGGGACGCCGACTCCCACGTGTCGATCATCTGCGTGGCGGTGCCGCCGGGGGTGATGCCGTTCACCCGGATCCCCTGCCGCGCCCAGGTCACAGCGGCGCTCTCGGTGATGCTGTTGAGCGCGCGCTTCATCGCCCCGTACGCGGGCAGCGCCGGGTTGGCGCGGCGGCTGCCGATGCTGGAGGTGTTGACGATCGCCCCGCCACCGCTCCGGCGCATGAGCGCGGCCTCGGCCGTCATCGCGGTCCAGTGCCCACGGAAGTTCACCGCGAACTGCTCCTCGACGTCCTCCTCGCTCGTCTCGTCGAGCGGTCCTGGCCGCTGGATCGCCGCGCCGTTGTTGAACGCGCCGTCCAGCCGTCCGTGCAGTTCCTCGACGCGGTCGATCGCCGCGCGGATGCTCGCACGGTCGGCCAGGTCCACCGACACGGCGTCCGCGACGCCACCGGCGGCGCGGATCTCGGCGACGTTCCGCCGGAGGGCGTCGGCGCCGCGGGCGGCGAGCACGACGGCGGCGCCCTCGGCGGCGAAGAGCCGGGCCGCGGCCGCCCCGATGCCGCGGCTGGCGCCGGTGATGAACACGACCTTGCCGGTGAGCAGGCCGATGGGTGCGATGTCGGTGTTGGTCGTCATGACGCCAGTGTCAGGCCGGTCACCAGGCCGGATGCAGGCACAGACGGTACCAGGATGCGTCGCGGCGCGGGGTGCAGACTGGGGGTATGGACAGACAGGAGCTCGGGGCGTTCCTCCGCAGCCGTCGCGAGCGGCTTCGGCCGCAGGACGCCGGCCTTCCCACCGGCCCGCGACGCCGGACCCCGGGTCTGCGCCGCGAGGAGGTGGCGGTACTCGCGCACATCTCCACGGAGTACTACGTCCGGCTCGAACAGGGCAGGGCGCCGCGCCCGTCGGCCGAGGTCCTGGCCGGGATCGCGGGCGCGCTGCGGCTCACCGAGGCCGAGTCCGGCCACCTGCACGTCCTGGCGGGCACGGCGCCGAGCCGTACCGGACGGCACCGGCGCGACGTGCGCCCGAGCATCCGCACGCTACTCGAACGGCTGCCGCAGACGGCCGGTTTCGTGGTGTCGGCCACGTTCGAGGTGCTCGCGTGGAACGACCTCACGGCCGCGCTCATGGAGGATTTCGCCGACCTCGCCCCGCGCGACCGTAACCTCGCGCGCCGGGCTTTTCTCAAACCCACCCTGTACGGCGTGTCCGACGTCGCGGAGTTCCGGCAGCACGTCGTCATGGAGCTGCGATCCGCCCTGGCCCGCTACCCGTCCGACCCCGAGGTGACCGGCCTCGTGGAGGAGTTGCGCGACGGCAGCCCCGAGTTCGCCCGGCTCTGGGCGCGGCACGACGTGGAGGCCCCGCCGACGCTCAAGAAGACCTTCCGCCACCCGGTCGTCGGGGACATCACCGTCGATTGCGACTCGCTCACCCTCACCGACCGCGACCAGCACCTCGTGCTCTACAGCGCGCCGCCGGGATCGCCCGACGCCGAGGCCCTGGCTCTGCTGAGCGTCCTCGGGGCCGAGTACGTCAAGGCGAGCGGTCACCGGAAGTAGGACTGGCTCGCCGTCAGATTGGTCGCCCTGGCGATGCAGCGGTAGTAGCGTGCCCCGTTCTCGAACTGGGCCTGCGAGGGCGGCATGACGGCGATCGTCCAGTTGTCGGCGGCGATCCGCTCGCCGGCCTTGTTCCTGCTGGACGCCAGCACCGCGCGGCTGCACACCCGCTGCACCGAGCGGTGCCGGGCGAGGTCCCCCTGCACCCACGTCTCCTTGTCCTTCGGCATCGAGGCGACCGCGAACGTCTCGAACGAATGCCGCTTGCCGCAGCTCAGCGGCTGGGCCTTGACGTCACCCACGATGATCACCAGGCCGCCCCAGCACTCCGCCTTCCGCGGGCACGCCGCCCCGGCGTCCTTGCCCGCGGCCGGGCAACCGTCGGTGTAGGTGTCCAGCCCGGCGAACACGCTGGGTTTCTTCTCGGCGGGCGGGGTGCCGGTGGCGTTGCTCGGCGCGGCCTGCGGGGTGGTGTTGGTGGTGGTCTGCGGGGGCCGCTGGATGACCTGGGTGTAGGTGTACGTTCCGCCCGCCACGATCACCAGGGAGAGCACGGCGATGATCGCCACCAGGATCCTGTTGACCCCGTGCGCCCTTGACGACGGTCCGGTGCTCGGCTCGGACGCGAGGCCCGGGAAGGACGGGACGGAGGGGGCCACGAAAGGCGGCGGCGCCGCCATGGCGGGCGCGGAGGGGGAGATCGGGATGGCGGCCAGGGCGTCGCGCAGGGCCGCCGCGCTGGGCATGCGTTGCCGGGGGTCGCTGGCCAGGGCATGCCGGAGCACCGCGGTCAGCTCGGGCGGCACGCCGGGCAGGTCCGGCACGGGCAGGCGGTGCAGGGCGAGGATCATCGCCACGTTCGGCACGCCGCTCTCCGGGAATCGCGGCGGGCGGCCGGACAGCAGCGCGTAGACGGTGGCGGCCAGCGCGTACACGTCGCCCGCCGGCGACGGCTCGGCCAGCTCGAACGCCTCGGGCGGCGCGTAGGAAGGGGTGAGCGACTCCCGCGTGACCGACGCGTCGGGCCCCGACTCCGGCATGGTGGCCAGGCCGAAGTCGGACAGCGCCACCTGCCCGTACCGGTTGATCAGGATGTTGGCGGGCTTGACGTCGCGGTGCAGCACCCCCTGCGCGTGCGCGGCGGCCAGTGCGTCGGCGATGCGCACGCCCACGTCCCTGGCCTCGGCGGGGGAGAGGATCCGCCTGCTCAGCGAGCCGTTGGGGCACAACTCCAGCACCATGTACGGCCGCCCGTCCGGCAGCAGGCCCGCGTCGTAGACGGGCACCACGTGCGGATGCCCGGACAGCGCGCCGGCCGCCGTCACCTCGCGCAGGAACCGCCGCTTGTCGCGGTCGGACAGCAGCACCCGGTTGTCGACCTTGAGCGCGACCTCGCGGCCGACGGATGACTGCACGGCAAGGTAGACCACGCCGAAGCCGCCCTGGCCGAGTACGCCCTTGATTTCGTAACCGGGCACCGATATGTCGGACACGCGCGGAAGCGTACACGTGTGCGGTCGGCGCGCGTGCCGATGCGGCTCGGTAAGGTCCTGAGGCGTGACAACGGATGTGGAGGGTCTCGCGGGGCGGTTGCGCGAGTTCGCGCGGGACAGGGAGTGGGAGCAGTTCCACACGCCGAAGAATCTGGCGATGGCGCTGGCGGGCGAGGTCGGGGAGCTGGTGGCGGAGTTCCAGTGGCTGACCGCCGAACAATCCGCGAAACCCGACCCCGAGACGCTGGCCAGGATGCGTGCCGAGCTGGGCGACGTGACCCTCTACCTGGTACGGCTGGCCGACGTCCTGGGAGTCGATCTGCTGGCCGCGGCGCGGGACAAGCTCGACGACAACGACCGCCGCTACGACGCCGACCTGTATCGCGGATCCGCGAGGAAGGCTCCGCCGCACAAGACCGCATGAGGCAGGCTCCGCCGCGCAAGGCCACATGAGGCAGGCTCCGCCGGACATAACCGCATAAGGTGACCAGCATGCGATTTGGGGTGCTGGGCCCGCTGGCCGTCTGGACGGACTCCGGGGAGAGCGTCACGGTTCCCGGTCTGAAGGTCCGGGCGCTGCTCGTGAACCTGCTCGTGCACGAGGGGCATCCGGTGTCGGTGGACCGCCTGGTGGACGACCTGTGGGGCGAGGAACCCCCGGCCAACCCGGCGGGCGCGCTGCAGGTGCGCGTCTCCCAACTGCGCAAGGCGTTCGAGGACGCCGAGGCCGGCGGCAAGAACCTCGTCGTCTCCCGCGCCCCCGGCTACCTGCTGCGCACCGACGACGGGGCCCTGGACGCCACCCGCTTCGCGGACCTGCTGGCCAGGGCCGAGGCCGCCGACAGCCCCAGGACCAGGGCGGGGCTGCTGGGCGAGGCGCTGGCGTTATGGCGCGGGCCCGCGTACGCGGACTTCGCCGACGAGGAGTACACCAGGTCGGCCGTGCACCGCCTGGAGGAACAGCGGTTGTCGGCGCTGGAACAACACGCCGAGGCACGCCTGGAACTGGGCGAGCACGGACTGCTCGTGGGCGAGCTGGGCGACCTGGTGAGCCGGCACCCGCTGCGGGAACGGCTGCGCGCCGTGCACATGCGGGCCCTGTACCGGGCAGGACGCCAGAGCGAGGCGCTGGCCAGCTACGGCGAGCTGCGCGAACGGCTGGCCGACGAACTCGGCCTTGACCCGGGGCCGGAACTCGTCACGTTGCAGCAGGCGATACTCGGGCAGGACCCGGCGCTGAGCGTGCCCGCCGACCGCCCCACCACGAACCTGCCCGCCTCCGTCAGCAAGCTGATCGGCCGGGACGAGGCCCTGGCCGAGGTGTGCGGGCTGGCCGGGGAGGAACGGCTGGTGACGCTCACCGGCAGCGGCGGGGTCGGCAAGACCAGGCTGGCGCTGGAGGTGGCGAACCGGCTGCTGGCGGAGTTCGCGGACGGCGTCTGGCTGGTCGCGCTGGACCAGGCGTCCCGCTCCCCGGCCGAGGCCGTCATGGCGGCACTCGACATCAGGGAGGAGGCCGGCCCGGCACTTCCCGGAGATCTGGCCGGGCGGCTGGCCGCCGTGCTCAAGCCCCGGCGCGCGCTGCTCGTGCTGGACAACTGCGAGCACGTGGTCGAACAGGTCGCCGAGCTGGCCGAGGTGCTCCTGCGGGCCTGCCCCGGCCTGCGCATCCTGGCCACGAGCCGGGAGCCGCTGGCCGTGGCGGGCGAGGTGTTGTGGAGCGTGCCCCCGCTCGACGTGCCCGCCAGCGCCGACCTGGCCGTCATGGCGCGCTCCGACGCCGTGCGGCTCTTCGTGACCAGGGCCGCCGCCTCCGCCCGCGGGTTCCGCCTGGAGGCGGGCAACGCGCAGGCCGTCGCGCAGCTCTGCCGGCGGCTCGACGGCATCCCGCTGGCGCTGGAGCTGGCCGCGACCCGGGTGCGGGCGCTCGGCGTGCAGGGCGTGGTGTCCCGGCTGGACGACCGGTTCAGGCTGCTGGCCTCCGGGCAGCGCGGCGCGCCCGCCCGCCAGCAGACGCTCACCGCGGTGATCGACTGGAGCTGGGAGCTGCTGCAGGAGGAGGAGCGCGTCGTCCTGCGCCGCCTGGCCGTGCACGCCGACGGCTGCACCCTGGAGGCCGCCGAGGCCGTCTGTACGGACGGCGAAGCGGACGCCGACGTGCTGGACCTGCTGGCCAGGCTGGTCGATCGATCGCTGGTGGTGGTCGTGGAGGCTCCTGCCGGGGTCAGGTACCGGCTGCTGGAGTCGGTCTCGGAGTACTGCCGGGCGCGGATGGCCGACGCCGGCGAGTTCGATCGGGTACGTCAGGCGCACCTGCGCCACTACCTGGCCCTGGCCGTAGAGGCCGAGCCCGCCCTCTACGGCGCCGAGCAGCGTGACTGGCTGCTGCGCCTGGACGCCGAGGCCGCCAACATGCGGGCGGCGCTGGACACCGCGGCGGACCTGGGGGACGCCGGCGGCGCGGTCCGCCTGGTGAACGCGCTGGCCTGGTACTGGTTCCTGCGCGGCCGGCTGGCGGAGGGCCGGCGGGCGCTGGCGGCGGCGCTGGCCGTACCGCGGCAGGACGACGACGACGCGCGGGCCAGGGCGGCGGCCTGGGAGGCCGGGTTCGCACTCGCGCTCGGCGAGCACACCGACTACGAGCCCGTCCTGGCGGCGGTGCGGGATCCGGGGGAGAGGGCCAGGGCCGAGCTGTTCGCCGGGCTGCACGCGGTGGACATGCCGACGGGGCAGGAGCTGACGGCGCGGGCGCTGGCGACGTTCAGGCAGGTCGGCGACCGGTGGGGGATCGCCACGGCGCTCACCACGCAGGCCATGGACGCCTTCACCATGCGCGACACCGAGGCGATCGAGCGGATCGCGGGGGAGAGCGCCCGGCTGTTCACCGAGCTGGGAGACCGGTGGGGGCTGCTGCGGGCCACCGAGTGGCTGGCGTCGCTGGCCGAGATGAGGCAGGACGTCGCCGAGGCCAACCGGCTGTTCGGGCAGGGGCTGCGGATGGCCGAGGACCTGGGGTTGTGGGCCGAGGCCGCCACGCACACCGCCTGGCTGGGCTGGGTCGCGCTGCAGAGCGGCGAGTACGAGAGCGCCGTCGAGCTGAGCGAGCGGGCCCTGAAACAAGCCACCGACCAGGGGTACATGAAGGGCTCGACCATGGCCGAGATGGGGCTGGCCTACGCCGCGCGCCGGGCCGGGCGGCCCGACCTGGCAGAGCGGCACCTGAACCACCTGCTCGAAGGGCTGTCGCGCGACCCCGACGACGAACCCGCCCTGCAGTTGCCCGACACCCTCATCGAGCTGGGCTTCGTCAAGGAGCTGGGCGGCGACCCGGCAGTGGCCATGGACCTGCACGCCGAGGCGCTGGCCGCCGCCCTGAAGATCGGCGACCCCAGGACGGCGATCGGCGCCGTCGTGGGCGCGGCCGCCGCCTCGGGGTTCACCGAGAGGTCCGCCGTGCTGCTCGGGCTGGCGGCCGCCGCCAGGGAGATCCACCAGCTCACGCCCGGCGTCGCGGAGCTGGTGGACATCGAGCGGGTCACCGCGCGCACGCGTGACGCGCTCGGGGAGGAGGCGTTCGAGAAGGCGTACGCGCAAGGGTTCGGGTACAAGCTCGACGATGCGGCGAAACTGATCACTCCGGGCACCTGACGTAGGCGGCCAGGCGGTCGAAGAACTCGTTCCAGCCCTCCTTGGCCCCCTCGGCGTGCTCCTGGTCGGTGTTGACGCCGTACTGGTGGAAGCGTAGTTCGGTCTTGCCGTCCACGTCGGCCAGGCCGACCGTGACCACGGAGGCGGGCCCGTCGCCCGGGTCGTCGGGATCGCCCGTGGTGAACACCAGCCGCTCGGGCGCCGTCACCTCCCGGTACGTGCCGTCGAGCGTCACCTCGAACCCCTCCTCGCCGACGAACGTGCAGCGCCACACCCCGCCGGGACGCGTGTCGAGCGTGATCCGGCCGACCGGCGTGGCCAGCGTGTCGGGGCCGAACCAGCGGGAGAAGCGCTCGGGCTCGGTCCAGGAGGCCCACACCAGCTCGCGGGGGGCGTCGAAGAGGCGGGTGAGGTCGTACTCGGCGGTCTGGGTCATCGTCCTGTCCTCCCTGAGGGCTTGTGATGTTCCTACGATGACCGGGCGGGCTTACGATCCCCTTCTCGCGGGCTTTAGGCGGTGGCAGAGTGAGGCGTATGAAGATCGTTCGCGCCGCCAAGGTGCTCACCGGTCGTCCCGGAGAAGAGATCGCCGACGGTGAGGTGCTCATCGACGGATCGAAGATCGTCTCTGTCGGGCCGCGCGGCAGCGCGGGCGAGGCCGACGAGATCCTCGACCTGCCCGGCCACACCGTGCTGCCGGGGCTGATCGACGCGCACGTGCACCTGGGCTTCGACGCCCAGGTCGATCCGCTGACGGGGCGCAGCCCCGAGAGCGACCACCACCTGCTGCTGCGCATGGCCGAGAACGCCCGCAAGCTCGTCTCCGCCGGCGTCACCACCGTCCGCGACCTGGGCGCGCGGGGCTTCCTCGACCTGGCGCTGCGCGACGCCGTCGAGGAGGGCCTGGCCGTCGGCCCGCACATCGTGGCCGCCACCAGGCCGATCACCATCACCGGCGGCCACTGCTGGTACATGGGCGGTGAGGCCGACGACGAGGCCGGCATCCGCCGGGTGGCCAGGGAGAACCTGCGGGCCGGCGCCGACTGTCTCAAGGTGATGGCCTCCGGCGGCCTGATGACACCGTCCGCGCCGCCGAGCTGGGCGCCGCAGTACGACACCGGGCAGTTGCGCGTGGTCGTCGAGGAGGCCGCCGTGCGCGGCAAGGGCGTCGCGGCGCACGCCCACGCGCACGCGTCCATCCGCAGCTGCGTCGAGGCCGGCGTCACCACCATCGAGCACTGTACGTTCTTCACCCCCTCGGGCCACCGCTACGACCCCAAGCTCGCCGAACTGGTCGCGGCCAGCGGCACGTACGTCTGCCCCACCGCGCACGGCGTGCTCGACCGCATGCGCAAGGTGCACGGGGACGAGATGCTCGACTCCTGGCTGGCCACGATCTCCGCCATGCGCGAGGCGGGGGTACGCCAGATCGCGGGCACCGACGCGGGCTTCGCCGTGGGCGACATCCCCAACGCCACCGACGGTTACGTCGGGGGCCTGGAGGTCTTCGCCATGACCGGCTACCGCAACGCCGAGGTCATCGAGCTGGCCACCGTGCTGGCCGCCGACGCCTGCGGGGTCGGCGACGTCGCCGGCAGCCTCGACCCCGGCAAGCGGGCCGACCTCATCGCGGTCGCGGGCGACCCACTCGAACGCCTCGCCGACCTGCGCAACCTCGCGCTCGTGCTGGTGTCGGGGCGGTCGGTCGGGCAGGAGGGCGTGGACACGGTCATCCCGTCCGTCGGTTGAGCTAGGCTGCCGCAATGACTCTGAAAGAGCAGGTACGCGAGCTGCGCCTGCAGGGCAAGTCTCCCAAGGAGATCGCCCGCGCACTCAAGGTCTCGCCGTCGGCGGTGGCGCCGCTGATCCGCGCCATCGCCACCGAGACGGCCGGTACCGGCGAGACCGAGGTCGTCGGCTGCTGGATGAACGTCGGCTGGAGCGAGGGCCTGGGCATCGACGCGGCGCGCGGCTGGGTGGACGAGGCGCCCGGCTCCGGCGAGGGCGGCATGGTGTCCGTGCTGGTCGCCCGGCGGCACGGCTGGGACAAGCTCTCGGTCTGCGGCTACCTGGCCGACACGTACTGCATGGGGGTCAAGAGCGCCGTCGGCCCCGACGTGATCGACCACCGCCAGCTCAGCCAGTTCCGCGAGTACTTCTTCGGCGAGTACTCCGGCTGGCAGGAGGTTCCGATCGAGCTGGTCAGGCACCTGGTCCTGGGCTCGATCGACTACGCGCGCACGCTCGGGTTCGAGCCCGACGACGCCTTCGGGCCCGGCGCCGACCTGCTGGGCAAGTGGGAGGGCGGGTCGGCGATCACGTTCGGCCGCGACGGCAGGCCCTTCTACACGCAGGGGCACAACGACGACCCGGCCAAGGTGCTGCGCACGCTGCGGCGCACGCTCTCCGACGACGAGTTCGACTACGTCATCGCGGACCAGTGACCGGGCACGTCATCACAGGCCGGTGACCCGCATCGTGAGGTTGAGCCGGCCGGAGGCCAGCCCGGTGGCGGGGTCGCCGGTGCCCGGGTAGACCTTCGGCACGCCGTGGTAGGCGAAGCGCGACGGCCCGCCGAACACGAACAGGTCTCCCGATTCGAGCCGAACGTCGGTGTACGGCCGGCCGCGTGTCTCGGTGTTGCCGAACCGGAACAGGCAGGCGTCGCCGACGCTCAGCGACACCACCGGGGCGTCGGACCTCTCGTCCTTGTCCTGGTGCATGCCCATCCTGGCCTCGCCGTCGTAGAAGTTGATCAGCGCGGTGTCGGGGTCGTACGGCGTGCTCTCCCCGTAGGCGTCGGGGTCGTAGGGCGTGCGCTGCCCGTAGGCGTCGGGGTCGTAGGGCGTGCTCTGCCCGTAGGCGTCGGTCAGCGCGCGGCGGCCGAGGTCGGCCAGCCAGCCGGGGAAGTCCGCCACCTGGCGGCCGTTCACGTCGTGGGCGATCCGGGTGTACTTGTACGGCTGCCAGTGCCAGCCCAGGCACACCGTACGCACCGACATGACGCCGCCACGGGGCAGCACCGTGTGCCGGATCGGCACGGGGCCCTTCGCCCATTCGCGGCAGGCCCGGACGAGGTGACGCTGCTCGTCGAGCGTCAGCCAGCCGGGTACGTGGACCGCGCCGGGCGCGATCTCCCTCATCGGCAGCGGAATCATTATTCTTCCCGAAAAATCACGTTACGTCCGAGTCGCCAGGCGTTGCCGTCGCGGTCGGCGCCCCGCATGCCCTCCAGCGTCCCAGGCGGGGCCAGGGCGATCGCGCCGGCGGTGGCGGCGAAGCCGTACGTGCGGGCCGGGTCCCAGTCCGTGCTGCGCCGCAGCCGTTCACTCATCCCGGCCCAGCCGCGCGGCGAGCCCGCCACCACCCAGGCGTCGGGCTCGCCGGAGACGAACCGCCTGGCCTGCCGCAACCATGAGGCCGCCGTCTCGGGCCAGTCGACCGTCGCCAGCACGGCCGCCTCTCCCCAGGCCCGCGCGAACGCGTCGGCGGCCGGGCCGGAGTCGCGGCCATGCCCGATGACGACGGTACGCGCACCCTGCGCCCGCACCAGCTCGACCACCTTCGCCAACTCCAGCTCCGCGACCCTCTCCGGCCGGGCGCCGTCCGCCTTGGGCCCGGCCTGCCTCGGTCCGGCCTTGGGTTCGGCGTTGGGTTCGGTCTGCCTCGGTTCGGTCGCCCGCCAGCGCCGGTAGTCCTCCGGCAGGCACACCGCGCACGGCCGGTACCCCGCCGCCACCGCGATCCGGGCGTCAGGGAAGAACACCCGGTCGCCGACGTAGCCGCCGCGCGCGATGGCACGCAGCGCGGAGGGGCAGTCGAGCCGTCCGTACAACCGTTGCCGCCGGTGTCCGCCCAGCGTGCCCGGCACGGCGCTCGGGTACGGCCGCCCGTCGGCGCCCACGAGGATGTACCTCATGCGATCCGGTACCTCATTTCGCGTCGTGGAACACGAGTCCGAGCGTGTGCCGCAGCCCGGAGCGTACGGTGCTCACGCCGTGCCGCACGGGCGAGGCCGACCAGCCGCGCGAGGACCGCACGGGCCGGTCGCGGGTGGTGAAGATCAGCCCGTGCCCCTGCGGCAACAGGGTCACCGTGCCCCGCGACTGCGCCCTCGGCCGCTGCTCCACCAGCAGGAACTCGCCCCCGCTGTAGTCCTCGCCCGGCCGGTCGAGCCCGATCACGACCTGTAGCGGGAACACCAGGTCCCCGTACAGGTCGCGGTGCAGGGCGTTCCAGTCGTTCTCCCGGTATCGCAGCAGGATGGGCGTCGGCCTGGTCTGTCCGGCCTTGTGGCACATGTCCAGCCAGTCGCCGAAGTCGTCCGGCCACGGCGCGGGTTGCCCCAGCCGGTCCGCCCAATCGCGGGCGATCGGCAGCAGCCGGGGGTAGAACGCCGCCCGCAGCCTCTCCACCAGGGGCGGGAGCGGGTGGTCGAAGTACCGGTACTGCCCGGCCCCGAACCGGTAGCGCTCCATGTCGATGGTGGAGCGGAAGAAGTCGACCTCGTCGTACAGGGCGGAGATCTCCTTGCACTCCTGCGGCGTGAGCACCGGCGGCGTCAGCGCGCACCCGTAGGCGTCGAGCTCGGCCGTGAGTTTCGGCCAGTCCAGATCCATAGTCGCGGTCTTCATGACATCACGTCCCAGAGCTGGGGCTGCAGCACGCCTTCCAGCGTGAGCAGGGCCCGCTTGCGTTCGAGGCCGCCCGCGTACCCGGTCAGCGCGCCGTCGGCGGCGACGACGCGGTGGCAGGGCAGGACGACGAGCAGCGGGTTCGCGCCGATGGCGGCGCCGACGGCGCGGACCCGCTCGGCGGGCGCGCCGATGCGCGCGGCCAGCGCGCCGTAGCTCGTCGTGGTCCCGTACGGGAGCGTGGCCAGCTCCGCCCAGACCCGCTCCTGGAACGCGCTGCCGTGGGTGGCCAGGGGCAGGTCGAAGTCGGTGCGCTCGCCCGCGAAGTACTCGCCGAGCTGGCGCTCCGCCTCGGCGAACGCGAGCGGCTCGCGCCGCTGCCCCGCCCGTACCGAAGCCACGTCGAACGAGACGCGCGTCAGCGCAGTGCCGTCCCCGGCGAGCAGGATCTCACCCACCGGGCTGTCGATCGTCGTGTAGATATCCATACTCTCTTCAACACCGCGGCCCCCGTTCAGGTCGGCGGTTTTCGGACATCGCGGCACCCTCTTTTGCGCCCGGCCCGAGACGATCAAGAATGGACGTCGTACGCTCACCGCAACCCATGAGCAAGGAGTGAGCCGGACATGGCGGATTCACGCGAGCACACCTTCACCGGCGTCAAGGGCCGCAACACGGTCCGCGAATGGCCCCGCGACCTGCCCCGTTACCTCGCCCTCCTGGTCCACGGGTACGGCGAGCACATCGGCCGCTACGAGTACGTGGCCGACCGGCTCGTCGGCCACGGCGCCGCCGTGCACGGCCTCGACCACATGGGCCACGGCAGGTCGGAGGGCGACAGGGTGCTCGTGACGGACTTCGAGGACGTCGTCACCGACGTGCACACCATGGCTGAGCAGGCCGCGGCCGGGCACCCGGGCGTACCGGTGGTGCTGATCGGCCACTCGATGGGCGGCATGATCGCGGCCCGCTACGCCCAGCGGTACGGCTCGGAACTGGCCGCGCTCGTCCTGTCCGGACCCGTGATCGGTGAATGGGCGGTCGTGCCCCAGTTGCTGGCCTTCGAGGAGCCGCCGGAGGTGCCGATCGACCCGGACACGCTCTCCCGCGACCCGTCCGTGGGCGCCGCGTACGCCGACGATCCGCTGGTGTGGCACGGGGCGTTCAAGCGGCCGACGCTGGAGGCGTTCGCGACGGCGCTGGACACGATCGCCAAGGGCGGCACGTTCGGCGCGCTGCCCACGCTGTGGGTGCACGGGGACGACGACCAGCTCGTACCGCTGCCGGGCAGCAGGGGCGGCATCGAGGCCGTCAGGGGCGGCGACCTGACCGAACGGATCTACCCGGGGGCCAGGCACGAGGTCTTCAACGAGACCAACAAGGACGAGGTCCTGGACGACGTCACGTCCTTCATCGACCGCGCACTCGCCGTCAGGAAGTAGCGGCCTCGCCCTCGGGCAGCCCCAGCAGCTCGGGCTGTCGCGCCCGGGACCGCCATTCACGGTCGGGACGCGCGACCAGGCGGCGGGTCCTGAGATCGAGCAGCCCGCTCACGTGGCTGACCTCGGCGGCCACCGTGCCGTCGAGGCGGCGCAGCAGGTGGTGTACGCGGTAGGTCTTGCCATCGCCCCACTCCCACGCGCAAGTGACCTCGACCTGGTCGCCGCCGCGCAGCTCCCGGTGATACTTGATCACGGTCTCCAGGTTGACGGGACCGATGCCGCCGCCGACCAGCTCCTCCACGGAGATGCCCGCCGCCTGGACGCACGCGTAGCGCGCATGGTCGGCGTACTGGATGTAGTAGCCGCCGTTGAGGTGCAGTTGCGGGTCGATCTCGTAGCTTAGCAATGCGGATCCGGGGCGTCAGCCCGAGCGGAGTCCGGCGCACCGGGCCGTCCTAAGAGCCGGGAACATCTCCACGATCGTTCCCGCCCTCCCTTCCGAAGACCGGCAGCGTGAGCGACGACGGATGTTCCGCATCATGGAAGATCTCGAACCGCGTGGACCGGGTCCGCACGGCCCGCCCCACCGGCTCCCCGGTGCCGTGATTGCGCGCGAACCGGGGAAAGGCCCCGCCCGCCACCTGCACCCGGAGCCGGTGCCCGCGCATGAACCGGTACCCCGTCGGATGCAACTCGACCTCCGCCCTGACCACATCCCCCTCGCTGGTCTCGGGCAGGCGCAGGATGCCGTCGGTGACGTTGCGCGACACGCCGGCGGGATCGACGTCGCACAGCCGTACGAACAGGTCGCCGTGCCCGGTGTCGGTCCGCACGTACACGGTGGCCGAGACCGGCCCGATCAGGTCGAGATGGCGGGGGAGCGGCGACCCGGTGTAGACGAGCACGTCGGGGCGGGCCTCGATGTCGCGATTGTCGCGCTGCCCCGCCTCCCTGGAGTCCAGGAGCGGCCCGCCCCGCGAGCGCGTGGGCCGCGCGGGATCGTAGGTGAAGACGTCGGCGGCGTACGCGGACGGATTGGCTCCGGGCTCGCCGGGCGCGTCCCAGCCGAGCCGCTGATACGGCAGCAGGTGCAGCCGGGTCGGCGCGGACTGCGCGGGCGGCCACTTCTCGAAGTCCAGCCAACGGTTGGCCCGCTGCAGGTAGAGCCGTACGGGGGAGCGCTGGAGCTGCGCGGAGTCGCCGAGCAGGTGCGCCGACAACCACGACACCTCCTCGGCCAGGAGCGCCCGCATCGCGCCGAAGTCGTGCCCCCAGGGGCCGATCACGATCCTGCTGCGCCGCCCGGCCTCCCGCAACGCGGCGTAGTCGCGCAGTTGGGCGGGCAGCAGCAGATCCCACCAGCCGGTGACCATGCTGGTCGGCGTCGTCATCTTCACGGCGGCTGCGCTGTTGTCGACGTCAGACCAGTAGGCGTCGGCCGCCGAGGTGTGCGCGGACGCCTCCCGCAGGAACGGCACCTGCTTGCCGATCGCG
Organism: Nonomuraea sp. NPDC050404; assembly: GCF_040655495.1. Classification (NCBI taxonomy): domain Bacteria; kingdom Bacillati; phylum Actinomycetota; class Actinomycetes; order Streptosporangiales; family Streptosporangiaceae; genus Nonomuraea; species Nonomuraea sp. NPDC050404. The sequence continues at coordinate 109,327 of NZ_JBFAKB010000035.1, forward strand.
GCCACGTCGGAGGTGCCGACAGGAACGTGCGCCATCGCGCGCCGCACCCGGCTTGCCTGCCGCGGGTCGGGCAGCAGGCCGCCCAGCCGCGCCGACTCCTGCGTACCGAGGAAGGCCGACCAGGTCAGCGAGTTGTGCAGGGCGAACACATCGCCGGGATAGAACGTGGTCCTGAACTCGCTGGCGGTCACCCCCAGGCACATCGCCTCCAGCGGCGGGTCCAGATAAGGGCCGACCGCCCACTGCGTGAACCCGAGGTAGCTCGCCCCCGCCATCGCCAGCCTCCCGTCACACCACGGTTGCCCCCGCAACCAGGCGGCCGTGGCCAGGCCGTCCTCCTTCTCCTGGTGGAAGGCGGAGAACTGCCCGCCGGAGCCGAACGTACCCCTGGCGTTCTGCACGACGACCTGCATGCCCCGCCTGGCCAGCACGCGCGCGGTGCCCTTGACGTCAAGCCGCTGCTTTCCGTACGGCGTGCGCATCAGCACCACGGGCAGCGGCTCCGACCCGCGCGGCCGGTAACGGTCCGCCAGCAGCACGACTCCGTCGGGCATTGTGACGCGCAGGTCGTGGGTGATCTCGATGTCGGGAGTCGTGGCCTCGGGCAGGCCGAGGTATCGATCGAACAGTCTGCTGAGCATGCCCATCGCAGATCCTTTCGCTCCGCCCAAGCGTACGACCCCCGCTTCCGGACAAACTTGCCCATACCCGGACACCTCCCCGAGCACGCCCGGCCAAGCCGATGATTTCTCACCTCCCCCTGGGTCTGCATCCTTGAGGAGGCGCCATGGACGACCAGAAACCACCACCGGCACCCACAAGCCAGGAACGGGATCAGGCGCCGACGCCTGAGCACCCGAACCCGCTGGAGGGGAACCAGGAGCAGGTGGCAAACCAGACCCGGACGCCGACCCACGATCACGGCCCGGCGCTTGCAACGGCTCGGGCCGGGGCGGTGTTAGCGGACGGGGGTGATGTGGGTTTGAAGCCGATGGCGGATCGGTACGGAGCGTTGGCTGTGGGCGCAGGTTCTCCGGAGCCGGTGGTGAACTGGCCTGAAGGACTAGGACAAGGCCAGCTCCCTGGGCTCGGGACGGTCCGGGCTAGGGCCGTTCAGGACCGGGAGGTCCGGGACGGGACGGTCCTGGATCGGGCGGTTCGGGATCGGGTGGCTCGGGATGGGGCGGTTCGGGATCGGGCGGTTCGGGGCCATGCGGCTCAGGATCGGGCGGTTTGGGATTCGGTGGCCCAGGATGGGGTGGTCCGGGATCGGGCGGTTAGGGGCCGTGTGGCTCGGGATCCGATGGCTCAGTATCGGGCGGCTTGGGATCCGGTGGCCCAGGGTGGGATTGCTCGGGCGCCTCGGGATGAGACTGCACGGGCGGCTCGGGATGGGGAGCTCCGGGGCGGGCCCGCTCGGGAGGCTTGGGATGGGGAGTCCCGGGGCGGGCCCGCTCGGGAGGCTTGGGATGGGGAGTTCCGGAATGGGCCCGCTCGGGCGGCTCAGGATGGGGCGGTGTCAGCGGGTGGAGACGGCAGGGGTTTGGAGTCGGTGGTGGGCCGGGGCGAGAGGTTGACGACAGGACTGGGCGGCGAGAACTCCGAGCCGGTGGCAGGCCCGGATACGGCGCTGGTGGCGGCTGTGGCACTGCTGGAGCGGTCGATCGACTACGCCCTCGGCAGCCTGCGCATCGTCACCCCGGCCGCACTCTGCCGCGCCACCCCCTGCGCGGACTGGAACCTCCTGCGCCTGCTGGAACACATGAACGACTCCCTCCAAACCCTGAACGAAGCAGCCACCACCAACCACATCCCCACCCCCCAAACCCGACCGCCCCAGCCACCCACGCAACCCTCCTCCCAATTCCGCAACCCTGCTCAGGCCCCTTCCCACGAGCTCAACCCCGCTCAAGACCTCTGGCACATCAACCCCGCCCACGACCCCACCGGGGACCGCACCCCTGCCCAAGCCTGCTCTCGGGACGGCGACCCTGCTCAGAGCCGCTCTCGGGACGGCCACCCTGCCCAAGGCCGCTCCCGGGACGGCGACCCTGCTCAGAGCCACTCTCGGAACCGTACCTCTGGTGCTCAGAATCCCTTCCCGGACGGCAACTTCGTTCAGCACTCCGCCACGAACTGCGGCTCTTCTCAGCACCCCTCCCGAGGCTGCAACCCCGCTCTCCCCCTCCGGGACAGCGCCTTGGAAGTGCTCGGGCGGTGGACCGCCTTGCTCACCCATGCTGACCACGCCCCCATGACCGACCGCCACCTGACCCGCCCGATGGTGGCCGCGGTCGGCGCTATCGAGATCGTCGTCCACGCCTGGGACGTGGCCAGATCCTGCGGCGAGCGCCATCCCATCCCCCCACTCCTGGCAGAGGAACTGTTCGACCTCGCCCTCCTGTTCGTCACGCGCGAGGACCGTCCCGCCAGGTTCGCAGCACCGGTGATCGTGCCCGCAGGCGCACCCGCGCAGGACCATCTCCTCGCCTATCTGGGCCGCCGCCCTGACTGGTTCGCACACATTTGAGCAGCCACCCTCTCGGCATCCACCACCCACACGCCGTACGATCACCTTGTACGGCAAAGCCAGCCCTCATATCCCCACACCGCTCTTGACGAACCCACGACGTCATGCCCGATACGGTGAGAAGATCGGTAACGGAGCGACCGGCCACGCGGCCGGCACAACTACGCAGACCACACCGTGCCAGGGGGACGGAACCCTTCCGGCCGGGTCCGCGAGGCGGCGCACTCGAATGCCGCGGACAGGCCGATCAACGTGGTGGCGACGACCGTTCTTCGTGCGGCCGTCGCCACCACCACGGCACCCAGTACCACCACAGCGCCGCTCGGCACCACCGGGCCTGAGATCTGTTCCTCGATCTGCTGACCACTCACTCGTGGTGAGCGTCACGCGACGCGCACCACTCGCCGATGACCACGCCGCTCATGGCTATGCGTCCGACCCGCCATGCGTCCGACCCGCCATGCGTCCGACCCGCCATGCGTCCGACCCGCCATGCGTCCGACCCGCCATGCGTCCGACCCGCCATGCGCTTACGTGCGTTCGCGCCCCCCATTCGCCTACGTCGTTCAAGGTCATGCGTTCGCCTGCGGTTCAGCTCTGGCGCAGACGGGCGGTCTGTTCATTGCCGACCTCAGTGGTGCGTTGCAGGTATCGCTGGATGGTGACGAGTTCGTCGTCGGCGAAGCCGTCCAGGGCCTGGTTGAATGCTCTGCCGGGAGTCTCCCAGGCGGCATCCACCTCCGGGCTGCGCTGGGAGGTGAGGGAGACGAGCATCTTGCGCCGGTCGTGGGCGTCCGGTCGGCGCTCGGCGAGGCCGGCCTTTTCCAGCCGGTCCACCAGGCGGGTGGCCGCGCCGGCGGTCAGCCCGGTCAGCTTCGCGATCTCTCCGATGGTGTGCGGGCCGGGCTCCAGGCCGAGCAGGCTCACACACTGCAGGTCGGTGGGGTGCAGGCCGAGGCGTTCTGCCATGGCCTGGTTGAACAGGGTGTAGGCGGCGTGGTGGCGCCGGGCTGCTGTGGCGACCGCCGCAACCAGCTCGGCCCGCGTCCGATTTGACAGTGGAATCGCCTCCATGCCCTACTTATATTTGTGTCGCGCAAATAATGTGTGATGCACATACTGAGCTCTTTCTAGCACAACTCCTGGGAGAACCCATGACCACGCACGCCCCCGAGCAACTGCGCGCCCTCTACGATCGCTGGAGCCAGATGTGGCGCGGCGACTTCAGCCACGCTCAAGACATCCTCGACCCCGGCTTTGTCGTCCACCAGGCGCGTCCGGACGGCAGCGACTCCGAGGCGGTTACCGGCCCGGATCGCCTGCTGCCCGAGATCGAGCAGACGATGGCCGCCTTCAGCGACATCACGATCAGCGTCGACCTTGGCCCGATCATCGAAGGGGACCTGATCGCCGCGCGCTGGAGCATGCGTGCCACCTACCCCGGCGGGATCCCGCACGCCACCGCCCCCATCGGCACGAAGATCTCCTTCAGCGGCCACGACATCCTGCGCGCCCGCGACGGCAAATTCATCGAGTACTGGACCTGCACTGACATTCTCGACGGCCTGGCCCAGCTCGGCGCCGTCTCCGGCCCCAACGGCCCCGCTCGGCACTGAGCGGGAGGAGTTCCCGTTCGGCGCTGTGCCAGAGTCCCGGAAGAACGGCGCTGCGCCAGAACTCCCGGAGCGGCGCTGTGCCAGAGTCCCGGAGCGGCGCTGCGCGGGAGTTCCGGAACGGGTCGGCACGAGGTCGGTCGGTGGTGTCAGGGGTGGTAGTGCCAGTTCTCGTTCCGGACCGGAGGTAGCGAAGGCGGGCCCTCTGACGTGGGGCCGCGTTGTTCGCCTTCTTTGTGGCGATGGAATGAGGTGGCGATGGGATGAGCCGTACGGATGTCTGTCGCGAGCAGCCACGGAGGGGCAAGGCTGTGCGAGGAAGGGGCGAGGGTGTGTGAGGAAAGGGCGAGGCTACGGGAGGGAGGGGCGAGGGTGGGCGAGCGGGGCTGGGACGGTGGGTGGCGTGTTGGGGGGTGGGCGGCCTCTCATGGGTGGTCTTAGGGGGTTGGCTCGCTCTCGTTGAGGGTTTGCAGGACTTGTTCGCCGTACTTGGCCAGTTTGTTTTCGCCGACGCCGTTCACGTTGCTCAACTCCGTCAGTGACGACGGGGCCAGGGTGGCGATCTCTCGTAGGGTCGCGTCGTGGAAGATGACGTAGGCGGGGACGCCCTGTTCCTTGGCTGTGGCTCCGCGCCAGGCGCGCAGGCGTTCGAAGAGGGTGGTGGCCTCTGGTGAGAGTTGTACGGTGGCCTGGGCGGCGGACTTGTTGCCGGAGGCGACCTTGGCGCGGGCGGGGCGGAGGGTGTCTCGGCGTAGGGGGACCTCGCGTTGGCCTCGTAGGACCGCCGCGCTGGCGTCCGTCAGGACCAGTGCGCCGTAGTCGGACTCGACTGCCAGCAAGCCCTGGGCCAGCAGTTGCCGCACCACGCCGTGCCATTCCGCGTTGCCGAGGTCGGTTCCCACGCCGAACACCTTCAACGTCTCGTGGCCGTGTTGCAGCACCTTGGCGGTCTTCTTGCCGAGCAGGATGTCGACCACCTGGCCCACGCCGAACTTCTGGCGTCGTTCGCGGGCCAGGCGCAGCACCGTGGACATCACCTTCTGCGCGGGGACGGTGCCGTCCCAGGACTCCGGAGGCGTCTGGCAGGTGTCGCAGTTGCCGCACGGCTGGGAGTCCTTCTGCCCGAAGTAGTCGAGCAGCATCATCCGCCGGCAGCCCACGGTTTCGCACAGCGCCAGCATCGCGTCCAGGTGCAGCACCTGCCTGCGGCGGTGTGCGTCGTCGCCCTCCATCGCCATGCGGCGGTGCTGCACGACGTCGTTAAGCCCGTAGGCCATCCAGGCGGTGGCGGGCAGTCCGTCGCGGCCGGCCCGGCCGGTCTCCTGGTAGTAGCCCTCCACCGACTTGGGCAGGTCGAGGTGAGCCACGAAGCGCACGTCCGGCTTGTCGATGCCCATGCCGAACGCGATCGTGGCGACCACGATCAGGCCTTCCTCGCGCAGGAAGCGGGCCTGGTGCAGGGCACGGGTACGGGCGTCGAGCCCCGCGTGGTACGGCACGGCCGCGATCCCGTTGTCCACCAGAAACTCGGCGATCTTCTCGACCGAGGAGCGCGACAGGCAGTAGATGATGCCCGAGTCGTCGGGGTGCTCGGTGCGCAGGAACTCCAGGAGTTGCCGCTTGGGCTCCGACTTCGCCGCGATGCGATATTGGATGTTGGGCCGGTCGAAGCTGGCCTTGAAGTGGCGGGCCTGCTCCAGGCCCAGCCTGGAGGAGATCTCGGCGTGCGTGGCCGGGGTGGCGGTGGCGGTCAGCGCGATGCGCGGCACCTCGGGCCACAACTCGCGCAGCCTGGACAGCTCCAGGTAGTCAGGGCGGAAGTCGTGGCCCCACTGCGACACGCAGTGGGCCTCGTCGATGGCGAACACCGAGATGTCGCCCTTTGACAGCAGTCGCTGGGTGGCCTCCAGGCGCAGCCGCTCGGGGGCGAGGTAGAGCAGGTCGAGCTCGCCGGCCAGGAACTCCGACTCCACGAGCTGCCGCTCGTCGAAGTCCTGTGTGGAGTTGAGGAACCCCGCCCGCACGCCGAGTGCCCGCAGCGCGTCGACCTGGTCCTGCATCAGCGCGATGAGGGGTGAGATGACCACTCCGACGCCTTTTCGCACCAGGGCTGGGATCTGGTAGCAGAGCGATTTGCCGCCGCCGGTGGGCATCAGGACGAGTGCGTCGCCACCGGACACGACATGATCGATGATCTCTTGCTGGCCCGCCCGGAACGAGTCGTAGCCGAACACGCGGTGCAGGACTTCGGTGGGGGTATCCATGCGGCTACCTTACGTGTTCGTGGGTAGACGGATCGTCAGTTCCGCCGTCGGCGGAGCCCGCCGGTCCTCCGGTTCTCCGGTCTTCCGGTTCTCCGGTCCTCTTTGTAGGGCAGGGCCGGCCATTGCGATGGTAGTCGCCGCCACCGTCAAAACGGCCCACCGTCAAGCGCCCCCTCCGTCAAGCGCCTCGCCGTCAAACGCTGTCAGGCTTCGGCCGGTGGGCGGGATCTGGCGTACATCATCAGGGACAGGGCCCCCAGCACGCACGCCGCCGCCACCGCCCCCATCACCGCCGGATACCCGGCGAAGTGCGCGACCCCGGCGGCGAGCAGCGGTGCGACGGCCTTGGCGATCATGATGGGCATGGCGAGCGCGCCGCTCAACGACGCGTACGCGGCCGTACCGTATCGGTCGGCGAGCAGGGCGGGTCGCGCGATCGTGGCCACCCCGAACCCCAGCCCGAACAGCACCACCCCCACGACCGCCCCAACCGGGCTCCGCCCGACCAGCGGCAGCAGCACGGCCGCCAGCCCCTGCAGTCCGAACATGACCGCCGTGATCAGCGCCACCGGCCAGCGCGCCTGCAGGCCGGTGGTCACCAGTCGCCCGGTCACCGAGAGCACGCCGAGCAGGCCCGCCACGCCGGCCGCGAACACCGGCGGATGCCCGAGCGCGATGAGGTAGGTCACCAGCAGCACCCCCATCACCGCCACGGCCCCGGTCTGCGACAGGAAGGCCGCCGCCAGCAGCCAGAACGGACGCTCGCGCAGCGCCGTGCCCACGATCTCCCGCCGGTCCACATGGGGAGGGGCGGCCCTGTCGCGCACGGTGAACAGGTGCAGGGGCACGGCGGTCAGCCCGTACCCGAGAGCCAGGATGACCAGCGCCTGCCGCCACCCGTACAACTCAACGAGGAACGCCGTCAGCGGCATGAAGATGCTGGAGGCGAACCCCGCCACCACCGTCACCGCCAGCAGCGCCCGCGCCCGCCTTGCAGCGTCGAACCAGGCCACGATCACCGCGAACGCCGCCTCGTACAGCACCATCGCCGACGCCACGCCCAGCACCCCGCACACGAGGTAGAGCTGTACGACGGTCCGCACCTGCGACCAGGCCAGCACCGCCAGCGCGCCCAGCGCGGAGCCGGCCGTCATCAGCGCGCGCCCGCCGTGCCTGTCCAGCCAGCGGCCGATGAGCGGCGCCGCCAGCCCGGACACGAGCACGGACAGCGTGATCGCCCCGGTGAGCTGGGGGACCCCGGCGTTCAGGTCGCGCGACATGGGCGGGAGGAAAACGGCGAACGCGTAATAGAGAATGCCGTAGCCGGCGGTCTGAGTGATCGCGAGTGCGCCGATCATCCGTGCGGGCGTCTTCGGCGGTGATGGGGCGATCACGCGATGATTAATTCCCGTTCCTCTTCCATAAATACGGTGATAAAAGTCACTTCACTCACGAATGGCCATGACGAAACGCTGCTAATAACGCATAGCGTCGGATCATGAGCAATTCGTATGTGGTCACAGGCGGCGGGCGCGGCATCGGAAGGGCCGTGGTCGAACGGCTGCTCAGCGACGAGGGCGACAACGTCGTGGCGGTCGTCGAACGCGACAAGGATGCCCTGACCTGGGCCGGGGCGAGGATCGTGCCGGTGTTCGGCGACGCGGCCGACGAGGAGGTCGCGGCCTGGGCGGCCGACCTGGCGCAGGAGTGGGGCACGCTGGCGGGCTGGGTGAACAGCGCCGCCGTCTTCCGTGACGCCTCCGTGCACTCGTCCCCGATCTCCGAGGTCAGAGCGCTGATCGCGGCCAATCTGGACCTGACCGTGGTGGGCTGCGCCACCGCCGTACGCCACTTCCTCGCGGCGGGCACTCCGGGCGCCATCGTGAACATCACCTCGCACCAGGCCGCCAGGCCCGTGCCCGGCAGCCTGCCCTACTCGACCGCGAAGGCCGCGACCGAGGGGCTGACCAGGGCGCTGGCGGTGGAGTACGGCAGGCGCGGCATCCGGGTCAACGCCGTGGCTCCCGGCACGGTGGCCACGGCGCGGTACGAGGACTTCCTGGCCGGGCTGACCTCGCAGGAGGCGGGGGAGGCGGAGGCCGAGCTGGCCAGGCTGCATCCCCTGGGCCGCGTCGCCACGCCCGCGGAGGTGGCCTCCGTCGTGGCGCACCTCCTGTCGCCCGACGCCGCCTTCGTCAACGGCGCGACGATCCCGGTGGACGGCGGTCGTACCGTGCTCGGACTGGATCCGGAGGGGGAGGAATGAAAACCGTTGTCACTTGGTTGCAGGGGGCATGAAGAAGAACCTGCACCCCGACTACCGCCCGGTCGTCTTCCGCGACCCGAGTGTCGGCTTCGCCTTCCTCACCCGTTCGACCGTCACCAGCGACAAGACGGTCGAGTGGGAGGACGGCAGGACCTACCCCGTCATCGACGTGGACGTCTCCTCGGCCAGCCACCCCTTCTACACGGGCCGGGGCCGCGTCCTCGACACCGCCGGCCGCGTCGAGCGCTTCAACCAGAGGTACGGCAAGGCCCGTTGAGCTGATCCGTCGTCCCTGTTTGCGCGACAGGGACGACACCCCTGGTCAGAGGCCCATGGTGTCGGCCAGCGCGTCCATCTCGGCGGTCAGCAGGGTCGCCGCGTGCCGCTCCATCGCGCCGAAGTGCCCCTGGATCCGCAGCACCTCCCTGGCATGCACGTACGGTGATCACCGGCCCTTGTCCACTCCTGGACGGTCAAGTGCGGGTCATGGGCAAGCATGTCGAGGGCGTTGCTGGGTAAAAGACGGTCACCGGCGTGAGAGCAATGGTGGTGCGATGACTCTCTCTGGAAGGGAACGCCGAATTCTCGCGGAGATCGAGCGTGCCCTTGAGCTGGAGGACCCCGAACTGGTCAGGCGCGTCTCGGCGATCAACAAGATCGAGTCAGGCGGGGAGCAGCGGCCCCTGCCTCCGCAGGCATACGGCGACAGGCTGCGCATGTGGGCCCTGGCCCACGTGTGGGTGATCTTCTGGGCCGGTGCGTTAGTGATCGTTCTCCTCTTGCTGGCCGTGCTGACCACCTGAGCTGCGGTGTCGTAGCACCAGCAGGTCGATGGCGGCGATGACGGCCACCACGGCGGCGATGCCGCTTTCCCAGCGCCATACCTCCGCGCCCGTGTTCACGGCCAGGACGGCGAAGACCACCGCCGCCACGACGCCGAACACCAGGGCGATGAGGGAGAGCACACGCCGGACGCGCAGCGGGCTGCGCGCCGTCACCGGCTCGGTCCCCTCGCGGTTGCGCAGCCACATGATCGCGGGCCTCCTCAGGCGAGGCACCTCAGCGCCGAGGCGAGGCGCGGGTCGAGGTCGTGGGAGTCCGGCAGGCGGCCCACCGTGGCCTCGACGAACTCGGGGTACGACAGCGTGGCGGCCACCCCGTCCGCGGACACCGAGACCTGCTCGGCCGTCTGCTCCACCTGCACCTTGGCATCCTGCTCGGCCAGCACGAACCGGCCCACCGCCACCCGCCACAGCGTTCTGTCGTCGCTCTCCCCGCCGGAGACGGGCGCGCCCACATCGTCGGCGTGCGTGGCGTACTCGGAGTCGTAGTGAAAGCCCTGCAACCCCACGGGATACGGCCCGGCCATGGTGTCGAGCGTGGCGTCGGGGCCGAGCTCCCGCATGCGCTGGCGCGTCTCGCCGTTCTTGGCACGCCACTCCGCCAGCACCTCTTCGACGGGCAACGTCCTGCGCTCCCGTACGGACCACTCGTTGAAGTCGTCGTATCCGCGCACGCCCTCCGCGGCCATCCGGTCCATCAGGTCCTGTACGGTCCCGTTGAGGCAGGCGTGGTTGTAGCGCTCCTCGCCCGCCAGGTGCGCCAGCACGTCGCGCACCGACCAGCCCTCGCACCGGGACGGCCGCAGCCAGCCGGCCTCGTCGAGTCCCGAGAAGTACCGGTCGAGCCGGGCGGCCTCGGTGTCGAAGATGTCGAACGGGTTGAAGTCTTTGAGCAGGTCCTCGGCCATATGGGGACGCTACCCCTTAGTTGCCGACTTTCACGACCTTGTCACCGATGGCCGATTTCACCTGGTTGTACTCGCCGGCGCAGGAGCCCGCCCGCTCGGCCGGCACCCAGCCGCCCTTGACGATGGGGCCGTACCTGGCGGGGTCGGAGCCATAGAGCAGGCAGGCGAACGTGGCCGACTCCTCCATGCCCGACAAGTGGTCGATGCCCAGGTGGCCGGCGAGCAGGTGGCGGGCCTCGGCGGCGGCGACCACCCGCTTGGGCCGGTCCGCCGTGAGCGTCAGCGCGGCGAACAGGTCGGCCTGCCGGTCATCGTCGGTCATGCCGTTGAGCGTGCTCAGGGCGTGGCCGAGCTCGTGGTGGAAGAGCGCGGTCAGCGCGCCCTCCATCCGGGCGTCGGTGGCCTTGCCGTCGATCTCCTCGGTCTCGGAGATGCCCTTGATCGTGTCGCGTACCTTGCCGACCAGCGAGTAGCAGAGCGAGATCTCGCGTTTGTCGTGGTCCCAGGTGGCCTTGGGCGAGTCGCAGTTGCGGGCGACGACCTTGACCTGCTCGGGCAGCCGGAGGCCGGTCTTCAGCACGCGGCTGTCCTTGAGGAGCTTCTTCGCCTGCTCGGCGCTGGCCGAGTCGGGCCGCTCGTAGCGTACGGACAGTTCGGACGAAGGGGCCGCCCCGAGCGTGCTCGTCATGCTCAGGACGAGGGCGATCACGGGGTGCGGCATACGAATCTCCTTCGGGGATCGATCAACGCAATGGGACTGTCCCTGCTGCGATTGCATGATCGCTAAACCCTCTGGAGCGTAAAAAAAGCCCCCGGACATGCCGGAGGCCCGGTCCGAATGGCCGGACCGGACCTCAAGCGTTACTGACTAGCGACGCCACCAGGGGCCGTAGACCCGCACGTAGTCCGAGCGGCTCTTCGCGCCCTCGAGCTCGTCGTCACCGTTGTACACGGCACGGAAGGTGCCGCTCTTGTACGCCTTGGTCTTGGCGTAGAACTTGCCACGACGGTCGGTGCGGTCGGTGGCGACCCACTTCCAGGCGCTGGAGCCGTTGGCGCGGTAGTACACGTTCACGCGCTCGTAACGGACACCGTCCCAGCCCCGGCGCTCACGCTCGAGGAGGGTGCCCTCGAAGTAGATCGACCGGCCCTTGCGGACCTTGGAGGGGTCGGCGCTGAAGCCCGCGATCCGGGTGTCGGCCTTGCCCTTGATCTGCTCGACCGTGAAGTACGCCGAGTCCTTGGCGAGCTCCTTGCCGGCCTTGTCGAAGGCGACGGCCGTGGCCTGCCACTTGCCTTCGTAGTCGTTCTCGTTGAACCCGATGGCGTAACGCCAGCCCTCGAGGTCCTTGACGTCCTTCGTGCGCATGGTGCGGAAGTTCGACGCGGCCGGGGCCACGCTGAACTCGACCTTCTCCACGTCGGAGCTGGCGCCGACGTCGAAGTACGCGGTCGTCTCGGAGCCGGCCTTGACCTGGACGGGGTTCGGGCTGATGTCACGAATGACGAGCTGCGTGTCGGCCTTGGTGGCGGCCGAGGCGACGCCCGCACCGGAGACCAGCATGGCCCCGCCAACCATGGCGGAAAGGGTAGCTACTGCGATCTTTTTCATGAGGGTGCTGATTCCTCTCCCCGTATTGACTTCGAGACCGGCCCGGGGTGCCGATCCCACTACTACTTTGAGGCACGGGATGAGGAAAAGGTTGGCTAAAGTTGCGAAAAAGTTTTGATCACGGCTTTAACCAGGGCTTATGCGGAAAAAATCTCTTTGAGATGATCTGACCGGATACAGTCTGGCGCATGACAGACGTCTACACGCTGGGCGAGCCGCTGGGTGTGGTCTCAAGCGGTCGCGTCCGCCATGAGAGCGAGGCCAGGCTGGACGTCTGCGGGCCGGAGTTCACGCTCGCGATCGCCCTGGCCCGGCTGGGACACCGTACCGCGTACCTGGGCAAAGTGGGCGACGACGAGCTCGGCGCCCGGGCCATGACCGTCCTGCGGGGCGAGGGCGTCGATGTCGAGGACATGCGCGTGGCCGGGGGCGCGCGCACGGGCCTGCTCTTGCGCGAGGTACGTGTGGGCCGCGAACCCAGGATCACGCACTACCGCACCGGCTCGGCGGGTTCGCTGCTCTCGCCGGGCAACGTGCCCATCGACCGGATCGCCGCGGTCAAGATGTTGCACGTGACCGGCATCACCGCCGCCCTGGGCAGGGACGCGCTCGACGCCGTGCGCGCCGCCGTGAGCGCGGCCAGGAACGCCGAGGTGGTGATCTCCTTCGCCGTCGAGTACGTCCCCGAGTTGTGGCCCTCGGTGCGCGAGGCCGAGGAGGTGCTCAGCGAACTGGCCTGCGAGTCCCACCTGCTCTTCCTCCACCAGGACGAGCTCGACCTGGTCAAGCCCGCCCTCACCCCCGAGCGGGAGGTCGTGGTGAACCGGGGCGCGAAGGGCGCCAGCGTACGGGCCGACCGCATGCGTTACGACGTGCAGGGCTGGCAGGTCCCCGTGGTGGACACCGCGGGGGCGGCCGAGGCGTTCGCGGCCGGCTACATCAGCGCCGCCCTCGACGGCCTCATCCCCCAGGAACGCCTGCACCGCGGGGCGCTGTTGAGCGCCGCCGCGGTGACCGGCGTCAGCGACTGGCAGGGCATGCCCACCAGGGACGAGCTCTGACTGATCGTCTGGTTGCTCTAGTTGATCGTCAGGTTGAACGTCGAGGTCGTGTTCTTGATGTTCGTGTGATTGTTGCTGAAGCGCAGGTTGTTGAACGTGGCCGAGCCGACCGCCGGACCCTGGCCGGGCTCCGGCAACTCGTTGACCCAGATGCCGAACCCTGACTTGGCGTCGAAGGCGTCACCACTCTTCTGCGCCCCGCTGATGGACACGTTCGTCAGGATCGTGTCCTTGACCGGGTTCAGCGGCGTGGTCGGGCTCGAGTAGCCGGTCTGGAACATGATCCCGCTGTAGGTCGGGTCCACGATGTCCAGGTTGTTGACGCGGATGCCCTGGAACACCTTGGAGGAGGAGAACAGCCACATCGCCGGGAACGTCTGCTGCCCCCAGAAATGCCCGCCGGCCCTGACCAGCGAGATGTTGTCGAAGGTCGTGGGCGGGCTGGCGCCGAAGCCGTGCATCGGGATGCCGAAGTCCAGCGAGCTGATCGTGACGCCCGAGTACACCAGCGTGTCGGCCACGTGGATGTTCCTGAAGATGTTGTTGTAGCCGCCGTAGACGGCCAGGCCGGCGGCCCGCCAGGTGAGCAGCGAGGTCAGGTTCTCGTAGACGTTGCCGTACTGCTCGCCCGAGTTGTTGTCGATGGCCGAGAACAGCGCGAAGCTGTCGTCGCCCGTGGACCTGGTCTCGATGTTGGTGACGTGGTTGCCCGTGCTGCCGTTGGTCATGTTCAGGCCGTCGGCGAACACGTTGCGGATCCGCGAGTTCTTGATCGTCAGGTTGTCCGTGTTGGAGCCCCACATCATGCAGATCTGGTGCTCGACCCAGACGTTGTCGATCGTCATGTTCGCCACGTTGTTGAAGTCGAACACCTTGCCGGGGCCGTCGATGCGCTCGGCGTAGTTGCCGAAGTAGGCGAAGCCGGAGAAGGCCGAGCCGTTGGCCGTGGCGTCCGCGCGGAAGCCGACGTCCGTGCCGGACTGCCCCGACGGCGAAAAGAACCTGGTGAACCAGGGGCCCGCGCCGGCGACCTTGACCGCCTTGCCGTACACCTGGAACTTGCTGGAGGTCTGGTAGTCGCCCGGGGGCAGGTAGACGCCGGTCAGGTTGGCGTCCATGCGGGCCTTGTCCAGCGCGTTCTGCACGTCCTGGTGGGAGAACCCGGCCGGTACGGCGTACTTCGCCGGGTCGGGGTTGGCCAGTTGCGTGGCCTGCTCGAAGTCCACGAAGTCGATGGCGTAGGTGGCGGAGTTGGCCGCGTCCTTCTGCAGCCTGATCTTGCTGCCCTGCGGGACGGTCCTGCCGAGCAGCACGTTGGCCTCGTCGTAGATGTGCCTGGGCGGGCCGGAGCCGGGGTTGTTGTTCGGGCTCGCCTCGGGGCCGTAGAGCCAGGCGTAGCGGGAGGTCAGGTTGATCGCCTTGAGGAAGGCGCCGTCCACGTAGACGTTCAGGGTGGAGTTGATGCCGCCGCCGCCCGGCGCGTCCGGCATGGAGAAGCGGGTGACCAGGGTGTTCGTGGCCGCCCTGGTGGTGAACTCGACGTAGGCGCCGGTCTGGTTCAGCGTGACCGCGCGCCGCCCCGACGCCTCGCCGGCGACCGTGCCGATCTCCCTGCTCGGGCCGACGCGGGCCGCGCCGCCGCCGAGCGCGGCGTCCTCGGCCTCATAGGTGTCGTACGGCATGTTCGCGCCCCGCCCCACGAACAGCGGCAGTGTGCTGGTGTTGTTGGCCCGCTTGACCGGCAGTTCGTTGGCGTCGTCGGCGAGCACGGTCTTGACCGTGTACTTGCCGTTGGCGGCCGTCCACGTGCCCAGGCTCACCGGGGCGGTGGTGGCGCCGGGGGCGATCGCGCCGCTGACGGAGCCGGTCAGCGTCCGTACGACGGTGCCGGCGTCGTTGGCGACGGTGAGCGTGATGCCGTGGGAGCCGCCGCTGGAGGCCACGGTGCCCTGGTTCTTGATCGCGACCGAGAACGTCACCGTGTTGCCCGCGCCCGGATTGCCCGGCGTCCAGGAGACGGGCGAGGCGATCAGGTCGGCGGTGTCGACCGGCTTGACGGTCAGCGTGCCGGTGGCGGAGTTGTTGTTCTCGTTCTGCTCGACGACCTTGTTGTCCTCATCCACCTTGGCCGAGAGTTGGTACGTGCCCGCGTCCCGCGCCCCGATGTTCGCCGACACGGTGGCGGAGGCCCCGGCGGCCAGCGCGCCCACGTTGGCGCTGCCCGCCTTGGTGGTGCCGGCGTAGAAGTTGACCGAGGTGGCGGCGGAGGCCGCGGAGCCGGTGTTGCGCACCGTGGCGCTCAACGTCACGGCGTCGGTCTCGACGGGCGCGGCCGGCGATGAGGTCAGGCCGGACACGGTGAGGTCGGGGTTGGCGGCGGGGCTGCCGAAGATCTGGAATTCGGCGACCTGGCCGCTGGGCGCGCCGGAGTTGGCGGTGAAGCGGAGTTGCACGTC
>NZ_JBFAKB010000036.1:0-119865 GCF_040655495.1 Nonomuraea sp. NPDC050404
TCCTCAAGACCCGACTGCGTCGGGACGTCCCTGCGCCCGGCCTGGCGAGCCGCCTCGACCCGGGCTTTCCACTTCTCATTGCCCAGCAACCAGTCAAACGACTCGGTCTGCAGAGCGAGAAGGTCAGGAACTTCAAGAGGCTCCTGGATACGCGCGAAAGAAACGCGACGGGGACCAGCGGGTACGGCGGAGGCGTTGCGCGAGGCTGCCAACAGATGTCCTTCCGAGGGCTCGCGGCGGACTGACTACACGCACGCCAGACAACCTCGCAACGTGAGCAAGCATCACGGGTCGTCAAAGGGCAGCGCAAAGGGGCAGTGTAGCCGAACGGCACACGCCTGTCCACTTCACCCTCGCTGCATGCTCCACGTTGGTCGCAGCATCGCCCGTTCAGGCGGAAACGTCAAGCCCAAAAGCCCGACTTTTAGCCGACTCAGGGCCCGGACGCTGGGTTTTCTCCCCTGCGTGACTGATCGCCTACCGCCAGGCCCAAGACGATACCCGCGAACGGGGGCGGTTAACGCTCCGTCACACCGAGGGTCGAACCAATGCCGACAACCGGTGTTGCAGTGACTGGCGTACCCCTGTCGAAGGCTTCGCTAAACCTGATTTTTGGTAACAATTGAAGGAAGCGGCGCGCCCGCGATCTCCAGAGCGTCAGGCGACACCCAACAGGGTGGACAGGCTGGCCACCAGCCAGCGCGAATCTTGCCGCACCATGACGAACCTGGCCCGGTTCGAGGCCCGCTCTTGCGTCAGCTCCTTTTTACCGGGGATCTTCTTGACCGTATCAGTGTTCACGAAGAGCAGAACCTCGACCCGGTCGGGCTCGGCTCGCTCCACCGCGGCCTCCACCACGTTCACGTTCTGCACGATCTTCTGCTCCTTGGCCCTGGTCACCAGGGTCTTGGCCAGTTCCTTGTAGTGCTCGCCCAGTTCGCCCGTGGTGAACGTGCCCGCCCGCGCCAGGTCCTCCGCGACCGATCGGTAGTCGTACGAGAGAAGATCGGGTGCGACCTTCCTGGCCACGATCACGGCCTGCGCCCCGGCCGCGTCCGCCGCGCGCAGGTCGCCCAGGTTGAACCACATGGTGGGCACCAGGACCCCGCCCGCGGCCACCAGGACGCTCAGCAGCACGATCGTGAAGATCCTCACGGGTGCACCACTTTCGAGACCAGCCAGAGGCCGCCGACCTTGCTCAGGTCCATCTGCCAGCGGTAGAAGCGCTCCTGAGGCGGGCTCTTGGAGCCGTCCCAGCGGATCTCCCCGTCGGCCACGACCAGCACCTTCGCCGTGCTCTCCGTCATCGAGACCAGCCCCGTGGCGCGCAGCACGCCGTGCTGGACGACCTTGCTGCCGACGGTGGTCGACCTGAGCTTGGCGGCGCCGGCCTCGTACTCGGCCCTGGCCGGCCCGGTGGAGGTCTCCAGGATGCGCCGCAGGTCGGCGTCGACGCTGCGGTAGTCGAGCGCGACGAGGTTCTTGGCGTGGGTTCCCGCGGCCAGTAGCGCTGCCTGCCTGTCGCCCGCCCTGCCCTGCACCTCGCGCGCCTGCACCGCGATCCACACGCCCGCCCCGACGAGCACCGCCAGCGTCACGCTGAGCGCCGAGATCAGGATGCGAGCGGCAAGTCCTGCCACGTCTGCTCACCTTCTCCCGGCTGGTCGCTGCCGGATCATAACCCGACACCCGGCCCCGAAGTCCTCGAAACGACCCAGGCGGTTGGACACCGCGGCACGTCGAGCCCGCGGGCCCCCTTCCGGCGGGCGATCCGGCCAAGGCTTCCGGCGCGGACCGGGCGAAGCTTCCGGACCGGATCTGGATCGGCCAAGGCTTCCGGCGCGACCGGGACCGCCTCCCGGAGCAAGCCGGTTCCCGGACTGGATGGGGCAAGGCTTCCGGACTGGATCGGGCAAGGCCGTAGGATCTCCCGCGAATAGCCCCAGAAGGCCCTCAGAAGCCCGCTGAGCGCCCGGCAGGCCCTGGGCCACCCAAGAGAGTGCGTCTTACGCGATACCGTGCAGGTGGGCGTTTACCAGGCGGGGATACTCCTCCAGCCAGTTGCGGCCGCGCTCGTCCACGAACGACCCCTGCGGCGGGATCACCCCGTTGGCCGCCAGCCACGTGCCGGGGGGCCGCTGGGTGCGGCGGATGCGGTTGCCGGTCGGCATGAGCTGCGGCGGGATCGGCGGCAGCGGCCCGGGATCGTGCCCCATCTGCGCCTCGGCCTCCAATTCGGAGATGTCCTTCTCCTCGGACATGCCGATGGGCCCGTGCCGCCTGGCGTTCAGGAACTGCCGCACCACCGGCTCGTCGCTCGACAACAACATCTCGCGCGGGCCGAACATCACCAGCTCCCGCCGGAACAGCAGCCCGATGCCGTCGGGCACCGTACGGGCGGTGTTGATGTCGTGCGTCACGATCAGGAACGTCGCCTCGATCTCGGCGTTGAGGTCGACGATCACCTGGTTGAGGAACGCGGTGCGGACCGGGTCGAGGCCCGAGTCGGGCTCGTCGAACAGGATGATCTCCGGCTCCAGCACCAGCGCCCTGGCCAGCCCCGCCCGCTTGCGCATGCCGCCGGAGATCTCCCCCGGCAGCTTGGCCTCCGAGCCCACCAGGCCGACCAGGTCCATCTTCTCCATGACGATCTGGCGGATCTGGGTCTCGCTCTTCTTGGTGTGCTCGCGCAGCGGGAAGGCGATGTTGTCGTAGATGTTGAGCGAGCCGAACAGGGCGCCGTCCTGGAACAGCACGCCGAAGAGGCGGCGCAGCTCGTACAGCTTGCGTTCGGGGCAGTTGGCCAGGTCGTAGCCGTCGATCCAGATGTGCCCGCGGTCCGGGCGCAGCAGGCCGACCATGGTCTTGAGGAAGACCGACTTGCCGGTGCCCGAGGGGCCGAGCAGTACCGAGATCTCGCCGGCGGGCAGTGTGAGGGAGACGTCCTCCCAGATGACCTGCCGGCCGAACGACTTGGTCAGTCCGTCGATCACGACTTCCACGCCCATCGGGCACCTTCCCGACCGCAGAGAGGCACGCAGACTTACCGCGAGGTACGTGACTTTACGTGCGCCGGGGGCCCGGCCGAAACGGGTTCCCGAGGCTTGTTACCGGGCGGTTATGAGACGTCCTGTCCAGTAAGCGCGCGCAGGCTGGGGCGCAGCAGGCGGGCGAGCTCCTCCTGGGGCACGCCGCGCAGCTCGTCCAGCTCCAGGAGCTGGTGCCCCACGGTGACCCCCAGCATGACCAGCGTCATCAGCGCCGCCCGCAGGCGGGCGTCTTCGTCGGGCAGCGTCTCGGCCAGGAGGTCGATCTGCTTGCCGAGCACCTCACGCGCGGACGCGGCGGCCTCGGGATGGGTGAGCATGGAACGCATCATGGCCAGCGAGCTCTGCGGCAACTCGCCCATCTTCACAGTGAGCGTGCCCAGCAGGTGCTCGACCAGCTCATCGGCGCCCAACTCCGGGCGGCCACGCGATCCCGCGTCAGCACCCGACTCCGCGCGGGTACGCGGCCTCGCGTCAGCACCCGACTCCGGGCCGGTACCCGGCCTCGCGTCAGCGCCCAACCTCTCGCCGGCGACCAGTGACACGCGCACGGCCTGCCGGAACAGCTCCTGCTTGCTGCCGAAGTACTGCATCACCAGGGCCGGGTCCACTTCCGCCGCCTTGGCCACGCCCCTGATGGTGGCGCGCTCGTAGCCCACGTCGGCGAACAGCGACCGGGCCGCGACGAGGATCCGCTCCTCGGTCCTGCGCCGCCTCTCGGCCCGCGGAAGTCCTTCACCCACGGCTCTGACTCTACATGCGTTGACCGAGCACGCGATTTCGCTCTACGCTCGTTGAGTCAACGACTGTTGAGTGAATCAAAGGGGATCACCATGTCCATCGACGAGATCGTCACCGCCTTCCACGGGGCGATGCTGCACAAGTCGGCCGACGAACTGGCCGACCTCTACGCGGAGGACGGGCTGCACGAGTTCCCGTTCGGCGGGCTGCCGCCGTACGAGGGGCGGGAGGCCATTCGGGTGGGTTACCGCGCGGCATGGGGCGCCACGCCGTTCGAGGTCGAGGAGGTACGCCAGGTCGCGCTGCACCGTACGGACGACCCTGAGGTCGTGGTGGTGGAGCAGAACGTGTCCGGCACGGCGGGAGACCGCCGGATCACCGTCCCCGGGCTGCTCGTGCTCCGGGTCAGGGACGGCCGGATCGTGCACACCAGGGACTACATGGACTCCAGCGCCGTCGCCAAGGTACGGGCGGCGGCCTAGACCCTCAAGGCTGGGTGAGGTCGAAGACCGTGGTGCCGCCGACCGTGGTGGCGGTGAACGTCTGCTGCACCCAGGCCGCGATCTGGGCCGCGTCGTCGCTGCCGCCCGTGCTGCGGCCGGCGCCTCCCATGCCGGTGCCGAGGAAGTAGTGGATCTTCTTCTCGGCGACGTACTGCTTGAACTGGGCGAGCGTCGGAGCCGGATCGGTGCCGTTGAACCCGCCCACCGCCATCACGGGCTTACCTGAGGCGAGCTGGTAGCCGGCCGCGTTGTTGGAGCCGACCGTCGCCGCCGCCCAGGTGTGCCCGGAGGACTTCAGCAGCGCGGTCAGCGCGGCGTCCGGGGTGGACGCGCCGAGCAGCCCGCCCATGCCGCCCCCACGCCCCATCCCACCTGGCCCGCGCCCCTGCGCCCCACCATCACCGCCGCCACCCAGACCACCGTCACCCCGACCGCCGTCACCACGGCTGTTACCGCCGCCGTCGCTGCCACCTGGCCGCTGCTGATTGCCGGCCCGCCACTGCCCCGGCCCGCCCTGTCCTCCCCCAGGACGCTGGAACCCCCCACCGGATGGCCTCCCAAAACCCCCACCGGTGGAGGGCCCAGCAGTCGGAATGGCGCCCGTGTGCGGCGAAGCGGCCGTGTCCAGCGCGTACGCCGCCGGCCCCGCCAGGCACACGACCGCGGCGACCACGCCGACGGCGAACATGCGGCGCGGAAGGAAACGCGGCAGGACCCGCGGGAAGAGCATGGCCAGCGCCGCCCCAAGCCCCGCCACCAGCACGACCACCCCCAGCCACGGATTCCAGTCCGCGCTGCGCGACAGCAGCACGTACGACCACACGGCCGTGCCCGCCGTCACCATGGCCAGCGTCCTGTGCGCCCGCCGCTCCCAGAGCACGGCCGCCCCCATGCCTGCCAGCGCCGCGATCGCCGGAGCCAGCGCCACCGTGTAGTAGGCGTGGAAGATCCCCTGCATCAGGCTGAAGATCAGCCCGGTCACGAGCAGCCAGCTCCCCCAGACCCAGAGCGCGGCCCGTACCGGATCGACCCGGGGCGTCCGCCAGGTCAGCCACGTGGCCGCGGCCAGCAACACCAGCGCGGCCGGCAACAACCAGGCGATCTGGCCGCCCGCCTCGGTGTCGAACAGCCGCAGCCAGCCCGCCTGCTGGTTGAGGTTGCCGAGGCCGCCGTAGTCGTCGCCGTTCAGCCGCCCGATGCCGTTGTAGCCCAGCGCCAGCTCCAGCACGCTGTTGCTCTGGGAGCCGCCGATGTAGGGCCGATCGGCCGCCGGCACCAGCGCCACGGCCAGCAGCCACCACCCGGCCGAGACCACCATCGCCGCGCCGGCCAGCAACAACTGCCGCACCCTGAGCCAGAAACCCACCGGCGCCGTCAGGAGATAGACCAGCGCGAACCCCGGCAGCACCAGGAACGCCTGCAACATCTTCGCCAGGAACGCGAACCCGATCGCGCCGCCCGCCAGCACCAGCCACCGCGTCGAACCCCGTTCCTGCGCCCTGATCACGCAGTACGCGGCGACGGTCAGCAACAGCACCAGCAGCGCGTCGGGATTGTTGAAGCGGAACATCAACACGGCCACGGGCGTCAGCGCCATCGCGGCCCCGGCCAGCAGGCCCGCCCAGGCTGAGGACACCCTGCGCACCGACGCGTACACCATCGCCACCGCACCGACGCCCATCAGCGCCTGCGGCACGAGGATGGCCCAGGAGTTCAGCCCGAACAGCCGCACGCTGAGCGCCATCGGCCACAACGAGGCCGGCGTCTTGTCCACGGTGATCGCGCCCGCGGCGTCGGAGGCTCCGAAGAAGAACGCCTGCCAGCTCTGGCTGCCGGCCTGCACCGCCGCCGAGTAGAAGGAATTGGCCCACCCCGAGGCCCCCAGGCCCCAGATGTAGAGCACCCCGGTGCCGACCAGCAGCGCGATGAGCGCCCAACGAGACTTCGCATGCGTAACGACCACGCCAGGAACGCTAGGCAGGCCGGTTGGCCGGGCGATGAGACGTACATGAGAATCTTCTGAGCCTGTACGCGCCCAGAAACGCGAAAAAGAGGCGGCACACCCGGCACCAGGGTGTGTCCGCCTCTTTCCGAAGAGCTTTGAAGCCGTGAAGCGAAGGGGAAGTTACTTCACGGTCACGGTGGCGCCGGCGCCCTCGAGGGCAGCCTTGGCCTTCTCCGCCTGCTCCTTGTTGACCTTGCCGTCGAAGACGTTCTTGGGAGCGCCGTCCACCAGGTCCTTGGCCTCCTTGAGGCCCAGGGACGTGAGGGCGCGGATCTCCTTGATGACCTGGATCTTCTTGTCGCCGGCAGCCTCGAGGACGACGTCGAACTCGTCCTGCTCCTCGGCCGCGGGGGCCTCGCCACCGCCACCGGCGGCCGGGGCGACGGCAACCGCGGCGGGGGCGGCGGCCTTGACGTCGAAGGTGTCCTCGAAGAGCTTCACGAAGTCGGACAGCTCAAGGAGGGTCATCTCCTTGAACGCGTCGAGCAGCTCGTCGGTGCTGAGCTTCGCCATGATTGTTTCCTTACGTTTAGGACTTGCTGAAAACTAGGAACGGGACCGCGGTACGTGCGGCAACCCCCGTGTTACTCGCCCGCCTCGTCGCGCTTGGCGCGCAGGGCTTCGGCCAGTCGGACCATCTGCGTGGGCAGCGCGGCGAACGTCGCGGCGGCGGCGCTCTGCTTGGCCTTCATGGCACCGGCGAGCTTCGCGAGCAGAACCTCGCGAGACTCGAGGTCGGCGAGCTTGGTGATCTCGGTGGCGTCGAGCGTCTTGCCGTCGAGGACGCCGCCCTTGATCACCAGGTGGGGATTGGCCTTGGCGAAGTCACGCAGACCCTTGGCCGCCTCGACAACGTCACCGTTGACGAAGGCGATCGCGGTCGGACCGGCGAGCAGGCCGTCGAGGCCCGCAAGACCGGCCTCATTGGCCGCGATCTTGGTCAGGGTGTTCTTCGCCACGGCGAACTTCGCATTCCCACCGAGAGAAGTGCGCAGCTCCTTGAGCTGGGCAACGGTGAGACCGCGGTACTCGGTCAGAACGGCGGCGGCGCTGCCTTCGAACTCACTCTTGAGCTCGGCAACCGCTGTCGCCTTATCCGCCCTCGCCATGGGCCTCCTTCCAGATGTGCCACCGGCGAAGGACTCCAGAAATGAGAACAGCCCCGGCGCAGGGCGCACGGGGCTCACGCACACGGATCAACCGTGAGGGAAACTCGTATCACACCTGCGCGGGCCGTCCACCTGAGGTGGATCCTTCGGTCGCCAGATAATGAGCACCTGACGACGACCGGCGGTCTTCGGCAACGACCAGAGTACGTCCTGATCGCCGAGTTTCCAAATCGTTCTCAGTTGGTGGTGTTCTTGGGGGCCTCGGAGACCTGGTCGGCGGGCGGGGCCTGAATGTTGACGGGCTCGTTGTAGCCCTTGAAGAACAGCGACGCGTCGAGCGTGGCGCCCTCCTTGGAGCCGTTCAGGGCGAGCTTGCGCGGCAGCCCGTCAGCGGCCACCCACAGGTCGAACTTGACGTCCTTCAGCTCGGCCAGACCCTTCCTGACCTGCTCCTGGTCCTCCGCGGGCACCTGCTGCACGGCCGCCTCCACGGGGAAGGTGCCGCTGTAGTGGGTGGCGTCCTCGCCGTTGACGCTCTCGGTACCGACCGACTTCACGTCCTGCGAGGCCGTGACCAGCTTGGTCATGTTGCCGAGATCGAACTGCTGCACCTGGTTCAGGTACTGGTTGACCTCGCCGCTCTTCCCCATCTCGTTCAGGGAGGCCTTGAGCCACGGCTTGGTGTTGCCCAGGAAGTCGTTGAGCGCCTGCACCTTCACGTAGACGGCGTCGCCCTGCAGCACCGCGCGTACGCCGCCGGGAACGTTCTTGCCCGCCATCTGGACGGTGTCCAGGGTGAGGTCGGCGGCGAGTTCCGGCTTGCTCTGGTAGAGCATGCGGCCCTGGATCTTGCCGGCGCCCTCCTGCGGGTGCGACACGTTCACCACGGCGTCAACCGTGTAACTGGTGACCTCGGCCGTCTTCAGCGCGGCCTGCGAGAGCACTTCGGAGGCGGCCAGGTTGACCTGGATGGGCTGGGCGTTCGATCCGCAACCGGCGACCGCCGCCATAACGAGGGCGGCTCCGGCCGCTGTCATACCTATCGTGCGCTTCAGCATGTCTTGACCCTACTTTTAAGTTCCGGGGTCGTGGCCTCTTCCCCGCAC
This sequence comes from Nonomuraea sp. NPDC050404, assembly GCF_040655495.1. Taxonomy (NCBI): domain Bacteria; kingdom Bacillati; phylum Actinomycetota; class Actinomycetes; order Streptosporangiales; family Streptosporangiaceae; genus Nonomuraea; species Nonomuraea sp. NPDC050404. The sequence goes on from NZ_JBFAKB010000036.1 coordinate 8,512, forward strand.
AATTCGGGGAAAACCCAGGGTTCTCCCCCACACCCCCACACAATTCCCACACAACCACCCCTCGGGAGCGGGTGCGAGGGCAGGTCCGGGAGCGGGTGGCGGGAATGGAAACGCCCCCGCCCGAGGGGATCGGGCGGGGGCGTTGGGAGCCGAGTGAGGCTCAGGCGTCCAGGTCGGCCGTGAGGCCGCGGGTGACGTTGGGGTCGACCGGGACACCCGGGCCCATCGTCGTGGAGAAGGTGACCTTCTTCAGGTAACGGCCCTTGGCCGCCGACGGCTTGAGACGCAGCACCTCGTCCAGAGCGGCGGCGTAGTTCTCCAGGAGCTGACGCTCACCGAACGACGTCTTGCCGATGATGAAGTGCAGGTTGGCCTGCCGGTCCGTACGGAACTCGATCTTGCCGCCCTTGATCTCCGTCACGGCCTTGGCGACGTCGGGCGTCACGGTGCCGGTCTTCGGGTTGGGCATGAGACCACGCGGGCCGAGCACACGACCCAGGCGACCGACCTTGCCCATCATGTCGGGCGTGGCCACCACGGCGTCGAACTCGCTGAGCCGGTTGCCCTTGGAGATCTCGTCGATCAGCTCGTCGGCGCCGACGATGTCGGCACCCGCCTCGCGGGCCGTCTCGGCACGGTCACCGGTCGCGAAGACCAGGACCCGGGCGGTCTTGCCGGTGCCGTGCGGAAGGTTGACCGTGCCGCGCACGATCTGGTCGGCCTTGCGAGGGTCGACGCCCAGCCGGAGCGCGACCTCCACGGTGGCGTCGAACTTGGTCGCCGACGTCTCCTTGGCCAGCTTCGCGGCCTCTACGGGCGTGTAGAGCTTGTCGCGGTCGATCTTGGCGGCCGCGTCTTTGTGCGCCTTGCTGCGCTTCATTTCTCACTCCTAGTGGTATCCGGGCCGCGCCTGCGACGGGCGGCCCTCCCACGACGTCTGGAAGGGTGGTTACTCGACCGTGATGCCCATCGACCGGGCGGTGCCGGCGATGATCTTCTCGGCCGCCTCGATGTCGTTGGCGTTGAGGTCGGGCATCTTGGTCTCGGCGATGCTGCGCAGCTGGTCGCGGCTGAGCTTGCCCACCTTGTCGCGGTGCGGGACCGCGCTGCCCTTGTCGAGGCCCAGCGCCTTCTTGATCAGCTCGGGCGCCGGAGGCGTCTTCGTGATGAAGGTGAAGCTGCGGTCCTCGAAAATGGTGATCTCAACGGGGATGATGTTGCCCCGCTGACCCTCCGTCGCAGCGTTGTACTGCTTGACGAAGTCCATGATGTTGACGCCGTGGGGACCGAGGGCGGTACCGACGGGGGGCGCCGGCGTGGCCTGGCCGGCCGGCAGCTGCACCTTGACGAGTGCGGCAATTTTTTTCTTCGGAGGCATTAGTCCTTCTCCGGGTCCTGATTGCGGTGCCGTCCGGCCCGAAGGATTGCGGGCCCGGACATGTCGGAGGCCGCCCTCGCGATGAGGCGGCCAACCGAACGTCTAAGTGTATGTGATCGTCTTAGATCTTCGAGACCTGGTTGAACGAGAGCTCCACCGGAGTCTCCCGGCCGAAGATCGAGACGAGCACCTTGAGCTTCTGCGACTCGGGGCTGATCTCGCTGACCGAGGCGGGCAGCGTGGCGAACGGGCCGTCCATGACCGTGACGGACTCGCCGATCTCGAACTCGACCGTGGGGCCGGCGGCCGCCTTGGTCGAGGTCTTCTTGGCCTCTTCCGTCGGCTCCGGCGCCAGCAGCTTGGCGACCTCGTCGAGGCTGAGCGGGCTCGGCTTGTTGGACAGGCCGACGAAGCCGGTCACGCCGGGCGTGTTGCGCACCGCGGCCCAGGACTCGTCGGTCAGCTCCATGCGCACCAGCACGTAGCCGGGCAGCACCCGCTCCTTGACCGGGACCTTCTTGCCGCTCTTGAACTCCTGGACGGTGTGCGTCGGCACCTCGACCTGGTAGATGTAGTCCTCCATGTTGAGCGACACGTTGCGGCTCTCGATGTTGGACTTCACGCGGTTCTCGTAACCGGCATAGGAGTGGATCACGTACCACTCGCCGGGGAGGCCGCGCAGCGAGCTCTTGAACTCTTCGACGGGATCGACGTCGGGAAGATCCGCATCGTCCTCGTCCTCGACGTCGGCGACGGGGGCCTCGGCGGCCTCCTCCTCGTCGCTCTCCTCGACCTCGGCCTCTTCCAGAGCCGCCTCGGCGGACTCCTCAGTGGCCTCTTCCGGCTCGTCGCCCCACTTGTCGCGGGACTCGTCCGCCGGAACTGAAGACTCGGACACGGTGTCTCTTCCTCTTTCGTGGTTTTCGAATGGCGACTCCGTCAGGCGACCCACCCGGCGGTGTCTCGGTCAGGATCCGCCGAAGATGCGGAGGACCGCCCATCCCAGGGCACTGTCGAGCCCGTACACGATGGCAACCATGATCAGAACGAATATCAGAACGACCGTGGTGTAGGTGATGAGATCCTTGCGTGTCGGCCAGATGACCTTGCGAAGCTCAGTGACGACCTGCCGATAGAAGAGGGCAGGAGACGTGCGGCTCTTCTTCTCGCCGCCACTAGGCTTGTCTGCGGTCTCGCCGCGCGTGTCGATCGCCACAGTCCTCACCTGATCCGTCGTATCCAACGCAGTCATGCGGCGCGCTTACACGCCTACCATTGCGCGGACCGCACTCGCAGGGCACGAGGGACTCGAACCCCCAACCGCCGGTTTTGGAGACCGGTGCGCTACCAATTGCGCCAGTGCCCTATGTCGTTGACCAGACTACCCTGATCGACTCACTGCCTGGACCGAACCGCTCGCCGACATGCGGCGGAAGGACCAGGCGAAATCATACGGGCACTTGCCGCGTACGTCGAACTGATAGGCGACGGCGCAGGTCACGTGCACGCGGGGGCCGTTTGGGAGCCGCGTGGGAGCATGGAGGCATGCCGACCCGACCCCGCATCTCCGCGAGAATTTCCGCGATTTCCGAGTCCGCCACGCTCGCCGTGGACGCCAAGGCGAAGGCGATGAAGGCGGCGGGACGCCCCGTCATCGGTTTCGGCGCGGGCGAGCCCGACTTCCCGACGCCCGGCTACATCGTCGAGGCGGCGATCGAGGCGGCCCGCGATCCGCGCTTCCACAAGTACACGCCCGCCGGCGGCCTGCCCGAGCTCAAGAAGGCGATCGCGGCCAAGACGCTGCGCGACTCCGGCCTCGCCGTGGAAGCCTCGCAGGTGCTGGTGACCAACGGCGGCAAGCAGGCCGTGTACGAGGCGTTCGCGACGCTGCTCGACCCGGGCGACGAGGTCGTGGTCGTCGCGCCCTACTGGACGACCTACCCCGAGGCGATCAAGCTGGCCGGGGGCGTTCAGGTGGACGTCGTGACCGACGAGTCCACCGGCTACCTGGCGAGCGTGGAGCAGCTTGAGGCCGCGCGCACCGAGCGTACGAAGGTGCTGCTGTTCGTCTCGCCGTCCAACCCGACGGGCGCCGTCTACTCCCGCGAGGAGACCGAGGCGATCGGCCGCTGGGCGGCCGAGCACGGCCTGTGGGTCGTCACCGACGAGATCTACGAGCATCTGGTGTACGGCGGCGCCGAGTTCACCAGCATCGCCACCGCCGTCCCCGAGTTGGGCGACCGGGTCGTGGTACTCAACGGCGTGGCCAAGACGTACGCGATGACCGGCTGGCGCGTGGGCTGGCTGATCGGTCCGTCCGACGTGGTCAAGGCGGCGACCAACCTGCAGTCGCACGCCACCTCCAACGTCTCCAACGTGGCGCAGATGGCGGCGCTGGCGGCGGTTTCCGGTGATCTGTCGGCGGTGGCGGAGATGCGTACGGCCTTTGATCGGCGCCGTCAGGCGATGGTCCGGATGCTCAACGAGATCCCGGGCGTGTTCTGCCCCGAGCCGAAGGGGGCGTTCTACGCATATCCCACGGTCAAGGAGCTGCTCGGCAAGGAGTTGCGCGGCCGACGGCCCCAGTCGTCGGCGGAGCTGGCGGAGTTGATCCTGGAGGAGGCCGAGGTGGCCGTGGTCCCGGGTGAGGCTTTCGGGACTCCGGGCTATTTCCGGCTGTCCTACGCGCTGGGTGACAACGATCTGGCGGAGGGCGTCAGCCGCCTGGGCAAGCTGCTGTCCGAAGCCCGCTGAGCCGCCGACCTAATCTTAGAAGGAGCCGCCGATCTGCCGTCCGAAGCGCGCCGGCCTGCTACCGCTCAAGGCGCGCTGAGGGGTGGTCAGCCTGCGGTGATGTCGGTGGCGATGGGTTTGATCTCGTCGGAGAGGCCGGGGGTCGCGCCGATGTAGACGGCGGTGCCCGGCCGTTCCAGCCACATGAAGCTGCGCACTCCCGTACGCGTGGTCCAGCGCACCGCCGGCTTGCCCTGGTAGACCGTCAGCGTGGACTTGGCGACCAGCGTGGCGAACTGCTCGGGCGTCCGCGCGCCGCACACCACCCCGACGTACAGCCGCTCGTCGTTGTCGCTCCAGACCCGGCCGCTGACCTCCATCGGTCGCTGGAGCGAGTCGAGGCGGGCGAACGAGCCCGCGGGGGTGAGCCCGGCGGGTGAGGCGGGCACCCAGACCTCGGTGTCGTCGCAGGACAGGGTGATCGTGATCGAACGGGTGACGGCGGGCTCCGGGTGCGGCGTGGTGCTGGTCCTGGGGCCGGGCGCCCCGCCGCCACCGCCGCCGCTGCCTCCGCCGCCACCGCATGCCGTAAGGGTGCACACGAGGAGCACCGCCGCCGTCAACTGCCGCATCGACCCCCCATGACGCTGAACGGTTAACCAGGAAAAGGCTCCTAGTCTCCTACAGGAGTCTTAACGGAGGCGGCAATTGGGACCAGTTCCCCGCCGAGCGAATCGCTCACGCGGATCCACGCGGCGGTTCCCGGGCGTTCGAGCCAGAAGATCATCCGGCCGCCGGCCGGATGCCTGCCGACCATGGCGGGTCTGCCCCTGACGGTGGTGGGGCGGGCATCCCGTACGGTGACCCGCCGGCGGTAGTCGGCGAAGGAGGCGGCTGCCGTACCGTGTTCGACCTGGGCTTCGGCGAATCCGTCAGCCGAGGTGAACCTGGCCATGGCGCCCGCGACGCCCGGCCAGCCCCTGATGATCCCGCCGCCGCTGCGTACGAGCCCCGCCGGCAGGTACGTGAGCCAGAGGTCGCCGGTGATCACCGCGAGCGCGGAGCCGGCCGCGGCGACGGGAGGCGGGTCGAGAACGGCCGGCGGGACAGGCGCGGGAACCGGGACGGGTTCGGGCGTCGGCAGCGCGACTCGTGGCAGGCTGCCGAATCCCGAGGAGAACAGCGCGTAGATGATCAGCGACGTCACTCCGAGCGCCAGCGCCGCCAGCGCCGCCCGCCCTCCCTGGCCGATGCCGTGCCCCTCCGGGATCATGCATCCTTTGATATCCCGTCGGAGCTCACTTGGTCGCCCGGATGCCTTCCGCGATCTTCTTCAGTTCGCCGATGGCGTCGATCTCCTTGGCGTAGTCGGGGCTGAGGCACACCTCGACGGCCAGGTCGTCCCGGAGTTTCCAGATGATCGTGGGCGTGCTCACGCCGGCCGGGCCGGACTCACCGTCTCTGGACAGCCGGGCGGGTCTGCCGCCGATGTCCACCGTCTCCGCCGCCGGCTTGAACTCGAAGTCGTACAGACGATCGGCGGACGATCCGTGGGCCACGATCACCTGGACGGAGAACGCGTTTCGCTCGATGCCGGGTTTCCGATAGCTGGTGGTGTAGCTCTTGTCCTTGCCGATCACATTGGAATCAGACCATTTGCCCCATTCGAGCCCTTCCGGCAGGTAGGTGAGCCGGATGCCGCCGAACTCCCGCCCGTCGCCCAGATCACCAAGGGCCTGGGGTGTAGGCGCCCACGTCAGGGTGACGACGAGCTTGACCTGGGTGCCGGGTGCGACGACCGTGCCGGCGGCGGGCTCCTGCCTGCTCACCGGGCCGTCCGGCCTGTCCCCGTCCTTGCCGTCCTGGCCGGAGACCAGGAGCACGGCCGTCAGTCCGGCGTCGCGCAGCTCTTTCGCCGCCTCGTTGGCGTCCTTGCCCGTCATGTCGGGCACGATCACGTCATCGCGCATCACGGCGCGGTTGTCGCCCATGGCGGCGTCGGGGGTGGTCGCGGGTCCCGCGACGTTCGGCGTCGCCGGTACCGCGACGTTCAGCGTCACCGGAACGGCCACGGCCACGGCCGCCGTGACCAGCGCCGCCCCCGCCGCGCGAAACCTGGCCACGCGGGCGCGATGCCTGCGGCGTACGGCGCCGCCCAGGTCCGGGGCGGCCCGCACGCCGGAGACGTGCGCCGCCATGGCGTCCGCGAGGTCGTCCTCGATCGTCATCTGGTCACTTCCTCCGAAACTTGCAGGTTTTCGCGGATCCTGGCGAGCCCCCGGGCCGCCTGGCTCTTGACCGTCCCGACCGAGCAGCCCAGCAGCGCCGCCGTGGCCTGCTCGGACTGGTCCTCCCAGTAGCGCAGTACGAGCACGGCCCGCATCCTGGGCGGCAGCCTGCGCAGTTCCCCGATGAGCGTGTCGCGCAGGTCGAGGTCGGGTGAGTCCGCGGCGGTCTCGGGCGGCCGGGAGAAGGTGATCTCTTTGAGCACCTTGCGGCGCCGCGCCCTGCTGATCGCCGCGTTCACGACGATCTTCTTCGCGTACGCCTCCGGGTTGTCGTGCCGGATCCTGGGCCAGTTCCGGTAGACCTTCTCCAGCGCGTACTGGACAAGATCCTCGGCGTCGTGCCTGCTCGCGCCGCAGACCAGGATCGCGGTACGCAGCAGCGACGTGCTCCCGCCGGCCAGGAACTCGTCGAACGCCGCTTCGTCGTCACCGGTCATCGGTCGTCATCCGTCATCAGCGAGGGTCCCCTTTCGCCCTCCCCAACGCGCGAACCCCTCCGGGGGTTGAGTGGCAAGATATGCAGATGTACCGGCCCCTGCACGCGCTTCCCAAGGCCCATCTTCACCTGCACTTCACCGGCTCGATGCGGCATTCGACACTGATCGAGCTGGCCAGGGAGCAGGGCCTGCACCTGCCCGACGCGCTGGAGCAGGACTGGCCGCCGAAGTTGCGGGCGACCGACGAGCGGGGCTGGTTCAGGTTCCAGCGGCTGTACGACATCGCCAGGTCCGTGCTGACCAGGCCCGACTACGTCTACCGGCTCATGCGCGAGACGGCCGAGGACGAGGTGGCGGCCGGTTCGCGGTGGCTGGAGATCCAGGTGGACCCCTCGGGGTACGCCCAGCGCTTCGGCGGCCTGACCGCCACGCTGGAGCTGATGCTGGACGCGGTGGAGCAGGCGGCCGGGCACGCGGGCATCGGGATGGCGGTGATCGTGGCGGCGAACAGGACCCGGCATCCGCTCGACGCGAACACGCTGGCCAGGCTCGCCGTCCAGTACGCCGGCAAGGGCGTGGTCGGCTTCGGCCTGTCCAACGACGAGCGGCGTGGCGAGGCCAGGGAGTTCGAGCGGGCGTTCAGGATCGCCAAGCGGGGCGGGCTGCTGTGCGTGCCGCACGGGGGCGAGCTGATGGGGCCGCGCAGCGTGGCGCAGTGCGTGGACGACCTGGGGGCCGACCGGGTCGGGCATGGGGTGCGGGCGGCCGAGGACGACTGGCTGATGCAGCGGCTGGCCGACCGGCAGATCTGCTGCGAGATCTGCCCGACCTCGAACGTCGGGCTGGGGGTGGCGGAGGCGCCGGCCGACGTGCCGGTGCGCAGGTTGTTCGACGCGGGGGTGCCGATCGCGCTGGGGTCGGACGACCCGTTGTTGTTCGGGACGCGGTTGCTGCGTCAGTACGAGCTGGCCAGGGACGTGTACGGGTTCAGCGACGCGGAGGTGGCCGAGCTGGCCCGCCAGTCCGTACGGTCCTCCACCGCGCCCGAGTCGGTGCGCAAGGAACTGCTCAAGGGTGTGGACGACTGGCTGACGCGGTCGCTTTCACTTGATTGAGGAGGCGATGCGGACGGCCTCCCGCATCGTGCTCGCGCCTTCCAGGCGGTAGTTGAGGCCGTCCTGCTCCCAGATGAGCGTGGGGGCCGCCTGGCGCAGGGGGACTCTTGTGCCGTCCTGGCGGGTGATGTAGCCGAGTGGGTGCTCGCCGGGGATCCACCAGGCTTGGCGGCCGTTGACCTGGGTGTAGTCGGGGTAGGGCGGGCCGAGCTTCTTGAAGAAGAACTGGTCCATGGTGCCGTCGAACTGGTCGAGCCTGATGCCGTCCGGCCAGAACATCGACACCACCCTGCCGTTGTCTGAGGTCGTCACGCGTTGTGGTGCGCCCAGGGCGGCCGGGGTTCTGGCGGCGTCCGGGAGGTTCGGGACGGGGGTTTCGCCGGGCAAGGGCGCGGTGGTGATCACGGGTGGCGGTGTGGTCTGGCCGATCTCCAGCTCTATGCCGGCGAAACGCAGGATGGTGATGACGGCGGCCCGGCCTTGGGGTGTGGCGGCCGTGACGGTGATGACGGCGATGACCACTGCGGCCACGAGCGCCCACCTTGCCCGCCGCCCACGTCGCGCCGGACTCCGCCGACCACCGTCCCGCCGACCCGGCGCTCGGGGGTCCCGGCGGGAGTGCGGCCGTACCGGCCCCCTGACCGGCCCGTGCGCCGGATCGGGCCCGGAGGCGTCGGGCGCAGGGGCGTCGGGCGCAGAAACCTCGGGCGTGGAGGCGTCGGGCGTGGAGGTGTCGGACGCAGGGGGTTCGAGGCGGGCGCGGATGGTGGCGGTGAGGTCGGCGGGTGGGGGTGGGGCGGGGACGTCGAGGAGGTCGCCGAGGGCCAGGAGTTCGGCTTCGAGGTCGTCGAAAGGCTCACGCGAGTTCACCACCCACCTCCTCCCTGAGCCGGGCCAGCCCCCGATGGGTGCTGGACTTGACGGTCCCGACGGGCCAGTCGAGCACCTGCGCGGTCTCCGCTTCGGTCAGTTGTAAGAAGTACCGGCACACGACGGCCTGACGTTCCCGTTCCGGCAGCCCGCGTACCGCGGCCAGCAGCCGCGCCCGCCGATCCCCGGCCTCCACGACGTCCGACGGGTCGTCGGGCGTGCGCGCATCGGCGGTGGCCCCGAGCCGCAGGGCCAGCTCGGACCGGCGCCCGCGCGAGCGGTTGAGGTTGTGGGTCTCGTTGGCCACGATCCGCAACAACCACGGCCGGAAGGGCGCGTCCCTGCGGAACCCGGCCAGATGCCGGTACGCCTTGACGAACGCCTCCTGCACCACGTCCTCGGCCTCGTCCCCCGCACCGAGCAGGTACGCCGTACGGTGGGCGAGCGCGCTGTACCGGGCGACCAGCGCCTCATAGGCCGCCAGATCACCGTCGAGCGAACGGGCGATCGCCTCGTCGTCGTCCATGGCGAGTCAGATTCCACCGCATACCACGCACGTGCGGAAGGGAGATTCGCAGATCGTGTCATGCTGGTGACTGCCATGGGCATTAGACTCGGGCAATCCGTGAGCCCCTCGAAGGAACGGGATTATGTCTTCTGGGTATGACCGTGTAGTACAACCGGCGGCCGGTGACGAGGCCCTGGAGAACCACCTAGGTGGGGACGAGGCCAAGAACTATCGGCAGTACGAGTTCGACATGGTCGCCCCGCATGTCGGCCGCTCGATGCTGGAGATCGGCTCGGGCCTCGGGCACTTCGCCGAGCAGTTCCTGCCGCGTCTCGACCGGCTCGTGGTCAGCGACTTCGACCCCTACTGCGTCGAGCAGCTGGAGAAGCGCTTCGTCGACAACGACGACATCAGCGTCCTGCAGTTCGGGCTGCCCACGAACATCCCGCTTGAGGACAAGGTCGACACCGTCGTCATGATGAACGTCCTGGAGCACATCGAGGACGACGCCGAGGCGCTGCGCTCACTGGCGCGGGTGACGCAGCCGGGCGGGCGGATCATCATCTGGGTGCCCGGTTACCCGCAGCTTTATGGGGACTTCGACCGCAAGGTGGGCCACGTCCAGCGGTACACGCCCAAGACGCTCGGCACGACGGTGGCCAAGGCGGGCCTCGACGCCGAGGTGCTCAAGCCGATCAACTTCCTGGGCGGCATCGCCTGGTGGGTGGCCGTGCGCCGGGGCGGGGTGGGCTATCCGGACCCGCGGCTGGTCAAGATCTACGACCGCACGGTGGTGCCGACGACCCGGTTCATCGAGCGCTTCATCCGGCCGCCGTTCGGTCAGACCGTGTTCTGCGTGGCCCGCGTACCGATGGAAAAGTAGGCAGAAGCTCCCGGCCGCCCCACTGGGGTGGTGTGCGGCGGCCGGGAGCCCTTACTTGATGGAGCCGGCGGTCAGGCCGCCGACCACCTTCCGCTCGATCAGGGCGAACAGGATGATCACCGGGATGGTGGCGATCACCGAGCCGGCGAACAGGTTCTGCCAGTCCACCTGGTACTGCCCGATGAACGAGTTGAGTGCCACGGGAAGCGGCTGGTTGGCCGTCGTCGTGGTCAGCGTCAGCGCGACCACGAACTCGTTCCACGCGGCGATGAACGTGAAGATCAGCGCGGTGATGACGCCGGGCATGGCCAGCGGCAGCGTGATCCTGAAGAGCGCGCCGAAGCGCCCGTTCCCGTCGATGAAGGCCGCCTCCTCCAGCTCACGCGGGATGGAGGAGAAGTAGGCGTTCAGGATCCAGACCGCGAACGCCAGGTTGAACCCGCCGTTGACCAGGATCAGCGCCCAGATCGAGTCCACCAGCCCGAGCATGAAGAACTCGCGGTAGATGCCCACGACCATGGCGGTGGGCTGGAACATCTGGGTGATCAGGACGAGGATCAGGAACGCGGTGCGGCCCCTGAAGTTGTGCCGGGCCGAGTAGTACGCGGCGGGCAGCGCCACCAGCAGCACCAGCACGGTCGAGCCGGCCGCCACCTTGATCGTCACCCACAGGTTCCCGGCCAGCCCGCTGCCCCAGAAGTCGGTGAGGTTCGTCCACACCCACTCTTCCGGCCAGAACGTCACGTCGCGCAACGATTCCTGCGACCTGAGCGAGGTCAGCAGCATGACGATGTACGGGAAGAGGAACAGGAACGCCACGATGTAGGCGGTGGCGGCGACGAGGACCGTCTTCAGTTTCGGCATGGCCCTGGCTGCGCCCCGGCTCGTACGGGCGTGGTGGTGTGGCCTGGTCGCCGGCGGCATGGTCTTGACGGCCATCAGGCCACCTCCTTGTTCCACCGCGACACCTTCAGGAAGATCAGGGTGAGCACGATCACCATGCCGAAGTTGACGACGGACATGGCGGCGGATTCACCGATGTCGGAGCCCTTGAGGATGTACATGAGGATCGTGGAGGTGGCGGTGTCGTAGCCGGGCTGGCCGTGGGTCATGGCCCAGATGATCGGGAAGTTGTTGAAGACGTTCATGACGTTGATCAGGGCCGCCACGGTGAGCGCGGGGCGCAGCAGCGGCAGCGTGATCGACCAGTACGTACGGAATCGTCCTGCCCCGTCCATCCTGGCGGCCTCGTACACGTCGGCCGGGATCGTGGCGAGCCCGGCGAGCAGCGCGTACGCGGTGAAGGGCACCGACACGAACACCGCGACGAAGATCAGCCACGGCATGGCGGTGGCGGCGTTGCCGAGTTGGTCGGCCGAGCTGCCGCCCATCGCGTCGATCCAGCCGAGTTTCAGCCGGATCTGGTTGATCACGCCGACCTCGGGGTCGAGCATCCACTTGAAGATGATCGCGGTCATCAGCACGGACGCGGCCCACGGCGCGATCAGCGCCCACCGGGCCACCTTGCGCAGCGGGAAGCGCTGGTTGAAGAGCTGGGCCAGGGCCAGCGAGATGATCACGGTGAGCACGACGACCGCGACCACCCAGATCACGCTGCGGACCATGACGTCGGCGAAGTCCTTCTCGGCGAAGAGCTTCTCGTAGTTCGCGAAGCCGTTGTATCCGCGTACCACGCCCAGCCGGCTGATCTGCAGGAACGAGGATCTGATCATCTCGACGACGGGCCAGAGCACGACCAGCGCGATCAGCACGATGGCGGGCCCGACCCAGGCGAGGGGTTCGAGGGCGCGCAACCTTCTCATGGATTACCTTTCCAGGACGGCACGGCCGGCGTGTGCCGGCCGTACCGGTGTCCCGATGGGTCAGCCGGCCGCTTCGGCGGTCTTCTGCAGCTCACCGAGCACCTTGGCCGGGTCCTGGACGGCCCCGCCGATGGTCTGCTTGATCGCCGGGTTCAGGGTGGCCCACTTGGGGTCCTGGAAGGGGTAGAAGCTGGCGTTGGGCAGCCCGTCGAGGAACGGCTTGAGCTTCTCGTCGCCGGCCAGCTTCTGGATGCCGCCGTTGGTGACGGGCAGCAGCTTGTAGGTGTCGGAGATCTTCGCGGCGGCGTCGCCGGTGTAGAAGAAGTCGAAGAACTTCTTGATCTCGGCGGCGTGGCCGTTCTTGTTGAACGCCATGATCCAGTCCATGACGCCGAGCGTGGTGTCGAGCGCGCCGGCCTTGCCGGGGATGGGCGCGACGCCGTAGTTCTTCAGGCCGGCCGCGTCGAAGATCGGGATGGACATGGGGCCGCCGTTGACCATGCCGACCTTGCCCGCGCCGAAGTCCTCCCAGACCGTCTTGCGGTCCTTGGTGCCGGGGTTCGGGGTGGTGAGGCCGGCGTCGACGAGGCCCTTGACGTAGGTGAACGTCTCGACGTTCTGCGGCGAGTTGATCGCCCACTTGCCGGCGGCGTCCTTGTAGCCGCCGCCGTTGCCGAGCATCCACAGGAAGGACTCGGCCTGGGCCTCCTCCTGGCCGAGCGGCAGGCCGAACGGCTGCGTCACGCCGGCCTCCTTGAGCTTCTCGGCGGCGGCCTTGAGCTCGTCCCACGTCTTCGGCGGCTCGGCGATCTTCGCCTGCTCGAACAGGTCCTTGTTGTAGAACAGGGCGCGGGCGGAGGAGACGAACGGGATGCCGTACGCGGTGCCGTCCACCTTGCCGAACTCGGCGAACTTCTGCAGCATGTCGCCGGAGACGTTCGGCGACAGGACCTCGTCCACCTTGTACAGGAGCTGGTCGGCGACGAAACCCGAGTAGTCGCCGGTCTGCAGGATGTCGGGCACCTGGCCGTTCTGGACCATGGTGGCGACCTGCTTGTCGATGTCGTTCCAGTTGATGACCTGGACCTCGACCTTGATGTTCGGGTTGGCCTTGGTGAACTCGTCGGTGACGCCCTTCCAGAACGTCTCGCCCGAGTTGGGCTTGCCGGGACCGTCGCCATAGTCGGCGGCGACCATCTTCAGCGTCACCTGGCCGCCGCTCTCCGCCTGGGTGTCGCCCCCGCCGGAGCCGCCGGCTCCGCAACTGGACAGGACCAGCATCGTGGCAAGGCCGAGAGCGGCGCCGCCCGCAAGCTTCATGTTCACTGGAGTTACCGCCTTCTCGTCGGACGGGCCCGCTGGTCCGTACCAGTGCAGCGGAACCCCGCCCAGGGGGATGTGGCGGGCAAGCCATGGGTTTGACCGAGCTCATCCGCGTTTGCGCCAGCGTAAGCCGGAGTTAAGCATCTGGTCTATACCGGCCTGTCTCGGTTTGGCAACACTCGACCAACGGATCCCGCACATCCGGTCTAGACCGGATGTCAGAGGATTCTCCGCCGTACGCTCTCCCCGCCCTCCGGCGAGCCGATCCACGGCCCCTCGATCGACGGGTCGAGGATGCCCTCCTCGACGAAGGTGTAGCGGCCCTCCAGCACGTAGCCGGCCAGCCGTACGTCGCCGCTGTCGCTGTTGTCCCAGAGCCGGTCGAACAGGCCGTCCACGCGGCGTCGTGCCTGGTGGCAGAAGGTGTCGGCCAGCTCGTACGGCCTGCGCCCCAGGTCCTTGGCATCCTCCTCGGCCTTCAGGCACGCGGCCGTCATGGCGTACAACTCGGCCCCGATGTCCACGATCCTGCCGAGGAAGGACTGTTTGTGCTCCAGCCCGCCCTGCCAGCGGGACATGCCGTAGAAGGTGGACCTGGCCAGTTTCCTGCTGGTCCGCTCCACGAAGCGCAGGTGGGCGGCCAGCGGGCCGAAGCCGGCGTACGCGGTGGGCAGGTTGCCCGACCCGGCCACCAGCGTGGGCAGCCACTTGGCGTAGAACGCGCCGGCCCGGCGCAGCGCCTGGGCGCGTTCCTGACGGCTCGCCTCGGGGTTGATCAGCTCGCCGGCGGCCGACAGGTGCGCGTCCACCGCCTCCCGGGTGATCGCCAGGCGCATGATCTCGGAGGAGCCCTCGAAGATGCGGTTGATCCGGGAGTCGCGCAACATCTGCTCGGCGGGCACCCCTCGTTCGCCCCTGGCCACCAGCGACCCGGCCGTCTCGTAGCCGCGCCCGCCACGGATCTGGACCAGTTCGTCGAGCGCCCGGTAGGACAGCTCGGAGGCGAACAGCTTGGCCAGCGCCGCCTCGATCCTGATGTCGTTGCTCCGGTCGTCGGCCAGGCGCGCGGTCAGCTCGCAGACGGCGTCGATCGCGTACGCGGTGGCGGCGATGAAGGCGATCTTCGTGGCCACGGCCTCGTGCCTGCCGACCTTGCGCCCCCACTGCACGCGCTCGTTGCCCCACTCGCGGGCGATCTTGACGGCCCACTTGGCGTTGCCCGCGCAGGTGGCCGGCAGCGACAGGCGGCCGGTGTTGAGCGTGGTGAGGGCGATCTTGAGCCCTTCGCCCTCCTTGCCGATGAGGTTCTTGGCGGGCACTCTGACCTGGGAGAACTCGGTGACCCCGTTCTCGATGCCGCGCAGGCCCATGAACTCGTTGCGCCGCTTGACCGTGATGCCGGGCGAGTCGGCCTCGACCACGAACGCGCTGATCTTCTTGCCGGTCCTGGCCATGACGACCAGCAGGTCGGCGATGACGCCGTTGGTGGTCCACAACTTGACGCCGTCGAGCACGTAGTCGTCGCCGTCGCGCACGGCGGTGGTGGCCAGCCGCGCCGGGTCGGAGCCGACGTCGGGCTCGGTCAGCAGGAACGCCGAGATCTCGCCGGCCGCGCACCTGGGCAGGAATTCGCGCTTCTGCTCCTCGGTGCCGAACAACTTCAGCGGCTGCGGCACGCCGATCGACTGGTGCGCCGACAGCAGCGTGGCCAGGGCCGGGCAGTAGGAGCCGACGAGGGTGAGCGCGCGGCAGTAGTAGAGGTACGGCAGGCCGAGCCCGCCGTACTCCTCCTTGATCGTGATCCCGAACGCGCCGAGCCCCGCCAGGCCCTTGACCACCTCGTCGGGCACCTGGGCGGTGCGTTCGATGAGCGCGGGATCGACGTGGGCGTCGAGGTAGCGGCGTACCGCCCGGACGAACTCCTCCCCCCTCTTGACCGCCTCCGGGGGCGGCGTGGGCGCCGGGCGCACCAGGTCCAGCCGGAAGTCGCCGAGGAAGAGTTGCCTGGCGAAGCTGGGCCGGGTCCACTCCTTCTCGCGGGCCTGCTCGCCGACCTGCCTGGACTCCGCGTACTCGGTGTGCTGCTCAGTCCTGGTGTGCTCGGTCCTGGTGTGCTCGGTCATGGCACCTCCCGACGTTGTGCGCCGCCTGTGCTCATGACTACTGCCCGCCTGACGGCGCCCTGTCGCCGTTTATAGCCCGATTTTGTACGAACGGCGAGCGTTAACCCTGAGCCCGGCCACCGCCCCCACCGCCAGCACCACGGGAACCAGCAGATAGGCGCCGCAGAACGCCAGCCCGAGCAGCGACATCCCGCTCCCCACGACGGCCGTGACCCGATGCCGCCCGGCGGGCAACATCCGCACCGCCGCCAGCACGCCCGCCGACGTGACCGCCGCCAGGCACGCCGAGGTCGCCCGCATGAGCACGTCCAGATCCCCCGCCCAGACGAACACCGGCACACTCAGCACGAGCACCAGCCCGAGACTCCGGTACGGCGTCTGCCCAGGCCCGCCTCCCCTGGCGAACCAGACCGGCAACGCGCCGTCCCGCGCCAGCGCCGCGCCCAGCCGGGCCGCCCCCGCGAGGTAGGTGTTGACCGCGCCGAACGTCAGCAGCACCGCCACCACGCCGGTCACCGGGCGGGCCGCCGGGCCGAGGCTCACCTCCAGCATCGCGGTGAGCGGCACGCCGGTCATGTCCGCGCCGAGCACGGCGACCGAGGTGACGGAGATGCCCGCGTACAGCAGGCCGATCACGACGAGGGTCACGACGGTGGCGCGCAGCAGGCCACGTCCGCCGGCGGCGAACTCGGCCGACAGGTGGCTGGCCGCCTCCCAGCCGACGAACGCGAACAGAAGCACGCCGGCCGCGCTCGCCACGCCCGCCGGGCCGTACGGGGCGAAGGGGGTGAAGTTGGCCGGGTCGGCGTGCGGCGCGGCGGTGATCACGGCGGTGGCCAGCAGCGCGACCAGCAGGGCGACAAAGCCGATCTGCAATCTGCCCGACGTGCGCAGCCCGGCGGCGTTGGCCGCGAACGCCACCGCCAGGATCAGGCCCGCCGCGAGGGTGGCGTCCACGCCCAGGCAGGCTTCGACGTACCGGCCGCCGATCAGCGCGCCCGCGACGGTGCCGATGGGCACGGCGCCGTAGAACCACCATCCGGCCACCGCCGAGGCGTGCCTGCCGAACGCGAGGCCGACAACCGCGGCCACGCCACCGCCGCCGGGGTAACGCGCGCCGAGCGCGGCGAAGGTCAGCGCGACGGGCACGCTCAGCGCCAGCATGCCCGCCCAGGCGAGCACCGAGGCGGGCCCCGCCGCCGCGGCGGCCAGGTGCGGCAGCACCAGCATCCCCGGCCCCAGCACCGCGCCGACGAGCAGCGCCGTGCCCTCCTTGGTTCCCATATGTCCACTCACCAGGCAGAACATAGCTCGTTCATTCGGCTGCCAAGCGGCGTCACCGAACGTTTGGCCGGAATGGCATGCCAAGCTGGCCGGATGGATGAACTTGATTCGGCGATCGTACGGCTGCTCCAAACGGATGCGCGGCAGTCCAACCGGGAGCTGGCCAGACAGCTCGGCATCGCGCCCTCGACCTGCCTGGAGCGGGTCAGGGCGCTCACCCGGCGGGGTGTGATCCGCGGCTATCACGCCGACATCGACCCGGCCGCGCTCAACCGGGGCGTGCAGGCCATGGTCTCGATCCAGGTCCGGCCGCTGAGCCGGGCCGTGATCAACGCGTTCAAGGAGTCGGCCGCCGCGATGCCGGAGGTGCTGAGCGTGTTCGTGCTGGCCGGCGGGGACGACTTCCTGCTGCACGTGGGGGTGCAGGACCTCGACCACCTGCACGGATTCCTGCTCGACCGGCTGAGCAAGCGCAAGGAGATCGTGGGCTTCCGCACGTCCGTGGTGTTCCAGCAGGTACAGAAGCCGGTGCCGGGCCGGCTACCAGAGTTCGAAAAAATGTGAACAGTAGACTAACGATCTATACGTTGTGATATCCAATATCTTCCCGTATTGATCTGACAGGGGGGATTAACGGTGTCATGGCCGGCGCCTGACCAGGACAGCCAGTATCTGGACACGATCCTGCGGCAGACCAGGGACGCGATGCGGCACCTCCGCGCGGCGAAGCACATGATCGGTCAGGTGGAGGGCACCGGCGAGGCCGCGGACGGGTTGATCAGGGTGCGGACCGGCGCGGACGGCGTCCTGCGCCACGTCGACCTCAACCCCCGCGCGCTCCGTCTCACCCCCGAGGCCATCGGCCGCGAGGTGACCAGGGCCATCCAGTCCGCCCAGGACGACTCGGCGCGGCAGGCCAAGGAGATCGTGAACGGCGTCGCCTCCCACGTCGACGCCCTGCCGGAGCCGCTGGACGAGAGGTTCGTCGAGCATCGGGTCGAGACGGCGATGCGCGACCTGTACTCGGGAGGGCTGTGATGTTCGGTCACGACCTCAACCCGATGGACCTTCGTCCTCAGGATGTCGACCGCGCCACCGAGCAGGCCCGCGGGGTCGAGGCCGCGCTCGCCGAAGCGGACGGGCTCCTGGCCGAGCTCACCGGCACCGGCCGCTCGCGAAGCGGCCACGTGAGCGCCGTCGTGAACGCCGAGGGCCGGGTCCTGGACGTCACGGTCGGGGAACGCGCGTTGCGTGAGGGCGCCATCGCGCTTTGCGAGGACATTTTCACCGCGGTGGGCAACGCGCAGGAGGACGTACAGCGCCAGGCGGAGGCCCTGCTGCGCGGGCACCTCCGGCAGGCCGTCCCGGACCTCGCCATGGACCCCGTGGAGTTGCGGCAGCGCCTGGAGAGGCTGCTGGACTGACAACAGGCGAAATTCAGATGAACATCACAAGTCAGAAGATTGGCTAGGGTCTCGTTATGCATTCTGGGGTGGAAGTAGTCGGGGGCGCGCTCAGATCGCAGGCCAACCGGCTGGTCACGAACGGGGAAGAGTACGCGGCGGCGGTGCAGCGGCTGCAGGCGCGGGGTGGCCGATGGGGCGATGACGGTCTCTTCGCCGCGATCGAGTCGACGTGGATCGAGTGCCGGCAGACCATGATCGAAGCCGTACCGGGGATCGGCTCCACGATCAACGGGGTGGGCATGGGCGTCAACACCGTCTCGAACAACATCGACGCGGCCAACGCCGCCAGCACCATCTAGGGCCCGGCGCATGGCGATTATGCTCTCGCCGGAGCTGGACGCGACGCTGGAGTTGGCGGGCCTGTGGTTCCCCAACGTCAACGAGGACGAGATCGAGGCCGACTCCCGGGCCGCCAGGATCGTCGCGGCCGGGACGGCGCAGGCCGGCGCCGACGCCGACGCCAACGTGCAGGGCGCGACGCAGGTGTACCGGGGCGACTCGGCCACCGCGTTGCAGGGCTCCTGGCAGGCCAACGACAACACCTCCGGCCACCTGGCACAGGCCACGGCCGCGGTGAAGGCCGCGCCCGCCGTGCTCGACGGCCTGAGCACGGTGGTGACGGCCACCAAGGTCGCGACCGGCACGCTCGCGGCCGTCGGCACCGTCCGCCTGCTCCAGGCCGTGCTGGCGGGCGGGCCCATGGCCGGGCTGAGCAGCACCGCCGTGCTGCTGGGCATCAGGCGGGCCGGCACGAAGATCTTCCGGCAGGCGGCGGAGGGCAGCGGGCGCAAGCTGGCGCCCGAGCTGGCCGGCCGGTCCACGCAGCCGCTGC
The DNA here is from genome assembly GCF_040655495.1 of Nonomuraea sp. NPDC050404. Lineage (NCBI taxonomy): Bacteria > Bacillati > Actinomycetota > Actinomycetes > Streptosporangiales > Streptosporangiaceae > Nonomuraea > Nonomuraea sp. NPDC050404. Next base: position 27,575 of record NZ_JBFAKB010000036.1, read on the forward strand.
GTAACATCCTGGGTAATCTCAAGCTGCCGGGAGCGCCCGGCAACCCGGCGCTGGCCGGCATACCCGGCGGGCGGACCTCGCTCAGCGGGGTGGGCAACGGCAAGACCGGCCTGGACCGCTTTCCCGGCATCGCGCAGATGGCCAGGGGCGGCCGTGGCGGTGGCCGTGGGCGCAACGACTCCAACGCCAACCTGAGCCCTGAGGAGCAGGCGGCGAAGGATGCGAAAGAATCCGGGCAGCCCTACGACCGGTCGATCTTCAACCGGGCGGCGGCCAAGGAGCGCCAGGCCGAGAAGTTCGAGGGCGACCGTAACAAGCAGAAGAGAGGGCGGAAGTAGATGTCCGACAAGCCTGGCTTCCAAGCCCAGCATTTCTCGCTGAACAATCCGCGGGGCGATGGCCAGGGCGATGTGCCGAACCTGTTGCGCCGGCTGGCCGCCGCGCTGGAGGAGATGGGCGACGTCGAGATCCGCGACCTCGTCCTGCACAACGACATGGACGAGGACGGCGACTCCTGGCCGTACGTGACGGTCTACTTCGATGTGGTGAAGGACGAGGAGCAGCCGCCGGACCCGTACGGCCTGCGGACCTGACTTTCGTCAGGGTCGGTCCTGGACGGTCGGCCGATACGGAGAGGGGTGCCGCCTTTCTAGCTTTACCGCGTGAAGATTCTCCTGGCCATGGCCCTGGCCCTCTCTCCGTCCCCCCAGCCGACGCCCGACACCATCGACGCCTACCTGCGGGAGGCGATGGAGAGCACCGGCGTGCCCGGCCTGTCCGTGGTGGTGACGCGCGGCGGTGAGGTGGTGCACGCCGCCGGGTACGGGCACGACGCCGCCGGCCGCCCGGTCACCGCCGACACCCCGATGCGGGTGGCCTCGGTGAGCAAGTCGTTCACCGCCATGGCCGTCATGACGCTCGTCGAACGCGGCAAGATCAAGCTGGACGAGCCGGTGGCCGCGCAGCTGCCCGGTTTCACGATGGCCGACCCCAGGGCGGCCCGGATCACCGTCCGTCAGTTGCTCAACCAGACCTCCGGCCTGTCGGACCGCACGGTGGACATCGACGCGACCGAGCGGGCCACCTCACTGGCCGACTACACCGCCCGCCTGGCCGACTCGAAACTCGCCGCCGACCCCGGCACCCGCTACGAGTACTGCAACGTCAACTACGACCTGGCCGGGCGGCTGGTGGAGGTGGCCGGCGGGCAACAGTTCGGGGAGTACCTGCGTGAGCGGGTGTTCGGGCCGCTGGGCATGAAGTCCAGCGCCGTCTCCGACAAGGTCGTGCCGGTCGCCAACGGCTACAACTCCCTCTTCGGCGCCTGGCTGCCCCGGCCCGAACTGGCCGGGTTCCACGACGACAGCGGCGCGGGCGGGGTCATCACCACCGCCGCCGACATGGGCAAGTGGCTGATCGCTCAGTCGGGCGACGGCAGCCCGCTGGTCAAGCGGCAGAGCCTGGAGACCATGCACCAGCCGTCGAAGCTGCGCCCGTACGGGATGGGGTGGGGCATCGAGGACGGCGGGCAACTCGTGCACTCGGGGAACCTGTTCACCTACAACGCCGTCGAAGCGATCTCGCCCAAGACCGGCTACGGCTTCGCGGTGATGACCAACAACGCGACGTTGTACGACCCGACGTACGACATCATGCTCGGCCTCACTGCGCTCACCGAGGGCAGGACCCCGGAGGGGCCGGGCAACGAACGGCAGCTCTTCGAAGCGGCGCTGGGCGTGTTCGCGCTGCTCGCGGCCGGGCTGGGCGTCCTGGGCGGGGTGCGGGCGCGGCGCTGGGCCCTGCGGCGGTCGGGCCGGCCGTGGTGGCGGATCGGGCTGCGGATGGTTCCCGCGCTCGTCCCCGTCGCGGTGCTGGCCGCGTATCCGGACCTCGTGTCGATCCTCGTGAACGGCCGGACCGTCACGTGGGCCCAGCTCACCTACTTCCCCGCCCCGCTGTCGGTCGCGGTGCTGGTGGCGGCCCTCGCCGGCCTGGGGGTGACAATCGCCAGGATTTGTGTACTGTGTAAGCTTACAAGGTACGCAAATCCTTCCCTCGGAGGCAGCCGTGCACACCGTCGCGATCGTCGTCCCTCTCGTCTGGCTCGCCTGGCTGATCGTCACTGACTGGGTGCCGATGTTCCCGCTCAACGACCTGAGCGGCGCCAACGTACGCGGCCGGGCGCTCGCCGGGGCGATCAACTATCCGTTCCCGCTACTGGTCGCCGCCGGGGTCGCCCACGGGCGGCCCTGGTCGCTGGCCGCCGCCACCGGCATCTGCGTGCTGATCCTCGCCGGGCACCTGTACAACTGGTGGTTGCCCTACTTCGGCCCGGCCTCGGCCGCGCAACGCGAGCTCTACCAGCGGGAGTATGCCCGTACGCTGAAGATCCTGCCCGCCGGGGGGCGCGGCGTGGTCCCGGACGTCCAGCACATGGTGGTGGGGGCGCTCTCCCTGATCATGCTCTTCACTACGCTGAGCGCATGACTCCGGAGCGCAGACGGGCGGGACGGCCCGCCGTGCTCACCACCGAACGCATCGTCGCGGCGGCCGTCGGGGTGCTGGACGGCGACGGGCCGGAGGCGCTGACCATGCGCCGCCTCGGCGCCGAGCTCGGCGTCGCGGCGATGTCGCTCTACCGCCACTTCCCCAACCGGGACGCGCTGCTGGCGGCCGTGGTGAACGGCCTGTTCGCCGAGGCGGTCGCGGACCACTCGCCGGACTCCGCCTGGCCCGAGGCCCTGACGGAGTTCGGAGTGGCGTACCGGCACATGTTGCTGGCGCACCCGCGGGCAGTGCCGCTGCTCGCCACCCATCCGGTCGACGTGGACCTGGGTCTGGAACTGCTCACGGGGCTGCTGTCCCGCTTCGAGGCGGCCGGCATCGCCTCCCGGGACGCGCTCACGGCGGTGCAGTCGGTCGGCGTGTACGTGCTCGGCCATGCCCTGGCCCAGGTCGGCACGGGCGGGGAGACGCACGACGACGCGGCCCAAGCCTTCTACGACCAGTGGTTCGACTCGGGTCTGATCGCCATGGTGAGCGGCTTCGAACGGCAGCTCGTCTGAGATTGGGAGGGCGGCGTTCGACGGCCGCGCGGCACCGGTGACACGTGATCACGTCTCACGGTGTCAGCAGGGCGGTTGTCGGGCCATCCCAGGTCATGGGTCCCGAGGGGCGAGCCGGCAGAGAATTTCGATAAACGCTCGTACTCGCGCGGTGCATCGGTCGCGGGGCCAGATCAGGCCGTACTCAAGGGGCGGCGCGTCGCGGATCGGCACGAAGGCGATGCCGGGTCGGGCGTGGTAGTGGGCGGCGCGCAGTGCGGCGGGTGACACGCCCCGCCCGGAGGCGACCAGGGCCGGCACTTCCATCCAGTAGGCGGCGGCGGCGCTGTGGGTGATCGGCCGGCCCTGCGGCGTCTGACGGGGGTAGATGTTCTCGTGCCAGTACCGCGGGCCGGTGCCCGACATGACGATCATCGGGGCCCGCGCCAGGTCCTCCATGCACACCGAGCCGGACCGGGAGAACGGATGCCCCTCGGGCACCAGGAGGGCGCGCGGCTCCGAGAAGATCACCGGCCCGGCGACCAGGTCCGGTTCGTCGACGGGGAACTCGGTGAGCTGAAGGTCCAGCGTGCCGGCGCGCAGCGGGCCGAAGGTGTCGGTGAGCTGCACCTCCTGGGCCTCGATCACGCAGCCGGGGTACGAACGGCGAAACACCTCAGCGGTTTTGAGCACCATGTCGCTCGCCCACTGGGAGGAGAAGCCGACGCGCAGGGTCCCGGTAACGCCCTTGCCGACGGCGACGGCCTGCGCCACCGTCTCCTCGATCTGCCGGTAGGCCGGGGCCAGGCCATCATGGAGCCGCTGCCCGGCGGGCGTCAGAGCGACCCGGCGGCTGGTGCGGTCGAACAGCGTCACGCCCAAACGGCGTTCAAGGGCCCTGATGATCTGGCTGACGCGGCCCTGGCTCGCCCCGAGCCGCTCGGTGGCCCGCCGGAAGTGCAGCTCCTCGGCCACGGCCAGGAATGCCTCGATCTCGTGCCGCTCCATCGCCGTATCGTGTCCCCCTCACCGCATCGACCGCTCACCTCCGCCTGATTGGTGAGTCTCGCGCACCGATGGTAGGACATTTCGCTCTCGTTCCGGCTCGTCGGTTTGTTCAAGATGGAGCCCATGTCATCGGTCAACGAACTTTTCGGCTACCTTCCGATCACCGAACGCCCCGGCCCCCTACGCGGCCCTGCTTCCGATCATCTGAACGACCGGTCTGGGAGCTCTGCAGTCTCATGACCGCTACCGACCTCGGGCACCGCGCCGGGCCAAAGGAGTGGATCGGGCTGGCCGTACTGGCCCTGCCCACCCTGCTGCTGTCGCTGGACCTCACCGTGCTGCATCTGGCCGTGCCGGAGCTGAGCGCCGACCTGCGGCCCAGCAGCACCCAGACCCTGTGGATCATCGACATCTACGGCTTCATGATCGCCGGCTTCCTGGTGACGATGGGCACCTTGGGCGACCGGATCGGCCGCCGCCGGCTCCTGATGGGCGGCGGCGCCGCTTTCGGCGCCGCGTCGGTGCTCGCCGCCTATGCCACGTCCGCCGAAATGCTCATCGTGGCACGGGCGCTGCTGGGGATCGCCGGCGCGACACTGATGCCGTCCACGCTGTCGCTCATCAGCAACATGTTCCGCGACGCCCGGCAGCGCGGGCTGGCCATCGGGATCTGGGCGACCATGTTCTCCGCGGGCATCGCCATCGGGCCGGTCGCCGGTGGGGCGCTCCTCGACCAGTTCTGGTGGGGTGCGGTGTTCCTTCTCGGCGTGCCGGTCATGGCGCTGCTGCTGGCCGCGGGACCGTTCCTGCTGCCGGAGTTCCGTGACGCGAAGGCCGGGCGGCCCGACCTGGCCAGCGTGGCGTTGTCGCTGACGATGATGCTCCCCGTCACCTACGGCATCAAGGAACTGCCCAAGCACGGCCTGGGCCCGGTGCCCGTACTCGCGATCGCCGTTGGCCTGACGGCCGGGGTGCTGTTCGTCCGGCGGCAGCGCCGGCTGGCCAATCCGCTGCTGGACGTTAGCCTATTCACCAGCCGCGCCTTCTCCGGCGCACTGGTGACCCTGCTGGTCAGTACCGGCGCGGTGGGCGGCATCTACCTGTTCGTCACCCAGTACCTCCAACTCGTCGAGGGTCAGTCGCCGCTGCGGGCCGGCTTGTGGCTGCTGCCCGCCGCCGCCGCCATGATCGTCTCCTCGATGGTGGCCCCGATCATCACGCGCCGGGTACGCCCCGGCGGTGTCGTCGCCGCCACGCTGGCGATCTCCACGCTCGGCTACCTGCTGCTGACTCAGGTGGACGCGAGCGCGGGGCTGCCGTTGCTGGTCTGCGGGTTCGTCCTGGTGTACGCGGGGACCGGCCCGACCACCGCCCTCGGCACAGATCTGGTCGTCGGCTCCGCACCACCGGAGAAGGCGGGCGCCGCCTCCGCGCTCAGCGAGACCAGCACCGAACTTGGTGTGGCGCTGGGCATCGCCGGCATGGGCAGCCTGGGCACCGCCGCCTACCGGGACCAGATTCCCGCCGACGCGCCCGACGCCGTCCGCGACACCCTCGCCGGAGCAGTCGCGGCGGGTACCGACGGCGCGCTGCTGGCCACCGCGCGTGAGGCGTTCACCACCGCTCTCACCACCGCGGCCACCGCCGGCGCGGTCCTCACCGCCGCCGTCACCGTCCTCGCGGTGATCTTTCTCCGCCGTGTACGCCCCACCGGCCTCCCCGAGACCGGGACGCCGGCTCAGGCTCTCAAGCGACCGTGACGGGCACGGGTTCGCGGCGCGGGATGGCGGCGTAGCTGATCGCGAGGGCGGCCAGGCTCAGCGCGGCGGCCACCAGCCCGAGCCAGCGCAGCCCGTCCAGGGCCACGAGCCCACCCCCGAGCGCCGACCCGGCCGCGATGCCGAGGTTGAACGCGCCCACGTTCACCGACGTCGCCAGCGTGGGCGCCTGACCGGCCTGCCGCAACATCAGGCTCTGCAGGATCGGCGTGGTGGCGGAGGTCAGCAGCCCGAAGACGAGCACGGCGAGGACAGCGGGCCCCGCCCACAGCACCGCGAAGGGGAAGAGCGCCAGCACCACGGCCAGTCCGGCGAACGTGCCACGGACGGTCCCGGCCAACGAGCGATCGGCCAGCCTTCCCGCCACCAGGCCCCCGACCAGGCTGCCCGCCCCGTAGACGAACAGCAGCGTGGAGACCGCCGCCGGGCCGAATCCGGTGATCTCGGTCAGGGTCGGGGCAAGGTAGGTGAACACGGTCGAGGTGGCCGCCAGCCCGACCGCCGTGGTGGCGATCACGACCAGCACCCGCCCCCGCAGAACCGTGGCCACCTCGGCCCGCACGCTGGTGGCCGGGGCGTCCTGGCGGGGCATAAGAACGGCCAGCAGCCCGGTGACCGCCAGCGCCAGCCCGGCCAGCACCGCGAACGGCGTCCGCCAGCCCGCGCCCTCGCCCAGCAACACCCCCACGGGCACGCCCAGCAGCGTCGCCACCGAGAATCCCGAGGCCACGGCGGCGATGGCGGTGCCCACGCGGTGCGGCTCGACCACGCGGGTGGTGACCATGAGCGCCAGGGTCAGGAAGGCCGCGTGGCTGAGCGAGGCGACGATCCTGCCGACGATCAGCAGCTCGTACGAACCGGCCGCCGCGCAGATCGCGTTCCCGGCGGCGAACAACACCAGCAACCCCAGCGCCAGCCCCTTGCGCGGCAGCCGCACGGTCGCGATCGTCACCAGCGGCCCGCCGATCACCACGCCCAGCGCGTACGCCGTGACGGTCTGCCCCGCCGTGGCCACCGAAACGCCCAGGTCCTCGGCCACCTGAGGCAACAACCCGGCGATGAGATATTCGGACGTGCCGACCACGAACACGCTCACCATGAGCACGGCCGGCACCACAAGACTTTTCTTCATGCGGGCACGCTAAAGTCTCACATGTATGTGAGAGTCAACCGGCGGTGAGGGAGGTCACATGCGCATCGGCGAACTCGTCCGGCGCACCGGGGTGAGCGAGCGGCTCCTGCGCTACTACGAGGAGCAGGGCCTGCTGTGCCCTTCACGCCATCCGGGCAGCGGCTACCGCGAGTACACCGATTCCCACGTGGACGCCGTCCGCCGCATCCGCAGCCTGCTCGCGGCCGGGCTCGGCACCTCCGCCATCGCCGCCGTCCTGCCCTGCCTGGAAACCGACGGCGAACGCCTGGCCCCCACCTGCCCGGACGTACTGGGACAACTGCGAGCCGAACGGGACAGGATCGACCGCGCGATGCGGAACCTGAGCGAATCCAGGGACGCCTTGGACCTGGTCATCACGGCGGCGGGCCGGTAACCATCCGTCTGCCGCTCAGCCGCCGTCAGTCCAGTACTTTTGCAGCCTGCTGAGGGCCTCCTCTTTGGTCATACGCGCAACCTCGCCCTCTTCCAGACCCACCAGCCACTCGCGCAGTTGGTCATCATCGCTGAGACTGATCAACTGCACCAGCCCCCAGTTCTCGCGGTGATTGGGCGCATCGAGCAGGTGATCCTTCCAGTCCTCCGCGTACTCACGTAGCGCGCGCACCATCTCGGTGACTGCCTCGTCGAACGTCCGACCGTCCGCCGCGATCGGCAGCCCTGGAATGAAGATGGACCAGCCACCGTCCTCTGACACCGCCTGCGCACGAGACGGAGCAACCGCCGCGAGAAGGTGACGCAGCCGCTCGACGTCGACGATGGCGGTTCGGGCCGTCTCCCGGCTCATGGTAGCCACACGACCTCTTTCGGCCGCGTCCAAGAGCGCTTTCAGATGCGCGCGGGCCTCCGAATAACTGTCAAAATGAACGGCCATCATGGCGGCACACCTCCACTGCAGCGTGCCTCCAGCTTGCCGCCCCGTGGGCAAGTACGTCACGTACTTGGACTCAGGATCCGCAGCCTGCTCGCGGCCGGGCTCAGCACCTCCGCCATCGCCGGCGTCCTGCCCGCCAAGCCCTCGACCTCGTCGTCACAGCGGCCCAGCGGTGATCAGCGGCTGAGACGTCATGGCCTGAGCCGCCTTCTGCGGAACCGTCCTGCTCTAGGCTGCTTCAGGTGAATCAGCCGCCATATCAGCAATATCCCGCACCAATACCCCCACCGGGCAACGATCCGCCCAGGAAGCGACTGGGGCTGATCACCGTGCTCGTCGTTGCGGCTTTCCTCGGCGTGAGCGTCCTGGGCGTCGGCGGATACCTGGTCTTCCGCGCCGTGACCAAGCCGGCGCACAACCCCGTGACCGCGGTCATCCTGCAGCCGGACGAACCGGAATCGAAAAAGGATGAGATCAGCCGGCGCCTGGTGACGATGCCACAGATTGAAGTGGTCTTCCGCGCTTCAGCCGACGAGTTGCCCGAGTGGTTTCCGGGGAGCCGCCCATGGGGCGACATTCATCCTGAGGCGTTTCTGGTGAAGCTGCGCCCGGGCATCGACGCCGACCCCTTGAAGGAGAGCATTCGCACCTGGCCGGGGGTGCACATGGTCACGGACGTCACCGTCACCGACAAGACCATCGGCACCGGGTGAAACCGACCTGATCTCCGCGGCGTTGACGCCGTCACTCGCCCTGTTCGGCGGCTTGGAGCTTCTCGGCGGCCCCTTCGAGCACATACGAGCCGGTGCCCGCTTCCGTCTCCACCAAGCCCGCTTCACGCAACGCGCGATGGACCTTCTGCGCGACCGTGTTCGACATGCCCCACTCGACCATCAACTCGTGTATGGTCGGCACCCGATCGCCGGGCCGGAGCTTGCCCGTGCGGATTCTCTCCACGATGGCGGCGTACGCCTGCCGCCACTTCGACCGGCTCGGATGCATGCGGCGACCCGCCTGGCCGGTCAGCGGTTCTCGCCGGATGGCGCGGCATCTTCATCCGGCCATTGCTCCGCAGGCTTCACGAACGTGCCCCGGCCACGCTGCGTGACGAGCCAGCCCTCTTTCTTCAGCACAGCGATGCCGGCCCGCACGGTATCGCGGCCCAGTTCGTGCATCTGCATCAGCCGCTGCTCGCTCGGAATCGCCCTGCCTGCCAGCAACTCACCCGAGCGGATCTGCCTCCGCAGGAGCGACGCCAGTTGGAGGTACAGGGGCTCGATCCCATCGTGATCGATCGACATGGTCATGGATGGTAAATGTCCGCCACCATCCCCCTTCGACCGCCCACGTTTGGCGACGGGGGCAGACGTTGGCAAACGTTTGGTCTACACTGACGGTCATGCATCCACACTGAGCCGGTTCCGGACCGTCAATCCGGGACCATGGCCCCGCCCTCGGCCGGAGGGCCCCCAGGAGGCGGGGCCACCACAAGCACCGCCCTCGAAGGATGCTCCGCGCCACCGCCGTCCGGGTGCCGCAGCGGAGGAGGCCCCATCCTCCGAGGGCGGCACTCACACGCGACCATCCTGGAGGCCGGTATGAGCTTGGAGGATTTCCATGGTCCGCACCCAAAACCCGCGAAGGAGGGGCATACCAAGATCGACTGGTCCAAGTCGGTGCGCAGGTCCGCCTTCATCAGGGTCCGGGCTCACACTTGTGACCACGAGCCCACCACGTACGAGCTGTGCGCGGCGGGCGGCCTGGGACACATCCGCCGGACCGAGCGGACGGCCGGCGGCAGCCGGGTCAGCGAGAGCCCTTGGCTGCGCGACGCGGAGGCGAAGAAGCTGTGGAACGACCTGCTCGAAGGAGACGCGCGTTAGGACGTGGCGGCGGCCGGTCGTTAATTCGGTTGCACGGGCACCTGGTGTCCCCATAGCCTCTTGGACATGCGCCTTTACCTGTAATTCGCAAGCAAGCCCCGTCCCCCGTTCAGCCATGTGACGCGGCAGCTCGCAGACCGGCTCTCGATGCGATGAGCCGCGTCGCCGAATTACGTAGAGGAGCTTTGTATGTTCATCCGTGCCAGCAACAAGAAGAACCGGCCCAACCTGCCCGTGGTGCGGCCGATGCCCAAGATGCCGCAGCGGCCGATCGCGCCGCCGCGCCGCATCCCGCCCAAGGGCCGATAGACAACTACCTGGATGGTAGTTAGAGACGGGCGCCGCCTCCTCTGTTACGCCCGGAGGCGGCGCCCGCACCCTTCTTTCAGAGCCGTTCGATGATGGTGACGTTGGCCTGGCCGCCACCCTCGCACATCGTCTGCAGCCCGTACCGGCCGCCGGTGCGCTCCAGTTCGTGCAGGAGCTTGGTCATCAGGATCGCTCCCGTGGCACCGAGCGGATGGCCGAGCGCGATGGCGCCGCCGTTGGGGTTGACGGTGGCCGGGTCGGCGTCCAGTTCGTGCATCCAGGCCAGCGGCACCGGGGCGAACGCCTCGTTGATCTCGACCACGTCGATGTCGCTCATCGACATGCCGGCCTTCTTCAGCGCCCGCTGGGTGGCGGGGATCGGCGCGGTCAGCATGTAGACGGGGTCGTCGCCCATGAGCGCGAGCTGGTGGATGCGGGCGCGCGGGGTCAGCCCGTGGTCGCGTACGGCCTGCTCGGAGGCGATCAGCACCGCGCCCGAGCCGTCGGAGATCTGGGAGGAGGTGGCGGCGGTGATCTGCCCGCCCTCCTTCAGCGTCTTCAGACCGGCCATCTTCTCCAGCGTCGTGTCGGCGCGCGGCCCCTCGTCGTCCGCGACCTCGCCCCAGGGCGCGATCTGGTCCTTGAAGTGGCCGTTGGCGATGGCCTTGGCGGCGCGCTGGTGGGACTCCATCGCGTACTGCTCCAGCGCCTCGCGCGTGTAGCCCCACTTCTCGCACATCAGTTCCGCGCCACGGAACTGCGAGATCTCCTGCTTGCCGTACCGCTCGACCCACTTGTTGCCGAACGGGAACGGCATGCCGATGTCGAGGGCCGCCTTGATCGACGAACCCATGGGCACGATGCTCATCGACTCGACGCCGGCCGCCACCACCATGTCCTGGGTGCCCGACAGGACCCCCTGGGCGGCGAAGTGGATCGACTGCTGCGAGGAGCCGCACTGCCGGTCGATCGTGACACCGGCGGTGGTCTCGGGCAGACCCGCCGACAGCCAGGCATTTCTCGCGATGTCCATGCTTTGGGGGCCGAACTGCATGACACACCCCATGATGACGTCCTCGACCGCCGCCGGGTCTACGCCGGTGCGGTCGATCAGCGCCTTCAGCGTGTGAGCGGCCAGGTCAGTGGGGTGGACGGTGGAAAGGCCGCCCTTCTTCTTGCCGACCGGGGTGCGGACCGCCCCGACGATGTACGCCTCTGCCACAGTGCCTCCTGGAAACCGAGCATTATTCGGTTACTAGGGGCAGGGTACAACAGAACGTCATTCGGGCGCAGGGTCCGTTTCCTCCTCCTGCGCCTCCTCCTCCGGCTTCTCCTCCTTGGAGACCGCGAGATCCTCCGCCGAGTCGATGCGGAACCGCCACCGGTCCACGGCGATCCCGTTCAGCGCCTCGGCCAGCTCCAGGGCGAGCGCGCCCAGCTTGACCGGGTCCTCACCCCGCAGCTCGATCGCGGTCAGCTCGGTCGCGAAGGGCAGCAGCTCCTGTACGGCCGGAGGCTGCCCCTTCTGCGGCACCAGCGCGGCCTTGATGTCGCCCGCCGTGAACGCGAACTCCTCTTCCTGCTGCTCCAGCAGCGGAGCGAGTTCTTCGGCGGTCGGCCGTACCGGCAGGATGACGGCCGGGCCGCTCTCGCCGGCGTCGTCGGCCGGATCGCTCACCTCGCCCCGGCACACCGCCAGGCCGCCGAGCCGGAAGGCCAGGCCCTCGGCCAGGTACCGGTCGAAGAAGTCCAGCGGCAGCGGGCCCTCGCCGGCCACCCGTACCGCCCACACCTTCTCCAGCACGCCGCCGGTCAGCTCCGCACCGGCCTCGACGGGCGCGCACACGCGCACGTCCACCGCCAGGATGTCGTCGCCGTCCCGCCGCGCGCCCGGATCGGCGAGCTGGACGATCCGCAACAGCTCATCGGGGTCCGGTTTGGCGGGCAGTGCCGCCGTGGGGCCAGTACGCAGTCTGCGCTTCGCCATCCAGCCCATTTGTGCCCGCCTCCGCGCTCAGCTTCGATAGGAGCTCGTCATCGTGGCGTACACGATGACGTTGTCGGTGTAATGCCCGGTGCGCCTGTTGTAGACGCCACCGCAGGTGATGAGGTGAAGCTGGGCGTTCTGCTGCTCCCCGTACACCCGCTGGGTCGGGAAGGTCTTCTTGCTCGCCTGCTCCACGCCGCCGACGGTGAACACCGCGGTCGTTTTATCTTGGCGCTTGACCTCGATGGTGTCGCCGTTCTTGATCTCCGGCAGACGGGAGAAGACGGCGGGCCGCGTCGCGGTGTCCTTGTGCCCCAGCAGTACGGCCGGGCCCACCTCGCCCGGGGTGGACATGTTCCGGTACCAGCCGGCCAGGTTGGCGTTCTGCGACGGGGGGACCTCGATCGTGCCGTCCTTTTCCAGGCCGACGGACTTGATCGGTGCGTTGATACCCAGGCGCTTGATCACGATTCTGACCGGGGTGGAGGGCAGCATCGGGGGGGCCGGGGTGATCTGCGGCAGCGGGGGTGGCACGTTGGCGGGCGCCTGGAACCACGCGTCCTGTGCTTCGCCGGTGTTCTTCGGTTGTGCCTGTACGCCGAGTTGGTCTCGGCTGCCCTGGAGGTCGTACTCGGCGGGCGACTTCAGCACGATCACCAGGCCCGCCGCGACCGTCACCACACCGGCTATGGCGGCCACGATCAGGACCGCCCGCAGCGCGTTGCTGCCCTTGTTCCCGGGGGCCGGCGGCGGGGTGGGGGTGCCGCCGTAGGGATAGTAGCCCGACACCTGCGATCAGTCCTTGATGGAACGACGTCGCATGACCAGCCCACCGACCGCCGCCGCACCGATCAGACCCGTACCAACCAGCACGAACAGCCGCCCGTCAGGACCCGCCATCCCACCGGCACCCGTGTCCGCCCCGGCCTTGGGGGTCTGGGACTTCCTGGTGGTGCTCTCGGTGGGGGTGACCGTCACCGTGGAGGTGTGGGTCGTGGTGGGGCGGGGGGTGGTGGTCGTGGGGGTCGGAGTGGGGGTCGGGGTCGGGGTGCTCGTGCCGTTGCCCACCGTGAACGTCCACGTCTTGAGGTTCGAGGTGGGGGCCGTGCACTTGATCGCGGGCGAGGTCGAGGAAGTGCCGAACGCCAGGTCGCCCGGGGTCAGCGTCACGGTGCCCGTGGTGGTGGGCTTCACCTTGATGGTGACGGTGGGGAGCGTGGTGATGTTCGAGCCCACCGAGACGCTGGTGAGTGTGGCCTCGCCGGTCGCGGTGGCCGGGGTGCCCGCGCCGCTCGCCTTGATCGTGGCGTAGAGCTTGGGGCTTGTGGTGGGGAAGCCTGTGGGGACCGGGAGCGTGCTGCCGGTCTGGATGGTGCCGGTCCAGGTGATGGAGGCGTCGGCGTTGGCGGAGGCGCTGGTGGGGGTCGTCATGGCGACCTTGATGTCCACGTCGAGGGGGTAGTCGGCGTCGGTGGCGCTGTTACCGAGGTCGCAGTTGTAGGCGATGATGTCGTCGCCGGTGCCGTTGCCACCACCCGTTTGGACTGCAATCGACAGGCTCGTTGTGGGCGTAGCCGACTGGTAGGTGCAGTTAGTAGTCTCCGCTGTCCCACCGTTGGGCGGCGTAGCGGTGATCTTGAAGCTTTGTGTGGTATCTGCGGTTCCCGGAGACAACGTTACCGGGCCGCCACTGCTGGGTGCCGTCACTGTGGCGGTCATGGTGTTCGACGTCGGCGTATACGTTGTACCGGCCGCGCTCACCGTGCCGGTGTGCGTCCCCTTCAACGAGGCAGGCGTGCCGCCCCCAGCGACAGTGAGAGTGCCCTCGATCGAAATCGCGGTCTGCGCCACCAAGTTCTTCGTCGCGGTGAAAGAAGTGGGCATCGTCCACTTCACGCTGGCTGTTCCACTGGGCTCTACGGTGTCAGGCGCCGTAACCGTGACCTTGATGCCGGTGGCCGCGAAGAAGCCGCCCGTGCAGTCGTAGGTGACGTCCATCGTCTTGTCCGCCGCTGCCTGCGCTGGAGCCGACAAGGCGAAGACGGAGCAAACGGAGACGACGAGCGCACCCATCAATCCCAACGCGGACGTCTTATGGGCGAGGCGTCGCCTCACCTGGGACATAAGCACGGGTCCTTCTCCGTTTCAACGCAGTGTGTCAACGAGTCGTGCCAGAATTCCAGCCGTTGGTCACGGTTCGGTTGAGATCCTACGAACTGTCCCTGTCAACTTCCCGTAAACCATCAAATCGGCCCCATCTTTTCATCTCAACCCTTCTTCTTCGACAACGTTGCGTACACGACGATGTTGTCCGTGTAGTGATGGGTCTTCTTGTTGTAGACGCCACCGCACGTGATGAGCCGAAGTTGAGAGCTGTCCGTGTTCCCGTACACCCGCTTGGTCGGGAACGAGCTCTTGCTCGCCTGCTCGATCCCGCTCACCGTGAACCGGGTGACCTTCTTGTCCGACCGGTACACGTAGATGTGATCCCCCTTCTTCAACTCCCGGAGGCGGTCGAAGACGGCGGGCCCCTTGCGGGTGCTGACGTGCCCGTTGATGATCGACGGGCCGGCCTCCCCCGGCACCGGCGAGTACTTGTACCAGCCCGTCCGGTTGGGCTTGCTGAGCGGAGGCGTGGTCAGGTTGTTCTTGGCGTCCATCGTGACCGTGCCGATGACCGAGTTCACCTTGATGCTGGGGATCTTGATACGGGTCGGCTTCGTCGCGGCCTTGGCGGTCTTGGTCTTCGGCTTCGGGATGGCCGGCACCTCCGGGAGGGCCGCCAGCGGGGGCGGCGCGTCCAGGCGTGCCGGGATCAGGGGTTTGTCCTTACCGCCGGGGCCCACCGTCGGCGAGAGGTTGAACGCGCCCGCGTTCTGCATCTCCACCGTGCTCGGAATCGTCTCGGGCGCGGCCTGCGGAGCCGCGAGCGGCCGTGAGCCGTCGTCCACCGGGGGCGCCAGCGACAGCAGGCTCACCATGACCAGCCCGACACCGCCCAGCGACCCGGCGATGAGCAACCCCGGCAGCGCCCGCTGCATCGGCGTCTGCGGCGGCGTCGGGGGCGGTGGCGTCGGGGGCCCCTGCATGGGCATCTCCTGCTCGGCCATCACAGCACCCCTCCCGCATGCTCGGCCCGCCGCCTGCGCAGCAGCAACCCGCCGCCGACGCTTCCCATCACGACCGCCATACCGCCGGCCATGAGCCCGTACGGATGCCCCTCATCCGGCGCGACGCCGGTCTCGACCCCGCCGCTGGGTGTCTTGGCGACCTGGGCCCTGTAGTACTTGGTCGCGGTCGGGCCGGTGCTCTTCGGGGTGGACGATGACGATGACGAACTGGTTGCCTGGGGCACGACGACCACGTTCTCCAAGTTGCCGACGTCGTTGTTGTCGTTGTCATTCGGGTCGTCGGGGTCGTTCGGATCATCCGGATCATCGGGGTCGTCCGGGTCGTCGGTGGGCGGGTCCGTCGTGGGGTCGTCCGTCGGGTCCGGCTTCTCGCCCACGGTCACCTGCACCGACGAGGGATTGACCGGGGTGCACTTCGCGCTGTGGTAGCCGGTCGGGGTCTGGGCCGTGGTGGTGGACACCTCGAAGGCGTCCAGCCACATCGTGCCCTCCGCCGAGGCCTTCTGGACCCTGATCGTGTGCTCGCCGTAGGTCAGCTGGGGCGACTCCCACAGCGTCTTGCCGCCGTCGAGGTCGTCGTTGACGGGCGTGTCGTCGGCCGACCTGGAGGGGTCCACCGTGGCCCTCTTCACCCCGTCGATGTAGATGTCGACGGGGCTGGAGTCCTTGTCGGTCGGGCCGATGTACTTCACGCCGGTGCCGACGAACGTCAGATCGGCGAAATCGCCGTTCCCGACGGTCTGGTGCAGGTCGTTGTGCACGTGGTTCTCGGACGCCGGGCGGTCGTCGATCGAGATCCAGCCGCTGCTGTACTTGATCTGCATGTCGCTCGGGTTGTCGGCGTCGTCGCCGTCGTTGACGATCGATTCGCCGTCCGGCGGGGTGAAGTCGAGGTCGATGTCCTTCGGCGTGATCGTGATGACGCCCGCCTTGTTGGTGAGGCCGGGGTCGTTCAGCATCTCGGGCAACTGGAGCGGATCATCGGGGCGCAGCGCGCCCTCCGCTTCGGCGCTGCCCTTCGGCATCAGGTCGCCCACCCAGGAGCTGCGATGTTCGACGTGGCCGGTGGCGTGCACCTGGCCGCCCTCGTCGAAATACCCGGGCGACTGCAGCCGACTGCCATCACCGGTGTAGTTCAGCTTCCAGGTGAGGTTGAGCGGGTCTCCCACCACGAGGTCGGTGGCGAAGGTGAGATTGGTCCGGAGCTTGACCGTGCCGTGCCGGACGATGCTGCTCACCCCGGTCGGCGTACACGTGTAGTCGATGAGGAGGTCGGCCGGTGCGGCCGATGCGGGCACCTGGTGCAGTGCCCCTAACCCTAATGTCGCCACCGACCCAAGCGATGCGGCGATCAACGCCTTGCGCCACCGACTCACGGAGACTCCGATCACCCACAACTAGACCGAGGGTAGATCTTAGGGTCGGAAACACCTGCAACACATGCCGAATCAGGCATCTTCCACCACTTGTAATGAACCCGTGTCCGCCGCTTCACGCACCGGGTATACCTCTCGGTAACAGAATGGAATTCTGCAGCGGGAGACGACTGATGCGGCGAGACCTCTTCGACGACGAACACCTGCTCTTCCTGGACACCGTGCGCGAGTTCATGGCCCGCGAGGCCGTACCGCACCACCCCCAGTGGGAGAAGGACGGCATCGTCCCGCGTGAGGTCTGGAAGAAGGCCGGCGAACTGGGCATGTTCGGTTTCTCGGTGCCGGAGGAGTACGGCGGGGCCGGTGTCAGGGACTTCCGGTTCAACGCGGTGATCGTCGAGGAGATCATGCGGAACGGTGTCACCGGGCTCGGCTTCTCGCTGCACAACGACGTCATGGCCCCGTACATGGTGGATCTCACCAACGACGAGCAGAAGCAGCGCTGGCTGCCCGGGTTCGCCAGCGGTGAGCTGATCACCGCGATCGCCATGAGCGAGCCGGGGGCGGGCAGCGACCTGCAGGGCATCAGGACCACGGCCATCCGCGACGGCGACCACTACGTCGTCAACGGGCAGAAGACGTTCATCACCAACGGGATCAACGCCGACCTGGTCGTCGTCGTGGCCAAGACCGACCCGGACGCGGGCGCCAAGGGCACCACGCTGATCATGGTGGAGCGGGGCATGGAGGGGTTCGGGCGGGGGCGCAACCTGGAGAAGGTCGGGTTGAAGGCGCAGGACACGGCCGAGCTCTTCTTCGACAACGTACGCGTGCCCGTCGCCAACCGACTCGGCCCCCGCGACGGCGAGGGCTTCTTCCAGCTCATGCACAACCTGCCGCAGGAACGCCTGTCGATCGCGGTGGCGGCGGTGGCCGCGGCGGAGGCCGTACTGGAGCAGACCATCGAGTACTGCAAGACCCGCCAGGCGTTCGGCCGCACCATCGGCTCCTTCCAGAACACCCGGTTCGTCCTGGCGGAACTGGCCACCGAGACGGAGATCGCCCGCCACTACGTCGACAAGTGCATCCTGGCACTCAACGCCGGCGAGCTGACCGCGGTGGACGCCGCCAAGGCCAAGTGGTGGACCACCGAACTGCAGGGCAAGGTGATCGACCGCTGCCTGCAACTGCACGGCGGGTACGGCTACATGACCGAGTACCCGGTGGCCAAGGCGTGGCTCGACAGCCGGGTCCAGACGATCTACGGCGGCACCACCGAGATCATGAAGGAGATCATCGGCCGTTCCTTCGGGTTCTGATCCTGATTCGTCACTGCGCGGCGACGCGGGTCCGGCCGCATACTGGACGACATGGACAGCGGCCTGATCCTCCTGGTCTTCCTGGCGTTGCTGTTCGCCTGGGGCCTCAACCGCGTACGCCGGGCGATCCGCCTGGGACCGATCGGCTATGCCGGCGTGATGATCGTGTTCGTCATCGTCATGCTGCTGCTCTGGGGCCAGACCAAGATCTAACGGGCGTCCGGATCACAGGGAACGTGGCCGGCCGGCCTCATGAACGTGCGGAGAGCCGCCTGCCCATGCGTGGGCAGGCGGCTCTCCGTTGCGACGCCTGAGGCCGAGGGTCACTCAGCCCCGATGTACGTGTGTCCTCACTTGACCTTCTTGGCCACGCTCTCCGGCGCGCCGGTCAGCTTGCGCTTCGGCGTCTTCTTCGTCTCGAAGACGCTGTCCGAGCTCTCAGAGGACTCCGGGGATTCCGGGGCGGGCGGAGTGGGCGGGACCTTCGGGCCGAGCAGCTTGTAGACGATCCCGAGCTCCCTGACGTCCTGGGCCCGCAACGGCACCGCCGGATCCCGTAGGACAGCCGTGGGAGCGGTGGTGTGAATCGGTCCGGCCTTGTCGAGCTGGAGTTGCGTCCGCGTGCCGGCGGGACGCCTGAGCATCTGGTATTTCTTGGAGAAATAGACATGGTCGTATTTCTGCAGCCACTCGGTGAAGCCGACCGACACCTTCTCTGTTTCCACGGGATCGGTCGCGCCCTTCTCGCCCTGCGCGTAGTCCCTCGTGAAGAAAATGCCGATGGCGAGACGCTGCGAATGAAGATGGTTGTCGTCCACCCCGTCGAGTTTGGCGATATCCTTCTGGAAGTCATTCCTGAAGTCCTTCGCCCGCCCGATCGACTGGGTCTTCACCTCGACGATGACCTCGTCTTCGTAGTAGTTGGCGACGCTGCCGTTGAGGACGAAGTCGGCCACCTTGGGCTTGTTCCCCGTCGTCGTGTAGACCTTGCGGGTACCGGGTTCACCCAGGTCGGCCCAGAGGTGCTTGCCCTCGATGTAGGCGGTGAGCGCGGTCCTCAGGGAGTCCTCCCATCCCTCGCCGGGCATGGCCCAGAACTTGGCGATGGTGTCGAGGTTGTTGTCGGCGTACTCGAAGAGCAGTTCAAGGAATGCTTCGGCGGTGAGGAGCCTCGGACCCTGCTGCGGAGCAATGGGCTGTTCGGTCATGATCTGTGCCTCCCAGGTTTTGTTTCGATCGGGCAGGCACAAATCTGAATGGACGCGCTCGCGGAATTATTGACGAGCAATAAACGCCCCGCTGAATCGGTATTATGCTCATTTTGCTCAGGCCGGCGAATGATCCAAAAATCCGAGAACTTGCGGATGTACGGACTCCTCAACCCCGACAAACTCCTCAACCTGCCCGCCTGCAATTAGACGGAGGCGTTACCGCAGGCGCGCCAGTTCCTCTTCGCTCAGCTCCAAGGTCGCGGCGCCGGCGGAGTCGATGATCGTCTCGGGCCGGCTCGCGCCCGGGATCGGGATGACGACCGGGCTGCGGGCCAGCTCCCAGGCCAGGCAGACCTGCTGCGGGGAGACGCCGTGCGCGGCTGCGATCTCGGTGAAGGCGGCGTTGCGCTCGCGCAACTCGTCCGTACGGCCGATGCCGCCCAGCGGGGACCACGGCAGGAAGGCCAGGCCCAGCTCGGCGCACACGTCGATCTCGGGCTCGCTGGAACGGAACCGCGGCGAGTACTCGTTCTGCACGCTCACCAGCCGCTCCCCCAGGATGGAGTGGGCGAGCCTGATCTGCGCCGGATCGGCGTTGGAGATGCCGGCCATCCGGATCTTGCCGGCGTCGTGCAGGTCCTTCAGCGCCCCGATGGTCTCCTCGTAGGGCACGTTCGGGTCGGGGCGGTGGTGCTGGTAGAGGTCGATGCTGTCCACGCCGAGCGCCTTGAGCGAGCGGTCGCAGGCCCGCTTGATGTGGGCCGGGCTGCCGTCCTTGTCCCAGCCGCCGCCGGGCACGCGGGTGCAGCCGCCCTTGGTCGCGACCAGCACGCCGCCCGCGTCGCCGCCCCACAGGGACAGGGCGCGCGCCACCAGGCGCTCGTTGTGGCCGACGTCCTCGTGTGAGGGCGTGTACGCGTCGGCCGTGTCGATGAAGGTGATGCCGGCGTCCAGGGCGGCGTGGATCGTACGGATCGACTGCGCCTCGTCCGGCATGTGACCGGCCACCGACATGGGCATGGCCCCAAGCCCGATGACCCCGACCTGGCGGTCTCCGATGGAGCGCGTCTTCATGGCGTTGTGCATGAAACCAAGCCTGCCCCCTGGAGTGGACTCCACGTCAACCGGGTACGGACATGCGCCCAGTAAGTGCTGATGGCCCGGCGGGCCTAGCATTGCCGAGGCTGGCGGTCGCCGCGTACGTGGGGGACACGGTGCTGCGCGACGCCCGGGCGGTCACCGACGGCGGTTCGTGGGGCATCCAAGTGGTAGTCCCGCGTACATGAGACATGCAGAATGCCTGGCATGGATCTACGTCCGGAACTGCTTCCCCCGCCCGTCTCCCAGGAGCGCCAGGAGCAGCTTGGGAAGGAGATCGACCGGATCGCGGAACTCATCGAAACCGGCAGGCTGATGGAGGCACGCGAGGCCGTCACCACGTTCAACATGCAGACTGGACACACCTACGAGCCGTCGGACTTCGCCGCTTACTGGGAGTCGCAGGATCTGGAGGGACTCGCCCGGGATGCCGCCCGCCCGGAGCGGCTAAAGGTGTCGGACATCACCCGGGAAGAACTCGCCGAAATTGTCCGCAGAATCATGAATGCAGACCCGGACTCCGACTACTACCTACGCCTGCTAGAGGCCAATGTGCTCCATCCACGCGTCAGTGATCTGATCTTCTGGCCGCCGGAAGAATCACAGGACGCCACAGCCGAGGAGGTTGTTGAAGCCGCTCTCAGGTATCGCGCCATCGCGTTGTGAGCGCGGGCCAGGAGTCTGGAACAGATCATCTGGGAACGGACAGCAGAAACCGCCAAGTGAGTCCGGACGACCATGGGCCCCCGTCCGGACTCACTTGGCGAGCCGCAGGTCACGCCGGATTCCTCCGAAACCATGCAGCGGACCTGACAAGCTGCCGAAAGGTCGATTCAGCTTGAAACCCTTGTTTCGGCCTTCAGATTCTCGACGAGCTCTTCCAAGGTCTTCCCACAGCGCACATTGGAACGGCCGCCGCCCCGGGGCACGAGGTTGGCGCGAACGGCCGCCCAGCCGCCGGCCAGGTCGTAGATCTGCCACTCAGGGAAAGCCCTGATCACCTGCGCTATCGTCACGGGCACGGATGCGCTCCGGCGAGCGGTGCCAGGGTCGGCCGGGACGCGCGCACGTCCGCGTAGCGGCGGGCAACGCGACGAGCTGCTCTCGCAGGCTCCAGGATGGGATGCCAGGCGTAGACGGCACGCTTCCGGCCGGCGTCCCAGCCCGTACGCCACCAGAACCGTTCGTGGTCACACCACACGACGAGGCCGACCCACACCGACACCAGCGCGAGCCCGTAGCCGTCGTGGACGTCGCTCGGAATGCCCAGGATGCTCAGCTCACGCTGCAACTGCTCAGCCGTGTCGAGCGACGACACCATGTGTCCGGGGCCGAATGCTTGGCCGGGGTTCATCCACCTACCTCCCAGAGGTGCGGTACCAGTGCGTCCAGTGAAGCGAGGCAGGCGGGACTTTGAAACTTCGCCGCAGCCTGTTGTCGGGACGTGTTACGTCACCGGAACACGTCCCGCAAAGGACTTGAAACGTCCTGGGACGTTCGCGTCCACTGGTATGTGTGAACGAACGCCTACGCACAGCGATGCTTCGTCACGGCGTGGCCCTGGAAGACCTGGCCACGACGTGCGGTGTGGAGCCGAAGACGGTCGAACGGTGGATCAACACGGCTCGGGTCCCGCATCGTCGGCATCGGTGGGCGGCGGCGAAGCTGCTGACCGCTGACGAGACGTACCTGTGGCCTGACGTGCTGGAGAGCAGCCAGTCACGTCGGGGTATGGCGACCAGGTCAGAGCTCGTGGAGGTCTTCCCCGACCGAGCCAGCGTTCCTCGCGCGCTGTGGTTGCGACTCCTCAGCGAGGCTCAGGAAAAGGTGGACGTTCTGGTCTTCTCAGGGACGTTCTTCGCCCAGACCCAGCCCAAGATCGCACGGTTGTTGACCGAGGCTGCGGGGCGCGGTGTCGAGGTTAGGTTGTGCTTCGGAGATCCCACCACGCAGTCCGTAGAGATCCGGGATCGCGAAGAGAGGCTCGGCGGAACGCTTGCTGCCAAGATCCGCTCATCCTTGACCTACTACCAGACGCTGCCCGACCTCGACAGGTGTGAAATACGCCTGCATTCCACCACGCTGTACGCCTCACTATTCCGCTATGACGACGACCTTCTGATCAACCCGCACGCGTACGGAGAACCTGCTTCGGCCAACCCTGCATTCCACTTCCGTCGTCTCGACGGAGGGACCATAGCCGAGCACTACATGTCATCCTTTGAGCGCGTTTGGGCCGGAGCTGTTCCATGGTCTGGCGCTGAGATCTGAGAGGCATCTCATGGGACGAGTCGAGTACTGGAACGACCCGGACGCCCCGAAGGCCAACAGCCTGGTGCCGGCCTGCGGGACGATCACCGTGGACGACGCGGGGCGCATCCTCATGCAGCGCCGGCGTGACACCGGCCAGTGGGCTCTGCCCATGGGCAAAATGGAGATCGGTGAGACGCCTTCCCAGTGCGCCGTGCGGGAGACCGAGGAGGAGACCGGCGTCCTCGTCGAGGCGGTCGACATCCTCGGCATCTACTCCGACCCCGGTCATATCGTGGCCTACAGCGACGGCGAGGTTCGGCAGGAGTACGAGGTGATGCTGATCGCACGTCCGGTCGGCGGGGAGCCGGGGGCCAACGACGAGGCCAGCGACGTCCGCTGGGTGGACCCGAGCGACCTGCACGCGTTGGACATCCACCTCACGCAATGGCGCCAGATCAACGACTACCTGGAACGGAAGTATCCCCACATCGATTGACCGGCATCCTCTGACCTGCGCCGGGTCATGGCGACTGCTGGTCGCGGCGGGTCTGCTTTTTCTCGCGGATGATCTCGTGGGCGTCGGCGAGAGGGCCGAGGTGTCGGAGTTTGTCGGGGTTGACGATCGAGCGGATGGTGTGGATGCGGCCGTCCAGGATGTCGAGTGTCCAGGTGTTGAAGATTCGGCCGTCGCGGTCGCGGATGAGCGCGCCGGGCTGGCCGTTCACCTCGTGTGGCTCCAGTACCGCGCCGATCTGGGCGAACGGCGGGATGGTGATGGACAGCAGGCGGGCGACCTTCGCGGCTCCGAAGACGGGGAGTGTGCTTCCGATCTTGCCGGCGCCGTCGTTGACCAACTGGACGTCGGCGGCCAGCAGTTGTTGCAGTCCTTCGATGTCGCCTTCCCTGAGGGCGTTGAAGAAGCGGCCGGCGAGCTGGTCGCGTGAGCGGCGGTCCGTCTCGAAGCGGGGGCGGCCCGCGTCCATGTGGCGGCGGGCCTGCACCGCGAGTTGGCGGCAGGCCGCCTCCGACCGCTCCACGGCGGAGGCGATCTCCCGGTAACTGAAGGCGAACACCTCCCGGAGCACGAAGACGGCGCGTTCGAGCGGGCTGAGCCGTTCCAGCAGGATCAGCGCCGCCATCGACACCGAGTCGGCCAGTTCCGCCGACCGCGCCGGGTCCTGGTAGGGGTCGGTCAGCAGCGGTTCGGGGAACCACGGCCCGACGTAGGCCTCGCGCCGGACGCGGGCGGAGCGCAGCACGTCGATCGAGATCCGGGTCACCGTGGCCGACAGGAATGCCTTGGGCGACTTGGGCTGGGTCGCGGAACCCTCGTAGCGCAGCCACGCCTCCTGGACGGCGTCCTCGGCCTCGCTCACGCTGCCCAGGATGCGGTAGGCGATCGCGAAGAGCAGCGGCCGTAGTTCCTGGAACTCCTCGATGCGGGTCACGCCAACCATTGTCATCGCCATGGCCGGGCGGAGGGGACAAGGTGTCGCAGGTCACACTCGGCTGAGCTCACATCCGTACGGGGCTGTCTCGTCTCGGGGGTTGTAACAGCCGAAACCGGTAGCAAGGAGCACGCCATGCAGAAGGTCTGGTTCGTCACCGGCTCGTCCCGCGGCCTGGGCCGCAACTTCGTGGAGGCCGCCCTGTCGCGCGGTGACCGGGTCGCCGCCACCGCCCGGAGCACCGAAAGCCTTAAGGGGCTGGTCAGCACGTACGGCGACGCGATACTCCCGGTGAAGATGGACGTGACCGACAGGGCCGGCGTGTTCGAGAGCGTGAAGCGCGCCAAGGAGCACTTCGGCCGGCTCGACGTCATCGTGAACAACGCCGGGCACGCCCAGATCGGCGCGGTCGAGGAGCTGAGCGAGCGGGAACTGCGCGACCAGATGGAGACCAACCTGTTCGGCGCGGTGTGGGTGGTGCAGGCCGCGCTGCCGTACCTGCGCGAACAGCGCTCGGGGCACATCATCCAGATGTCCTCGGCCGCCGGGGTCATCGCCATGCCGCTCGGCGGCGCCTACCACGCCTCCAAGTGGGCCCTGGAGGGGCTGAACGAGGCGCTCGCCGGCGAGGTCGCCGAGTTCGGCGTCAAGGTGACCATCATCGAGCCCGCCGGCTTCGCCACCCGCGACGGCAACAACCCCGACCCGCTCGCCAACGGCCACATGGCCACGACCGACCCGGCCTATGACGATCTCCGCCGGCGTCTCGGCGCGACGACGGGGAAGATGCCCGCGGGAGACCCGGCCGCCGCGGCGCAGGCACTTCTGAAGCTCGTCGACTCCGCCAACCCGCCGGTGCGGGTGCTGTTCGGCAAGGGCTTCCACCCGATGATCCAGCAGGTCTACGCCGACCGGCTCAAGACCTGGGACGACTGGCAGGACCTCTCGATCGAGGCACACGGCCGGCTTTGAGCTCCCCCGACCCTACGCCAAATTCGATCTGAACAATATTATCTATAACGGTACTATCTGCTATGGTCTCTTCTGTTGAAGCACGACTGAAGGGATGAAAATGAGCGAGTACCGTCCCGGCCAGGGACCCAGCCCCCGAGCCCTCACCGAGGAGGAGGCCGACCGGCTTCTTGGCGGGCAGCAGTTCGGTGTGCTGGCGACTCTGAAGCGCAGCGGCCAGCCGCACCTGGCCTCGATGGTCTACGGGTGGGACCCGCGAGAGCGGACGATCCGGATCCCGTCGGTCGCCGACCGCATCAAGGTCCGCCACCTCCTCAATGACCCGCGTGCGACCTTCCAGGTGCAGGGCGAGACCGTCCTGTCCTATGCCGTGGCCGAGGGTGCGGCGGAGGTCTCGGAAGTCACCACGGAGCCTGGCGACGCCATCGGTCAGGAGCTGCTGCGGTTGTTCGGGAACATCGACCCGGCGGACGAGGCGGAGTTCTTCGAGCGGATGGTACGAGACCGGCGTCTGGTCATCAGGCTCCGGGTATCGCACGTCTACGGAACGGCCCTGGACGGTCCCCTGAAACGATAAATCCCCCGGCGGGGCCTGGGTTCTCACCGTCGGGCCCGCGGAACTCCGAGATCGCCGGGGCCGTTGGACGGATATGGGGGGCAACGGCAACAACAAGCGGTTACGCAAGCGCAAGCGCAAACGCCATTACTGGGAGGAGGAGCCCCGGAAGCCGTGGGCCGTGTGGCTCGCCTGGGGCCTGCCGACGGCGGGACTGGCCATCGCCGCCGAGCTCTTCTACCTCCTCTACCTCGCCGAGGAGCAGGGCGGATCGAGTGTCCTCGGGGTCCTGGTGGCCGGCGCCTGCGCCGCCGCCGCCGTGAACACGGCGCTGCTGCACGACCTCGTCCACAACGAGTTCGACGACATGGGCGGCAATCCCTTCGTGGTGTCGCTCGTCGTGTCGGCGGCCGTGGCGGCGCTCTTCGTACCCGTCCAGCTCATCTTCTTCAACTGAGGATGACGCGCGCCACCAGCTCGGGATCGTCGCTCATGGGCACGTGCCCGCAACCCTTCAGCAGCTTGACCCGCTGCCCCGACCACCGCGCCGCGCGTACCGCCTGGCGGCGCAACAGCAGCCGGTCGTGCTCGCCCCACGCGATCACGATCGGCGACTTCGGCGGCGCCGGCGGCATCAGGCCGGTGAAGGATTCCAGGGTCTCCTCGAAGCCGGGCGCCCGGACCAGTGCATGGGTGGAGGCGATCAGGGCGGCCGGGTCGAGCCTGGAGGGGTGGGCGACCAGGAGGCCGGCGGCCACCGTACGCAGATAACGGTTCTCCGCGAGCCGCTCGATGGGCGCGGAACGCGCCGAGGCCCGCGTGGCGCGCAGCACCGCCTGGCAGTAGAGCAGCTCGGAACGGGACCAGAAGCCGGCCGGGGAGAGCGCGACCGCCGTGCTCACGATGCCGCGCGAGGCCAGCTCAAGCGCGATGTAGCCGCCCAGTGAGTTGCCCGCGACGGCGGGGTCGCGGATGGCGAGCCGGGCGCAGAAGGACTCGACCGCGTCGGCCAGGGACTCGGCCGTGTACGGGATGCCGGGCGGCAACGCCGGCGAGGCGCCGAAGCCGGGCAGGTCGAGCGCGATCACCGTATGGGAGGCGGCCAGCCGGTTCATCACCGGGAGCCAGCCCTGCCAGTGGTGGCCGATGCCATGGATGAGGATCAGCGGTGCACCGGTCCCCCGTCGTTCAAAGGCCAGATCCATGGCGCCAGTGAAGCATCACCTGCCGCGAGTGGGAATCTCGAACCAGACGGCTTTGCCTTCCCTGGTAGGACGCGATCCCCAGCGCCTGGCGAGCTGGTCCACCAGGTAAAGGCCGCGCCCGCCCTCGTCGTTCTCCCCCGCGCTGCGGATGCGGGGCAGGCGCAGGTCCTGGTCGAACACCTCGACCCAGACCGACTCCTCGCCCCTGCGCAGCCTGAGCGTGAACTCCTTGTCGCCGACCACCTCGTCGTCGAAGCCCGGCATGCCGTCCCAGGACTCCTCGAACGGCAGCGGCGGCCCCTCCACGACCAGCTCCCTGCGCGGCACGCCCGCCGTGGCGGCGTGCAGCACCACGTTGGTGACGACCTCGGAGACGAGCAGGCAGGCCAGCTCGGCCCGCTCCTCGGGCACGTTCCAGCTGGAGAACGCCTCCGCGGCCATCCGGCGCGCCTCGCTGACCATGATGGGCTGGGCGGGGAACGTACGGGACTCCACGTCGAGGTCCACGTCGCTGGAGCGGACCACGAGGATGGCCATGTCGTCGTCGATCTCGCCGGGCACCGCCACGGTGGCGGAGTCGGCGATGCGTTCGACCTCGGCGTCGGACATCTTGGCGAGCTTCTCGCAGAGCACGCCGAGCGTCTCGGCCTCGCTCGGCATCCGGCCGTCGCGGGTCGGACGGCGATCGACCAGGCCGTCGGTGTAGAGCAGCAGCGCCGCGCCCGGCGGCAGCGTGCGCGTCTCCTCCTTGTAGACCAGGTCGGCGTGCAGGCCCTTGGCGCGCACCCCGAGCGGCTGGCCGACCTCCTCGATGTCCAGCTCCACGCACTGGCCGTCGACCAGCAGCAGCGGCGCGGCGTGCCCGGCGTTGGCGAAGGAGAGCTGCCTGGACCAGGCGTCGTAGACCAGGTATTGGCAGGTCACGATGGGCGGGACGCTGACGTCCGCGCCGGTTTCCGCGTCCTGCTCGGGGGTGGCGATGATGCGGGTCCACTCGTCGAGCCTGGCCAGGATGTCGGCCGGGGACTTGTCGTCCTGCGCGAAGGCCCGCAGCGCGGCCCGCAACTGGCCCATGATGGCCGCGGCCTTGGCGCCCCTGCCCTCGACGTCGCCGATGACGATGCCGACGCGGCCGGCGGACAGCGGGATGACGTCGTACCAGTCGCCGCCGACCTGGGTCTGGATGCCCTGCCCGTGAGAGGCCAGCGGGGCGGCCGGGTAGTAGCGCACGGCGATCTGCAGCCCGTCGAGCTGCGGCAACGCGCGGGGCAGCAGGTATTTCTGGAACGACTCCGCCGTGTGCCGCTCCTCCTCGAACAACAGCGCGTTGTCGATGGCGAGCGCGACCCGGGTGGCGATGGCTCCCACGAAGTCGCGGTCGAAGGCGTCGTAGTGGGGGCTGCGGCGGTCGGTGAGGTTGGACAGGCCCAGGTACATCAGGCCCAGCGTCTCGCCGCGCACCAGCAGCGGGGCCACGATGGCGGAGGTCATGCCGATCTCGCCGCACAGGCGCGCGCTGCCCTCGTGCGGAGCGGGGTAGCGGCTGCTGGAGAAGTCCTCCACCAGGATGGTCTCCTGGCGGCGCAGTGCGGTGTCAGCGTAGTGGCCGGAGGGGTAGCGGATCTCCGCGCCCACCGGCTTCCATGTTCCCGACGGCGGCGTCCACCCCTGTACGTGCTGCGAGACCCTGCGGACGAGCCGGTCGCCCTCGGTCAGCTCGATGAAGCAGTGGTCGGCGAACTGGGGGACGAGCATCTCCGCGACGCGCTTGAGCGTCTCCTCGACGTAGAGGGAGCCGGCCAGCCGCTCGCCGATGCGCTCCAGCAGCCCGAAGCGGTCCTTCTCCCGCTCGTTGCTGCGCAGCGCCTCGCGGGCCATGATGACGATCCCCGTCACCGAGCCCGACGAGTGGCGCAGCGGCACGGCCTGCGCGCGTACGTAGACGATGGTGCCGTCGCCGCGCCTGACGTCGAACGTGCCCTCCCACACGCCGCCCTTGAGCACGTGCTTGGCCAGCTCGATCGCCAGCGGGTGGTCCTTCTCCATGATCCCGAGGGACAGTCCGGACGTGTCGCGCGAAGGCGCCGTACGTCCGAAAAGCCGCTCGGCGAATGGATTCCAATAGAGGAGATTGCTGAAACGGTCTGTGACGACCACCGCCATTTCGGCGTGGTCGAGCACGGACCCGGCAGCAAGGTGATCAGCCGCTTCTTGTGACAGATCCCCCCATCGCTTCATCCGGAGACCACTCCTCGGGGTGGCGTGTATGCAAAGCGGACCACGAGCGCTCCTGCAACAGTCTTGGCCAGGGGAGAGTGGAGGGCCTCCCAGGAGGGATTCAACCAAGTAGTCGCGCGCGCGTCAGCGCTTGGAGACAAAAACGTGCGCGGCGACATCGCGCGGTAGCTCCGCGGGAGTGTCATTCGCGTCACTGTCACCTGTCACCCGTACACCGTCGTCGCTCGCCGCGAGCGTCACCTCGCGTCCGGGTTGTATCCCAACTTGCTTGAGTTTAAGCATCACAGCGGGATCGCTTTGCACTTGTTCGCTAATTCGACGCACGACGACTGGTGTGTCGCGTGTGCCTGCGAGGTCGCACATCGTCGTCAGGGTGTCGGTGCCGCTCTCGACCGGCTCCTTGGCGCCCAGCTCCGCCAGTCCGGGGATCGGGTTGCCGTGCGGGCAGGCGGTCGGGTTGTCCAGCAGCGTCACCAGACGTGCCTCGACGGACTCCGACATCACGTGCTCCCAGCGGCACGCCTCGATGTGCACCTCTTCCCAGGGAAGCCCGATCACCTGCGTGAGCAGGCATTCGGCGAGGCGGTGTTTGCGCATCACGCGCGTCGCCAGAGTGCGGCCCAGCTCGGTCATCGACAGGTGCCTGTCACCTTCGACGCGGACGAGCCCGTCGCGCTCCATGCGCGCGACGGTCTGGCTGACTGTGGGGCCGCTCTGCTGCAGGCGTTCGGCGATGCGGGCCCGAAGCGGGACGATGCCCTCTTCCTCGAGCTCGTAGATGGTACGGAGATACATCTCCGTGGTGTCGATCAGGCCGTGTGCGGTCAAGGCTCCTCCCAAATGAATGATAACGCCGGTCGTGGCGGGGACTGAGCCCGTCCGCTGCGGGCACATGAGTCAAGGGAACCCTATGGGGAGAACGACCGACGATGGCTAAGGACGGCAACAATGGGGCGGCCGAGTTCCTTCCCGCCAGGGCCGCCTAGCTCGTACGGGCCCGGTAGTCGCGGAATTTGGCCACCGACAGCCCCACGGCCAGCACGGTGATCGAGCAGGCGATGCCGCCCCACACCCAGGCCCCGGTCAGCCCGATCCCCGTCGCCATGGCCCCGGCCCGCAGTTCGCCCAGGCGCGGCCCGCCCGCCACGACCACCATGAACGCCCCCTGCATCCGCCCCCGCATCTCGTCGGGCGCGTACAACTGCAGGATCGACTGCCGCCACACCGACGAGATCACGTCCGCCACGCCGCCGATCGCCAGGAACAGCACCACCAGCCACAGATCGTGCACGAGCCCGGCGGCGGCCACGGCCAGCCCCCAGACGGCGATGACGATCGACAGCGCCACCCCCTGCCGCGAGACCCGGCCCACCCAGCCGGAGAACAGCGCCCCGGCGACGGAGCCCATGGCCATGGCGGAGTTCAGCCAGCCCAGCGCGAGCGGGTCCCCGCCGAAGCGTTCGGCGGTCAGCTCGGGGAAGAGCGCGCGCGGCATGGCGAACACCATCGCGATGATGTCCACGACGAACGACATCAGCAGCACCGGGCTCCTGAAGATGAAGCTGAGCCCCTCCAGCACCGCCCGCGCCCCCGGACGCGTCACTTCGCCCAGTGGAGGCAGTGAGGGCAGCCTGAGGGCCGCGTAGAGGCTTCCGGTGAACAGGACGGCGTCCAGCGCGTACGCCGCCGCGAACCCCCCGGTCGCCATCGCCACGCCGCCGACCATCGGCCCCAGCACCGCGCCCGTGGTGTAACCCAGCGAGTTGAGCGCGTTGGCCGCGGGCACCAGCTCCGCGTCCAGGATCCTGGGGATGATCGCGCCCCTGGTGGGCCCGGTGATGGCGAAGCCGGTGGAGTTCAGCGCCACCGCGAGGAAGATCAGGTAGACGTTGTCCAGGCCGAGCAGGGCCTGGACGAGGATGAACAGCGTGGCCGCCCAGGCGATCAGCGAGCCGACGACCAGCAGCTTGCGCCGGTCCACGGCGTCGGCGATCGCCCCGCCCCACAGGCCGAAGACGACCAGCGGGACGAAGTGGGCCATGCCGATCAGACCCACGTGGAACGAGGACTCCGTCAGCTCCCAGACCTGCTGCCCGACCGCCACCACGGTCACGCCGACGCCGATGTTCGACACGGCCTGGCCGAGCCAGATCCGCCGGTACGCGAGCACGCCCAGCGGCCGGGTGTCAACAAGATGACGCTTAATCAGGTCCCCGAAAGCCACTTACTGAACATTAAGGGGCAAGTCTCTCCAGAACCCAGCCGGGTCGCGTCCGCCTGTAACGCAGCCGATCGTGCATACGATCGAGTTGCCCCTGCCAGAACTCCAGCTCGATCGGGGCCACCCGGTAGCCGCCCCAGAACTCGGGCACCGGCGGATCCTCCGGCCAGCGCTCCGCCAGCTCGTCGTAGCGGGCGTCCAGTTCCTCCCTCGATCTCACGACCGCCGACTGCCGCGAGGCCCACGCGCCGATGCGCGAGCCGTACGGCCTGGACTCGAAATACCGCGCGGACTCCTCGTGCGAGATCCGCGTCACAGTGCCCTCGACGCGCACCTGGCGGCGCAGCGGGTGCCAGGGGAACAGCAGGGACGCGCGAGGGTTCTCGGCCAGGTCGCGGCCCTTGCGCGACTCGTAGTTGGTGAAGAAGACGAAACCTCGTTCGTCGTAGCCCTTGAGCAGGACCGTCCTGGCGCTGGGGCGGCCTCCTGCGGAGGCGGTGGCCAGGATCATGGCGTTGGGTTCCGGCAGGCCGGCGTCGAGCGCGTCCTGGAACCAGACGGTGAATTGCGCGATGGGGTCGGACGCGAGGTCTGATTCGAGCATTGGCTCGCCCTCGTACGTACGGCGAAGCCCCGCCAGCGTGGGCGGGCGCGGGGTGGCATCCACGAGACGGTATTCTTGCGCGCTCGTGCGTAAGATCCCACGCACCCCCGCCGACCAGCGGGTTTAGCCTTACGGCGGGTCCCGAGACCAAGCATGACCTGTGAGGCGGTTAAATTGACCCGCCGGTATCTCGACATCAAGGCATTGCCCAAACATGGCAAGAGAAGAGGAGGCGGCCGAGCATGTCCGACTTCAAACCCGGGCTCGAAGGCGTCGTAGCTTTCGAAACCGAGATCGCGGAACCGGACAAAGAAGGGGGCGCCCTTCGATACCGGGGCGTCGACATCGAAGAGCTGGTCGGCCGTGTCCCGTTCGGGCACGTTTGGGGCCTGCTGGTCGACAACAAGTTCCAGCCGGGTCTGCCCCCGGCGGAGCCGTACCCCATTCCTGTCCACTCCGGTGACATCCGTGTAGACGTGCAGAGCGCGCTGGCCATGCTGGCTCCCGCGTACGGCTTCAAGCCCCTGCTCGACATCAGCGACGAGGAGGCCCGCGACCAGCTCGCCCGCGCCTCCGTCATGGCTCTGTCCTTCGTGGCGCAGTCCGCGCGCGGCCTCGGCCTGCCGATGGTGCCGCAGAGCAAGGTGGACGAGGCCAAGACCATCGTCGAACGCTTCATGATCCGCTGGCGCGGTGAGCCTGATCCCAAGCACGTCAAGGCCATCGACGCGTACTGGACCTCGGCGGCCGAGCACGGCATGAACGCCTCGACGTTCACCGCCCGCGTCATCGCCTCCACCGGCGCCGACGTGGCCGCCTCGCTCTCCGGCGCCGTCGGCGCCATGTCGGGTCCACTGCACGGCGGCGCGCCCGCGCGCGTGCTGCACATGATCGAGGGCGTCGAGCAGCTCGGCGACGCCAAGAAGTACGTCCAGAGCGAGCTCGACAAGGGCGAGCGCCTCATGGGCTTCGGCCACCGCGTCTACCGTGCCGAGGACCCGCGCGCCCGTGTGCTGCGGCGGACCGCGAAGGAGCTCGACGCGCCCCGTTACGAGGTCGCGGCGGCGCTGGAGAAGGCCGCGCTGGAGGAGCTGCACGCGCGCAAGCCCGACCGGGTGCTGGCCACGAACGTGGAGTACTGGGCGGCCGTGGTGCTGGACTTCGCCGAGGTGCCCTCGCACATGTTCACCTCGATGTTCACCTGCGCGCGCACGGCCGGCTGGGCCGCGCACATCCTGGAGCAGAAGCGCACGGGCCGGCTCGTCCGTCCGAGCGCGATCTACACCGGTCCCACCTCGCGTCCGCTGAGCGGGCTCGCGGGCGCCGACGAGGTCGTCGGCAAGTACTGATCCCAGTATTGATCTCCGTGTCACGGCTACCGCGCGGCTCACCCGCCACGCGGTAGCCGTTTCGTTTCCCGCTTGAAACGCCTTAGGGGAAAGTGGTTCCTTGACCACCTCCTGACGGGGGAACAGCCTGACGGCAGGCACCCTCAGCCCTCCCACGAGCAGGCCGGACGACCCCGCCTCCGCGGATCGTCCGCGTGCGCCTGCTCCACTCCTCCGGTGGGACGGCAGTAAGGAGCACGTCATGACCCCGCCCATCGACGAGCCCACATCAGGCTTATCCAGGCGCGGCTTCCTCACCGGCGTAGGAGCCGGGGCCGCAGTCCTGACGCTCACCCCCGCGGAGGCCCTCGCCAAGGTCGTCACCGCGCGCGCGGGCGGCCTGGCCACCTCCCCCGACAGGTTCGGAAGGATCTTCAACCTGGCCCCGTTCGCGGACTTCAACGCCCCCTCCCTGAGGCAGGCCCTGCTGGAGATGGGCCGCGCCGGCGGCCTGATCGACGCCATGGACCCGCTGCAGGAGGGCCCGATCAGGCTGATCACCAACCCGGAGCTCAGTCCGGGCAACCTCGACAACGCCACCCACACTGCCGGTACGACGTTCTTCGGCCAGTTCATCGACCACGACATGACCTTCGACGAGGTCTCGCCCCTAGGCGTGCCGACGCCGCCCGAGCAGACGCCCAACACCCGGACGCCCGCCCTCGACCTCGACAGCGTCTACGGCGGCGGCCCGGCGGCCGACCCGCAGCTCTACGACCCCGCCGACACCGCCAAGTTCCGGCTGGAGAGCGGCGGCAGGTTCGAGGACGTGCCGCGCCGGGCGAACCGCTCGGCGATCATCGCCGACCCCCGCAACGACGAGAACCTGATGATCTCCGGCATGCACGCCGCGTTCCTGCGCTTCCACAACCGGGTGGTGGACCACCTGCGGGCGCAGGGCCAGCAGGGCAACGTGTTCGAGGCCGCGAGACAGCAGGTCAGGTGGCACTACCAGTGGCTGGTGCTCAGGGAGTTCCTGCCGCAGATCCTCGGCCAGAGCGTGGTCAACGACATCCTCACCAACGGGCGGCGCTTCTACCGGCCGGTCGCCGGCGAGCAGTTCATCCCCGTCGAGTTCCAGGGCGCGGCCTACCGGTTCGGGCACAGCATGGTCAGGCCGTCCTACCGCGCCAACCTCGCGGGCAACCCCGACGGCACCGCCTTCTTCGGCTTCATCTTCGACCCCGCGGGGCAGGGCCAGGCCGACCCCGTGGACCTGCGCGGCGGCGCCAGGGCGGCCAGGCGGTTCATCGGCTGGCAGACGTTCTTCGACTTCGGCGACGGCGAGGTGCGGGCCAACAAGCGCATCGACACCAACCTGTCCACGCCGCTGTTCAACCTGCCGCTGGCCGCGATCCCGTCCGCCGACCCGCCGACCTCGTTGCCGCAGCGCAACCTGCTGCGGCACATCACCTGGTCGATCCCGTCCGGGCAGAACATCGCCCGCGCCATCGGCGTGCAGTCCCTGGAGGCGCAGCACTTCCCGGAACTGCAGGCGATCGGGCACGGCCTGCCCGCCAGCACCCCGCTCTGGTACTACGTGCTCAAGGAGGCCGAGGTGCTGGCCGGCGGGCTCAGGCTGGCCGGGGTGGGCGCGCGGATCGTCGGGGAGGTCTTCGTCGGGCTGCTGCAGCTCGACCCGACCTCGTTCCTCGGCGCCAACCCGTCCTGGCGGCCCACGCTGCCCAGGCGTACCGGCGTGACGGGCGACTTCCGGATGGTGGACCTGCTCACGTTCGCCCGGGTAGATCCGCAGAGCCGGGGCCAGTGAGCCGGCGCGACCGCCGGCGCTCACCCGGGGAAAGACGCTCACCCGGCAGAAGACGCTCACCCGGCGCGCCCGGGGACGGCGCCATCAGGCCGGTGCGGTAGGCGTTGGTCAGCGCCTCCGAGCGGTTTCGGGCGCCGAGCTTGCTGAACAGGCGGGCCCTGGTGCTCTCCACCGTCTTGCCCGCGATGCCGAGCAACCTGGCGGTCTGCTTCACGGTGTGACCGCGCGCGATCGAGGCCAGCACCTCGCGCTCGCGCGCGGTCAGCCGCGGGGCGTGCCCCAGCGACCGGCACATTCCCGCCCCCACCACGACATACTCCCTGGCCACCAGGTCCAGCACCGCGCACAGATGCTCGGGCACGTCACGCAGCCACAACACCGCGTACGCCCCCCGCGCCACCGCGTCCGTCACCATGCACGGCTCGGGAGGCTCCGAGGGCACGGCCACGGCCCGCGCCCCGAGCCGCGCCGCCAGCGCCCAGTCGGCCGGTACGGGGTCCACGAGCACCGCCGTGAACTTGGTGCCCGTCCAGCCCTGGACGTCCTCCTCGTACGGCACGGCGTCGTGCACGATCGCCACCGCCCGCCCCTGCTCCAGCAGCGCCCGCGTCACCTGCTCCGCGGCCAGTACGCACCTGGCGTGCACGATCACCAGCTCCCTGCCCCGCGCCAGACGGGGCTCGCCCGCCGGGGCGGCGAGCAGCAGGAGCCCGCGGAAGACGGCCTGCCCCTGCCCGGCCGCCCCGAGCTTGCGGTAGATGCGCCGCCGGTGGTTCTCCACCGCGCAGCGGGAGATGCGCAGCAGGTGCGCGATCTCCTGGGCGCTGTGGCCCGAACCGGTCAGGGAGAGGATCTCCAGCTCTCTGGCGGTGAGGACGTCAGGGTCTTCCATGGCCATCAACGCCTCGTGCGAGTTACCTGGAACGTGAGTTTCCGCCGCCCTCCCGTCAAGCCCCGGCTTCTGGTAAGGCCGCTGACCTGGACCCCCAGGTGAAACTTTCACCGGTCTCAAAGTCCGGACCGCGTACTGGCCGGTGTGCGCCGGTCGGTAGGCTCCGTTACGTGGCTGACATCGTTATTCCCGCTGACATCAAGCCCACCGACGGCCGCTTCGGCTGTGGGCCCTCGAAGGTTCGCACCGAGCAACTGGCCGCGCTCGCCGCCTCCGGCGCGAGCGTCATGGGCACCTCGCACCGCCAGAAGCCGGTCAAGAACCTGGTCGGCCGCGTGCGCTCCGGTCTCGCCGACCTGTTCTCGCTGCCGGAGGGCTACCAGGTGGTCCTGGGCAACGGCGGCACCACCGCCTTCTGGGACATCGCCGCCTTCGGGCTGATCCGCGAGAAGTCCCAGCACCTGTCCTTCGGTGAGTTCTCCTCGAAGTTCGCCACCGTCGCGAAGAAGGCGCCCTGGCTGGGCGAGCCGAGCGTCATCAAGTCCGAGGTCGGCACCCACCCTGAGGCGGTCGCCGAGGACGGGGTGGACGTCTACGCGCTCACCCACAACGAGACCTCCACCGGCGTGGCCATGCCGATCAAGCGCGTGGGCTCCGACGACTCGCTGGTGCTCGTTGACGCCACCTCCGGCGCCGGCGGCCTGCCCGTCGATCTCACCGAGACCG
Organism: Nonomuraea sp. NPDC050404; assembly: GCF_040655495.1. NCBI lineage: Bacteria > Bacillati > Actinomycetota > Actinomycetes > Streptosporangiales > Streptosporangiaceae > Nonomuraea > Nonomuraea sp. NPDC050404. Next base: position 64,038 of record NZ_JBFAKB010000036.1, read on the forward strand.
ACGTCTACTACTTCGCGCCGCAGAAGAGCTTCGCCTCCGACGGCGGCCTGTGGATCGCGATCATGTCGCCCCGCGCCCTGGCCAGGGTCGAGGAGATCGCCGCCAGCGGCCGGTTCGTGCCGGAGTTCTTCAGCCTGCCGGTCGCGATCGACAACTCGGCCAAGGACCAGACCTACAACACCCCCGCGGTGGCGACGCTGTTCCTGCTGGCCGACCAGCTCGACTGGATGAACGGCAACGGCGGCCTGGCCTGGACCACCGCCCGCACGGCCGACTCCAGCCAGCGCCTCTACACGTGGGCGGACAAGTCCTCCTACGCCGCCCCGTTCGCCGCTCCGGAGTTCCGCTCCCAGGTGGTCGGCACGATCGACTTCAACGACTCCGTGGACGCCGCGGCCGTGGCCAAGGTACTGCGCGCCAACGGCATCGTCGACACCGAGCCGTACCGCAAGCTGGGCCGCAACCAGCTTCGGGTGGCGATGTTCCCGGCCGTCGAGCCTGCCGACATCGAGGCCCTGACGACCTGCGTCGACTACGTGGTCGAGCGCCTCTAGTCCACCTTGCGGCCCGTCCTGCGGGCCAGCTCGTCGAGGAGCGCGTGCGCGTCCGCCTCCTCGACGTCCCTGGCGAACCTGGCCAGCACCGGCAGCCTGTCGGTGCTGGCCGCCAGTGCTTCCAGCATGAGCGCGGTGACGTGCTCGTCCCTCGTCATGACCGCGGCGTAGCGGAACGCGTTGCGGTACGGAGTGCGTGCGAGCAGGCCCTTCTTCACCAGCCGCTCGGCCACGGTCTGGACCGTGGTGTAGGCGAGTTCGCGTTCCTCGTTCAGCTTGACCAGGAGTTCCCTGACGCGCATCGGCTTGCCTGCGTCCCACAGCACGTTCATGATCGCGTGTTCCAGGGATCCCAGGTTCGCCAATTCCACATCCCTCCGGCTCGATCAGTAGGAAACATTCTTGCCCGATAAGCCCCCATTCGGCCAGGGGACCCCACGGCCGAAGAGCCTCGGTTATCTGATGTTCGCCAGTCGTTGGCTTCAGGTACCGCTCTATCTCGGCCTGATCGTGGCCCAGGCCGTCTACGTCTGGCAGTTCATGCTGGAGTTGTGGCACCTCATCGAGACGGTGTTCCTGCACGGCGGAACCCCGGTTACGGACAGCGCGGCAGCTCCTGAGGTCGTGGTCATGCTCACGGTCCTCGCGCTCATCGACGTGGTGATGATCTCCAACCTGCTGATCATGGTGATCGTCGGCGGTTACGAGACGTTCGTGTCACGCATCAATCTCAACGACCATCCGGACGAGCCCGAGTGGCTGTCCCACGTCAACGCGAACGTGCTGAAGGTCAAGCTGGCCACGGCCATCATCGGGATCTCCTCGGTGCACCTGCTGCAGACGTTCATCCGCGCGCAGAGCACGCCCAACGACAAGATGATGTGGCAGACGGTGATGCACCTGGCGTTCGTGGCCTCGGCCGTGGGGCTGGCCTGGATCGACCGGCTGCTGTCCACCTCACCGGCCGAGCACACCCGCTCCCATCTCTAGCTCCGCCTGGCCCGGGGGGAGCGACGGCGAGCGGCGGGAGCGGGCTCCGGCTCCTCCTCAGGCTCCTCATCCTCTTCCTCGGGCTCATCCTCTTCCTCGGGCTCCTCTTCGTCCTCGTATTCGTCTTCGTCCTCGTATTCGTCCTCTTCCGGCTCCTCCTCATCCTCGTAGTCGTCTTCCTCAGGCTCCTCTTCGTCCTCCTCCTCCTCGTCTCCCTCCTCGTAGTCCCCTTCGTCCTCTTCCGGCTCCTCGTAGTCGTCTTCCTCGTAGTCGCCCTCTTCGTCCTCGCCCTGCTCGGCGCGCTCCTCTTCCTCCATCGCCGTCTCGTGGTCCTTGACGACCTCGCCGTCGCGGATCTCGCCGCGCCAGCCGTCGCCTACCTGGTCGGGATCCAGCAGGAGGCGCGACATCACGTGCCGCCGGAAGAGCTTGAGCTCCAGCCGTACCCGCCGGCCCTGGGCCCGCCACAGGTTGCCGGTGCGCTCGAAGAGCCCCTGCGGGTGGTATTCCAGCACCACCAGAATCCGGGTCAGGTCGTCGGTGAGCGCGTGGAAGGTCACGGCGCCGTCCACGTAGCCCTTCGAGCCCTCGGAGCGCCAGATGATCCGCTGGTCCGGGATCTGCTCGCGGACGTGCGCCTTCCAGTTCCGGTGCGACCAGAAGACCTGGGCCTTCCAGATGCTCGTCTCGTCGGACTCCTGCTTGACGTTCTCCACCTTCTTCATGAACGTCGGGAAGTCCTGGAGCATGGTCCACTGGTTGTACACCAGGCGGCGGGGCGCGCCGACGTCGATCGTCTCGACGATGTCGGTGAACTTGTCCTGGCCGCCCTTGCCGCCCTTGCCGCCGGTGAACTTGGAGATCATGCCCTTCAGCCCACCCTTGAGTGCTCCACTCACCACGCCTCCCGGCTTGTCAGAACCGGTCGCCGCGCCGAGGAGGCTGGAGCCGCCGTTCTCCGTGTAGTCGGTCAACCGGCCCGTGAGCCCTTTGAGCTTGTCCTCCGCGCCGGACAGCGCGCGTCCCGCGGCGGCGTGCAGCAGGTTCTGCGCCGCGTCCCCGAGCTGGCCCATGGGCAGGCTCCCCATGATCCCCTGGCCGGCCTCCTTGGCCGCGCCGAGCGCCCCCTGGCCCGTGTCCTTGGCGGCACCGGCCGCACCCTTGGCGGCGCCGGCCGCGCCCGCGCCCGCGTCCTTGGCGGCGCCGGCCCCCTTGCCCGCCGCTCCCGTCACTCGCCGGCCGGCCCCCTGGACCGCCTTCCCGGCTCGTTCGGCTCGCTTCTCAGCCATCCGTGCTCACCTCCGAGGCCGGCCGGTCCGCCGCAACACGCGGGGCCCCCGCTTGGCCTTCTCGGACTCCTCAGGCTCCTCTTCCGGCTCCTCCTCGGTGTCCTCTTCCTCGGCGTCCTCCTCCTGCTCCTCGGCACGGTCGGAGCCCTTGGCACCCGGGACGCGCAGAGCCTCGGCACGCTCGTGCAGCTTGCCGCTCAGGGATTCGATCTGCCTGCCGGTGGCGGCCACCGCCGCCGCCTTGCCCACTTGCAGGAGCTCGCCCCGCAGCCGGTCGGTGATCTGCCCGACCTCGGGAGAGGAGGTCACGCTTTTCAGCGCCTGCCCCAGCAGGCCACCGCCGCCGCCCCCGCCCGCCCGACCGGCCAGCCCGGCCGCCGCCAGGGCGGCGGCCATGCGCAGCTTGCGGCGTCTGCCGAGGTAGTACCCGGCGAGCAGGGCAAACGCTACGCGCGCTTTGTTCGACATGGTCAGCGCTCCCGTCCGTCAACTCTCACGGACGCATGCCCAGGATCAGCAGAAGGATCCGACATAGGGAGCAAAGTTGGACATACTTTTGAGGGATCCGCCGCGAGGCGTCAGGCTCAGAACGTGTACGGGTTGACCGGCGCCACCTCGCGCTTGCGGCGCAGCACCCACGCGGCCACCACACCGCCGACGAGCCCGAACAGGTGCCCCTGCCAGGAGATGCCCTGCTGGTTGGGCAGCAGGCCCGCCAGGATCCCCCAGTAGGCGATGCCCACACCGATGCCGATGACGATGTCGAGCAGCCGGCGGTCGAACAGGCCGCGCGACAGGATGTAGCCGAAGTAGCCGAACACCAGCCCGCTGGCCCCGACCGTGTAGACGTCCGGGCTGGTCGCCCAGGTGCCCAGGCCGCCGATGAAGATGATCAGCACGGTGGCCCAGAGGAACTTGCGCACGTCCCGCAGCCCCGCGAAGAAGCCCAGGATCAGCAGCGGCAGCGAGTTGGCCATCAGATGGCCGAAGCCGCCGTGCAGGAACGGCGCGAAGATGATGCCGACGAGCCCGTCGCCCTCCCAGCCGACGATGCCGAACTGCCGGTCGAGGCTGCCGCCGAGGAAGTAGTCGACACCCTCGACCACCCACATCACGGCGAGCATGCCGCCCACGATGATCAGCGCGCTCAGCGCACCGGAAAGCAGGGCTCCCGCGCCGCGCTTGGCCGACTCGAACCCCCTGGAACCCGAATAGTCGCTCATGCGCTCTCCTGGTATGTCGTCTCCTCTTTCTTTACCGTAACCAGGCCGAGCTATGCGCGCGCTAAAACAGTCCCCTCCCGTTTCCTGACGAAAGCGGGAGGGGACCGGTCACTCCGCCTTCCACTGGGGCGCGCGCTTCTCCGCGAAAGCGGCCGCGCCCTCCATGGCGTCCTTGGAGCCGAAGACCGGGTTGATGATCGCGCCTTGCTTCCTGAACATCTCCTCCAGCGACCAGTCCTGCGACTCGATGATCACCTTCTTGGTCGCGGCGAGCGCCAGCGGGGCGTTGCCGGCGATCTTGCGGGCCAGTTCCAGCGCGCCCTCAAGGGCCGCGCCGGGCTCGGTGATGCGGTTGACCAGGCCGAGCTCGTACAGGCGGGAGGCCGGGTAGTGCTCGCCGGTCAGGGCGATCTCCATGGCCACGTGGTACGGGATCCTGCGCGGCAGCCGCATGATGCCGCCCGCGCCCGCCACCAGGCCGCGCTTGGGCTCGGGCAGGCCGAACTTGGACTCCGCGGAGGCCACGATGACGTCGCAGGCCAGGGCCAGCTCGAAGCCGCCCGCCAGCGCGTACCCCTCCACGGCCGCCACCAGCGGCTTCTTCGGCGGCGACTCGGTCAGCCCGCCGAAGCCGCGCCCCTCCACGACGGGGAAGTCCCCGGACAGGAACCCCTTCAGGTCCATGCCCGCGGAGAACGTGCCGCCGGCGCCCGTCAGGACGTAGGCGGAGATGTCGGGACGGGCGTCCAGCGCGTCCAGCGCCTCGGCCATGCCCCGGGCCACCGCCCCGTTGACCGCGTTGCGCGCCTTGGGCCGGTTGATGGTGAGGACGGCCACATTGCCGGACTCCTCGACGAGCACTTCGTCAGACACGTGACCTCACTTGGGCTGGAAGCGGATGCCGCCGTCGAAGCGGATGACCTCGGCGTTCATGTAGTCGTTCTCCACCAGCGACCTGACCAGGTGCGCGAACTCGCCGGCCCGGCCCATCCGCTTGGGGAAGACCACCGGCGCCACCAGCTTGGCCTTGAACTCCTCGGCGTTGCCGGAGAAGCCGTAGATGGGGGTGTCGATGATGCCGGGGCAGATCGTGTTCACCCGCACGCCGATCGCGGCCAGGTCGCGCGCAGCGGGCACCGTCATGCCCACGATGCCGCCCTTGGAGGCCGAATAGGCGAGTTGCCCCGTCTGCCCCTCCAGAGCCGCCACGGAGGCCGTGTTGATGACCACGCCGCGCTGTCCGTCCTCGTCGACCGGCTCGGTCTTGGCGACCGCGGCGGCGGCGATGCGCATGAGGTTGAACGTGCCGATCAGGTTGACCTCGATGACCTTGCGATAGGAGGCCGGGTTGTGCGGGTTGCCGTCACGGTTGACCGTGCGCTCGGCCCAGCCGATGCCCGCGCTGTTGATCACGACGCGCAGCGGCTTGCCGGTGGCCACCGCGGCGTCCACGGCCGCTTGCACCTGCTCTTCGTCCGAGACGTCCGTCCTGGCGAACACCCCGCCGATCTCGTCGGCGACCGCCTTGCCCCGCTCCTCGTTGAGGTCGGCGATCACCACGGTGGCCCCCGCGCGGGCCAGCTCGCGGGCCGTGGCCTCGCCGAGACCGCTGGCGCCGCCGGAGATGATTGCTGCAGATCCGTTCAGGTCCATGTACGGACCCTAACGCGCAAACCGAATGAAGTTCTACTCAGGTCGGCTAAATCTCACCCACGGCGGTGTCCACGTCGGAGTAGACCTTGATCCGCCGGTCCAGACCCGTCGTGCGGAGGATGCGCGCGACGGGCGCCTGGGGCGCCGCCAGGGACACGCCGCCGCCCTCTCCCGTCGCCAGCCGCCAGGCCTCGATCAGCACCGACAGGCCGCTGGAGTCCATGAACGACAACTGCTGCAGATCGAGCACGAGCCTGGCGCTGTCCTGCTTGATGGCGTCGCGCACCTCATCACGCAGGAACGGCGCGGTGAACAGATCAAGCTCTCCCTCGACGGCCACCACCACGGCGTCACCAAGGGCGTGTCGCGCAAGCCGCAGCTTCATTTGGCCCCTCCTCGATGAGCCACTGTACTTCGACATCCCCGGATACCGGGCATGCACAAACTACGAAAAGTCGGAAGCAGGAGGACAAGGCTGGCCTAAACGCGAGCCAAACGCCCCATCAAGAACCATCCTCCGGCTTTCTACCCATCTCGGCGCCCATGTCTGGCCTGGGAGACCGGGTTGCCTTACAGGGCCGGGATCGCGAAGCCGTACGGCAGCTCCAGACGGTGCCTGGCCAGCAGTTCGGCGTCGGAGAGCAGCTCGCGGGTGGGCCCGTCCGAGGCGATCACGCCGTCGGACAGGATGAGCGAGCGCTCGCACAACTCCAGCGCGTACGGCAGGTCGTGCGTGACCATGAGCACCGTCACGTCCAGGGAGCGCAGAATCTCGGCGAGTTCCCTGCGGGCGGCCGGATCCAGGTTGGAGGACGGCTCGTCGAGCACCAGAATCTCCGGCGCCATCGCCAGCACCGTCGCCACCGCCACCCTGCGCCGCTGCCCGAACGACAGGTGGTGCGGCGGCCGGTCGGCGACATGCAACATGCCCACCCGCTCCAGCGCGTCCTTGACCACCCGGTCCAGCTCCTCGCCGCGCAGGCCCGCGTTGGCCGGGCCGAAGGCGACGTCGTCGCGCACGGTGGGCATGAAGAGCTGGTCGTCGGGATCCTGGAAGACCAGCCCGACGCGCTGCCTGATCTCCTTGAGCGTGTCCTTGCGCACCGGCGTGCCGGCGACCGTGACGCTGCCGTGCCCGGCGGTGAGTATGCCGTTGAGGTGCATGACGAGCGTGGTCTTGCCCGCGCCGTTGGGGCCGAGCAGGGCCACCCGCTCACCGCGCGCGACGGACAGATCCACGCCGAACAGCGCCTGCGTCCCGTCCGGGTAGGCGTAGGCGAGTTGCCGGACTTCGAGAGAGTTCACCACGTTATTCCCATGACTGCGAGGGCGACGGCGGGCAGGGCCAGGGCGATCCCCCATTGCCGTACAGAAGGCGAGAAATCCTGAAATATCGGCATCTGTCCTGAATATCCCCGGCTCAGCATCGCGAGATGCACGCGCTCACCCCGTTCGTACGAGCGGATGAACAGCGCCCCGGCCGAACGTGCGATCACGGGGACGTGCCGCAGGTCGCGGGCCTCGAACCCGCGCGACTCCCGCGCCACCCGCATCCGCCGCATCTCCGCCACGATCACGTCCAGATACCTGAGCATGAACATGGCGATCTGCACCAGCAGGCTCGGCAGCCGCAGGCGCTGCGCCCCGAGCAGAATCGCGCGCGGCTCCGTGGTGGCCGCGAGCAGGATGCTGGCGACCACCCCGAGTGTGGCCTTGGCCAGGATGTTCCAGGCCGCCCAGAGGCCGGGCACGCTCAGCGAGAGCCCCAGCACCGTGGTCCGCTCCCCCAGCCCGACGATCGGGATGAAGAACGCGAACAGCACGAAGGGCACCTCGACCGCCATCCGCCGCGACACGTACAACGGCGGCACCCCGGCCACCGCCGCGACGACCCCGAGCAGCACCGCGTAGCAGGCGAAGGCCAGGAACCGCTCACGCGGCGTGGCCACCACCACGAGCGCGAAGGCGAAGACGGCCAGCAGCTTGCACTGCGGCGGCAGCCGGTGCACGACCGACCCGCCCGGCAGATAGAGCTGATGATGGTGCCCGGCGCCCACGTCTCAGACCTTGCTCCCGGTACGGCTCCGCGCCGCGTACGCGATGGCCCCGGCGATGAGCAGCACGAGCCCGACCCCGATGATCCCGGCCACGCCGACGGGAATCCCGCCCACCTCGCCGTAGTCGGCCAGCGCCCACTCACCGAACAGGTGGTCGGCGGCCCGGCTGAGGAAGCCCTGGTCCTCGCCCACCGCCTCCAGGCCGTCAGGCTCCCCGGAGGCGAAGAAGGACACGATCCCGGCCAGCACCAGCGTCACGCCGACGCCGCCGAGCAGGAACGGCCTGAGCGAGCCGCGCGCGGTGATCAGTTCCTTCTCGCTGACGACGGTGCTCGTGCCCTCCGCGCCGCGCAGGACCAGGGGCCTGCCCAGGCCGCGGGCGCCGTACACGAGGTCGGGGCGCACGGTCAGCACCGCGCCGACGGTCACGGCCGTGATCAGCGCCTCGCCGATGCCGATGAGCAGGTGCACGCCGCCCATCGCGGCCGCCACCGCGCCGACCTCGATCGGCGCGGTGCCGCCGATCCAGAACAGCAGCGTGAAGACCAGCGCGGAGGCCGGCACCGAGATCAGCGCGGCCAGGAACGACGCCACCACGACCTGTCCCTTGGCCAGCCCGGTCACGAGCCGGAACACTCCCCAGCCGACGAGCACGGTGACGATGCCCATGATCGTGATGTTGACGCCGAGCGCGGTCAGCCCGCCGTCGGCGAAGAAGACGCCCTGCACCAGCAGAACGACGGCCATGCACAACACGCCCGTATAGGGCCCGACGAGTATCGCGGCCAGCGCGCCGCCCAGCAGGTGCCCGCTGGTGCCGGCGGCGACGGGAAAGTTGAGCATCTGCACGGCGAAGATGAACGCCGCGACCAGCCCCGCCATGGGCGCGGTCCGGTCGTCGAGCTCGCGCCGTGCCCCGCGCAGGCAGACCGCGACGCCGGCGGCCGCGACGGCCCCGGCCGAAATGGATGTCACCGCATTGAAGAAACCATCGGGCACGTGCACGGCACACCTCCGAATCAAGAGGTCCGGACGAACAGACCTTCTTCAGGTCATCGTCTTGCACCTGCACATAGATGGCAATTACCGTTTGATCCTTTTCAGCACGGATTCCGCCGTCAGCCGCCGCACCACCGCGCTCAGCCGCCCCTTGCCCGCGGTCGCGTACGGCCGCACGCTCCTGAGCAGGGCCGTTCCCCACCATCTGCGCGGCCCCGCCACCGTCTCCGTCTCGATCCTGAACCGCGCGGGCGGCCCGCCCAGGTCGAGCTCCAGGTAGGCGTCCCAGGTGCCGACGGCCAGCCGCCCCACCGCCGGCCTGGCCGCGAAGCCGCCTCCCGGCAGCGCCATGACCCGGTCGGCGCGCTCACAGCCGGTACGCCGCTCCCGCCAGACGATCCGCCTGACCGCCGAGGCCGCCGGAACGGCGCCGCCCACGGTGACCTCGCCGTCCACGAGCAGCCGGTGGCCCAGCGCCCAGCGCATCCTGATCAGCCGCGCCGTGCCGGGCACCGCGACCACGTGCCCGCCCATGTCGATGCTGAGGTTGCCGTTGTCCCTGGTGAAGTAGGGCAGGGCCACCACGCCGCCGATCATCCGCGGTTGCGGGCGGGTGATGCCGCTGTCGCGGTCGGCCCCGAGCCTGCCGAGCCGGATCACGCCCTCGATCTCGACCGCCACCCGCAGATCCCAGATGCCGGAGTCCAGGGCGCTCACGTCCAGCCGCGCGGTGAACTCGCCGCCCTTGCGCTCGGCCGGCACGACCAGCTCGTTGGCCGGGTCGTGCCGCGCGCGCAGCACCACGGCCAGGCCGTCGTCCCTGGTGATGCCGGCGAGCCTGGCCGCGCCCGTCACCACCAGGCGGTCGCCGTCCCAGCGCAGCCCGGTCAGCCTGCGCCGGACGGTGGCGCTCTCGATGCGGGCCAGGCGAACCAGGCGGTCGATGTCGTCCAGCGCGCCCGCCCGCTGCCGGTCGATGGTGTTGAGCCGCTCGTGCACGCCGGGGGTGTACCACTCCTCGCACAGCGCCGCGACCTCCCGCGCGATGTCCTTGCGCCGCACGTCGTCGCTCTCCAGGAACACCGGCCCGAGCTGGGTGAACACATCCAGCCTGAAGTGCCTGCGCAGCAGGTGGTCGCGCAGCGGGCCAGGCGGCACGTGGTCGGCCATCAGCCGGATCGGCCCCCGGATCATGGCCAGCCAGGCCAGCGGGTCCCTGCTGCCCGGCTGCTGCATGATGCTGCTGCCGTCGGAGCGGTGCACGAAGTGGTAGCAGTCGTAGTCGGCCACCACGGAGATCCCGCCGGCGTGGCAGTAGGCGTGCACGGTGAACAGGATGTCCTCGCCGACCAGCATGCCCTCGCCGAACCTGATGCGGTGGCGTTCGAGCAGGTCCCTCCTGAACAGCTTGAAGCAGCACAGGCTGTTGTAGACGGTGCTGTCGCCCAGCTCCGCCCGCTCGGCGCTGCGCGCGAACATCGACACCGGCGCCCGCCTGCCGTGCCCCACGATCTTGCCGAGCACGATGTCGGAGCCGTTGTTGTCGGCCATGGCCACCATGCGTTCGAGCGCCTCGGGGCCCAGGTAGTCGTCCGCGTCGCAGAAGAAGACATAGCGGCCGGTGGCATGCTCCAGGCCGATGTTGCGCGGGCGCCCCGCGCTGCCGCTCGCCTCGACGTGCACCACCTTGACGCTCTCCGGGTGATAGGAGGCGTAGAGGTCGAGCAACTCGCCGCTGCCGTCGGTCGAGCCGTCGTCCACGACGACGATCTCCTTCTTCACCCGCTGCACGAGCGCGGAGGTGAGGCATCTGTCGAGATAGGCCCGGCAGTTGTGTACGGGGATGACGACGCTTACGTCAACCGCGTCGTCACCGCACCCTGCGCGCTGCATGGCCACCACTCCATAGTCACGTTGCGCCATCGCCTGGTTTCAGTATGTGACGAGCGCGGGTGCCCGTGAGGGCGGATCGCACGTCTTCGTCTCCTTCGTTTTGCCGACATCGGAAAATCGCGGCATTCCACCGATAGGCCACTTGCTCCCGTCAATTACCTCATTAGCACGGAGGTGAAAAACTTTCAGGGATAATGATTTCCTACCCGGGAGTGGAATTATCTCCGCTGGGATCATTAAGACCCCACCGCGAGCGGGGAGTCATCCTGCGAAGAGGGTTGCGCGTCTACAGTTAGGCGACCTTGAGCGGGAGGTGGCGGGAAATGGAAACTGATCTCCGCAACGAAACGGCCGACGGATCGGCCGTGCAGACTGCTGAGTTCATTGTCTCGTCGGCGCGGCTGACGGAGCTGTACGAATGCTCCGCCGTGCTGCGGCGGACGAGGGCACGAGCGGAGGAAATCGTGGACGAGGCGCGGGCGCTGCTGGCGGAGGCCGAGCAGTACGGCGACGTCGAACGCGCTTTCACTCTGCGCGACCACCTCGAACAGGCACGCGGGAAGTACTGCCAGGTACTGAGCGCGTACCTGCTGATCTGTCGCAAGATCAACGAGGAGCGGCAGGAGATTCTGCGGGTGCAGATGGATCGGGATCGTCGATCAGGGTTGTCAGGCGTTGCCTGACGCGCTACTGTCAGGCCATGCCTGACTGGAAGGAAAATCTCCACTGCTCCTTCTGCCATAAGAAGAGCACGAACGTGGAAAAGTTGATCGCAGGGCCCGGCGTACACATTTGCAACGAGTGCGTCGGGCTATGTGCCGACATCCTGGAGCAGGAACGGCAAGCCGCCTCGACCGAACCCCGGCTTCCCGCGTGGGAGTCAATGTCGGTGGAGCAAATACTCGACCATCTCCCGAAAATAGCCGCCGTACAGGCACAGGTGGACGAAAATCTGCACGAGTGGGTCGGGCACCTGCGTACCCGGGATGTGAGCTGGGAACGCATCGGCACCTCGCTCGGCATGACACGGCAGTCCGCGTGGGAGCGGTTCAGAAGCGAGACCTGATGTTTTCGGACCGCGTGTAAACCCCTGTGGTGGCTGGGGCGTCTCACCGTGTGGAGGCCCAAGATGCAGGTCTTAGACGGTCGCGCGGCGCCCGATCTCGAACGGCTCAGGCTGGAGTTGTTCCTGATCACGCTTCTGCACGAAGAGGCAGAGCGGCTGGCCGCCGAGTGAACGGGCTCCAGCTCCCCGGGCGCATCCGGGGAGCTGGAGCAGGGGGCCATTGCCGACGACCTGTGGGCCGTCAGTCAAGCCCGGCGCAGGGGGCCATTGCCGGCAGCCTGCGGACGGTCAGTCGAGCCCGGCGCAGAGGGCCATTGCCGGCAGCCTGCGGACGGTCAGTCGAGCCCGGCGCAGAGGGCCATTGCCGGCGACCTGTGGGTCGTCAGTCGAGCTGGCCCCTGATGGCGCCGTCCGGGAATCTCTTGTTGTGCACGTTGACGTAGTACCGGTGCGGCCGCTTCACGATGTCGCGCAACTCGGCCCTGGTGAGCGTGGTGGCGGCGGTCTTGGCGTTCTGGTGCCTGACCGCCTTGAGGCAGCCGCGCGCGAAGCCCTTCGACGGGGACTTCAGTGTGACGACGACCGGGCCCGCCACGCCCTTCCTGCCCTTGTGGATGTGGGTCATGGTGGCGGGGCCGATCCTCTTGGCGGTGACGAAGTAGCACAGCCGCCCGTGGCGTACCTCGTAGACGAACCAGCCGGAGCCGTTGCGGTCACCCGGTCCCGGGACCTCCTGCTTGCCGGTCAGCCGGACGCGCTCGGTGTCGGAGACGCCGGCGCTCGCCTGGGCGGGCAGCGCGACGACGGCGGTGAGGGTGGCGGCGGTGGCGAGGGCGGCTGCCGCTAACTGTCTGCGCATGGGATGAATTCCTCTCCCATCGGACCTTTGGGACACCTATCCGCACGGCTGCGCGGGACGACCGGTTCGCCGGGTAAGGAAGAAACCGCCCTTCGGTAAGGATGCTTTCTGGATGTGGGACTTCACCCCGTCTTGGCTCTGGCCCTGAACGCGGCCGTCTTGACCCGGTTCTGGCAGGCCGTGGAGCAGAACCTGCGGGTGCCGTTGCGTGAGACGTCCACGTAGACGCGGTCGCAGTGCGGCGCCGTGCAGACCCCGAGGCGGTCGCTGAACTCGCTGCCCAGCACGATCGCCAGCCCTGTCGCGCAACTGGCCGCCCAGTCGCCCGCCGTGGTGCCGCCGGTGCCGTGGAAGTGCAGGTGCCAGGGTTCGCCGTCGTGGCGTTCCAGCATCGGCCTGGCCCGCGTCTCCGCCAGCAGCGTGTTCACCTGCGTGGCCGCGCTGTCCACGTCGCCGCTCGCGAGCGCGGCGAAGACCGCGCGCAGGCGGGCGGCGACCTCGGCCAGCTCCGCCGCCTCCGCCTCGTTGACCTCGCGGTAGGTGGGATAGATGGCACGCAGGCCGCTGGTGACGGCGGCAACCGTGTCCACCGGCGCGGGGAAGGCACGCCCGCGCCGCTCACCCGGGGTCACCTCATTGACGAGCGACACCGCCACCCTGACCACCGTGTCCGTGTGACTGTTGAAGTTCAATTGACCAGTTACACCCTTGTGTCTTAGATTGTGACTGCCAATATCTTAAACGACAGTTACAGGGAGGCGTTCGTGCTTACTCACGATGCCGCGATGGAGTGGATCGTGCGCTGGGACCGCCAGCAGGAGGGCTACCTGCCCGACCGCGAGGCGCGTTTCACCGCTTTGATCGACGCCGTGCAGGCCCTGGGGCGGCCCGATCCCGTGGTCGTCGACCTGGGCTGCGGTCCCGGCTCGCTGTCCGCGCGGCTGCTCGAACGACTGCCCGGGGCCACGGTGATCCCGGTGGACGCCGACCCGCTGCTGCTCGGGCTCGGGCGGGCGGCGTACCCGCAGCTCACGTTCGTCTCGGCGGACCTGCGTACCAGCGGATGGACGGAACTGCTCGGCCTGGACCGGCCGGTGGACGCGGCGGTCAGCACGACGGCGCTGCACTGGATCTCCGGGCCGGAGCTGAAGGCCGTGTTCGCCGAACTGGCCACCGTCATGCGGCCCGGCGGGCTGCTGCTCAACGGCGACCACATGGACACCGAGGACACCACGCCGACGTTGTCGCGGCTGGAGCACGAGGTGCATCGGCTGGAGACCGAGCGGGTCTTCGCCGGCAACCCGCCGGAGGACTGGCGGTCCTGGTGGGACGCGATCGGCGGGGACCCGGCGCTCAGCAGCCTCAACGCCGAGCGCGCCACGGCGGGATCCACGCACCGCGGCTCGGAGTCCCATCTGCTCTCGCATCACGTCGAGGCGCTGCGGGAGGCCGGGTTCACCGAGATCGGCACGTTGTGGCAGCGGGGTAACAACCGGCTGCTGTGCGCCGTACGGGGATGAGCGTCCGGGGGCGGCCCTTCCGGGGGTCGCCCTGCCGGGCCAGAATGGGCCCATGCCGGAATTCCAGCGGCTCACGATCGACGAAGCCAGGACCCTGACCAGGACCGAGCTCCTTCCGCGCATCGAGGCGGAGCAGAAGTACTGGTACGAGCGCATCCACAGGTGCGCGATGAAACCCGGGGACGACAAGGCGTTCAGGACCTTCAACGACATCCTGCACATCGCCGTCGGCCCCCGCCGTCCCGTCGGCCACGACTACTGGACCAAGCCGCTGGGCGAGCTGGGCGAGCTCTAGCTCAAGGCTGGGCGTCGTACGTCTCGCGGGCGGCCTGCACGCGCTCGATGTTGCCCTCGGCCCAGCCCTTGAGCAGTTGCACGGCGGGCAGCAGGCTGCGGCCCAGCTCGGTCAGCTCGTAGTCGACGCGTACCGGCACGGTCGGGGTGACCGTACGGGAGACGAGTCCGTCGCGTTCCAGGTTGCGCAGTGTCTGGGTGAGCATCTTCTGGCTGACGCCGGTGATGGTGCGTGACAGTTCGCTGTAGCGGCGCGAGTCGCGCGCCAGCGCGCTGAGGGTCAGACCCACCCATTTGTCGCTGATGCGGTCGAAGAGCTGCCGGGCGGGGCAGCCGACGAGGAAGGCGTTGTACGGCTCTGCCGGGGCCTCGGCGCTCATGAGGGGAGCGTAATCCTCGGGCGCTCGTCAGGCTAGTTACGAACCATGAGAGAGCTAGCCACCTCAAGTTCGGTTCTTGCCCCGGGAGAGTAGCTCTCCTTACGGTGAGCGGGCGAATGGCAAGAGACACCACTGGTCACCCCCATCGAGCACCAGCGAGGAACTCATGACATTGCCAGGCACCAGGCTCGTTGCCGTCGTCGCGATCGGCGCCACCGCCATCACCGCTCCCTCCTCCCCCTCCTTGGGATCCGGCTGCGCGCCGGATCCGGCGCCCGCCGCACTGCCCTCGGCGTTCCAGGGCGAGAAGCTGCTCGTCCTCTCTCCGACGCCGACATGGCGGCCAGCGCGTTCCAGGACGGCAATCTCAAACCGGGCGGCAGGGAGCCGCAGGGCGACAGGGACGCGCTCACCGTGCTCGACCTGCCGCTGCGGGTCGGGGTGCCGCGGGACAGCAGCGTCGCCGCGAGTGAGACGGCCGTGGAGAACTCCGCGGTCGGGCCGCTTCTCCTCCTGCCATGAGGTCACCCGAGCGGTACCGCCAGCAGCCGGTCCTCCAGCAGGGCCGGCAGCAGGAGCAGCCCGCGACGGCGGTCGAAGGAGAAGTCGGCGGCGCCGGGGAGCGTCCGGCCGGGCACCAGCTCGGCCACCTCGCCGCCGGGTCCGACGCCCCACAGGCCCGGAGGCTGCCACGTGGTGACGGCGACGCGCCCGCCCGGCAACTCCTGGACACCGTCCACGACCTGGCCAGGCACCGTTCGCCGTACGCCGGGATGAGCAGGCGTACCCTCACCCGCCGCTTCCGCCAGGAAGTGGGCACCAGCCCCGCCCAGTGGCTGCTCGGCCAGCGGATCGAGCGCGCCCGCCACCTCCTGGAGAGCACCGACCTCACCGTGGACCGCGTCGCCGCGCTGGCCGGGTTCGGCACCGCCGGCTCGCTGCGCAGGCACCTGCACAGCGCGGTCGGCGTCACGCCGCGCGGTTACCGGCAGTCCGTGGCTTATCGCCCATGCGGCGCGTGAGTAGCCGATAGCCTGTGATGTCGTGACTGTCGATCGCGCGCCGGAATTCTCGCAGCTCGGGGATCACCGGGTCCTCTCGCAGCTGGGCGAGGGCGGCCAGGGCACGGTCTACCTCGGGGAATCGCCCGACGGCAGGCGAGCGGCGATCAAGGTGCTGCACGCCAGGTACGCGCACGATCCCAACACGCGCCGGCGGTTCCTGCGGGAGGCGGAGGTCGCGGCGAGCGTGGCCACCTTCTGCACAGCCAGGGTTCTGGGCACCGGGCTGGTGGGCGAGCGGCCGTACATCGTCAGCGAGTACGTGCCGGGGCCGTCCCTCGACGCGCTGGTCAAGCGCGACGGGCCGCGTGCCGGGGGCGGGCTGGAACGGCTGGCGGTGTCCACGCTGACCGCGCTGGCCTCGATCCACGGCGCCGGGATCGTGCACCGCGACTTCAAGCCGGCCAACGTGGTGCTCGGTCCCGAAGGGCCGGTGGTGATCGACTTCGGCATCGCCCGCGCGCTCGACACCATGACGACCGGGGCGCCGATGGGGACGCCGTCGTACATGTCGCCCGAGCAGTTCACCGACCGGCCGCTCACCTCGGCCTCGGACATGTTCTCCTGGGCCGGCACCATGGTCTTCGCCGCGACCGGACGGTCCGCCTTTCCCGCCTCGACGGTGCCCGCCGTGCTGAACGCCATCCTGCACGACGAGCCCGACGTGTCCCGCGTACCCGAGCCGCTGCGGGCGATGGTGGCCGCCTGCCTGGCCAAGGATCCGGCGGCGCGGCCGAGCGCGGCCGCGTTGCTCCGCAGCCTCACGGGCGGCGAACACACACTTGTGGACGGAGCTCTTCCCCGCGTGCCCGCCGCGCGGACCGGCCCGCCGACGGAGCCGCGGCGCAAACGTCCGGCCGGGGTCAAGATCGCGGCGACCGCCGTGGTGGTGGCGATGCTCGTTGCGGCGGGTGTGCTCGTCGTGCCGTCCTGGCTTGACGGTACGACGCCGCCGAACCTGGGCGGTGCGAACCTCGATCTCGCGGCGCTGCCCCAGATCGACGCCACCGATCGGTTCGGCGGCGACACCTCACGCCGGTACGCCGCCTACCGGCCGTTCTCCGATGAGAGCGTGCCGGCGATCGCCGTCGGCGGTGGCAGGTTCAGCGCCACCGGCGCGGCGCCGTACTTCGGCATGGTGGCCGGGCCCCGCGCGCTCTCCTCCGGGCAGGCCGTCAGCGTGGTGACCGTGGGCGCGTTCGCCGGGTCCGGGCAGCCGGAGGACAGCGTCTTCGTCGGGTATGTGAAGGATGGGGACAACTACCTCACCGCCTGGTACAACAACACCCGCAAGAGCACCGGGATCGATCTGCGGGTCGGTGGGAAATTCCGCCATGCGTCCGCCGAACTGCCGCTGACGCTGACTTCCGGGAACCGGTTCGCGCTGCTGCTGTCGGGCGACAGGGTCACCTCCTATGCCGAGCAGGGCGGGAAGTGGCGGCGGGTGCACGGCGCCTCGGTCGCGGGCATGATCGGGAAGGAGCTCGGGCAGTATCGGTACGGCTTCGGCCTGCGCGCCACCACCGGCACGGTCACCCTGACCGGCACTGAGGGACGCAGCGTTCGCCCATAGCCCGAAATATCGGGCACCCGCTCACCCCGCTGTCAGGACCGGTATCCGCTTCGGCGTCAGGACCGGTAACCATCCGGGCGTCAGGACCGGTGACCGCTTCGGTGTCAGGACCGGTAGCCCGCTGAGACCAGCAGCCGCCGGGGGCGGTAGACGAACCCGCCGTCGCTCCACGGCACCGCCGCCAGATCCTCCTCCGCCCGCAGCCCCGGCAGCCGGGCCACCAGAGCACGGAACGCCTCCTGCAGCTCCATCCTGGCCAGGTTCGCGCCCAGGCAGTAGTGCGGGCCGTGCCCGAACCCCAGGTGGGAGTTCGGCGGGGCGACGGCGAACCGGTGGACGTCGAAGCGCTGCGGCTCCTCGAACACCGACGGGTCATGGTTGGCGGCCGCGAGGTTCGGCAGCACGACGGCCCCGCCCGGCAGAGTGCCGCCGGACACCTCGACGTCCTCGGTGACCCGCCGCAACATGCCGGTCCCGCCGGGCCCCTCGTGCCGCAGGATCTCCTCCACCGCCGACTCCAGCAGCTCGGGCCGCTTGACCAGCTCGGCGTACTGGTCGGGATGGCGCAACAACCGGAACGTACCCCGGATGATCATCGAGGCGGTCGTCTCATGACCGGCCAGGATGAGCGTGAACACCATGTTGGTCAGCTCGTCCTCGCTGAGCCGGTCGCCCTCGTCCCGCGCCTCGATGAGCAGGTCGATCAGGTCGTCACCCGGCTTGACGCGGTGTTGTGCGATCAGCTCACCCGCGTACGCCATGAAGTCCGTGTACGCCCTGCCCCTGGCCTCGGCGCTCGCGTCGGAGGTGGACAGGGTCATGTCGGTCCACCCGCGGAACTCCTCGAAGCGGTCCATCGGCACGCCGAGCAGCTCGCAGATCACCCGCGCGGGCAGCGGCAGCGCGTACTCCGCGGCCAGGTCGAACTCCTCGCCGGCCGCGTCGAGCAGTTCGTTGGCGATGGCCGCGGCGCGGGGCCGCCAGCGTTCGATGTGCCGGGGCGTGAACGTGCCGTGCATGATGCGGCGGTAGCGGGTGTGCTCGGGCGGGTCCTGGTTGGCCAGCGCGGCGGGGTCGTCGTCCAGAAAGGCGCCTTTGACCATCCTGGGCAGGCCGGGCTCACGCAGGTTGCGGCTGCTGGCGGGTGAGGTGAGCAGGCCGCGCACGTCCGCGTACCGGACGATCATGGGGACCCGGTCGCCGCTCGGCAGCGTGACCGGCTCGATCGGTGCCTCCGCCTGTCTGCGGGCCAGCTCGGGGGATGGGGTGCCGTACGGGCCCGGAGGATAGTCGGGCCAGGCCGAGGTGGTGCCGGACTGATCTGTCATAACCGCCTCCTCGCTGGAACGTACGGAACGTCAAGTAGTTGGTCAACCCTCCAAAACATGACAGACGTTGTCGGATATAGCTTCTACCTTCGCATTATGAGCAACACGCTGAAGGGCAAGGTCGCGCTGGTCACAGGGGGTACCCGAGGGGCCGGGCGCGGTATCTCGGTGGAGCTGGGCGCGGCCGGGGCCACCGTGTACGTGACGGGCCGCACCACCCGCGAGAGCCGATCCGAGTACGACCGTCCGGAGACCATCGAGGAGACCGCCGAACTGGTGACCGCGGCCGGCGGGCAGGGCATCGCCGTCCAGGTCGATCACCTGGAACGCGAGCAGGTCAAGTCACTCGTCGACCGCATCAGGCGCGACCACGGACGCCTGGACGTACTGGTCAACGACATCTGGGGCGGCGAGCACCTGGCGCAGTGGGACACGCCGCTGTGGCGGCACGACCTCGACGCCGGGCTGCGCCTGCTCAGGCTGGCCATCGACACGCACGTCATCACCAGCCACTACGCGCTGCCCCTGCTGATCGAACGGCCCGGCGGCCTCGTCGTGGAGATGACCGACGGCACCAAGGACTACAACGACGACAACTACCGCGTCTCCTTCTTCTACGACCACGCCAAGAGCGCGGTGATCAGACTCGGCTTCGCGCAGGCGCACGAACTGCGGCCGCACGGGTGCACGGCGGTGACGCTGACCCCGGGCTGGCTCCGGTCGGAGCTGATGCTGGACCTGTTCGAGGTGAGCGAGTCCAACTGGCGCGACGCCACCGTCCGGGAGCCGCACTTCGTCATCTCCGAAACGCCCCGCTACGTCGGCCGCGCCGTGGCCGCCCTCGCCTCGGACCCGGACGTGATGCGCTGGAGCGGGCAGTCGCTGTCGAGCGGGCAACTGGCCCGCGAGTACGGCTTCACGGACGTGGACGGCTCCCAGCCGGACTGCTGGCGCTACCTGGTGGAGGTCCAGGACCCGGGCAAACCGGCGGACGCGTCCGGCTACCGGTGATCCCGGCGTAGTCTCCCCGCGAGACATCATGGCAACCTTCAGAGCATCACCGGCATCTCATGTTTCATGAACCTGCGTATGGCGGCCCTTCTCCTGACCACGGCCATTGCCACGACCCTGATCGTTGACCCCGCGACGGCCGCCACCGGACCGGCGAAGATCTCCTACGCCCAGCGGACGCAGGGCTGGGAAGTGGTGCTGACCGACGGAACCGTCGTCAAAATCCCGGAGGCTCTCACCACGGCCCCCAAGGACGCGATCAACGCGGGCGACGATGTCCCTCTCCTGATCAGCGGTGATGGCCGGCAACTGTTCTATTACCGCAAATCAGATGGGCTGTTCGTCCGCCGGACCGTGAACGGCTCGGAGAAGGTCGTGTCACGGAAGCTCAAGGCGCACTTCCTCGACGAGGAATGGCCGTTGGTGTCGTACGACGGCAGCTATGTGCTCACCATGACCTCGGCACCGGGAGTGGGCGTCTTCGCCGACCTGCGTACCGGCAAGGTGCTGCCACCGCCGGGGAAGACGGACACGTGGGGTTTCGCGGGCTTCAGCCCCGACGGCAAGCGGCTGCTGCTGGCAGGAGAACGCCTCACGGTATTCGACCGTAGCCTGCGCGCCCGCCTGCGCCTGAAGTCCCGGCTGTCCCCGGCGGCCCTGGCCGACGACCACGTCACGGCCGCCGTACCGGTCGGCACCTGGTCCAAGTCCCGCAAGGTCCGCCTGCTCAACCTGCGTACCGGCCGGGCGGGCGACACGCTGACCGCGCGCCTGCCGAAGGGCCGGTACATCAACGATCTCGACTTCGACCGCTCGGGACGGCTCATCATCCGCTCGAAGACCCGGACCGGAGTGGCGATCTATCAGCTCTCGAAAAAGAAGTCCGGCAAGACGACGCTCCTGCGCGAAATCACCAGACCCGACGTCACGGCCTGGGTACTTCCCGGGGACAGCACCTACGAGCGGTGGACGAAGAAGTCTCACTAGGATTGACAACGTGCCGCGCCTGCTCATCGTCCATCACACGACCTCGCCCACGCTGCGCGAACTCTTCGAGTCGGTACGGCAGGGCGCCGGCACCGACGAGATCGAGGGCGTGGAGGTGGTCACCCGCGCGGCCCTGCGCGCCACCACCACGGACGTCTTCGAGGCCGACGGCGTCGTCCTGGGCACGCCGGCCAACATCGGCTACATGAGCGGCGCGCTCAAGCACTTCTTCGACACGATCTACTACCCGTGCCTGGAGGACACCCAGCGCCTGCCGTACGGGCTTTATGTGCACGGCAACAACGACACGACCGGCGCCGTCCGCGCGGTGGAGTCGATCGCGACCGGCCTCGGCTGGGAGCAGGTCCACCGGCCTGTGTCGGTGACGGGCGCGCCGGGCAAGGAGGACCTGGCGGCCTGCTGGGAACTCGGCGCCACACTCGCCGCGACCATCAGCCCCGACTGACCGAACCCGGACTTCGGGCTGCAACGCCCCGTGAACTGATGACGAACCTCCCGTCACGGAAGATCGGCGGCCGACCCTCGCGCGTACCCGATCGAACGGGCACACCAAGAAAACGAAAAGGGCATCCGGTAAGTAAGGGGCAGATTCCCCCGTTCGAGGAGCCCCGATGACCGCAGCATCCCCGTCCAGGCGTCGTGCCGCTCCGTGGGGGCGGGCGCTGGCGGCGCAGGCCGCGATGCCGTGCTGCCCGCGGGCGCGCAGGGAGACGATCAAGGTGCTGGTGGTCGGCGATCGGGAGCGCGGGCGGGCGCGCGTGGCGGCGCTCATCCGGGGCGCGCGCGGCCTGGAGGTCGCGGGACAGGTGGCGACCGCCGAGGCGGCGGCGGGGATCCGCGCCCAGGTCGCCCTGCTGTACGCGCGCACGCCCGACGCCGTCACAGCCACCCGGGTCCTGACCAGAGGCGGGCCCAAGACCCTGACCGGGAGCGAGCCCAAGGTCCTGGCCGGGAGCGGGCCCAAGGTGCTGGTTCTGGGGAGGCGGGGCGAGATCGGCGGTTATGCTCGGGCGGTGCTGCGGGCGGGGGCGGCCGGGCTGCTGCCGTGGGACGCCCCGCCCGCCCGGCTGCTGGCGGCGATCCGGGCGGTGGCGGAGGGCGGCGTGCTGCTGGCCCGGGATGTGGTGGCGGCGCTGACGGGGTGCCCGCTCGACGAGACCCCCGACCCGGGCGTGCTGACCAGGCGTGAGGCCGAGGTGATCGCGCTGGTGGCACGGGCGCTGTCCAACAAGGACATCGCCGCGTTCCTGTGGATCAGCGAGGCCACCGTCAAGACGCACCTGAACAGGGCGATGGCCAAGCTGGCCCTGTCCAGCCGCGCCCACGTGGTGGCGTACGCGTACGACCGCGGCCTGGTCCAACCCTCAACGTGACCCCCCGCGGTCGTACGCGTACGACCGCGGTCTGGTCCACCCCTCAACGTGACCCCTCGCGTGGAGGGGTCACGACCGCCGGTCAGGACGCCGGCTCCAGGTATCGCGCGAAGATCTCGCCAAGCCTGATGACGGCGTTCACCTTGCCACCGCGTCCCTCGTACAGGATCTTGGGCCCGCCGGGCGGGTCGTGCTGCTTGAACAGGACGTGCGGCGTCTCCACCTCCGTGGACGTGTAGCGCTCCCTGGTCGATCCGGGAGAGACCTGCTCGTGGATCTTGTTCCAGTCGTAGCGCTGCTGCGTGCCGGAGACCGGCGTGCGCTGCGTCTTCGGCGGGGACTGGCGGTGGTGGGCGTTGCGGTTGGTGGGCCGGGAGTTCGGGGTGGACCGCTTCGTCCACGTCTCCCGCTTGGCCCACCGCTTCTGCTGCTGCCGGCGCATCGCCTGCAGCGCCCGCTGCGCCTGCCTGGCCTTGGCCGCGCGGGCACGGGCCGCGCGAGCCGCCGCCGCGGCGCGCCTGCGGGCCGCCGCCTCGGCCGCCCGCCTGGCCTTCTCCGCCGCCCGGCGCGCCGCGAGCTGGGCCGCCTTCCGCCTGGCGGCCTCTATGGCCTGGCGCCTGGCGAGCTCGATCGCGCGCCTCCTGGCCGCCTCGGCGGCAGCCCTCCTGGCGGCCGCCGCGAGGGCCGCGCGCCGCGCCGCCGCCGCTGCCGCCCGCGCGGCCGCCGCCATCGCGGCCCGCCTGGCGGCGATCTGGATGGCGATGCGGACGGCGGCGATGGCCAGGAACCACCAGAGCTGCCCGTCGGGGTCGCTCATCGACACCGGGTTGTTGCCGGCGTAGGCGTACCCGTGCAGTTGTTGCGGATCGGAGACGTCGATCACCGGGTCCACGGACAGGAACCGGCCGGTGGCGGGGTCGTACTCGCGTGCTCCGAGCCGGACGAGGCCGGTGCTCGCGTCGGCGGTGCCACCGACGAAGCCGCGCCGGCCCGGCCACCAGGCCGGCTTGGCCCCGCGATCGGCGCCGAACGGTGTCTGGCGGCGGACGGCGAGCTCGCCGGTGGCGGCGTTCACGGCGGCGTTGGCGGTGCCGTGGTGGTCGCTGCCGAAGAAGAACACCTTGCCGGCGGAGTCGCGCATGGCCACGGCCTCGCCGTTGACGGTGTAGTAGCGGCTGCCCTCCACCACGTCCTTGGCACGGTCGAGCCGCAACTCCAGGTCGTCGATGGAGAGGACCGCCGCGTCGGGACCCTTGCTCAGCAGCCGCTCGCCGTCGGCGTCGTACACGTGCGAGGTGGTCTTGCCGTCCTGGGTGACGGACTCCAGGTTGCCTTCGGCGTCCCAGACGAGCTGCTGCTCGGAGCCGCCGACCCGCCTGGTGACGGTATTGCCGGCCGGGTCGTAGGAGTAGGCGGAGGGCGTGCCGGCCGTCGGGGTGACGGAGGCGAGCGTGTGCGGGCCCTTGTAGGAGTAGGCGCTGGTCACCTCACTGCGCCCGGTGAAGGCGTGCTGGATCTCCTTCGTCCTGTTGCCGACGGCGTCGTACTCGTAGCTGGTCGCGTACGGCGCCACGCCGCCGATCACCTCCGCCTTCGGGGACCGCGAGCCGCAGTCGTCGGTGGCGGTCCACGCCGAGGTCAGCCGGCGCAGGTGGTCGTAGGTGAAGCACTGCGTGTCGGCGTCCCGGTCGGCGATCTTCGTGACGTTGCCGGCGGGGTCGTAGGTGTAGCGCAGGTCCAGGTCGGCGGCGGGCGCGTGATCCCGGTCCAGCCGGGAGCCGATCAGCCGGCGGGTGCCCTCCTCGCGGGTGAAGGTCAGCCAGGTCTTGCGGGTGCCGGTGCTGAGCTCGTACTGCAGGCTCTCGCCGAGCTTGCTGTAGCGGGCGTCGGTGACGTACGAGTCCAGCCCCGTGACCTGGACCGGCTGCCGCAACCCGTCGTAGGCGTAGGTGACGGTCTCGGCCGGCAGCCCGCCCGCCTCGGGGAACGTGATCGACTGGATCTGGTCGTCGGCCGTGTAGCGGGTGTTGAAGACGTACGAGCCGGCGAGCTTGCCCTCGGAGGCGGGGATGGTGATCGTCTGCCGCAGCGTGCGGTAGTCCCGGTCGATGGTGTTGATCTGCGCGGTGTACGGCTGCCCGCCCGCGTACCGCACGGTCCCGGCCAGGTGTCCCTTGGCGAGCGTGTCGTAACGCCATTCGGCCAGCTTCGGCCCGGCGGCCGAGCCCTCGTGGGTGGCGAGTTTGCGGCCGATCGCGTCGTAGACGTGGTGGAGCGTCCTGCCGCGGGCGTCCGTGGTGGAGACCACCTCGTCGAGGTCGTCGTAGACGGTGGTGGTGATGCCCTTGTCCGGATCCTCCGTCTTGGTCACCCGGCCGCGCAGGTCGTAGTGGTAGCGCCAGACGTTCCCCGCTGGATCGGTCACCGTCGAAAGGCGGCCCGCCTTGTCGTAGGTGTACTTCGTGGCGTCGTACGCGCCGGTCGGCGTGGGACCTTTGTACTGCCGCAGTTCGATCACCCGGTCCTCGGCGTCGCCGATGTGGGTGGTCGCGCCGCCGCCCGACGGCCGGGTGACGCTCACCCGGTCGCCCTGCCGCAGGGCCGTGGACGCCCACTTCTCCACACCCTTGACCAGGAGGGCCTGCCCGACCAGCTCGCCCGCGCCGTCGTAGGTGCTGACGACCTGGCCGCTCACGTCGTCGTCCGACACGGCCAGCAGGTCGGTCGATGGCTCGCCGGTGTTGTAGTAGCCGGAGTTGGTCTTGGCCACCTCGCCGATCGAGTTGTGGAAGGTGTCGGTGAGCACCCGGCCGCCGCCGATGGCCGGCTCCTGGGTCTGGCGCTTGCGCATCAGGCCGTCGTACAACTCGTGGCTGGTGAGGTAGGCGCCCTCGGCCGACAGGGTCCTCGTGGTGACGACGTTGGGGCCGTCGGTGCGGGTCAGGTAGGCGTACTCGGTGCTGGGCGACTGTCCGGCGGCCCGGTCGCGGTCGTGCTGCCAGACCTTGGTGAGCCGGCCGATCGGGTCGTGGGCCAGGTCGATGCGGCGGCCGTTCTGGTCCACCTCGGCCACCGGCTCGCCCCACGCCGGGTGAAGGTAACTGACCTTGGTGTGGCCGAGCGCGTTGCTCTCCTTGACCTCGGTGGCGTACGCGCCGGACGCCGGCGTGTACGCCGTGGTCTCCTTCGCGCCCGCCGCGTCGGTCTCGGAGGTGACCCGGCCGTAGGCGTCGTAGGTCTGGACCTCCTCGGTCACGTAGCGAGGGGTGCCGCCGGTGTACTCGGTGAGCTCCTCGGTCCTGGTGACATCGCCCCTGACCGGCGGCTCGCCGAAGGCCCGCCCGTCATAGTGGGTACGGTCGTCCGCCAGCACGTCCGCGGGCCGCTGCGGCGTCACCGAGCACGGCTTGGCCACCCTCTCCGTACGGCTGACGAAGTCGATCATCCAGGTGGCGGTGTCCCTGGCGTGGCTGTAGCGGGTGCACGTGTCGTCGCCGGGATCGGCCAGGTCACCGTGGTCGTCGATCTGGGTGACGATGCCGTGATCGTCATAAACGCGCTGCTCGGACGTGCGCCGCCACGAGCCGCCGGCCGTACGCGTACGCATCGTCGTGGCCCCGGCCCGCACCAGGTGCGCCGCCTTGGTGACGCCCTCGAACGTCGAGGAGGCCGTCTGCCGCGACCACGGCTCGTGCGCGGTGGCCGTAAGGATCTCGCCGCCGTCGCCGTCGTGCACGACGGTCTCCCGCTCGAACCCGGCGTACTGGTCCAGGTCGTCGCGGGCGCCGCCCTCGGAGTCGATCACCTGGACGCTCTTGGCGCCGCCCGCGGCGAGCCGGTCGCCGTGCATGCCGCGGTAGTACACGTGCTCGGTGAGCGTACGCTTACCGTCCTGGCCGTCACCCTGACGCACCCTCACCCTGCCGAAGCCGCGCCAGTCGGACCAGGTGCGCTGCTCCGGCTTGGTCAGGATGTTCTCGGCGTAGCGCCACGCGCCGCCGCCCACGTACTCGTAGTCCGTGACCAGCCAGGGCGAGCGGGCGGTGCGGTCGATCTCCACGGTCTGGGCGACGACGTGCTTGTGGAACCAGTCGAGCACCTCCTGCTCGTTCTGCGGCGCCCACCGCTGCGGGAAGCAGCGCATCGTGTTGCGGTCGGGCGCGGGCAGGTTCGCCGGGGTGCACTCCTCGGGCGCGTAGTTGACGCGCAGCTCGGCGCCGGCCTCGCTGTAGACGGACCGGATCCGCCACTTGATCAGCGGGGCGCGGCCCTCGTCGCCGTCCACCCGGTTGTCCAGCTGCACGCCGTCGAAGGTCACTTCGGGCAGCTCGACCGTGCCGCCGACGTGCCCGGCGTGCCGGATGCCCGCCAGCCACAACGCCGGGCCGAGGCCGTCGCCGGAGGCGGGGAAGGAGTGCCTCAGCGTCCAGGAATCGACGTCCTGGTACGCGCTCCCCGACCGGATCTGCGTGGTGACCTTGGCCAGGCGCTTGCGCGTCCAGAACGTGGGCGAGGTCCTGTCCTTGCACTGCTCGCCGGCCGCGCAGTTACGGTCGAACGGCACGTCGGGCCAGTGCGTCGCGGTGTCCTTGGTCAGCTGCGCCGGGTCGCAGGTGACGGCCCCGCCGGGCAGGCAGCGCTCGGCCACGGTGAACAACACGCGGGCGGCCGGCTGCCCGGTGAACAGCTCGTCGGCGCGGTAACCGTAGTCGATCCTGCTCAGGTGGCCGCCCCGGATGTACGGGGTCCCCCATTCCGGGTGCTCGCCGCGGCCGTAGTGGTTCTGCTCGGTCTCGTACCAGTACGTGATGGTGTTGCCGTGCCGGTCGGTCGAGCTGTCCAGGTTCCACCGCCAGGCCTGCCGGCACCAGGCGTTGTCGGCCACGCCGTTGTGGCAGGGCTCGCCGGCCTCGTTGCCGTACACCGGCGCGGTCCAGGCGGAGCGGGTCTCGGGCTTGCCGGGGCTCCAGCCTGGCAGCCGGTTCAGGCCGAACACGTACTGGGTGCCGTCGGTGCTGGTCACCCGCCAGTGCTCGCCGTCGTCGTCGCCGTTGACGGCGCCGGTCAGCTGCTCGATCCTGGTGCCGTCGTCACGCTTGAGCCGCCAGCCGCCGGCGCCCTTGACCAGTTCCACGGCGGAGCCGTTCAGGACCAGGGTGGCGTTGTCGTGGTCCCAGCACAGGTCGCCGGTCTTCCTGCCGTCTGCCGTGCACGCCTTGTAGCGGCGTTCGATGTAGCCGCCCGGGGTCAGGTCGAAGCCCTCGCCCGCCCAGGATGCCTGGTTGTTGGTGGCCGAGGTGCGGCCGTCCACGCTCTGGGAGGAGTAGTTCAGGTTCACGGCCGGCTCGTCGCCGCCGATCGCCGGCGGGACCCGTATCGGGTAGCTCCAGGAGAAGTCGCCCGACTGCGGGCCCACGCTCCACTTCGCCGACGGGGCCAGCGACGTCGCCCTGTAGTCGCCGGACGGGCCCGCCGGGGTGGTGGTCAGCGCGTACAGGCTGGTGGTGCTCACGTCCAGGTCGGCGGTGAGGGTCGCGGCGCGCACATCGTTCCGCGCCGCCACCGGTTCCGGCGCGACGCAGTCCTTCGCGCCGCTCTCCTTGGTGCAGTCGGGCAGTTTGACCAGGCGTAACCGGGCGGCGTAGTCACCGCCGAAGGCGTGACGGAACCCGGAGTAGTCCAGGCGCACCCGCGCCTTGCCGCCACGCGCGGCGACGCCCTTCCCCGGCGACACCCGCAACACCAGTTCGGAATCCCCTGCCCGTTCAGAAGCCTGCGCCAGGCCGGGGACCCGAGCCTGGCCGGGGGCCTGATCCAGGCCGGGGACCCGAGCATGACCGGGGGCCTGATCCAGGCCGGGGACCCGAGCATGACCGGGGGCCTGATCCAGGCCGGGGGCCTGGTGGTCCAGGACCTCCAGCCGGACCCGGCCCGGCGCCTTGTCGAGGCGGACCCCGAGCGAGCCGCCCGCCGTCTTCTTCGCCCCGCCGGGCTCCACCTCCACCGCGCCGGCGCGCGGCCAGGCCACCACCGGCGGCTTCTTGAGCGCATCGCCGGCCACGGCGTCCTCGCGCTTGGCCAGCACGGGAACCGCGGTGCCAGGAACGGGCTCCTCCTCCTGCACACCGGGCCGTTCCCGGCGGTGCTCGGCGGCCTGCGCGGGGAGGGCCGGCGCGAGCGGCGCGGCGACCAGCACCGCCATCACCGCGCAGGCACGGGCGAACCACCGCGCGGCACGCGGATACCAGTCGTAGATCAGAAACGTCGAGCGCTCGGTCTCAGGGATCTCCCCGAAGCCGTCCATGCACACCATCCAGAGAGCGAGGATCGCCCGCGGCAGGCCCCCGCATGATCGGGGGACGGCCCGGCCGGCGGAAAGGAGTTATCCGGCTGCGAGCCGGGCTATGTCGTCGGAGCTCAGGGCACCCTGGTAAACGCGCACGTCGTCGATCGCGCCGGGCCAGTGGCCCCCCATCGCGCCGGCGGAGATCCCGCGCCCCACCTGAAGCGGCCCTTCCGAGTTCCAGGTGCCGACGTAGTCGAGATCGGTGGACGGCACGTGCTGCCCGCCGACGTAAATGCGCACCTTCCCGGCCGGGGCGTCATAGACGCCCGCGATGTGCGTCCACTCCATCGGGTACGCCACCGCGTCCGACAGGGCCGCCCACGCGCCGGGGGCATCGGTGTCGGCGTCGGCCACACCGATCCCCCAACGGCCCGCCGAGGAGTACCCCATCGAGAAATGGCTGGCCCGGCTCCCGCCCTGGGCAACGACCACCGCATCGGACGGCGGCAGGCGATCCAGCTGGACCCAGGCGGCGACGGTGTAGCTCTGGTCGGTACGCACCGCCGCCCCGCCCGCCGCGGCATGGCCGGCGACGCCGTCCAACGTGATCGCGTCACCGACCCAGCCGGAGGTCCACGCCGCACTACCGCCCGGGGCGAGCGGCCCGGTCCTGCCGGTGGCGTCCTCTCCGTTCCCGTCCAGCTTCCAGTGGGCGGTCAACGTCTTCGCCCCGTTGACCAGGCCGGCGATCTCCTCGGGCACCACGGCGCGGTCCCAGACCCGCACGTCGTCCACGTCGCCCGGCCACGAGTCGACCATGCCGCCCTGGAACTGGGCCTGGCCGAACCGCAGCGGCCCCGCGGGTCCGGCACCACCGTGGTACTTCACGGGACCGGCAGCCAGACGGCCGTTGACGAACAGGTACATGTTCTTGGCCGCGGCGTCGTACACGCCGGTCAGGTGCGTCCACACACCGGCCTTGGCGGTGTCCTGCGCGCTGTGCGCCCACACCGGCTGGGACGTACCGGCAGTGTGATTCAGATTGAACGACCACGATCTGGACGCGGCCCGATAGCCGAGCCAGAGCCCGGCGTGCAGCTCACCATCCTGGGCGACCGCGGCGGCATTGCCGGCGGGCAACCTGTCGAGCCGCACCCATGCCGAGACCGCGAGGTTCTGCCCGGACGCCATGATCGGCGAGCCCGTCACGGCGTGCTGCCCCTCTCCATCGAAGCGCACCGCACCGCCCTGCCGCCCCTCGGCCCACCCCGCGCCGCTCAGCGTCGCCGGATGGTCACCCGCCGAGTCGGCCGCCATGCCGCCGTGGCCCTCATCGAAGGACCAGTGGCCGACGGGGGCCGTGCCCGCCCGTACGTTGAAGACGTACATCCGAATCGGGCCCAACTTCCCCGCGCCGTCCTTACTGCGTACGGAAAGCACATTGGGCCCCTCCTCCTGCGGGGTGATCTCGACGGTGGCGCGCCCGTCAACGGCCTTGACCTCGGTGTCCGGCTCGCGGTTGAGCCCATGCACGAACGCGGTCACGTCGGTGACCCCGTTGGCGCCGAACGTGAACGAACCGGCCCGGCCGGCCCCGTCACCCCAGGCGTTCTCCGGATACCGTACCGAGCTCACCTCGGGCTCGCGCTCCGGAGCGGTGGCGTCAACCCGGAGCTCACACCACGGGCTCCAGCCACCGGTGGCGATCCCGTCCTCCGCGCGTACCCGCCACCGGATCGTCGATCCGTCCTTGTACGCCCCCGCCGGAACGGCGGCATAGAACGCGTTCCCCGAACCGGCCGACGCGGTAAGGACCTCGCCCACCCTGGTGTCGCCGTCGTACCACTCGAAGCGACCGCGCACGGCGTTGTCGCCGTCGTGCAGCCGCGCGTACAACCGGGGGGCCGCCGTCCCTACGACGGCGGCCGTCGTGCAGGAGCCGCCCGGGTCGGTCCAGACGTCGGCGGCGGCGGGCGTGGCCGGCGGGCTGTTGTACTCGATCACCAGGACGGGGTTGCTGTTGAACTTCTTCCACGCGTACGTGTCGCGCTCGTCGGTGGCCCGCATCCCGAGCGTGATGTGCGGCCAGTTCTCCGCCGCCGCACGCACCGCGGCATGCGTGGCATCGAACTCCACACCTCCGGGCGGACAGCCGGCGCCCCAGCCCTTGGCCACATGCTCGGTATCCAGCCACGCCACCCAGGCCGGCTGATTGTTCCAGGTGGTGGTGTTACTGATCGCACTCGTGAGCCAGAGCTCAACCGGCCGCGGACTGCACGACCACGACCAGTCCTCGTAAACCCGGAACGTGGCCCTGACGATCTGCTTACCGTGAATGGCGTTGCCATTATTCAGCTGAAAGAACGAGCGATTGGTCTGACCGGTGCTGCTCTCGTGCCCAACCCTGGCCACGTCGGCGGCGTTCAGATAGTTAGTGTTCGGATACCGCTGCCAGACAGCCGCCCACGCCCCGCGCGGCGCCGACACGGACGGATCCAGGTAGACCGGATAACGCGTACCCGGATCGTCGAGCATCTCCTTGTCGGGCATGAGCTCCAGCGTTTTGCCACCGCCGGTCACCTCCAGCCCCATCGCCTCGTGCCGCGCCCCGGGAGGCACACCCCTGCCAGGCCCAACCGCCCTGATTGCCGCCGCCCCGCCGTCACCCGGCGACTCCCACATCAACGGAGTAGGCGCGGCAAACACCTCACCACCCGCCTCATCCACCGCCCGAAGCCCACCCCCGTTGCCCTCCCCCACCTTCAACCCCTTCGAGCCGATGGAGAAACGCAACTTACCCAGCCTGGCAGCCGCCTTACGGGACTTGACCACAAGCACATGCGAGAAACCGTCAACATCAGCGCTGACCTTCAGATCCACCCCCTTGAGCACCTCGCGATAGGTGGCGGTGGGACCGTCAAGCACCGGCGCGGGCAACTCATCGACCCACGACAGCGCGAGCGACTTGCCCCCACGCGCGACCATCGCCATCGGCGCCTTTCCTCCGCCGCCGGAGAACCGCAGCCCCACAGCCGTCGCCACCGGCGCCACCGACCCATCGGGCAGGCGGCGCAGGGTGGTGTCCACATCGGTCCAGCGCCCGTTCTGCCGCACCCGCACCGGACGAGCGTGCTGCTCCAGCACGAAACCACCCTCGGGGGTGGCATGAACGGTCCGGGTCTCGGTACGCATGGAGCCGACCTCCACCCGCTCCCGCAACCACCGCGCGGCCCGCTGAGCACTGGCTTCGGTGGCGGTGTCGATGCGCTGCCCCGTCGCTGGAGGCGCTTGCTGGACGGCGTGGGCCGACGAGCCCGCGAGGGCCGAACTCATACATAAAGCGGCCGCCGCGACGGCTGCTGCGATGCGAACGGGCGCCATCACCGCTCCGTCAACGGGACTCTTGGGGCATGCACGATCTACTCCTCCTGCTCAGGTGGCTGAAGATCGGCACGTCCGCCATGCCGCGACCTTCCCCCGCACAGTAGGGATCACCCCCTATATCCCGTCGTCAACCTGCTGCGGTATTTGTGCCTGTGTCGGAGCGCGGCCCACGCATACGGGGCACGGCCTGCCGACATCCTGCCCATGTGTCCGGCCAGCCACGGAAGCTCACGCCTCCAAGACGCGCATCGACTAGTGGGATCACCCACTGGCTTCGCCATAAGTCACACGTTATACTGCCTGCATGCCTGGGAGATCGTGCTGCTTGAGCCCGTCGAATCGTGGTTCCTCAAGCTCTGCGAGAGCGATCCAGACTCCGCTGCTTTGATCGAGAAGGCCATTGACCGCCTTTCCGAAGTCGGCCCTGCCCTCGGGCGTCCATTGGTCGACACCCTGATAGACGGCGACATGAGCAACCTCAAGGAGCTACGCCCAGGCTCGCGAAAGCGGACAGAGATCAGAATCGTGTTCGTCTTTGATCCGGACAGGGAAGCCATCTTCCTCGTGGCCGGTGACAAGGCCGGTAGATGGTCACGCTGGTACGAGGAAGCGATCCCACTGGCAAAAGCACGCTACGCCGAGTACCGCGCCGCCAAGTCTGCTGAGACGAAGAGGGAGGACAAACGATGAGCCCAGGACGCAACTGGCGTGAGGTCAAGGCGGAAGCGCACCGGTTGTACCCCGAACTGACCGACCCGCAGCGGCAGGCCGACGCCGATGCCCACCTGGATGCCTATGTCGCCGGTCACCACCTGAAGGAACTGCGCAAGTCCGTCGGTAAGACGCAGTCTGAGGTCGCTGCTGCTCTCGGGATTTCGCAAGCACGCGTATCCCAGATCGAGAACGGCGATCTGGACTCGATGGAGCTCGAGACCATCCGCGCCTACGCAGCCGCCCTTGGTGGCCACGTCGATGTGACGATCAGCGTTGGCCCACACTCGGTACGGGTCGCTTAACCATGAATCGCGGCGCCCGCCGGCAGTGGGCGGTCCGCGACATTACCCTGGCAAACAAAGAAGCCCCTGACGGCGAATCGCCTGTTCAGGGGCTTCTTGTTGCAGAGCCGACGAGGGGAATCGAACCCCTGACCTTCTGTTTACAAGACAGATGCTCTGCCGATTGAGCTACGTCGGCACGGCCTACCAGTGTAGACGCTAGAGGCGCCTGTGACGAGCGACTTCATACAGCGCCACCCCGGCAGCCACACCCGCGTTGAGCGACTCAGCCGCCTGTATCGGGATGCGGGTCACCACGTCGCACTGTTCGCGCACCAGACGCGACAGTCCCTTGCCCTCCGAGCCCACGACCACCACCAGCGGCTCGGTCAGCAGGTCGACGTCGCCGATGTCGGTCTTGCCGGCGCCGTCGAGGCCCACCACGAACAGGCCGGCGTCGCGGTACTCGCGGAGTGCCGCCGTCAGGTTCGACGCGCGGGCCACGCGCAGGTTGGCGAGCGTGCCCGCCGAGGTCTTCCAGGCGCCGCCCGTGACGCCGGCCGCGCGGCGGGACGGGATGAGCAGGCCGTGGGCGCCGAAGGCGGTGGCGGAGCGGGCGATGGCACCGAGGTTGCGCGGGTCGGTGACCGAGTCCAGGGCAACGATCAACGGCGCTTCTGCGGCGTCCTGGGCGAGTTCGACCAGTTCGGATGGGTGCGCGTAGTCGTAGGGCGGGATCTGCAGGGCGACGCCCTGGTGTACGCCGCCCTCGGTGAGGCGGTCGAGCTTGTCGCGGCTGGCCTCAAGCAGGGCGATGCCGCGTTCGGCCGCGATCTTGATGGAGTCGCGTACGCGGTCGTCGTTGTCGATGCGCTGCGCCACGTGCAGGACGCTGGCCGGCACGCCGGCCTGCAGCGCCTCCAGCACCGGGTTGCGGCCGCCGATGTAGTCGGGGGCGTCTTCCGAGCGGCGCTGCGGCCTGGCGGGACCCGGACGCCGGGCACCGCCGCGCTCCTCGCGCGCGACCCGCTCCTCGCGGGCCTTGTCCTTGTACCAGTGGCGCGCTTCGGCAGGCGGAGTCGCGCCCCTGCCCTCAAGCGACCGGCGGTTCTGCCCACCCGTGCCCTTGGCCGGGCCCTTTTTCTTCGCGGGCCTGCCCGATGCCCTACCGCCTGCTGCCATGTCACCAAGGGTACTCGGGCTGCCGGGGCGGTCGTCCCATATCACCCAACCGCCCCGGACCGAGATCACGCGGTCAGTGGCTGAGCTCCCAGCGGGCCCCGTGCGGGGTGTCCTCCACCGTGATGCCGGCGGCGGCGAGCTGGTTTCTGATCGCGTCCGCGGCGGCGTAGTCCTTGCGCTCCCTGGCCGCCTTGCGCTGCTCAAGCGCCACCGCCACCAGCGCGTCCACGACGGGCTTCAGGTCGGAGCCGGCCCCCCGCCACTGCGGCGAGCGCGGGTCGAGGCCCAGGACGTCCAGCATGTTCTGGGTCTCGGCCAGCAGGCGCGCCACGGCCTCCTTGTCGCCGCGCGACAACGCCACGTTGCCCTCGCGCACCACCTCGTGCACGACCGCCAGCGCCTGCGGCGTGCCCAGGTCGTCGTCGAGCGCGTCGGCGAACGCCTGCGGCAGCGGCGCGTCGGCGTCCACGTCGTGGATGACCTCGGCGGCCCGCGTCACGAAACCCTCAATGCGCTGGTACGCCGCCGCGGCCTCCAACAGCGCTTCCTCGGAGTAATCGATCGAGGAACGGTAATGCGGCGCGGCCAGGTAGTAACGCAGCTCCACCGGCCGTACCTTCTGCACCATTTCCGGAATCAGCAACGAGTTGCCGAGCGACTTGCTCATCTTCTCGGCGCCGATCTTGAGCATCCCGTTGTGCATCCAGTAATGCGCGAATCCGTCGCCGGCCGCCTGCGACTGGGCGATCTCGTTCTCGTGGTGCGGGAAGATCAGGTCGATCCCGCCGCCGTGAATGTCGAACGCCGGCCCCAGGTACTTCGTCGCCATGGCCGAGCACTCCAGGTGCCAGCCGGGACGCCCCGGCCCCCACGGCGTCGGCCACGTCGGCTCGCCCGGCTTCTCGCCCTTCCACAGGGCGAAGTCGCGCGGATCGCGCTTGCAGGACTCGTCGTCGGTGTCCGCCGCGGGCCGCATGTTCTCGACCTTCTGGTTGGACAGCGAGCCGTAACGGTCGGCGTAGGACTGCACGCTGAAGTAGACGTCGCCGCCGGAGGCGTAGGCGTGCCCGCGCTCGATCAGCCGCTCCATCAGGGTGATCATCTCGGGTACGTGCCCCGTGGCCCGCGGCTCGACCGTCGGCGGCAGGCAGCCCAGCGTGTCGTAGGCCCAGGTGAAGGCCCGCTGGTTGCGCTCGGCCACGACGAACCAGGGCACGCCCTCCGCGGCCGACACCCGGATGATCTTGTCGTCGATGTCGGTGACGTTGCGGCAGAACGTCACGTCGTACCCCGTACGCGCCAGCCAGCGCCTGAGTACGTCGAAGTTCACGCCCGAGCGAATATGGCCGATATGCGGAGGAGCCTGCACAGTGGCCCCACACAGATAAATCGACGCCCGGCCGGCTTCGACCGGAACGAATTCACGGATGGCGCGCGTGCTGGTGTCGTAGATGTGCAGGGTCACGAAGGCAAGGCTAACGCCTCGGAGGCGCAATCAGGTCGATAAATCAGCCCCGCAGGAAGACCCTCTCCGGAGAGATCCGTACAATGAGCCGCTCCGTGCCCGGTTTGTCCTCCCACGGCTGGCCCCGGTACTTCTGCGACAGCTCCTCGATCAACGCCCCCTCGGGGTCGGGCGTCATCGTCACCCGCCCGCGCACCTCCACATAGCGGTACGGATTGCCCGGATCGATCACCAGCAGGCTGGCGCGCGGGTCACGCTCGTAGTTACGCGGCTTCCTGCGCCCCTTCACGGTCGAGAACACCACGTCGTCGCCGTCCGTACGGACCCACACCACCGACGACTGCGGCCCGCCGTCGGCGTTGAGGCTCGTCACTGTCGCGAAATTCGGCGCGTCCAGAAGTTGGCGGACATCTGCCGACAGCTCGGTCATACGGGGCCTCCCTTGATCGGTCTTGACCCCCATTGTTCTGTAGGCTCGAAAGTGCCATGGACGTGACTCCCCCCTCTGTGCTCCGCCGCCTGGGCCTCGCCCTGGCCGGGCTCGCGGTGGCCGCCCTCGCCGGGGCCGCCTGCGCGCTCTCCTTCGACGACCTGCGCGCGCTGGCCCTCACCGGTGAGGCCCGGCCCGACCTGGCCTTCCTCTATCCGGCGGCTTTCGACGCGCTGCTGGTCATCGCGCTGCTCGGCGTGCTCCTGCTGCGCTCGGCCAAGCTGCTCGTACGCGTGCAGGCCGCGTTCCTGCTGGTCCTGCTCATCGCGGCGGCAGCGGCGGCCAATGTGGCGACGGCGGTGCGGTTCGTGTTCGACGTACGGCAGACGGCCATCGGCGTGGCCCTGGCGCCCTGGGTCATGCTGGCCCTGGCGCTGTGGGTGTGGTTACTGCTGATCAAGCATGTGCAGGCGCGGCGCGCCCCGGCCCACGAGGACCAGGAGCGGGACAGGGATCGTACGGCGGAGCTGGACATCGTGCCGTTCCACCGTGCCCATCCGCAGGCCGAGGCGCCGCCTCCGCTGGCCACACAGGCGGCTCCCGGGCATGTGCTGGAGCCCACCCCGTTGGTCGGCCCTACCGCCGCCCCTGAGACTCCGCCGGTCGCGGCCCAAGTGTCGGAGCGGCCGATGCGGGAGGGTGCGGGTAAGGGTGAGGATGAGGAGGAGGCGGGCAGCGAGCCGGAGCGCATGCCGGAGGAGCGATCCCGTCAGTCGGAGCCCGCGCTGGAGGAACGACCCCGCGAGCCCGAGCCCGCGCTGGAGGAGCGACTCCAGCGCTCAGAACTCGCGCACGAGGAACGACCTCAACGCTCAGAGGCCGCACCGGAGGAGTGGGTCCGTCAGTCGGAGCCCGCGCTGGAGGAGCGATCCCCCGAGCCCGAGCCCACACTCGACGAGCGATCTCGCGAGCCGGAACCCATGCCGGAGGAGCGGCCCCGCTGGCCAGAGCCCGTTTCGGAGCTGGCCCGCCAACCGGAGGCCATCCCGGAGCAGGCCCGCGAGCCTGAGCGCGTACCGACGCCTGAGCCCGAGCCTGAGCCTGAGCGGGTTCCGGAGCCCGAGCCGGTGCCAGAGCCCCAGCCGGAGCCGGAGCCGTTGAAGCGGCCCGTTCGATGGGGTGACCGTGTCAAGCCGTCCGACGTCCTGGTCCACCCTCTCCCCGAGGACCAGGACGACGACAAGGACGCCGACACCCAGCCGCACCCCATCGTCGGCGACGACACCCCCGCTCCAGGTCACGGCCGCGCGGCCGCCAACCACACGGAGGGTCGCCGGGACGACGCGGACGACGAGATGGAGGACACCGCCCCGCACCCGGTGATCCACGACGACACCCCAGCCCCTTCAGGACGCCTGCGCAGCACCCCACGCCCGCCCCAGGACTGAGGAACAGCGGCCGAGGCGCCCTACAAGGCCATCACGGGACCGGCAGGCCCTGAGGCAGGCCGCCGGGCCCTCGGACGATGCTCTCTGGCAGGTGGTCAACGGCAGGTGGCCGACGGCAGGTGGCCGACCCGCGGACGATGCCCTCTGGCCGGTAGCTGGCCCGCGGATAAGGCCCTCTGACGGGTAGGCGGCCGAGATAGCCGGCTCGTCAGAGGGCAAGGGTTCCAGGGCAATGGCGACAGGCCCGCCCGGGAGGGTTCCCGGGCGGGCCTCTGTATCCCGCCTTGCGGTCGGGCGTCCTCAGACGCTGGAGCCGCGCCGAAGCCCGGCCACCAGTCCGACCCCGACGATCGCGAGCACCACCTGCATCACCAGCTCGATCCAGTCGATGCCGGGCGTGGTCTCCACACCAAGCACCTGTGCGAGCAGCGTGCCCAGGAGGGCGGCCACGATGCCGACGACGATGGTGAGGATCCACCCGATGGCCTGCCTACCGGGAAGCAGCAGACGACCGATTGCGCCAATGACGGCGCCAATCACGATGGCGCCAAGGATGGATTCGATGGTCATGACATGAAACCTCCCCGTGAAAGTGAGCGGTTCACTCTCACGGGGAGTCGGCTACCCGATCTACGGCGATTATGCGCCGTCTTGACGAATCGCCAGGTCAGGTCATGGTTCGACCGGTGCGGCCACCGCCACCACCGCGCCCCATGCCCATCCGGGTCACAAGGAGCACACCGATGACGGCCAGCACGAGCTGGAGTATGTGCTCGATCCAGTCGATGCCTCTCGTGTCGGCCCAGCCGAACGCGTGCGCGATCAGCGTGCCGACCAATGCGGCCACGATGCCGACGATAAGGGTCAGGCCGATGGACATGTTCTGCCTGCCAGGCACCAGAAGCCTGGCCAGCGCACCGACGATGGCGCCGATGACTACTGCGGAAACAATCGCGCCGATCATGTGTAGCTCCCCCCGAGACGTTCACATGTCTTGGGGACACATACCCCTGATCAGGCAAAACTACCCAGAGGAAGGCGGCGGTCCGTACCGCGCCAGTGACGAACCGCCGCCTCCGAACTGGGTGGGCCGCGCGACGGCCCGTAAGGACACCGTCAGGGTCCCTTGGTATGACGCTGCGCAATCAGGAAAGGTTGACGACCAGTGCCGTCGCGATGGCCGCGACGCCCTCGCCGCGCCCGGTCAGGCCCAGCCCGTCGGTGGTGGTGGCGGAGATGCTCACAGGCGCGCCCACGGCGGCGCTCAGCGCCTTCTCCGCCTCTTCCCTGCGGGGAGCCAGCTTGGGCCGGTTGCCGACCACCTGGACGGCCACGTTGCCGATCTCGAAGCCCGCGGCGCGTACCTGGCGGGCGGTCTCCTCAAGGAGGGCGGCACCCGTGGCGCCCGCCCAGCGCGGGTCCGTCGTGCCGAACAGCCGGCCCAGGTCGCCCAGGCCGGCCGCGGACAACAACGCGTCGCAGGCCGCGTGCGCGGCGGCGTCGCCGTCGGAGTGGCCCTCAAGCCCGGCCTCACCCGGCCAGCTCAGGCCCGCGAGGTTGAGCTCGCGCCCTGAGTCACTCGAAGCGAACGGGTGGACGTCGACACCGACGCCCACCCGCGGAAGATTCGTGTTCAGGAGTTGAGAACCTCGTCGAGAAGGGCCTCAGCCTTGTCCTCATTGGTCTTCTCGGCCAAAGCCAACTCACTGACCAGGATCTGACGCGCCTTGGCGAGCATGCGCTTCTCGCCCGCGGACAGACCGCGCTCGCGGTCCCTCCGCCACAGGTCCCGAACCACCTCGGCGACCTTGTTCACATCGCCGGAGGCGAGCTTCTCGAGATTGGCCTTGTATCGACGAGACCAGTTGGTCGGCTCTTCGGTGTGCGGCATCCGAAGGACATCGAAAACCCGCTCAAGGCCTTCCTGGCCGACAACATCGCGCACGCCGACGAGTTCTGCGTTTTCTGCTGGCACCTGGACGGTAAGGTCGCCCTTGTCGACCTTGAGCACCAGGTAGGTCTTTTCCTCACCCTTGATGGATCGCTTCGTGATTGCTTCGATCCGAGCAGCCCCATGGTGGGGGTAGACGACAGTGTCGCCGACCTGGAAAGTCATGTGACAAGTACCCCTTCCGCTGTACTCCAGGGTACCACGCATCCACAGCCTCCCGGAACAGTGAAATCCTCATAACTGCAGGTCAAAGCCGCATATTGGGGCTTGACAACTGCTCAACTCTATGAATCGCATTTCCGGACATAGCGAATGACCTGCGGGGGTGTGGATATGACCTTGCATAGGGGTGGATATGGTGGGCGCTGCACATCACGCACGCGCGACACCTGCGCAGAACCAAGGAGAACCCGCCCGTGACCAGCCCTCGCTGGATTGTCGTAGCCGCCGCGTTCTTGGCAGCCCCCGTGCTCACGGGCTGCGGGGCTGGATTCGACGCCACCACCAACAAGCCGTACGCGCCGAACGAGGCGCAAGTGTTGATCGAAAACGGTAAGTACGGCAAGAGCGGCATTCACATCCCGCAGGCGTTCATCCTGGGGCCCGACTCCGGAGCGCAGCTCGCCTGGCGCGGCTCCGCCCCGATCTACCTGAACATCCTGAACACCGCCGGCGCCCCCGACACCCTGCAGGCGGTCTCGGCGGGCAACATGGGCACGGTGAAGGTGACGGCCCCCATCCAGCTCCCGAGCAACCAGCTCGTCAACACCGGCAAGCCGACGCCGCAGATCATGCTTGAGGCGATCCCCAAGAGCCTCAGGGGCGGCGAGAGCATCAAGTTGGACCTCCAGTTCGCCAAGGCCGGAGTCGTGTCCATGGACGTGCCTGTGGTCACGCGCAGCCGCGAGTTCAAGGACTACCCCCCGGCCCCGAACGCCACCCCGCCCCCTTCGCCCACCCCGACCCCGACCGCCCCGGCGGCTGAGGAAGAAGCTCACTGACCCGGCAGCGGACATGACAAAACCCCGGTACCGACCGAACTGGTACCGGGGTTTCGTCACTCCTCGACGGCGTCGAACTTGTAGCCCAGGCCCCGCACCGTCAGGATGCAGCGCGGGTTCGACGGGTCGGACTCGATCTTGGCGCGCAGGCGCTTGACGTGCACGTCCAGCGTCTTGGTGTCGCCCACGTAGTCGGCACCCCAGACGCGGTCGATGAGCTGGCCCCTGGTCAGCACCCGTCCGGCGTTGCGCAGCAGCACCTCAAGGAGCTCGAACTCCTTGAGCGGCAACTGCACCTGCTCCCCCCGCACGGCGACGACGTGCCTGTCGACGTCCATGCGCACCGGGCCGACGGCCAGCACGGCCGTGTCCAGCTCCTCCACGACGTCGCCCTGGCGGCGCAGCACCGCGCGGATGCGGGCCACCAGCTCGCGCGAGGAGAACGGCTTGGTGACGTAGTCGTCGGCGCCCAGTTCCAGGCCCACGACCTTGTCGATCTCGCTGTCCTTGGCCGTCAGCATGATGACCGGCACCTTGGAGCGCTGCCGCAGCGAGCGGCACACCTCCGTACCGGGCAGACCGGGCAGCATCAGGTCGAGCAGCACCAGATCGGCGCCGTTGCGGTCGAAGGTGTCCAGCGCCTCGGGCCCGGTGGCCGCGACGGACACCTCGAAGCCCTCCTTGCGCAACATGTACGACAGTGCGTCGGAGAAGGACTCCTCATCCTCCACAACGAGTACGCGCGTCATGAGTTCTCCTTCGCCGGACCCGTGACGCCATGAGCGCTGTGTCCGATTGTTGCTTCGCTTCGCTCAGTCACGAGGCTGCCTCCAGGGGCATCGAGGGTGGTACTGCCACCGCCGTGCCGCCGAAGGCGGGCAGGCGGAGCGTGAAGGTGGAGCCGGACCCTTCCTTGCTCCAGACGGACACCTCGCCGGCGTGCGCGGCGGCGACGTGCTTGACGATGGCCAGGCCGAGCCCGGTGCCGCCGGTGGCGCGCGAGCGGGCGGCGTCGACGCGGAAGAAGCGCTCGAAGATGCGCTCCAGCGCCTCCTCCGGGATGCCGATGCCCTGGTCGCTGACGCTGATCTCGACGGAGTCGCCCGCGGGCCGCACGCTGACCACGACCCTGGTGTGGTCGGGACTGTAGGCGACGGCGTTGTCGATCAGGTTGCGCAGGGCGGTGACGAGCAGTTCGTCGTCGCCCCAGATGCGCAGGCCCTCGGTGCCGCCGGTGACGAGCCCGATGTCCTTGGCGGAGGCCCTGGTGTTGCAGTATCCGATGGCGTCGTTGATGGCCTCGTCGATGGAGACCTGGCCCGGCGTGGGGATGGGCTCGGCGCCCTGGATCCTGCTGAGCGTGATCAGGTCCTGGATGAGGTAGTTGAGGCGGGCGGCTTCGAGCTGCATGCGCCCGGCGAAGCGGCTGACCGCCTCGGGGTCGTCGGCGGCGTCCTGGATGGTCTCGGCCAGCAGGCTCATGGCGCCCACCGGGGTCTTCAGCTCGTGGCTGACGTTGGCGACGAAGTCGCGGCGCACGGCCTCGACCCTGCGCCGCTCCGTCTGGTCCTCGGCCAGCACCAGCACCTGGCCGTAGGAGCCGAGCGGTGCCACGCGGACTGCGAAGTTTGTGGTTTCTTGACCGAATTTGTGCCCGGCGACGTCGATCTCGCTCTCGCGGATCTCGCCGTCGCGGCGTACCTGCCTCGCCAGCGCGAGCAGTTCCGCGGCCATCAGGCGGTCCCCTTTGACCAGCCCGAACGCCCGTGCGGCCGAGCTGGCGCGCAGGACGCGGTCGTGGGCGTCGAGGACCACCGCGGAGGAGGGCAGCACGGCGAGCACGGACGCGACGCCCTGCGGCAGCGCGGCACCGGTCTCCACTCCGTCCGTCGCGGCGGTGCGGTTTGGCGCCTCGATCTGGTTCCGATAGAACAGGACCGCCAGCGCGCCCACCACGAACCCGGCCAGGGCCGCGAAGCTCATGGCCATCTCACTCATGCCTCCGATGGTAGGTGGCCTTCTGTCACGGACAGACCCTCTCATCAGGGGATGAACGACCCTTTCCTGGAAAGTTCATCTAGCTGTAGGGGTTCGTTCATCGACAGGGTCGTACGGTGACGACATGCGCGACGCGTACCATGAGGAACTCGATTCACTGACCGACAAGCTGGTCGAAATGACCCGCCTTGTTCGTTCTGCCATTTCACGGGCCACCACGGCTCTCCTTGACGCCGACCTCCAGCTCGCCGAGAGTGTCATTTCCCGCGACGAGGAAGTGAACGCGACGTTCGCCGACATCGAATCGTCGATCTTCGAGCTGATGGCCAGGCAGCAGCCGGTCGCGGTGGACCTGAGGAGCGTCATCACGGCGCTGCGCATGGGCACCGACCTGGAACGCATGGGAGACCTGGCCGTGCACGTGGCCAAGGTCGCCCGCCTGCGGCACCCGGACTCCGCGATCCCGCCGGGGCTCCGCTCCACGATCCTGGAGATGGGGCAGATCGCCGAGAACCTGGTCACCAAGGCCGGCAGCTGCGTGGCCTCGCGGGACGTGGAACAGGCGTTGGAGCTTGAGCAGGACGACGACGCCATGGACAGGCTGCATCGCAAGCTGTTCAGGAACATCTTGTCCAAGGATTGGCAACACGGGGTGGAGCCGGCCATCGACATCACGTTGGTCGGCCGGTACTACGAGCGATACGCGGATCATGCGGTACGGGTGGCCTCGGATGTGGTCTACCTGGTCACGGGCACCCGCCCAAGCTAACAGCCCCCGGTGGTGAGGTCCCGGACCTCACCACCCGCCCAAGCTAACAGCCCCCGGGGGTGAAGTCCCGGACCTCACTCCCACGGCTGTCCCGCGTGCTGACCAGAACGAGCACGCCCGCCGAGATCAGGCCACCGGCGTGCAGGCACAGCGTCGCGACGATGCCGAGCCGTTCACCGAGCACGCCCGCCAGCGCCATCCCGAGCAGCGACGTGGCGGCCTGGGCGCTGCCGAGCAGCCCGAAGACCGTACCCACCCGGCCCTCGCCGGCGACCGTCTGGGCGTAGGTGGTCATTCCCGCCACCAGCACCGCGGCCGGCAGCCCGGCCAGGGCGATCAGCACGACGGCGGGCCACAACTCGCGCGTCACGAGCGGGTAGGTGAACAACGCCAGGTCCGCCAGCCCGAACACGACCGTCCCCCAGCCGAACAACGCCCGCGGCGTCGCCTTCCCCGGGCGCGCGGCCACCGCGATGCCACCCGCGATCCCGCCGACCGCCTGCGCCGACAGGAACAGCCCGTACGCCTCCCCCTCCCCGCCGAGCACGTCCGCCACGAACGGCGCGGTGAGCGTGCCGAAGATGCCTTCACCCAAACCCGTGATCACCATGTACGCCACCAGCAGGCGCACGCCGCGATTCTCCCTGGCCAGCCGCAGTCCGGCGACCCACTGCCCGCCCACGGTGACCGTCACGGCCGAGGATCGGGCGGGCGTCCGCAGCCCTGCCATCAGCAGCGCGGAGAGCAGGAAACCGGCCACGCCGATCCCGACCACGGCGGCCATCCCGCCGGCGCCGACCGCGACCCCGCCCGCCAGCGCGCCCAGCAGCCTGGCGGCCTGGCCGCTCTGCCCGTGCAACGCGTTGGCCCTGACGAGTTGCGACTCGGGCACGATCTGCGGCACGAGTGCCTTCTGCGCGGGGAACAGCACCGTGCTGATCACGCCCGTCCACAGGGCGACGGCGTAGACGATCCAGACCTGGCCCGGATCGCGTACCGCGAGCAGGGGCAGCAGCCCCAGCGCGAGCAGCAGGTCCGTGGCCACCAGCAGCCTGCGGCGGTCCCACCGGTCGGCGAGCACCCCCGCCAGCGAGCCGAGCAGGACGTCCGGGAGGCGGGCGGCCAGCAGCATAGTTGCGCTGGACAGCGTGGAGCCGGTGAGCACGTAGATGTGGTACGCCAGGCCGGTGCTGATGACCCAGTCGCCGGTCTGCGAGATCAGTCCTGCAGAGAGCAGCCGCCGGTAGTCCCGGTTGTCCGCTAACAGGCCTCTGATCCCGGCGGCCCCGACCTCAGTCACCGGTGCC
Organism: Nonomuraea sp. NPDC050404; assembly: GCF_040655495.1. Classification (NCBI taxonomy): domain Bacteria; kingdom Bacillati; phylum Actinomycetota; class Actinomycetes; order Streptosporangiales; family Streptosporangiaceae; genus Nonomuraea; species Nonomuraea sp. NPDC050404. Next base: position 108,385 of record NZ_JBFAKB010000036.1, read on the forward strand.
GGTCACGGGCAGCGGGACCAGGAGATGGGCCGACAACACGGGCCTGGCCCCCTCCGGCCGTTCTGACGGGTCGGTGATCCGCGCCATCAGCGGCTCCATCAGGCGGCCGATCGCGTTTTCGAGTTCGGTGAGCTCGTCGGGGGTGACGTAGAGGTAGCTGTTGCCGACCCCGCCGTAACCCCGCCATTCCTCCGGCTCCTGCGCACGGCGTTCCCGCCACTCGGCGAGCTGAGCCAGCGCCCGTTCGATGATGACCTGTTCCAGCAGGCCCCGGGCGGCCGAGAACTCGGGGTCGGACTCGGTGTTCGACCACTCCTGGCTGAGCGTGGTCGCCCGCCACGGCCGTTCCCGCTCGTCGCGTGCCTCCGCCTGCTCCACGAAGCCGTACCTGGCCAGTTGCCGCAGGTGGTAGGAGGCCAGCGCCTGGCTGATGCCGACCTCGCGGGCGGCGTCGGCGGCGGTCGTGGCGCCGGAGCGCATCAGCAGCTCGTGCAGCGCCAGGCGGACGGGATGGGCGAACGCGCGCATCGCGACCGGGTCGTCGAGCTTCCGCCGCGGAAGCTCACGCCAAGATTCCAAAGACATGCTTGGAATCTTGAGCCGACGGGTTCCCGGATGTCAAGGAATCCTTTGGAATGCGGGCGGGTCAGGCGCGGCGCTTGGCGGTGTACGGCAGCACGAACAGGACCAGGCCGGTGAGCAGCTGCAGGATGAGCGGGAACAAGGGCAGGTAGAAGACCCACATGGCGGGCTCCTCCTGGGTGACGGCGACGATGGCGACGAGCACGGTCGCCGTGAAGGCGATGGACAACCAGCGGTGGCTCTGCCGGATCCACTTGCTCATGGGAATCTCCTCGAAGGTGAGCGGCTACGGGACGGCCACGCTAGTCGCGGCCCTTTCCCGGCGCTTCTCGATTCCTGACCAGTTCCGGAGGATGCCGGAGCCGTCCCTCCGCAGGCTTTGTGTGGCCCGGGGCCGCGATTTCTGGCAGCCTGGTAAAAGTTCACGCGGTGGTAATGGGAGGATCGATGCCGGACGACAACGCCACGAGTACGGGTCGTTGTTGCGTATGCAAGCGCACATTTACCTTCGACCCAAAAAAGGTACTTACCGCCCTCATAGACCCAGAAACCGGGCTTCCTCCAGGCTTCTCCGCTCTGGGTACGCTACGTCCGGCCAGGCCGGATGCCGTGGCCCGATCCACCGACGAGCCCATCTGTCCCGATTGCCTGGACCGGGCCAAACGGTACAACGAAGCGATGAATCCTCCGCCTCCGCAGTGGGAAATCTGGCCACCAACCAGGAATTAATTTCCCCGCCTGTGAGGAGCGTGCGGGCGCCGGCACTAATATCGACTTCGGGCAGGCCGGTAACAGAGCCAGGGCGGAGGAGACCCCTCCGCCCAAGCTCAACCATTTAGCGCCGAGTTGTCAGCGGCCCTGATTGGCGACGGCTTCGATGGCGGCCTTGGCGGCCTCCGGGTCGAGGTAGCGGCCACCGGGGACGGTCGGCCGGAAGTCGGCGTCGAGCTCGTACAGCAGCGGGATGCCCGTCGGGATGTTGAGGCCGGCGATCTTCTCGTCGCTGACGCCGTCCAGGTGCTTGACCAGGGCGCGCAGCGAGTTGCCGTGCGCCGCGACGAGGACCGTGCGGCCGGCCGAGAGGTCGGGGACGATCTCGTCGTACCAGTACGGGAGCATCCGGTCCACCACGTCCTTCAGGCACTCCGTACGGGGCATGAGCTCCGACGGCAGCAGGGCGTAGCGGGCGTCGCCGGCCTGGGAGTATTCGTCGCCGTCGGCGATGGGCGGCGGCGGCACGTCGTAGGAGCGGCGCCACAACATGAACTGCTCGTCGCCGAACTCCTCCCGCGTCTGGGCCTTGTTCTTGCCCTGCAGCGCGCCGTAGTGGCGTTCGTTGAGCCGCCAGCTGCGCTTCACCGGGAGCCAGAGCAGATCCGCCTCGCCCAGCGCCAGCTGGGCCGTCTGGATGGCCCTGGTCAGCAGGCTGGTGTGCAGGACGTCCGGGCGGACTCCGGCCTCCTGCAGGAGCTTGCCGCCGCGGCGCGCCTCGTCCTCGCCCTTGGCAGAAAGGCTCACGTCCACCCAGCCGGTGAACAGGCCCTTCGCGTTCCAGTCACTCTCGCCGTGCCTTAGCAGCACCAAAGTCGCCATGCGGCCAATCCTATGGTTTGGGGGAGGGTCGAAGGAGTCAGCGGTCCGGGTCGGCGAAGCGGGCGAAGGCCTGGAGGTTGGCCAGGGACTCGCCGCGCTTGGCGCGCCACTCCCACTCCCGTCTGATCGACGAGGCGAAGCCCAGTTCTAGCGCCCGGTCGAACCATTCGTCGGCGTAGGTCAGCACGCAGCCGAGCAGGCGGTCGATCTCTTCCGCCGTGACGGCCCGCAGCGGGGTCCGGCCCACGAGGTAGACGTCGCCGACGGGGTCGAGGGAGAAGTGCACGCCGTACATCGAGCCGTTCTTGCCGAGCAGCCAGCGGTAGAACTCGGTGTGGTTCTCGTCGGGCTGCCGGCAGAAGAACGCCTCGACGTGCAGCGCCCGCTCGCCCACGATCAGCCACGTCATGGTGGCGAGCTTGTGCTGTCCGGGCAGCTTGACCAGGAACGCCCCCGGCCGCGGCTCGTCGTAGGAGACGTCCGCGGCCTTGAGCGCTGCTTCGACGACATCGCGCATGCCGTCCACACTAGGGGAGTGTCAGGAGACGGCGATGGGCATCTTGTGCAGGTTCGCCATGGCGCCGGCGTAGACCTCCATCAGGTGCGCGGCGGTGGCCTGCCAGCCGAAGGCGGCCGCGTGCGTACGGGCGCCCTCCGAGAGCTGGTCGCGCCAGCGCGGCGCGGTGATGAAGCGGCGCAGCACCTTCGACCAGTCGCCCGGGTCGTGGCCGTCCACGAGCAGGCCGGAGACCCCGTTGTTGACGGCGGTGCGCAGCCCGCCGACCGAGGCGGCGGCCACCGGCGTGCCGCATGCCTGTGACTCCAGCGCCACCAGGCCGAACGATTCGCTGTGGGAGGGGACGACGGTGACGTCGGCGGCCCGGTACCAGTCGGCCAGTTCGTGCTGAGGGGCCGGGGGGACGAGGCGGACGACGTCGGAGATGCCGAGTTCGGTGGCCAGGTTCGTGAGGATTTCCGGCTTGGCCAGGCCGTTGCCCGAGGGGCCGCCGACGCAGGCCACGACCAGGCGCTCACGCAGGGAAGGGTCGTCGATGAGCATCCTGGAGGCGGCGCGGAGCAGCACGTCGGGGGCCTTGAGCGGCTGGATGCGGCCGACGAACAGCAGCACGTGGGCGTTCTGCGGAAGGCCGAGGCGGTGGCGGGCGGCGCCCTGTGAAGCGGGCTGGAAGACGGTGAGGTTGACACCCGGGTTCACGACGGCGACGCGTTGTTCGGGCGCGCCGTAGAGGTCGATCAGCTCGCGAGCCTCGTCGCCCGTGTTGGCCACGAGGCGATCGGCGATTCCCACGACCTGCTCCTCGCCGACCACGCGCGCCTGGGGCTCCGGCTTGTCGCCCTTGGCGAGCAGCAGGTTCTTGACCTTGGCCATGGTGTGCATGGTGTGCACGAGCGGCACGCCCCAGCGTTCCTTGGCCAGCCAGCCGACCTGGCCGGACAGCCAGTAGTGGGAGTGGATGACGTCGTAGCGGCCCGGGTCGTACATGGCCTCGGTGCGCAGCACCTCCGACAGGAAGGCGCAGAGCTGGGCGGGCAGGTCGGCACGTTCCATCTCCTCGTACGGCCCCGCCGTGATGTGGCGGACGAGGACGCCGGGGACCAGTTCGGCCACGGGCGGCAGGTCACGGGCGGTCGCCCGGGTGAAGATCTCCACCTCCACACCGAGTTGGGCCAGCCGCTTGGCGGACTCGACGATGTACACGTTCATGCCGCCGGCGTCGCCCGTACCGGGCTGGTCCAGCGGCGATGTGTGCATGCTGATGGTCGCGACCCGGCCGACGCGTCGTCGCCTCACCCGAACCCACCTCCGAAACGCCTCACGCGATACCACCTCCAAGCGGATTACAACCATCCCGAATTTTTCGACATTCCCGACAGACGGTCACAACTGGGGGTACAAGACCGCCCTTATCTCCTGCTGGCAGGATGTGACCATGCGGAAAACGGCTGTAGTGACGGGTGCGAGCAGCGGAATCGGGGAGGCGACCGCGCGCCGGCTCGCCGCCGAGGGTTTCGACGTGGTGGCGGGCGCACGGCGCCGCGACCGGCTGGACAAGCTGGCCGCCGAGACGCCCTCGATCAGGGCGGTGACGTTGGATGTGACCTCTCAGGAGTCCGTGGACGCGCTGGCCGCCTCGCTGGAGCGTTGTGACGTGCTGGTCAACAACGCCGGAGGCGCGCTCGGCGCGGATTCCGTGGCCGACGGCCGGATGGACGACTGGCAGCGCATGTACGACGTGAACGTGCTGGGCTCCCTACGCATGACCCAGGCGCTGCTTCCCAAACTCGCCGAGTCGGGGGACGGCATGCTGGTGATGCTCACTTCGACGGCCGGGCACGGCGCGTACGAGGGCGGGGGCGGCTACGTGGCGGCCAAGCACGCCCAGCGGACCATGGCCGAGACGCTCCGTCTTGAGCTGGTCGGCCAGCCCGTGCGGATCGTCGAGATCGCGCCCGGCATGGTGCGCAGCGAGGGGTTCGCGGTCACCAGGTTCAGGGGCGACGAGGCGGCCGCTGCCCGCGTGTACGAGGGCGTGCCGGGCCCGCTGACCTCGGACGACGTGGCCGACGCGATCGCCTGGTGCGTGACCCGCCCGGCCCACGTGAACGTGGACCGCCTGGTGATCCGCCCCCGCGCCCAGGCCGCGCAGCACAAGGTGCACCGCGTCGGTGGTTAAGCCGGTCGGGACGATCACCCGGGGCACGACCGGGCACAACCGGCTGCGCCGCTGCGACCGCTGGGTGGCGGCGGTGCACGGCCCGCGACTGCGCTCCGTGGCGCGGCCGCTGGTCGTGGACCTCGGGTACGGAGCCTCGCACACGACGACGCTGGAGTTGTTCACCCGGTTGCGGCGGGTGGCCCCGGAGGTCGAGGTGGTGGGGATCGAGATCGACCCGGCCAGGGTGGCGGTGGCCAAGCCGCATGAGCGGGAGGGGCTGAGCTTCCGGCTGGGCGGCTTTGAACTGCCCGTCCCCCGCCCGCCCATGCTGGTGCGGGCCTTCAACGTGCTGCGCCAGTACGGCGAGGAGGAGGCGTGGCGGCACTGGGACGCGCTGCGGAGCCGGCTGGCTCCCGGCGGCGTGCTGGTCGAGGGCACCTGCTCCGAGACCGGGCGGCGGGCGGTCTGGGTGGGGCTCACGCCCGGCGGGCCGGAGACGATCACGTTCGCGGCCCGTTTCGACGCCTTCGAGCGGCCTTCCGACCTGGCCGACCGGCTGCCGAAGACGCTCATCCACCGGAACGTGCCGGGTGAGCGGATTCATGCGTTTCTGAGCGACTTCGACCGCGCCTGGGCGGTCAGCGCGCCATATGGGGCGCATGGGCGGCGGCAGCGGTGGCTGGCCGCGATCCGGGTTCTGTCCGCGTCCTGGCCGGTGCCTGCACGGGCGCCGCTGGGCGGAGCTGCCAGGTGGCGGCTTGGTGAGCTGACCCTTCCCTGGGAAGCCGTCGCCCCACGCTGAAAATGGTCTATTTCGCACACGGGATCTCCGGTATATGGTTCCGTTGCGATCCAACTCGTTCAAGTTCGGTCGCAACCTGTCGGGGGAAGTCAGGCACGGTCCTCGTCAAGGAGCCGAGATGAGCAGATTCTCAGGCTGGGCCCGCCGCCTCACCGCGGTGCTGGTCCTCTCAGGAGCAGTCGTCGCCTTACCCGTGCAGGAGGCGCTCGCCGCGCCTCCGCTCACCACCCCATGGACCGCCGAGGTGACCCCGGCCAACGCGTTGCCGGAGTATCCACGGCCCCAGCTCGTACGCTCCGAATGGCAGAACCTCAACGGCCTGTGGCAGTTCGCCGCGACCGGCTCCATCAACACGCCGCCCACCGGTCAGAACCTGGCCGAGCAGGTCCTGGTGCCGTACCCGATCGAATCGGGACTCTCGCGCATACAGCGGCACGAGGACCGCATGTGGTACCGCAGGACCTTCACCGTTCCGAGCACCTGGTCGGGCCGCCGGGTGCGGCTCAACTTCGGCGCGGTGAGCTGGGAGACCCGGGTCTGGGTGAACGGCACCTCGGTCGGCACCCACACCGGCGGCTACGACCCGTTCGGCCTCGACATCACCGGAGCCCTGCGCGCCGGCTCGAACGAGCTGATCGTCGGCGTGTACGCCCCGGTGGACGCCGCCGGCGCGCCCATCGGCAAGCAGCGCCGCTCCCCCGGCGGGATCTTCTACACCGCCCACTCCGGCATCTGGCAGACCGTGTGGCTGGAACCGGTCAACGTGGCGGCCGTCACCCGCCTGGACACCGTGCCCGACGTGGCCGCCGGCCAGCTCGACCTGGTCGTACAGGCGGCCGGGGCCTCGGGGCAGCAGGTGCGGGCCGAGGTCATGACGGGCGGGACGGTGGTCGGCACCGCGACCGGCGCGATCGGCGCGCACCTGCGGGTCCCGGTGCCGAACGCCCGGTTGTGGACGCCCGACGATCCGTTCCTGTACGACCTCAGAGTCACCCTCACCGGCACCGGCGGCGGCGACGTCGTGACCGGATATTTCGGGATGAGGTCGGTGGGCAAGGCCATGGTCGGCGGCGTGTTGCGCCCGACGCTGAACGGCCGGTTCGTCTACCAGCTCGGCACCCTCGACCAGGGCTACTGGCCCGACGGCATCTCCACCGCCCCCACCGACGCGGCCCTGCGCTTCGACCTGGAGCAGCAGAAGGCGCTCGGCTTCAACACCGTACGCAAGCACGTCAAGATCGAGCCCGCCCGCTGGTACTACTGGGCCGATCGGCTGGGCCTGATGGTCTGGCAGGACATGCCCTCGATGCGCACCGGCGCCAGCCCCTCGACCGCCGACCGCGCCAACTTCGAGAGCGAGTTGCGCCGCATGGTGGACAACCTGCGCGGGATCACCTCGATCGTGCAGTGGGTGCCGTTCAACGAGGGCTGGGGCGAGTACGACCCCGCCCGCATCGCCGACCTGGTCAAGAGCTGGGACCCCAGCCGCCTGGCGAACAACAACTCCGGCTCCAACTGCTGCGGCTTCGACGGCGGCAACGGCGACGTCATTGACGACCACATCTACGTCGGCCCCGGCACGCCGCAGCGGCCCAGCGCGAGCAGGGTGGCAGTGCTGGGCGAGTTCGGCGGCCTCGGCCTGCTCAGCCCGGGTCACCAGTGGCCGGGCAACGGCTTCGCGTACGAGATGACCTCGGACTCCACCGCGCTGACCAACCGCTACGTCTCGATCAACGAGCAGCTCAAGCCGCTCATCGTGAACAACGGCCTGTCGGCGTCCATCTACACCCAGCCCACGGACGTGGAGAACGAGGTCAACGGCCTGTGGACGTACGACCGCCGGGTGCCGAAGATGAACGCCGAGCGGGTGCGTACCGTCAACCGCTCGGTGATCCAGGCCGCCACGGGCCTGGCGGCGGGCAGCCTGGTCTCGCTGCGCGTCACCACCTCCGGCCACACCGACCGCTACCTGCGCCACCAGGACGGCCTGGCCCGCACGGACGTGGTCGGCGCGGGCAGCGCGGACGCGCTCAAGCAGGACGCCACCTTCTGGACGCGGCCCGGACTGGCGAACAACACCTGCTTCTCCTTCGAGTCGCGCAACTTCCCCGGCCGCTACCTGCGGCACGCCGGCTTCCGGGTACGCAACGACGCCCGCGACGGAACGGCCCTGTTCGACCAGGACGCCACCTTCTGCGCCCGCGCGGCGCAGGCGGGGACCGGGGTGTCGCTGGAGTCGCTCAACCTGCCGGGCCACTTCCTGCGCCACCACAACGACGCCGTCTACGTGGCGCGCAGCGGCGGCCCCAACGCCTGGGACACCGCCGCCTCGTTCGCCGCCGACGTCACCTGGTTGCCGAGCACGCCGTGGTGGCGCAGCGGGGCCGGCCTGACGGTGGGGGCGGCCCAGTCGCTGCGCGTGACCACGCCTGGCTTCACCGACCGGTACCTGCGCCATCAGAACGCGCTGGCGCGCACCGACGTGGTGAACGCCTCCAGCGCGCAACTTCTCAAGGAGGACGCCACGTTCTATGTGCGGCGGGGGCTGGCCGATGGGAGTTGCTACTCCTTCGAGTCGCGTAACTTCCCCGGCCGCTACCTGCGGCACGCCGACTTCCGGGTACGCAACGACGCCCGTGACGGGACTACCCTGTTCGATCAGGACGCCACGTTCTGCGCCCAGCCGCCCAGGGCCGGGGGCACGGGGGTGACGCTGGCGTCGTACAACATCTCGGGGCACGCCGTCCGGCACTATGCCGAGGCCGTCCACATCGCGGTGCCGGGCGGGTCGCACGCCTTCGACTCACCGGCCAGTTACGACCAGGACACGACCTGGGCCGTCGCGCCGCCGTGGGCGCCCTGAGCTGAAAGAGCGCGCCCCCGACCTCTTGGGGGCGCGCTCTCAGCAGTGTGCCTGGAAGATGGCATAGGCGTCGGCGTCGAACAGCACGAACCTCACGTCACGCACGGCGGTGTCCGCCTGCCGGACCGTTTCCAGGGCGATCCCGGCGGCGTCGTCCATGGGCCAGCCGTAGATGCCGGTCGAGATCGCGGGAAAGGCCACCGAAGCGGCGCCCAGCGAGTCGGCCACCCGCAGCGACTCCCGGTAGCAGGAGGCCAGCAGCTCGGAGCGGTCCTCCGACTTGGAGTGGACGGGGCCGACCGTGTGGATGACCCACCTGGCGGACAGCCGGCCGGCCGTCGTGGCCACCGCCTGGCCGGTCGGCAGGCCCTTGCCGTAGTGGCCCGCGCGCAGTTTCCGGCACTCCGCCAGGATCTCGGGCCCGCCCTTGCGGTGGATGGCGCCGTCCACGCCGCCGCCGCCCATGAGCGAGGAGTTGGCGGCGTTGACGATGGCGTCGGTCCGCTGCTCGGTGATGTCGCCCCGGACCAGCATGAGATTCATCTCACTGAGCTTGTCACCTGCCGCCGGCCCTTGTCACGGAGGACTCACCCCACCCGAATGCCAGCTCGACGCTCTGTAGAGCTACCCTGAAGGGCGTGAAGGGTCTCGGCGAGCTTGAACGCAGCATCATGGACATCCTCTGGGCGGAGAACAACGCACTGACCGCCCGCGAGGTCGGCAAACTGATTGCCGACCGCGACCTGGCCCCCACCACGGTCATGACCGTTCTCGACCGCCTCACCCGCAAGGGCTTCCTCGAACGCACCCGCGACGGCCGCGCCTGGCGATACCAACCGGCGGAAAGCCGCGACGCATACATCGCCGAGCTTATGCTGGAAGCCTTGGACCTGACGGGCGACCGCTCGGCCGCCCTGACCCGCTTCGCCCAGACCGTGTCGGGCTCTGAGGCGGAGATCCTGCGCAGAGCCCTTACGGAGCTGGAGGAAGAGTGATCACGGCAGCGGCGTTGGCAGCGCTCGCCACGGCGTGCGCTGTCGGCTCCTGGCGTTTCACCACGGCCCGGTGGACCTCACGCGCCCCCCGGCTGGCCATCATTCTCTGGCAGTCCCTCGGCGTGACCTGGGGGCTGGCCACCACGGGCGCGATACTCGCCTACGCCGTACAGCCCTACGGCTCCGGGGTGCTGAGCGGGCTGCTGGCGTTCGCGCATGGCGAAACGCCCGCCCAAGCCTGGGACCCGTTGCATGTGCTGGCCCTGATCGCGGGGCTGACCGCGCTGACCGTGCTGGTCGTGGTGCTGCTCACCGCGGGCGTGCAGGCGCTGCGGGCCCGCCGCAGGCATCGCATGTTGCTGACGCTGATCTCCCGCGACGATCCGGGCGTGCCGGGCGTGCGGGTGCTGGCCCACCCCAGCGCCGCCGCGTACTGCGTGCCGGGGCTGCGCTCGCAGGTCGTGGTCAGCGAGGGCGCGCTCAAGCTGCTGTCGGAGGACGAGCTGGCGGCGGTGCTGGCGCACGAGGCCGCGCACGTACGCGAGCGCCACGACCTGGTGCTGCTGCCGTTCGCCGCGCTGCGCAGGGCGTTGCCCTGGTCGAAGGTGGTGGCCGACGCGCAGGCGCAGGTGGAGCTGCTGATCGAGATGGCCGCCGACGACCGTGCCCGCCGCTACTGCTCGCCGCGCAGGCTGGCCACGGCACTGCTGCGATTCGGTACGGCCGGGGCCATGCCCACTCCGCACGGCATGATGGGCCTGGGCGCCCACAACGTCATGGCCAGGGTGGATCGCCTGATCAAGCCGGGTCCCGAGCTGGCCGCGTCGGTGCGCTATGGCTTCATCACGCTTTCTGTGACTTTGCTCACCAGCGCCCCATTTCTGTGGGTCATCCAGCTCTGATGCTTGCTGGTGTTAACCATCCTGTTTGCAATTGCAAGCAGCGCGAGGCAGACTGTGGGCATGGCACTACCCAAGGTCGGCTCGATCGGTGAGTACATCCGCGAACAGCGGCAGCAGGCGAAGATCTCGCTGCGCCAGCTCGCCGCGGCGGCCGGGGTCTCCAATCCCTACCTCAGCCAGATCGAGCGCGGACTGCGTAAACCCAGCGCGGAGATTCTCAACCAGATCGCCAAGGGTCTGCGCATCTCCTCGCAGGCGCTTTACGTGCAGGCGGGCCTCATCGAGGACCGCGAAGCGCCGAGCGATGTGATCACCGCGATCAGGGCCGACGGCAACCTCAGCGAACGGCAACGCCAGGTCCTGATCGATATCTATGAGTCGTTCCTCAAGGAGAAGCGCGCCGAAGACGAGCAGACCTCCCAGAATGCCCATCTCCGGCACGACCCCGATTCGGACGACGAGCCACTGCCCGAGGAGTTCCTCGCCGCGCTTGAGCCCTTCGCGACGACTCCCCGGAGCGGCGACGCCACCCAGGAAACCAAGGAAGGTTAACCCATGACGCTGGCCACCGAGGTCAAGAAACTCACCGACTCCAAGCCGTTCTACGCCGTAGCCGGCGTCGGCGACTTCGCCGTGGAGAAGCTGCGCGAGCTGCCCGAGCAGCTGCTGAAGCTGCAGTCGCGCCGCTCCGAGCTGGCCAAGGACCTGCCGGTCAAGGCCCGCGAGTACGCCGACAAGGCCGAGGGCTTCGCCAGGGAGCTGCCCGACAAGGCCCGCGTGTACGCCGACCAGATCGGTCTCAAGGCCACCGAGGTCTACGAGGACTTCGCCACCCGTGGCCGCAAGGTCGTCAGCAAGACGACCGGCGAGGCCGCGCTGGAGCTCGAAGAGGTGTCCGAGGCCGCCGAGCCCGCCACCGCCACGCAGACCGGGACCGCCAAGTCCTGAGCCGTACCGAGGCCCGTCTCCCATCGGGGCGCATTCAAGGGGTCGTCGCAACACGGTGATCACTTGCTGGCGGCAAGCATAGCGAGCCAGATGGGTTCCGTATCCTTCCGGTTTGGGG
>NZ_JBFAKB010000037.1:0-82088 GCF_040655495.1 Nonomuraea sp. NPDC050404
GTGAGCACCGGCATGTCACCCTTGGGCCTGTCCAGATCGAAGTCGAACAGCTTCTTGTCGCCGGTTGCCGCGGCCCTGGTCCCGCTGGTCAAGCTCTGGCAGGACGGCGCGGGCGTCGGCGACCTGTTCTCCGCCTCGCTGTGGCCCGCGGCGTTGTCGGCGGCGCCCGCGGCCGCCGCGGCGGTGCTGGCCGCCGGCACGGTCATCGCCCTGGTCGCGGTGCGCCGCGAACTGCCGGTCGCCGCCGCGGCCGGCATGGCGCTGGCGCTGGGCTCGCTCGCCGTGGTCGGCCACACCAGGGTGTACGGGCCGGGCGGGCTGGTGCTCGCCGCCGACCTGCTGCACCTGGCCACCGCGGCTCTGTGGTTCGGCGGGCTGCTCGGGCTGTGCCTGCTGTTCGTCCCCGACCGCCACCACCGGGTGTCCGAGGTCGCCTCGGCGGTGGGCCGCTTCTCGGCCGCGGCGCTGTGGCTGGTGGCTGGGCTCGGCGCGAGCGCGGTCCTGCTGTGGTGGCGGATCGCCGACAGCGTGGAGGGCCTGTGGACGACCGGCTACGGCCGCCTCGTCCTGGTCAAGCTCGTGCTGGTGCTCGCCGTCGTCGGCGTCGCCGCCTGGAACCGGTACCGGTTCGTCCCCTCGGTGCTCTCCGGCGCGCGCCGGGAGGCCACCCTGGCCGCGCTGCGCCGCACGGTCGGGTTCGAGGCGGCGGGCCTGGCCGTGGTGGTGGCCGTCACCGGCGTGCTGGTCTCGCAGACGCCGCGCGAGGAACCCGCCGCCGCGCCCGCGGCAGCCGCGCCATCCGCCTCCGCCGGGCCCAAGACGCTCACCGTGGCCGTCGGCGAGGGCAAGGCCACCATGGTGATCAGCCCCGGCAAGCGGGGGGTCAACGCGCTCCAGCTGTCCCTGGTGGACGGCAAGGGCGTGCCGCTCGTGCCGCACGAGACGCCGGAGCTGTCGGTACGGCTGCCCGCCTACGAGCTGGGACCGTTCAAGAAGCCACTGTCCACGACGGGCAAGGGCACCTACGAGGCAGCGGTCGACTTCCCGCTGGACGGGACGTGGACGGTGACGCTGGTCGTCCGGCTGTCGGAGTTCGAGAGCCCGGTCGTCTCCCAGAAGGTGGTGATCCCGTGAGATCCCGTGTCATCCGGGCCGCCGGGGTGGTGCTGGCCGCGGCCGCGCTGGTGCTGCTACCGGCTGCCCCGGCGCTGGCTCACGTGCTGTTGGAGTCCGCGCAACCCAACGGGGACGGGTCGGTCACGCTCACCTTCTCCTTCGACCACGGATGCGACGGCGCACCGACCGAGGCACTCGTCGTCCGGATCCCGGCCGGGTCCTCGGTACTGTCGGCCGGCCAGCCGGACGACTGGCGCAGCACGGTCAAGGGAAACACGGTCGAGTGGACCGGCCCGGGGATCACCGACGGCACCAAGGCATCCTTCACTGTGAAGGCACGCCTGTCGGGCAAGGCCGGCGCGCCGCTGCTCTTCCCGGCCACGCAGCGGTGCACCGGCGGCAAGGCGTACGAGTGGATCGGCGCCGACGACGCGTCGAAGGAGCCCGCGCCCCGGCTGATCGCCACCGCCGCCGTCCTGGACCCGGACCTCAGCCCGGCCCTTCCCCCTGCCGTGGGCGCGGACGGCGCCGGCGACGTCCAGGTGGCCGCGGCCCTGGGCGCCTTCACCGCTCTGGCGGCCATGACCGCTCACCTGACCCGCCGGCGACTCCGCCCATGACCGCCGGCCTGATCACCCCCGCCGGAATGCGCGCATACCGCGGAGAACGACGAGCGAGGCAAGGACCGGGAGATTTGCTCGGTCGGACGGACACGAGGCGATCTGATCAACGGATCATACAGCCGGTTCGGCTGTGGGTGCCGAATATTGCGTCACAGGGGCTGATCTGGGGTTTTGCTGTGCTCGATGACTCGGCTCCGGCAGGATCGCAGGATGGCTCTGCGGCTGCTGTACTTGATCGTCTTGCGGGTATTCGGCTGGATCGCGCTCCTCGCCCGATCGCAGGCGTCCAAGGACGCAGAGATCCTGGTGTTGCGGCATTAACTGGCTGTTCTCCGCCGTCAGGTGGCCGTGCCCCGGCCGTCGTGGGCGGACTGGGCGATCGTTACCGCGCTCGCGCGACTCCTGCCCCGAGGCCGCCGATGTCACCTGTTCGTCACACCGCGGACGCTGCTGCGCTGGCATGCCGACCTGGTGAAGCGACGCTGGACCTACCCCAAGCAGGGGCCGGGACGGCCACCGATCCGACCCACCATCCGCGCTTTGGTGCTGCGCCTGGCCGCCGAGAATCCGGGCTGGGGTTACCGGCGCATCGCCGGGCAGATCGCCGGCCTGGGCCGGAAGGTGTCCCCGGCCACCGTGTGGGCCATCTTGAAGAGGGCCGGTTTCGATCCGGCGCCCCAGCGCGGCGGCCCGACGTGGGCTCAGTTCCTCAAGGCTCAGGCGTCCGGGATCTTGGCCTGCGACTTCTTCAGCGTCGAGACGGTCATGCTCGCGCGGCTGTACTGCTTCGCCGTGGTCGAACACGCCACCCGGCGAGTGCACGTGCTGGGGATCACGGCGAACCCCAGCGCCGACTGGGTCGCCCAGCAAGCCCGCAACCTGATACTCGACCTGGGCGACCGGATCGGCAGCTTCCGGTTCCTGATCAGAAACCGGGACAGTAAGTACACTGCTCTGTTCGATGAGGTGTTCACGTCCGAGGGCATCTGCGTGGTGCTTACCGCACCCCAGGCTCCTCGGATGAACGCGATCATGGAGCGGTGGGTGGGCAGCGGTGTCCGTCGCGAGCTACTCGACCGGATCCTCATCATGAACGAACGCCACCTGCGCAAGGTCCTCGCCGAGTAAGAGACCTCCTTCAATCTGCATCGACCGCACCGGGGCCCTGAAGCAGGCCAGCCCGCTCAGAGCGCTACCCGATCCGGTCGACGCGGACATCGATGTCTTCCGACGAGACCGGGTCGGCGGCCTCCTACACGAATACGCCCAGGTCGCATGAGGCGACACAATATTCGGCACCCACAGGGTCGCGGCCGGCTCAACGAGGCGGTGACCGGCGGCCCGCAGGGCGTCCTCCATCAGCCGGGTGCCGCGCCCTTGCCTGCCGTACCTGCCGGCGACCGGCATGATGAGCCGCACAGCTCCGGGCTGCGCGCCGTCGGCGGTCAGGCCGGGCTTCGCGGGACGGTGGCGGACTGGGGACCATCGGCGTTCCTGAGGTTCTCCTCCTCGGTGATGGCGACCCTGGCCATCGCCACCCGCAGGATCGGCGGTGCCATGAGCGACGTGACGACCGCGACGAGGATGATGATCGTGTACGTCTCCGGATTCAGGACGCCGAGCCGCAGGCCGACCATGGCGATGATGACCTCGATGACGCCGCGGGCGTTCATCCCCGCACCCAGCGCGAGCGCCTCCCAGGAGGTGAGCCGGCTGAGCCGGGCTCCGAGGAAGGCCCCGGCGAACTTGCCGACGACGGCGACGGTCAGCACCAGGAGGCCCGCGCCGAGGATCTCCGGTCTGGACAGGGCTGTCAGGTCCATGCGCAGCCCTGCGGTGGCGAAGAACACGGGGGCGAGCACGGCCAGGACGACGGTCCGCAGCGGGGCGAGCCCGGCGGGGTCGGGCTCGCCCCAGGTGCCGATGAGGATGCCCATCACGAAGGCGCCGAAGACTGCCTCAAGGCCCAGCGCGTGGGTGCCCGCGGCGGACAGCAGGATGAGGACCACCGTCACGGCGGTGACGGTGGAGGGCGTGCGTATCCACCGGTAGAGGCGGGTGACCAGCGGCTTTCCGACGAATGCCGCGAAGAGGAGCACCGCGAGCACGTACGCGATCGAGAGCACCACGTTCTGCGTGGCCAACCCGGTCGTGGCCATGACCGAGACGATCGACAACATGACCCAGCCGAACACGTCGTCCACCATTCCGGCGACCAGCGTGAGCTGGCCGATGTTGCGGTGCAGCAGGTTCATGTCGAACAGGGTCTTGGCGATGACCGGGATGGCGCTCACGCACATGGCCACCCCCAGGAAGAGCGCGAAAACCGTGCGGTCCTGGCTGCCTGCGGCCAGCGGCGAGGGCAGCAGCCCGGTGCCGATGCCCAGCACGAACGGGATGACCAGGCCGAACAGGCTGACCTTGGCGACCGTGGCGCCCCGCCTGCGCACCAGCCCCAGATCCAGATGGCTGCCGGTGATCCCCACCAGCAGCAGCACGCCGAGCAGGCCGACCGCGTCCAGCAGGTGGAACTGCTCCGCGTCGCGTGGCAGCAGCCAGGCGGTCAAGGCGGGAGCGGCATGCTGGAAGAGCGACGGGCCCAGGATGACGCCGGCGCACAACTCGCCGACCACGGCGGGCATCTTCCACCGTACGGCGAGCCTGCCGAGTGCCACCGCGACCAGGAGCAGCACTCCGACCTGGAGCAGGAACACCAGCGGCATGGCGCCGAGCGCTGGAACCGGCTGGGTCACCACGATGGATGAGTGGTTCACAGTGCTGCCTTTCTCGTGTCATCGGACTGGCCCGGCTCGCGGCGCGGGCGCGGGCCGCGGCTCGACGCACGATCGCGTGACTCCCCCGCCGCATGCCGTTTCGTGCGTTCCCGGCGCCCCAGGGCAGGGCTCCACGGTCTGCGAAGTGATACGCCCGGGACGGCGCCGGGGATGACGGCGCTTCCGCATGTCGGCTGTCCGGGCGGGACTGCAATGGATCTGCAATGGCCGCGGGGAGCATCTGAATCGACCAAGAAGACGAGCCCAGGAGGGACCGGTCACATGTCAGAACTCACGCAGTGGCAAGCCGAGGAGGTCGTCGCCGCCTGGCGCACCGGGCAGCAGACGGCTCAGGGGTTCGACGAACTGATCAACCCGGCAGGACCGCTGTTCGGCGCCGGTACGGACGACCTCACCTTCGAGCCGGCCACCTGGGGTAACACCCGGAGCCTGGCCAACACGCGTACCGCCAACACGGGTGAGATCAACACGCGGACGGCCAACACCCGCACCACCAACACCCGCCAGATCAACACCCGCACCACCAACACGCGCGACATCAACACGCGGACGGCCAACACCCGCGACATCAACACCCGCACCACCAACACCCGCCAGATCAACACCCGCACCACCAACACGCGGGAGATGGCGGGCATGAGAGGGCTCGCGAACACGCGCAGCATGGCGAACACGCGCAACACCCGTACCGTCCGGTTCGAGATGAGCGCGGTCTCCTAGCCGTGCGTATTTCCGACCGGACACATCTGCACCCACGGGTAACGAGACCGTGAGCGACACCGTGCCGGGTCACCTGCTGGAGCCTGCCCTGCTTCGGCTGGCGGCCCGGCTCGGCTCGGTTCCGGGGCTGGCCGAGGCGGAGCGCGATGCGCTGCACACCGCCGCCGAGACGGCGCTGCGCGACACCGTAAGCCGGCTCATCGAACGCGTCCTGCTTCTGGAGCTGCACGCGGCCCGGCTCACCGGCCGGCTCACCGCGGCCGATCCGGCGGCCCGGTGGGCGGAGTGGCAGACCCAGACGGCCGCTCCCGCCTTCTGGACCTCGCTGGGCCGCCACTACCCGACCTTGCTGCCCCGCCTGCGCCGGGTGATCGGCAACAGGTGCGCGGCGGCGCTGACGCTGGCGCACCGGTTCGTCACCGACCGCACCGCTCTCGGCCCGCTCATGGGCGGCGGTGGGACCGGACTGGTCGAGGTGCGGTTCGCGGCCGGGGACAGCCATCGGGGCGGGCAGACCGTGGTCCTCCTGGATTGCGAGAGCGGCCGCGTCGCGTACAAGCCGCGCCCGGTCACCGTGGACCGCGCCCTGGCACGGTTCCTGGAACGGGTGCTGCACGATGAACCTGCGCTCACCCGGATCCGGGTTCCCGAGGTCGTGTCCCGCGGCACCTACGGCTGGGCCGGCTACGTCGAGCACCGCTACTGCGACAGTGACGAGGAACTGCGTGCCTTCCATCGTGGGCTGGGGCACTGGCTGGCGGTGATGTTCCTGCTCGGCGGCAGCGACATGCACGCCGAAAATCTCATCGCCGCCGGGCCGGTGCCCGTCGTCGTGGACTGCGAGACGCTGTTCACGCCGCAGCCGCCCGCCATGGAGCCGGGTTTCTGCGACGCCACCGACAGGGCCGCGGCGCTGCTGGGTGGCTCGGTGCTGAGCACGGGCCTGCTGCCGGACCGCGGGACGGCGCTGGGCTGGCGAGGGATCGACCCGTCCGGGATCGGCTCGCTGCCCGGCCAGCAGCCACCCGCGGAGCTGCAGGTGATCCTGGAGGCGGGCACCGATCGGGCCAGAGTGGGCCGGGCCCGCGTGGAACTGCCCATGGAGCGGAACCTGCCGAGCCCCGACCCGGTGCTGGGTGCTTACTGGGACCAGGTGGTCGCCGGATTCACCGAGCTCACCGAGCGGTTGCGGGGGCTGGATGAGGCGGGTGAGCTGGAGCCGGCGCTCGACGGTTTCGCCGACGCGCCGGTGCGGGTCGTCCCCCGCTCCACCGAGTCGTACGCGGAGCTGGGCCGCATGTTGTGGCACCCGGCGTCGCTGCACGACGAGCCCGCCGCCCGCGAACGCGCCGAGGCCGTGCTCGCCCGCCAGGCGGTCAACGTGCCCGGCAGGCCGGACGATCCGGCCGTGATCGCGGCCGAGGTGTCGGACCTGCTCGTCGCCGACGTGCCCGTGTACTCCACCACGCCCCGCCGCGGACTGCTGACCGGGCCGCGCGGAACGATGTGGGGAGCGGCTGACGACCTGTTCGCCGGTACGCTGCGCCGCTGGCGGGCAGCCGACATCGAGGTGGAACGGCAGGTCATCCGATCCTCCGTGGTGGGCGCGTACCTGAACGACGGGTGGCTGCGCGGTGCGCGGACCCTGGTGCCGCGCCGGGTGCGCACCTCGGGCCTGGACCGGCGCCGGCGTACGGCGGCCGCGGGGATCGTGCGCGGGCTGGCCGCGTCCGCCGTGCGCGGGGACGACGGCAGTGCCACGTGGATCGGGCCGGTGCTGGACTCGGCCGGCTGGGCGGTGCTGCCGCTCGGGCCGGACATGTACGGCGGCACGGCGGGAATCGCCGTGCTGCTCGCGGGCTACCAGCACGAGGCGGAGCACGGCCGGGCCGATCCGGTGCCCGAGGCGGCCGAACTGCTGCGAGCCGTGCTGCGTACCCTGCGCGCCACCGGGGATGCCCTGCTGGCGGCCGAGGCCCGGGAGGTCGCCGGAGGTTATCTCGGCATCGGGTCGCGGATCTGGGCCTGGCTGCTGCTGGAACGGCTCGGTGCGGTCGAGCCGGCCGAGGCGGTGTCCCAGGCGTCGGCCGTGCTGGCCGGCCTGTCGGCCTCGCTGGCCGGCGATGCGTCGTTCGGGCTGGTCGATGGGCTGGCGGGGGCGGTGGTGCCGCTGCTCAGGCTGGATGAGCGCGTCGAGGGAGGGCACGCCGGAGCGGTGGCGCTGGCCGATGAGATCGGGTCCCGGTTGGTGGCGGCCGCGGAGGTCCGCGACGGCGTCGCCCGATGGGTGAGCCCGGAGCCGTCCCTGGACTCCGCCGGGCTGGCCCATGGTGCCGCCGGGATCGGCTGGGCACTGTCCCGGCTGGCGGCGGCCACCGGGAACGCGGAGGCGGCAGCTCTCGCCGCCACCGCCGTCCGTCCGGAGCCGGAGCATCCGGCGACCGCCGCCGCCTTCGAGCAGCCCGAGCACCCCACGGTCGGCGCCGCGACCTGGGCTTACGGAGCCGGCGGGCTCGGGATCGTCGCGGCGGACGAGTTGCGGCGGGTGGCCCAGGGTGACCTGGTGAGCGCCGCGCGCCGGCGCGCCGTGCTGGGGCGGGCGGCGGCGGTGTGCAGGGTGGACGGCTTCGGCCGGAACCACACCCTGGCCCACGGGGACCTCGGCGCCTGGGAGGTGCTCACGCTCGCCGCCGCCACCGGCGCGCTCGACATCGACAGGGAGCGGCTGGATGCCCGCGTGCTCAGCGGGATCGAGCAGTTCGGCCCCTCCAGCGGGTTCGCCGGGAACGCGCTGGTGCCGGGGCTGCTGCCCGGGCTCGGCGGTGTGGCGTACCAGTTGCTGCGGATGCACCCCGGCTGCCCGCTGCCCTCCGTCCTGCTCCCCGACCCGGGAGCCGGCGAACTGACGGGACACGCTCGGCCATCGGCGGCCGGGCTCCGCCAAGGGGCTAGGGGGTGAGCGTGGCGCTGCGCAGGATCGCCACGTGCAGGGCGCTGGTGGCCGGTGTGGGATCGATGCCCAGCTCCTCGGCGAGCGTGGCCCGGAGCCGCTCGTAGGCGGCCAGCGCCCTGGCGGGCTCGCCGGCCAGCTCGTACGCCCGCATCAGCAGGCGGCAGGCGATCTCGTCGAACGGATCCTGCGCCACAGCGGACTGGGCGGCCAGTCGTGCCTCGGACGGACGCCGCCGACGCAGCGCGGCGGCGGCGGTCACGTGCAGCGCCCGCCGCAGGACGTCGGCCCGCGCCGCCCTGGCGGGCTCGACCCACGCCGCGTCCGTGACATCGGGGAACACCTCGGCGTCGGCGACGAGACGGACGGCGTCGCCCGCGAGCCGCATGGCCCGGCGCGCGTCGCTCGCCAGGACGCCTTCGGCGACGCCGGCCAGCTCACGCGCCTGCCACAGGTCGACGCGGACGTGCCGGCCCAGGCGGTATCCGCTGCGCCCGCCGAGCACGACGCCGGGGTCGAGCGTGGCGCGTAGCCTGCTGACCAGCGTGGCCACATTGTCCCCCGGTCGCGACGGCCACCTCTCGCCCCACAACGCCTCGGCGGCGATGTCCATGTGCACCAGCCGCCCGTCGGCCACGGCGAGCAGCGCGAGCAGCGTACGAGCCTTGCGGCTGCCCACCTCGGTGCCGGTCAGGCGGCGCGCCCCGACACAAACCGCGAACTCGCCGATGAGCCGCAGCCGCATCTCACGTCCACTGTCCACGAAGGCTCCCCCCGGCCACCGGACCACGGGCACGCCGGTGCCGGTGAGGCGGAGTCGGTCCATCACACGCTGTCCGTCCATCGCACGCTGTCCGTCCATCGCACGCTGTCGGTCCATCACGCGCTGTCCGTCCATCGCACGCTGTCCGTCCATCGCACGCTGTCCGTCCATCACGCGCTGTCCGTCCATCACGCGCTGTCCGTCCATCACGCGCTGTCCGTCCATCGCACGCTGTCCGTCCATCACATGCTCTCCCGTTCATCCGGCCCGGCCTCCGAGCAGCGCGTACACCTGTACGGCGAGCAGGCAGAGCACCATGACGCCCGCGCCCAGGGTGAGTCCCGCGAAGCCGAACGTGCCGACGACCGGGCCGGCGACGAGCCCGCCCGCGGCCGCGCACAGGCCCACCGTCATGTCGGCCGTGCCCTGGACCCGCAGCCGCCGCCCGGCGGGGACCGACTCGCTGAGCAACAGCGAGCCGGAGACCAGGCAGGCCGACCAGCCCACGCCGAGCAGGACCAGCCCGGCGGTGAGGCGCCAGGAGTCGTGGCCCGCCGTACCGGCCACCACGGTGGCCGCCAGCAGCAATGTCGCGCCGGTCACCAGGCCCGCCCGCCGCCCGAACCGGTCGCAGAGCCGGCCGACCAGCGGCGACAGGGCGTACATGCCCAGCACGTGGGCGCTGGCGGCGGCGCCGATGACGGTCAGGCCGGTGCCGGCCGCGGCCATGTGCACGGGGGTGATCACCATCAGCGGGAGCATGACGGAGTGGCTCACCACCATCGTCGTCACCGCCAGCCGCGCCGGTGGGGTGGTCAGGATCAGGCGCGGCACCCAGATCCCGCCGGGGCCGGGCCGGGCCGGCTCGCCGGCGACCCGCCGGGACAGGAGCAGGGGGTCGGGGCGGAGCATCGTCCCCGCCACGGTGGCCGCCACCAGGAAGGCCGCCGCCGCGAAGACGTAAGCGCCGGTCAGCGGGGGCAGGCCGGCCCGCTCGGCCAGCACGGCGGTGGGCCCGACCAGGTTCGGGCCGATCACCACGCCGGCGGTCGCGGCCCAGACGACGGTGGACAGGGCGCGGGCGCGCTGCGCGGGCGTGGCCAGGTCGGTGGCGGCGTAACGGGACTGCAGGCTGGTGGCGGTCGCGGCGCCGTACAGGATGAGCCCTGCCATCAGGACGGGCAGCGAGTCCGTCCAGCCGCCCAGGACGGCGACGCACGCGCCGACGAGGCCGGTGGTGAAGCCCGCGATCATGCCCCGGCGCCGTCCGAACCGCTGCATGACGAGCACGATGGGCAGGGCGAGCAGCGCCGCCCCTGCCACCTGCGAGCCCTGCGCGTATCCGGCGGCGGCCGGATCGCCGGCGACGGACGCGGCGAGCAGCCCGCCGGCCGTCGTGCCCGCCAGCGCCCCCACGCCGCCGACGACCTGCGTGACGGCCAGCACCCGTACGGTCCGCGCCTGAACGCGGGCCACCTCGGCGCCGGCGGCGGTCCTGTCCACGCCGGCGGGGTTCTCGACGTCCGTCACGGCAGCCGGTAGGCCAGCAGCCGGCCGTTGGCCGACACCGAGTTGTCGGCGACGTAAAGGGTGTCGCGGGTGAAGGACAACGAGCTGGGCATGGTCAGGCCCTCGGTGACGACGGGCACGGTCGTCCCGTCGCGCTCGACGCGGGTGACCCGGCCGGCGGGCGGGGGGACGGTGTGGGGGCTGCCGGTGTAGTCGACCTCAAGGACGTGCAGCCGTCCCCTGGCGTCGACGTCCATGTCGAGGATGGGCGACAAGCCCTCCGCGAAGACGCGCGGCTGCTGCCCGGGTACCACGTGCCAGATCCGCGCGACCTTGCCCGTGTAGGGGTATCCGGTGTACTCGCTGACGTAGTACGAGCCGCGCGGACCGCGTACCACCGAGGTGGGTACCGCCTGGACCTGCGCAGGACCGTTCGGCGTGGTCACCGTCTGCGCGGGGAACACCGCGACGACCGAGATGGCGCCGTCCCTGGCCACCCGCAGCAGCGCGTTGGCCCCGGCGTCGGCGACCAGGAACCCGTCGCCGTCCGCCATCGCGGCGTACGGATGGCACCACAGCCCGGCGAAGCCCGCGCCACCGTCCGGGTTGTGGGCGATCTCGTGGGCGGCCAGGTCCGCGAACGGCCGCAGTCCCTTGGGGGTCGCGTACGCGAGCGTGCCCAGTTCACGACCGGCCTCGCCGAGCGCCTCGCGCCCCGTGGGGTTGTTGGCCAGGCCCATGACGACGACCAGCCCCTTCGGGGTGAGGAGCATGTCGCTCGGCCCGTGCGCGAAGGCGCCGTCCTTGGTGCCGAGCGAGGCGGTGCCGCTGACGAGCGTGGTCTTGCGGCCGTGCGTGAACAGGGAGACGGCGCCCGTCCGGCTGAGGCACTGCTCCGCTCCCGCGCTGCCCGGGCTTCTGGGCAGGCACGGCTCCGTGCCCTCCCTCCCGGATTCGGCGACCAGCACCACACCGCCGGCCAGGGCGCGGATGCCGCGCGGGTGGGCCAGCCCTTCCGCGACGACGCGGGGCGCGGAAAGGACCGGCGACGCCGCGGCGGTGGCCTGCGCCGGGAGTGGCAGGGCGGCGCAGGCGAGCATGGCCGCCGCGAGAACGATGGCAGATCTCATGAGGGGACGTCCTTTCTGAGCGGTCCGCCCGCCGCCTCGGCGCCTTCGCGCAGAACGAAGCGGCGGAGTTTGCCGGTGTGCGTGCGCGGAAGCTCCGCGGCCACGCGGACCGACTTGGGCACCTTGAAGGCGGCCAGATGCTCGCGGGCCAGCGCGATCAGCTCCGGCTCCAGTCGCGCGGCGTCCACGCCGGGCGTGCCCGGCACCACGAACGCGCGCAACGCGGTCACGCCGGCGTCGTCGCGCACGGACACCACGGCCACCTCGCGGACGCCAGGATGCCGGGCGAGCACCGACTCGACCTCCGTCGGTGCCACGTTGATGCCGCCGACGACCTCCATGTCGTCGGTGCGGCCGTGGTGCACGTACGTGCCGTCGGCGCTGCGGCTCACCCGGTCGCGGGTGTTGAGCCAGCCGTCGACCAGCACCTTCGCGGTCAGCTCCGGTGCGCCGAGATAGCCCGGCATGATCATGGGGCCGCGCACCCACAACTCCCCGATCTCGCCGTCGGCGACCGGCTCACCGTCCTCGCCGCGGAGCTGGAGCTCACATTCCGGCACCGGCCGGCCGATGGTGCCGGGCGTGTTGTCCCAGACGGTGTTGGCGCAGTAGGCGTGACCAGCCTCCGTGGCGCCGATCTGCTCCAGCACCGGCGTCCCCAGCGCCCGGGTCAGCTTCGCCCCGAGCGCCGGGAGCAGCCGTTCGCCCGCCGAGACCGCGGCGCGCAGCGAGCCGAACCCCTCCTGCGGGCAGTGGTCGAGCAGCTTGGCGTAGAACCCGGGCACGGCGAACAGCAGCGTGACCCCGTACCGCCCGATCGCCGCCGCGACCTGCGCGGCCGTCGGCCGGTGCCCGAACAGCACCGCGCCCGCCCCGGTGAACAGCGGGAAGACCAGCGCGTTGCCGAAGCCGTAGGCGAAGTACGTCTTCGAGACCGACAGGAGCACGTCCTCGGCGCGCACGTCGAGCACACCCTTGCCGACACATCGCTGGTAGGCCGCGAGTTGCCCGTGGGTGTGCACCGCGCCCTTGGGTGTGCCGGTGGTGCCGGAGGTGTACTGGACGTACAGGGGCTCGCCGGGACCGGCGTCGATGGGCGCGGGGATCGGACGGGTGTGCCCCAGGGCGAGCAGTTCGCCGGCGGTGACGTGGCGGGCGGCGTCGTAGCGGCCGCTCAGCGCGGCGCCCGCGACGATCGTGTGCGGCGCGCAGTCGGCGACGATCCTGGCGTGGTCGGAGGCGGGGACGTCCGGGTTGACGATGACGGCCGGCGCGCCGATCCGCGCCGCGCCGAGGAACGCGGCGATCACGCCCATGCCGTCGGGGAGCGCGAGCAGGACCCGATCGCCCCTGCGCACTCCCCGGGCGGCCAGGCCCGACGCGGCGCGGGCGGCCATCCGGTGCAGGGCCGCGTGCGTGTGCGGGACGCCGTTGTCCCAGAACGCCGTGCGCCCCAGCCATCCTCCGCCTTCGGCGAGTTGCTCGATCTGCCGGGTGACGTTCATCGGGCCACCTCCGACAGCCCGCCGGCCACCAGTTCGCCCGGAGCGTGCCCCTCGTCCAGGCCCAGCAGCGCGGCGCACGCCTTGAGCAGCATCTCCTCGTACTCGTCGGCCGGGTCGGAGCCGAGCACGATGGCGCCGCCCGCGCCGATCCTGATGCCGTCGGGGGTGAAGACCGCCGTCCTGATCGTGATGTTCAGGTCGGCGGTCCCGTCGCAGCCCAGGAACCCGATCGTGCCCGAGTAGGGGCCGCGCGCCTCCGTCTCCAGCTCGTCGATGATCTCCATGGTGCGCAGCTTGGGCGCGCCGGTCATGGAGCCGCCGGGGAAGCACGCGCGCAGGCAGTCCACGGCCGAGGACTCGGGACGCAGCAACCCGCGGATCGTCGAGACGAGCTGGTGCACGGTCTGGTACGACTCGACCTGCATCAGGGCGGGCACGTGCACGCTGCCGGGCTCGCACACCCGGCCGAGGTCGTTGCGGAGCAGATCGACGATCATGAGGTTCTCCGCGCGGCTCTTCGGGTCGGTGGCCAGCGTGGTGCGCAGGCGCTCGTCCTCGGTCTCGGTGACGCCCCGGGGAGCGGTGCCCTTGATCGGTTTGCTCTCCACGACGCGGCCCTTGTCTATCTTCAGGAAACGTTCGGGCGAGGAGCAGGCGACCTGGACGCCGCCGGCCGACAGGTACGCCGCGTACGGCGCGGGGTTGCGGGCGCGCATCCGGCCGTAGAAGCGCAGCGGGTCCACGACGAGCGGCAGGCGCACCGCGTTGGTCAGGCAGATCTCGTACGACTCGCCCGCCAGCAGCTCATCCTGGCAGCGCCGCACGTCGGCCAGGTAGCGTGCGCGGCCACGTACCAGGCCGGCCTCCGCCACCGCGCGCGGGCCGGGGCCGCCCGCCGGGCCATCCCGGGGCGGCTGCGGCGCAGGCGTGATCCCGCCCGCGGTCGTGGCCGCCCACCTCAGCCAGGCGGCCGCCGCCCGCTCCGACTCCCGCGTGGCGACGCTCAGGGCCACCAGGTGCAGGGAGTCGTCGGCGTGGTCGACGACCGCGAACCGGTCGGGAAACATCCACACGGCGTCCGGCACCTCGGAGGAGTGCTTGGCCGAGGACCCGCAGTCGGCCTTGACCTCGTACCCGAGGTAGCCCATGTATCCGCCGGTGAAGTCGAACGGCAGCTCGGGCGCGTGCACCGACCGCCGCCGCAGCTCCCGGTCCAGGACCTCCAGGATGGATCCGGCGACCCGCCGCGTGCCGGCGCCGACCGTCTCGATGCCGACCTCCCCCTCACCGACCTGGTAGGTCAGCACCTCGCCGTGCGCGGGGGACGCCTCGGCCAGGTAGGAGAATCTGGCCAGTCCGGGACCGTGCCGGGCACTGTCCAGCCACATGGTGTGCCGGGAGCCGCCGAAGAGCGCGTGGTAGAGCGGCTCGCTCCCGGCGCGCAACGGGACCGACCGGGTGTGCGCGGTGTACTCCAGCAGGTCGGTGGCCCGCCCCGCCGGCCGGCCGTGGTGCCGTTCGGCGATGCGCCGGAAGTTCGCCAGCAGCCGCGCCCCGTACTCGGTCAGGACCGACTCGGGGTGGAACTGCACCCCCCAGATCGGACGGTGCCGGTGGCGCAGCCCCATGAGCACGCCGTCCTCCGCCCACGCGGTCGCCTCAAGGTGGCCGGGCAGCGGCTCGGGCACCCGCAACGAGTGATAACGCACTCCCCCGAACTCCTGCGGGATGCCGTGGAACAGCTCGTCGCCGGTGTGACGGACGCGGCTGACGTGCCCGTGCCGGGCGGCAGGCGCCCGCTCGACCGCCCCGCCGCCGACCGCCGCGATCCCCTGGTGCCCGAGACACACCCCGAGCACGGGTACGGTCGCCTCCCGCAGGACGTCGGCACATCGGCCGAAGTCCTCCGGGTTGCCAGGGTCGCCGGGACCTGGAGAGATGACCACGCAGTCCAGTTCCGCGGCCAACTCCACGCAGCGCGGGTCGTCATTGGCGACCACCACGGGGTCGACCCCGTTGATCTGCGCCAGCAACTGGAACAGGTTGTAGGTGTAGGAGTCGTAGTTGTCGATGAGCAGGCAACGGATCACCCCCGGCCACCGCCGATCACGGTCGTCTTGCGGACGGCGAGCATGTGCATGAGGCCGTCGCCGTACAGGGAGGGGGGCATCGTGGCCCAGGGCGGCACAGGGGCGGTGACCACCCGGCCGATGCGGGGTTCGTCCTCGGCGAGGCGGGCCAGGTGATCGTCGCCCAGCACGGTCACGACCAGGGAGTCGCGTAGGGGCGCCACGCCCTCGTCCGGGTGCCAGGGGGCGACGACGACGAACGGCGAGGTCAGCTCGGTGTGCACGGCCGGATGGCCGGAGCTCGGCGCCGACAGTACCACCGGGCGCACCGCGTACGAGCCGTCGTCCAGCGCGGCCAGCGGGTCTCCGCCGTAGTGCGGGGCGGTGTGGTCGGTCAGGCCGGCGGCCAGCTCGTCCAGGCGCTTGCGCAGGACGGTGGCGCGCTCGGCCGACACGGCGGGCAGCCGCGCCCGATCGTCGGTGACGAGGTGGGCCGGGGTGGGCGCGAGCCGCTCGGCCAGGACGTCGGCGAGCGCGCCCGGATCCTCGGTGGTGAGGATGGCCGAGACGTTGTCGCAGCGGACACCGCCGTCGCCGAGCACGCTGTCCACCAGGTGGTCGAGCTCGGCGGCGGAGGGCTCGTGGTCGATGACGAGCTTGCTGCGGCCGGGGCCGTTCACCCGGACGTCGCGCCGCCGCTCCCACTGCCGGGTGAGCTTGGGCGGGCCCTGCACGGCTCCGGCGTCCGCGCGCTCGACCAGCAGATGGCCGATCCGGTCCGGCCCCGGCAGCAGCGTGAGCTTCTCCGGCGCGACCCCGGCCGCGCGCAGCGCGCCCATGAGCCGGTGCGGCGTGAACGGATCGGCGCGTCCGGGGCGGATCATGACGCTGTAGCCGATCGACAGCGCCCGCACCCACAACGAGTTGCCCCCCGAGTGGGTGCCGAGGTTGGTGAGCATCGCGAAGAGCCGCCCGCGGGGGATCCAGCGGGCGGCGACGCCTTCCACGTCCGGGATCGGCGGCAGATCGAGCGCGTTGTACCGCCGGACATCGGCGAGCACCCGGGCCAGATAGTGCAGCCCGTCGCGGACGACGGGCTTCGGCACGCCGGTGGCCAGCGCGCAGCGGATCAGGTAGTCGTCGGGCGACTCGCCGTCCACCTCCTCGGTGAGCAGGATCTCGGCGGCACGCGAGAGCGTCGCCTGGTCGGGCGGCACGCCGTCGGCCGCGTCACGGACCCGTTGCACCGCCGGCACCGCGGTCAGCGGCGCGGCCAGGCGCACCTCCGCCACGCGGGCGCCGTGCACGCCGACGAGGTCGGAGTGGTCCTGACTGTCCATGGGCTGGCCGGCGACCAGCGGCCGGATCGTGGGGATTGCGGTTGGCATCGGCAGGTCTCCTGCGCGTTCGGTCGGTCATGTGGTGGCGGGCGCGAGGCCGCGCGTCAGCGGGCGAGCTCCTCCGCGAAGGCGGTGACCACGCGCCGCGCCTGCTCCGGGTTGAGGCGCGGGTCGCAACCGGTCCGGTAACGGCTGGGATCGATGCTGGGCAGCGGCGGCTCGGCGTGGTCCAGGCACTCGATGACGTCGTCCGGGGTGATCTCCAGATGCAGGCCCGCCGGGTGTACGCCGTGGTGGCGGGCGACGCGGACGAACGCTCGTGCCTCGGCGACGACGTGATCGACGACGCGGATCTTGTATCCGTCGTGGCGGCGCGTGTTGCCGTGCATCGGATCGCACAGCCAGAGTGGCCGGGCGCCGCTGTCGCGGGCGGCAGCCAGCAGGCGGGGCAACGACTCGGCAACGCGGCCGGTCCCCAGCCGGGCGACGAAGGCCAGCCGGCCGGGCTCCCGGACGGGGTCCAGCGCCTCGACGAGCGCGGCGACGTCCTGCGGGCCGGCGGCCGGGCCGAGCTTCACCGCCACGGGGTTGGCGACGCGCGCGGCCAGCGCCACGTGCGGGCCGTCGGCGTGGCGGGTGCGGTCGCCCACCCACAGCAGGTGGGCGGAGGAGGCGTAGGCCGCGCCGGCGATGCCCGCGGGCCGGACCAGCGGCTCCTCATAAACGTGCAGCAGGGCCTCGTGGCTGGTGAAGACGGGTTGGGGGGCGCGGGTGGCGGCCAGGTGGCCGAGCACCTCGGCGGACTTGTCGTAGGCGAGCAGCAACCGTCTCGCCCGGGGCGTGCGGGCGAGCGCTGTCGCGGCCAGGCCGTTCACCGCGTCACCCATGTAGATCGGCACGTGCGAGCCGTCCGCGACGGCCTCGGTGGGGTACGACCTCGGCTTGGCGAACTGACCGGCGATGCGGCCGACCACCACGGTTGCCGCGGGGTCGCGTAAGTCGGTCAGGATCGCCGCCAGTTCGGTGAGCTGCGCGACCTTGCGGGCGACGAGGCCGGGCAGCACCTCAGCGAACATCTCCGCGCAGTCACCGGCGTGCAGGATGAACCCGCCGCCCGTCGCGACCTCGGCGAGCCGCTCGCGCAGGGCGCGGGTGGACTCGTAGGACACGAGGGCGGGCCGCCGCGCGAGCTCCGCGACCACCGCGGCGAGGTCGCCGCCGGTGGACCAGTCGGGCATCGGCACGGCCGAGGCCGCGTCCGGCCGGGAGAGCAGCATCGAGTTCACCCTTCTGATGGGATGGAAACGGGTTCTACGGCTGGGCGGCGACGCGCTCCGCGATGGCGTCCCACAGGTCGTGCCGGGCCTGCAGCGCGGCGTTCAGCGTGAGCGCGCACTCGTCCCACTTGACCTGGTCGTCGCCGCAGAGGTCGACGAGCATCTGCATCGCCATCGGCGTGTGCTGCTCGCCGTCGACCTCGATGTGCCGCTCCAGGTAGTCGCGGAACGTTCCCAGGACGTCGGCGTGCCGGTCCATCCGCATGACCTGGTCGAACATCTCGGGAATGAGGTCCTCTCTGCCGAACGCGAACGCGGCGGCCTGGCAGTGCAGCGGCGCCTCGGCGATGATCCGCCAGGTCGTGCCGACGAACGCGGCGGCCGGCCCGGGGACCTCCGCCACTGCCAGCCCGGCGGGAACGGACCCGCCGGAGCGCAGGTGGGCGATGAACGCCTCGATGGCCGTGGTGTCGGCGCCGGCCTGCCGCATGCCGTCGACGTACAGCTCGAAGTGGCTGATGTAGCCGCCGGCGAGGGTGTCGCTCTCCTCCACCAGCACGATCTCGTTGACCAGCCGGCGGCTGGTCTCCGGGCCCTCCGGCACCCAGGGCACGCGCACGC
The DNA here is from genome assembly GCF_040655495.1 of Nonomuraea sp. NPDC050404. Lineage (NCBI taxonomy): Bacteria > Bacillati > Actinomycetota > Actinomycetes > Streptosporangiales > Streptosporangiaceae > Nonomuraea > Nonomuraea sp. NPDC050404. Next base: position 18,419 of record NZ_JBFAKB010000037.1, read on the forward strand.
AGGTGAGCTGCCGCTGGAGGCTCTTGAGCAGGGACATGAAGTCCCAGACGGCGAAGACGTGGTGCTCCATGAAGGTGACCACGTCGCCGAGGTCGTTGAGCGAGGTGTACATGGGGTGGGCGAGGATCTTGTCCCTGATCGGCTCGATAGCCTGCTGGAGGCCGTCCAGTCCCGGGTGCGAGATGCCCCACTTATAGCGATTTGTCGACATTTGGTGCTCCGGATTGTGTGGTCGGAATCTGAGATGTCACAGGGACGGACTCGGGCGGCACCTGCGGCGGCTCCTCCTCGGTGCCCAGCAGCCCGCGGATCTCCAGACGCTTGATCTTCCACGTGGAGGTGCGCGGGAAGTCGGCGAAGCGCCACTGGACCGGGCTCTCCAGGTGGGGCAGCCCGGCCACGGCCGCCGCCCAGCGCCCGCGGTCCAGCGGCCTGTCGTGCCGGGTGGCCAGGATGGGCGTGGGCCGCCCCGCCGGGTCCGGCACGACCACCAGCTCGGAGACCTCGGGCAGGCGCTCCATGAGAACGTCCTCGAGCCCCAGGTTGCTGTCGATTTCACTGATCTTGTCCACTTCACGGTCGGCCAGGTGGACCCGGCCCGCCCGGTCCCGCCAGCCCATGTCGCCGACGTACCACCAGCCGCCGGTGAGCTGGGACTGGAAACGCTCGTCCTCGCCCAGGTAGGTGCGGACCCGGCCGCGGGTGCGCACCTCCAGCCGGCCGATCGTGCCGCGGGGCGCCGGCCGGCCCGAGGAGTCGACGACCCGCAGCCGCACGAAGCCGGGCAGCGGGTAGCCGATGCAGCGGCCGTCCATCCGCTCCACGTTGCGCCTGGTGTTGAGCCAGCCGGTGAGCGGGCCGGTCTCGCTCTGGCCGAACAGCTGCAGCAGGGCCGGACGGCGATGCCGGGAGGCCGACAGGAGCTTCTTGACCGTGCCCGGATGGATGGCGTCGAAGGTGCTGCTGTAGTACCGCACGCCGGCCAGCGGGCCGCCGGTCTCCTGTGCGAAGTCCTCCCACAACACGAAGTTGTTCGGGTGGGTCTCCACGAGGGCCGGCCTGGTCGCCGAGAGCATCCTGCGGACCGTGGCGAGGTCCGGCTCGCTGATCACCGCGATCGGGTTGCCGTAGGACAGGAACACGCCGAGTGAGTTGAAGAACCGCGAGTGCACGAACGACATCGCCAGGAGCACCCGCGAGCGGTGCCGGACCGGCCAGGCCAGCAACTGCTGGGGAAGCAGGCGGTGGGAGAGCGTGCGCGTCGTGTGCACCATCAGCTTGGGCACGCCGGTTGTTCCCGAGGAGTGGGTGATGAGCGTCGCGTGGTCGGGCGGCAGATCGATCGGCGGGCGCCGGGGCGCGCCCGCCAGCGCCGCGAGATCGGTGAGCCGGAGGCCGTCCAGGCCGGACGGCACGTCCGGCAGCCCCGGCGCGTCGGTGAGGAGGACCTTCGCGCCGGAGAAGGTGCCCTCAGCGGCGAGCCGGGCGAACTGGGCGGTGTCGGTGACGATCCACGGCGACGACAGCCTGGCCAGCAGGACCAGGACCACGGAGGGGTCCAGCGCCGGGGACAGCATGACGGGCACCGCGCCCGCCCTGGCCGCGGCGCAGGCCAGCAGGGGCAGATCGAAGTTCGGGCTCTTGTAGACGGGAACGTACTCCCCCCGTCCCACGCCGGCCGCCCGCAGGCGGGCGGCGAGGTCGTCGACGATGTCGGCCAGCTCGTCGTAGTCGTAGGCGGTCCGGTCGGAATCGAGCACGCCGAGCGGCCGGTCCAGCTTGACCGTGGCGGCCGGATTCCGCCGCGCCGCCTCCTCGAACATCCGCCCGATGCGGAACGTCCGCCGCAGCGCCGTCCGCAGGATCGGCGCCAGCGCGCCCGCTCCCATCATGGTCTTCCCTCTTCGTCGCTCATGGTCGTCATCCGTCCTGGTCGGGTCGCCACGCGGCGAAGCGCCGCAGGCCGTAGAGCAGCGGGACGCCCGCCGCCCGCGTCACGTCGGTGACCTCGCCGAGCACCACCGCGTGATCCCCGACGAGCAGGCTCCTGGTCACCCGGCAGCCGGCGAAGGCGACAGCGTCCTCCATCAGCACCGGCTGGCCGTTGGCCGCCGAGAAGGCCCAGGTGACGAGGGCGAACCGGTCATCCACCGGCCGGGAGAACAACTCGGCGACGTGGCGTCCCTCGGCCCGCAACAGGTTCACCGCGAACCTGCCGCTCTCGCACAGCGCCTGCAGTGTGGAGCTCCGGGTGTGCAGGCAGATCAGCAACGTCGGCGGGCTCACGGCCACGCTCGTCAGCGACGAGCACGTCAGCCCGCGCGGGAAACCGTCAGCGCCGGTGCTGGTCACCACCGCGACGCCGGTGGGGAAGGATCCCATCAGCGCGCGGTAGTCGTCCTCCGCGCACGTCTGCTCGCCGAGCTCCGATGGCACGGCCATGGTCCTCGCTCCGTCGACTGCGCTCTCCATCGGATGCCCGTCACGCACCGCTCTGCCAGAGCCAGCGTTCTTCGCCGTATCCGGTCACCCAGCTGTACGGCCCGTAGACCAGGCTCTGGGTGAGCTCGGGCCGGGCGTGGAAGGCCGCGAGGGCCTGGCGCTGGGTGAGCGCCCTGGCCACGAGGGCGTCGGCGGCCGACTTGCGGGCCTGCCACGCCTCCAGCGGCTCGGTGCCGGTGACGAGTTCGGCCGGATAGTTCTGGCCGAGCAGCAGGCAGTCCACGCCGTCCAGCTCGTAGAAGGTGGGGGCGGCGGCGCGGGCGAGCCTGCGGGTGATCGGGTCCCGCAGGTGCAACGGCGCGCCCGCGGCATAGACGTCCAGCAGCGGCTGGATGCCGGAGACGTCGGTGGAGGTCCAGACCTCCCGCCAGAACGGCGTGTCGCGGCGCCGGTTGTAGCGGTAGTGCAGGGCCAGGAACCAGCGCAGCCCGTCCCAGCGGTTCGCGGTCACCCGGTTGAGCGTCTCGCTGGGCACCGGGTGCTTCCAGGACGCCGGCAACAGCGGCATCATCGACATGATCGTGAACACCAGCATGAGCAGGCTGCTGGACTCCAGCGGCTCCACGAACGCGTAGGAGTTGCCCAACGCGATCACGTTCCCGCGCCAGGTCTTCTCGTGCCGCCCGACCCGGAAGCGCACCGTCCTGAGGTCGCCGACCATGCCGTGCTGGCGGATCACCTCGTCGGCGGCCCGGTCACCGGACATGAAGGCCGAGGAGTAGACGTAGCCCACGTGGTCCTCTCCGGGCACCGGGATGCTCCAGCACCAGCCCGCGTCCATGGTCGCGGCCGTGGTGTACGGCTCGATCGCCTCGCTCTGGGCGGTGTAGCCGGTGACCGCCGTGTCGGTGAAGAGGCTGCCGGCGTAGCTGGTGAAACCGGTCTTCAGCGCCTCGCCCAGCAGCACGGAGCGGAACCCGGTGCAGTCGATGTACAGGTCGAAGTCGAGGCTGCGGCCGTCGGTCGTGCGCAGCGACTCGATCCAGTCCTCGCCGGACAGGCGGACGTCGCTGATCTGCGCGTCCACATGGTGAACGCCGCGCTCCACGGCGATCTCGGAGAGGAAGCCGACCAGGGCGCGGTTCTCCAGGTGGTAGGCGAACGGGAGGTCGTCCATCAGCGAGACGTACTCACCGTCGTCCGTGCGGAACACCGGCACCCGGTTGTGCAGCATGAACAGCGACTGCAGGGTGTACGCGTTCGGATCGTTCCTGGTCGCCATCGACCCCAGCACGCCGATGGAGTTGGCGCCCCAGTCGAAGGGGGCCATGATCCCGTCGGGATAGGGGCCCCAGTCGAACTTGATCCCCAGCTTCCAGGTCGGCTTGACCCGCTTGAGGAAGTCCAGGGCGTCGATGCCGAGATAGTGGTGCAGGAACGCCAGCAGCGGGGGTGTCGTGGCCTCGCCGACGCCGATGACGGGTATGGCGCTCGACTCGACCAGCGTGACGTCCAGCCAGGGCCGTTTGGCCCGCAGCGCCAGCGCCACCAGATAGCCGGCGGTGCCGCCGCCGATCACGCCGATGCGGCGCACGGCATGCGGGTCGTCGGGGTCGGGACGGGGTGCCTCGTGGGAGAGCGCGGCACGTTCCCGATCGGGGACGCGCGAGCGGAAGGCGCCCGTGCCGCCGGCCTCCGGGCCGGGCAGCAGGCTGGACAGCGCGCGCGCCTCGGCGCCCGGCATGGTGCCGGCCAGCAGATCGATCTTCTCCGACCAGGTCAAGCCGTGGCCGGCCGCGGATTTGCTCGTCATCTGTGCGTCTTCTCTCTCGAAGTGGCGCTTTGTCCGGGGAGTCGTCAGTACAAGCCGCCGCGCAGCGTGATGGGCCCGCGCGGACCATAGGGGGCCTTGTCCAGCCAGGCGCCGAAGCGCGGCAGGTGCGGAGCCAGCCGGGCGGCACCGGCCTGGGCCAGCCGGGACCAGGCGGACTCGGCGCGCAGATGCCGTAGCGCGCCTTCGACGCGGGCCCGGTTGTGCCGCGCCGCCTGCCGCCGCACCGTGTCGTAGTCCTCGACGGCGCCTCTCGCCCGCTCCACGCAGGTCGAACGGAGCGCGAGGCACACGGCGGTCGCCGCCGCCTCGGCGTCCGCGATCGAGCTGTTCATCCCGCGCGCGCCCAGCGGGGCGAACAGGTGCGCGGCCTCCCCTGCCAGCAGGACGCGCCGGTGCTCGTCGGCGAAGCCGGTGGCGACGCGCTGCAGGCAGGGATAGCGCGACACCCAGAGCACCCGATCCGCCTGCTCCCGCGAGACCACCTTCGGCAGCCACCGGCGCACGGCCTCGGGGTCGCTCAGCGCCTCGCCGTCCGCCGGATCCCGGCACTGCACGTCCACCTGGACACCGCCGGTGAACGGCACGATCAGCACGTTCCGGCCCTCGATCGCCGGATGCCGGTAGTGCAGGTGCCGTTCCGCCGGCACGCCGCCCGCGTCCTGTCCGGACAGGTCCACTGCGACCCGGTAGTCGCTGGAGCGGCCGCCGTCCATCTCGATCGCGATCGACGCGCGGACGGCCGACCTCGCCCCGTCCGCGGCGATGACGTAGCGCGCCCGCCACTCGCCGCCGTCCGCGGCCCGGACGGTCACCCCGTCCGGGTCGGACCGGACCGCGACCACCCGGGCTCCCCAGACGGGCTCCACGCCGGCGGCGCGGCACGCACCGAGCAGGAACCGCTCGGTGTCGAGCTGCCGCAGACTCGCGTACGGCGGCAGCCCGCTGCCCCGCTCGGTGTCGTAGCGGCGGGCGTAGACTTCCCTGCCACGGTAGAAGGTGCGCGCGACCTGCCACCGGACCCCGAATCCCGCGATCTTCCCGCCCAGTCCCGGGCTCAGCCGCTCCAGCCGCTCCAGCGTCTCCTGGTGCACGAACAGCGCCCGGCTGCCCGGCCGCTCCTGGTTCCGGGCGTCCGCCTCGATCAAGGTCACCTCGACGCCGAGCGACCGGGCGGCCAGAGTGGCGCTCAGACCGGCCGGGCCGGCACCCACGACCAGCAACTCCTGCTCATGGCTCATCGATCGGACCTTCCTAGTCGGTGATCCCCGCCGCTCGCACGGGACAGCCCCCATCGCTGATCGGCCAAGGGGCGAAGGCCGCTCACCTCGTACTCGGGGCGCGGCAACGGGGCATGGAGGCGTCGCTCAACGCAGTCCAACAGGCGGGAGGCCGACAAGTCCACTACCTGATTGAGTAGTGGACGCGCGGGAGGCCGCCTTTTATGGTGATGCCGAGAGTTCACCGGAGCAGCCGCGTCGAATAACTTTTCCGGGTGCGGCGCCCGGGCAAATTCAGGCGACCTCGTGAAGGAATTCCATGACGAATCAATCCGCGCGGCTGCCGCTGTTCCAAATGGCCCGAGAGAGCTATGGGGCCATGGGGAAGTTCGCGCAGACCGTGACGCAGAGTGCGCTGCGGTCAGGGATCGAGGCGGAGGTCGTCCACCTCGTGAAGATTCGGGTCTCCCAGGTGAACGGCTGCGCGTACTGCATCGACATGCACATCATCGACGCGCAGGCCGCGGGGATCACCGCTCAGCGGATCCACCTGCTGGACGCCTGGCGGCACTCACCACAGTTCTTCACCGAACCGGAGCAGGCCGCGCTCGGCCTGGCGGAGGCGATCACGCTGCTCGGGACCGACGCGGTGGACGACGACGTCTACCAGCGGGCCCGCAAGCACTTCACCGAGGAACGGACCGCCCACCTCATCTTCGTGACGACCGCCATGAACGCCTGGAACCGGCTGGCCATCTCCGCCCGGCTGGCGCCCGGCGCGTACAAGGGCCGTTCGTGAACGACAAGACGCGCTCACTCGGCCACCCGCAGGCCCGCACGCCACACCCAGGGAGTAGAGCATGTCCGCGGTAGACACGCGCGCGCCGGCGCCGGAGCTGAGCCGGCACCTCCAGGAGACTCTCGACTGGCACTTCGACCCGGCGACGGGGTCGAGGTTCTGGCTGGAACTCGCCGGTGGGCTCGGCTTCGATCCGCGCGCCGACATCCGGTCCGTCGCGGACCTGCGGCGCTTCCCGGACGTCGGGGAGTTGCTGCGGACCGTGCCGGCCGAGGATCTGATCCCCCGGGGCGGAACGGGCACGTACGAGGTGTTCGACTCCGGCGGGACGACCGGTGCGCCGAAGCGCGTGGTCGACGCCACTTCGCGGGTCGCCAACGCCGACTGGTGCGCCGACGTGCTCGACTCGCACGGCTTCCCCGCCAGGGGGAACTGGCTGCACATCGCGCCGTGCGGGCCACATGTGGTCGGCCGTACCGTCCGGCGGATCGCGGCCCGGCGCAACGGGCTGTTCTTCACCGTCGACATGGACCCGCGGTGGGTGAAGAAGGTCCTCGCCGACGGCCGCGGCGACCTCGCCGACGAGTACGTCGAGCACGTACTGGACCAGATGGAGGCGATCGTCGCCACCCAGGACATCCGGGTGCTGTTCATCACTCCGCCGATGCTGGAGGCGGCCTGCGCGCGGCCCGCCATCTACGAGGTCCTTTCCGAGCGCCTGGAAGGGCTGCTCTGGGCGGGCACCTCGGCGGGGCCGGAGACGCTGCGGCTCATCGAGGAAACGTTGTTCCCCGAGGCCAAGGTGTGCGGGATTTACGGCAACACGTTGATGGGCATCGCGCCACAACGCCCCCGCGAGCCCGGGGACGAGCAGCCCTGTGTCTTCAGGCCCTACCACCCGGCCTCGGTCGTGGAGATCGTCGACCCGGAAACCCGGGTGCCCGTGGCCTACGGCGAACGCGGTCAGGTGCTGATGCACCTGCTCTTCCGCGACATGTTCCTGCCCAACATCCTCGAACGCGACACCGCGCTGCGGATCACGCCCGGGGCGGGCGACGTGGTCGACGGGATCGCCTCCGTCCTCCCCGTCACGACCGAGGAGATCGTCGAAGGGGTCTACTGAGGCTCACCGGCGACCCGGCCGATCAGGGAGGAGGTGCCGTTTGGACACGATCAGCGTCTTCGCCGGAGGCGAGTTCGTCGCGGGTGAGCCGATCGAGGACGACCTGCTGGTGGCCGACTCGTGGCTGGTCGTGGACGGGGCGGTGCGTTTTCTCGCCGACCACGGCCGCCGCTTCCGCGTGGCCTGCGAGGCGGCGTCCCTGGCCGGAGACCTGGTCGCCGCGATGTGGCGGGCGGCTGTCGACGCGTTGCCCCGGCAGGGCACCTGGTTTCCCCGCGTCGAACTGTCCGCCTCCGGTGAACTGCGCTTTCGCGTGCGTACGGCACCGCCCAGGGGCGGGCCGCTGACCGTCTGGGCCCGGCCGCCCGGCGACCCCCGGCGCGTCCCCCACGTCAAAGGTCCTGACCTGACCACCCTCGCCGGCTTGCGGGCCGCGGCACAGCGGCACGGCGCTCATGAGGCACTGATCGCCACTCAGGAAGGGTGGGTGGTCGAAGGCGCCACCACGAGCCTGCTGTGGTGGGAGGACGACATCCTCTGCGTGCCTTCGAGTGAGCTGCCCGCGTTACCCGGAGTGACGACCGCCCGGCTGCAGCGCCGGGCCGCCGAGCTCGGCGTCCCGGTGGCCCGCCGGCGCCGGCGCCCGCAGGACCTCGCAGACCGTGAGACATGGCTGGTCAACGCGCTGCACGGCATCCGCCCCGTGCAGCGCTGGGCGGCGCCGGAACTCCTCCGCCCCGGTCCGGTCACAAGGGCTCCGTCCTGGCAGGCGTGGCTCGCGGAGCAGGCGGCGCCACTGCCTTCCCAGCCCGCACATTGAGCAGCGCAAGAGCCACTGAGAAAGCGGTTCCAGCACAATCCACTTTCATCCGTGACGGGCGGTCGCACGAATTAGTGCAAGAACGGCAGAAACCGATTGGGGGGACACAGGATGTCGGTCGGTTTTGACAGTTTCGAAAAATATAGAGGGCGTCCGTTGTTCAACGTTCTGCAGCAGGCAGGGCCCGGCTGGACGCTGATGCTGCTGGCGCAGGAGGGGGAGCTAGCCGAGACGCTGCGCTCGGTGGTGGCGGCGGCCCGCCTGCGGGGCATGCACATCCTGCACCGCCCGCAGCCCTGCGACACGGAGACCGGCCCGGCGGCCGCCGCCGCGCCCCGGCGCAAGGCCTGGGTGCTCCTGGTCACGCCGCCCGGCCTGGTGGAGAACGAGGCGAACCTCGATGCCACCGCGACCGACACCCTCGCCCATGCCGTACGCGAGATCCTGCCGGTGTCCTCTCAGGCCGCCGTCAAGCTGGCGGATCGGCTCCTGGACAAGCTGGACTCGCCGGATCCCTCCCTCGCGCCCCACCTGGTGACCGTGGTGGACGCCCACCTCGCCGACGGCCGGCTGGCCGGAGCCGGGACGCTGCTGCGCGAGACCCTGCTGCGGCCACTGCCCGACCACGTAGCGGCGGAGCTGCGTACCCGGCTGGTCCACGTGCTGGTCGCGGGCGGGCGGATCGCCGAGGCGATCACCGTCGCGCAGGCCGCGCCGCCCGAGCAGGGCCGGCATGACGGCGGTCACGACGACGCGCGGGCCGCACTGGCGTTCGCCCTCTACCTGCGTGATCCGGAACGAGCCGCGCTGCAGGCGGCGGAGCCGGCGCTGCCGGGAGCGGCGGCGGTGACCGCGTCCGCACTGGCCGGCGGCGCGTGGCGGCGCGGTGACGCGGCGCGGGCCACGCAACTCGCCCGGCAGGCCGTCACGATCGCCGGCGAAGGCGCCTCGCCGGTGTGGCGGATGCTCGTCCGGCTCGCCTACGCCCGCAAGCTCATGAGCGGCGGCCGGTACACCGAGGCCGAAGGCCACATCGAGCAGGCCACCAGCGAGCTGTCCCACCCCGGCGCGCCCAGCGTCTACGCCCCGGCCCCCGCCATCGCCCGAGCCGAGCTGCTGATGCGCACCGGCGACCTGGAGCAGGCGCTGGAGCTGGCCGAAGCCGCCCTGCGCAGCGCACGCGAGATGGACGCCGCCCTGCTCCTCCCACTCAGCCATGCGGTCCTGGCCGAGGCGAGCCTGCGGATCGGCGACCTCGACAGAAGCCGCTGGCACGCGGAAGCCCCGGCCAAGCTCCGCTGGGCCGGGCGGCCCAGCCTGTGGCCCGTGCACCCCGAATGGATCCGGGTGCGCATCGCCGCCGAGCTACACGGCCCGCAACACGCGGCCCGGCTTTTCGCCGCCGCGCACACCGACCTCGCCGCGTACGGACCGCTGCTGCTCGACGACCCCGGCACGGCCGTCTGGCTCACCCGGCTCGGCATCGCGGCGGGCGACGACGGACTCACCGATCAGATCCGCACCGCCGTGGAAGCGCTGGCCCGGCGCAACGTGCAGGCTCACCGCCTCTCCGTCGCCGCGCGCCACGCCAGGGGGCTGCGCGAGAACGACGTGACGGCGCTGCGCCGGGCGGCCGCCGAGCATTCCGACCTCTGGGATCAGGCCGGCGCCCTGGAAGATCTCGGGGCCCGGCTCGCCGCTCCACCCGCCGCCGATCTCATCGAGGCCACCCGCCACTACCAGTCGGCTCTGTGCCTGTTCGAGCGGATCGGCACGGTACGCGACAGCGAACGCGTACGCGGCCGGCTGCGGAGACTGGGGCAGGAGCCGGTGCCGCTCCGGCAGGGACCTGCCTTGTGGCGCGGGTTCAGCGAGACCGAGTGCCTCATCGCGCTGCTGGTGAGCCAGGGGCTGACCAATCATCAGATCGCCGGCCGGATCTCGTTGTCGGCGCACACGGTCAACTATCACCTGCGCAAGATGTTCCGGAAGGTGAGTGTCAACTCGCGCGTCGAGCTCGCCCGCCTCGTCAACGAAGCCGGCCGTGACTCCCTGGCCCTGCCCTTCGTTCCCCGCGCCCTGCCCTGAGCCTGGCCAGGAGAAGCCCGCGATTCTCGTGAACAGCGATGACGGCAGGGGAACCGGCATCCCGGAACGGCGCCGCGCCGTCTCCGGTGCTGGTCAGATCGCCGGCGCGGATCACAGTGCCGGTCACGGGCCGTTTCGCCTGTCCAGCCGGGCCCGAAAGCGTACGGCGTCGATGACGGCGCGGCGGTGGGTGCCTTGGCAGATGGTGGCGGTGTCGTCGAAGGCGTGCACCGTGAAGGCGAGGTGGCGGCCCTCGACCACGGTCAGCTCGGCCTCGACGGTGAGCGGGCTGCCCGGAGGAGTGGGCGCCTCGTGGCTGAGGTCGACGTGCACACCCAGGGTCTGCTCACCGTCGTCCAGGTGCCCATCGATGACACGCATGCACGCCCATTCGACGATACCGACCAGGTAGCCGGTGGCCAGTACGGCAGGCAGCGCGGTGAAGTGGCTGGACTCGGGCAGCAGATACGGCACCGTGCGCTCGGCCGGCACGATGTAGTCCAGCCGCGCGATCAATCCCGGTCGCAGTGAGGGCCGCAGGACCTTCTCCTTCCTGGGTGGTGGCGGGTCAGTCACCGATGGCGACGACGCCCGCCTTCTCAATCATCAACACGGCGCTACAGACCGGTACGACCGGCCGGTGCAGCATCCCGGCGGAAACGGAGCACGCCTGCCAGGGACCGAGTTCGACTGTTTCCCGCCCCTCGATCTCGATGCGGAACAGCCCGTCGAGGACGAAGAAGAACTTATCCTGCTCATCGTGCTTGTGCCAGTGGACCTCGCCCTGCATGACGCCCAGCCGGACCAGCACGTCCCCGACCTGGATCAGAGTCTGGTCGTACCAGGGGTCGTCGACCTGATAGGTGACCCGTGACAGCGAACCTTGAGCTGTGGCAACGATGTTCGAGCGGTCAGTTACACCGCCAGCTATAGATGGCGGTTCCAAGCTGTTGCCGGCGGGAGCCTGGCGCCGAGGACGAACGGGTGAGGGAGTGTCACCTTTACGGCTGACCTTGGTCGTTGCAGTGTTCAGAGGTTGGCAGGGTTGAGGCGGCCTTCGAAGCCGATCTGGAAGGCGTTCAAAGGTGCATTCCAGCGCATGGTCCATCTCTTGCGGCCAGGTCATGTCGCCCTTTCATGGTCACGTAGTACGTGGCTGCCGACGGCTACAGACCTGGGCGCAGTCCGGCGCAGTGCGGCGGGGGCGGCGATGCTCGGCACGGGTGTACAGGTCGAGGCGGACCCTGCAGTGGGGTGCCCGTGCCGGCAGTCAGATTGAGCCCCTGCATTCCCAGGGCGGTCGCCTCAACTGGTGGGTGGCAGGTCGATGATGCCGAGGAGTTGCAGCAGCGCGAGTGAGGCGAAGACGGCTAGGACGGTCCAGGCGACGGGGTTGCCGAGATTGAGCGTCCATCGGCTGCCGAGGCGTTGGTGGACGAGGATCGCGGGGTCGTGGCGGTTGATGTAGATGGTTCCGGCCAGGTGCCAGTACGGGTCGTCGTCGCGCTGCACGTAGCCGGAGCCGGATTCCCCGGGCAGGGCGGGGAGGCGGTGGCCTGCCTCGCCGACCCGGACGCCGAAGATCAGGAGGGCGGCCGCGATGGCGGCCATGGGCGCCCAGGTCACCGCCGTTGTCAGCGGCGAGGGCGTGAGGATGTTCCACTGCTGCAGGGCCAGCAGGAGCAGGGTCAGGTCGGCGCAGGCGGCGCCGGCCAGCAGCAGGGTGGCGATGCCACGCAGGTAGATGCGGTAGCGCCGGGCCGAGTTCGCCGGGTGCTCGGCGTCGGTCTCGGGTCTTGCGCGGATGAGGGCGGCCACGAGCACCGGGACGAGGATGGTGATCGCGGTCTGGGACAGCACGGGGGCGAAAGCGGTGCCGGGAGTGGTGGCGACGCGGTGGTGGGTGTCGATGCCGAGTCCGCGCAGTGTTGCCAGGGTGTCGGGCAGGCTGCTGTATCGAGTGAGTCCGATGGCCGTGGTGCCGGCCAGCAGGGTGAGCGAGGGAATCAGCAGCGGCCATGGTGGCCGTACCGGATGGGTGCGCCAGGTGGTGTCGGCGGTGACGGCCTGGCGGGTGCCGGCGTACCAGTCGCCGTGCCGTTTGGCGGCGCGGATCGCGCGGTGCGCGGCCGCGTAGAGCGCGATGTCGGCGGCGCACAGGAGCGCGGCGATGGTCGTGAGGACATCGGGGGTGCCGGCCAGGACGACGGCGGGAGCCGACCCGAGGGCGGCCAGTACGCCGAGGGTCACCACCGTGCGGGAGTAGCGGAGGCGTCGCGCGGTGATGGCCGGGTCGGCCACGCGTCCGGCGGGCACCCGTACGCCGAACGGCAGTGTGGGGCGGGCCAGCACCGGCAGCGCCCAGGCGGCGACGGTGAGCAGCGTCACCTGAGCGAGACAGGCGAGGACGAGCAGGGTCATACGGAGGGTTCCTTTGTGGTCCGCTGGTCGTGGAACGAGGTCAGGACGCCGCCGCACCGCTGGAGCACCTCCTCACCGGGCACGCCGTGCACGGTGGCCTCGGCCAGGAGGGTGCGTAGCCGCTCCTGCCAGTCGTCGGCGTAACCGGGGGCCGGGGGCCCGGAGCCGGGGTCGCGGCGGATCACGGCTCCGCTCTTGCGGTTGATGCGAATGATCCCTTCCTGCCGCAGCAGGTCGTAGGCCTTGTTGACGGTGTGGAAGTTGATCGCCAGGTCGGCGGCCAATTGCCTGGTGGAGGGCAAAGCCGATCCCTCCGCCAACTCCCCGTCGGCGATGGCCTCCACCACTCGATCGCGGATCTGCTGGTAAATCGGCACCTCGCTGTCGAGGTCGAGCGTCAGAAGCACGCCCACACTCTATCTGATATAGATGAGCTATAACAGATAGAAGAAGAGCGCATCGGCTCTTCCGTCCTTCCGGCGCGCGAAAGGCAAGACAGCCATTGAGTGCGCCGCGGCGTGCCTGCCCTGCGCATCGTCCTCAACCCCGGCACATCAACGCTCAGGTACGACGAACTGCTCATCAGCACCCCTGACGCCGCAGAGGCGGCCGATGCCGTCATGCGCGCCCAGCAACAACCCCGAACCCCCAGAAAGGATCATCACCATGCGGTCAACTCCCGCCCCGCACCTCGCCGATGCGCGCGAGGACCTCAACAGCTTTCGCCGGCGTGAACTGACGGTCTTCCTGCTCCTGGCCTTCACGATCCCGTGGCTGCTGTGGCTGTTGCGGACGCTCACCGGCGTTGACCTCGTCGCCGGCGGCGGCATGCTCGGTGCCGGTCTGGCCACGTTCGTGGTCGTGCGCTGGATCCGCCGGTCCGGCGACATCCTCCGCGAGACCGCGATGGCGCCGCTGCGCCCGAGAGGGCGGCTGGTGCGCTATTGCGTGATCGGGCTGGTGGCCCCGCTGGTGCTGGCGTTCCTGGCCGTGGCGATCGGCGCGCTGGCCGGAGTGTATCCGGTCGACCTGGCGGGCTTTTCCGGGCTGCGCGAGGTCTACGCGCCGGGGACGGCCGGGCAGGACGGCGTGCCCATCGGACCGATCCTCTCCGCCCTGGCCGTCAGCCTCGGGCTCGCGGTCGTGATGCTGCCGCTGGCCTTCTGCGAGGAATGGGCCTGGCGGGGTTTCCTGCTGCCCCGGCTGCGGCCGCTCGGGCTGTGGCCCGCGCTGCTGCTGGGCGGCCTGATCTGGGGGCTGTGGCACCTGCCCGGATACGTGGGCACCGGCACCGCCCACCGGCTGATCCCCTTTCTGGTCACCGCCGTGCTGTTCAACGTGCTGCTCGGCTGGCTGCGGCTGGCCTCCGGGCTCATCTGGCCCGGCGTGATCGCCCACGCCGCCAACAACACGCTGATCACCGGCTTCGTCAACGTCCTGTTCGCCACCGGTGACCTCGAGGCGCTGAGCAATCCCTGGACCATCGGCTTCAGCGGGTGGCCGGGCTGGCTGCTCATGCTCGCGGTCATCGCCGTCCTCGCGGGCAGCGGCGCGTTCCGCCGCGCGGCCGCGCGCGAGCCGGTGCCGGTCCGCGAGAAGAGGCGCGCCGGCCGGCTGCGGCGCCTCCTGGCGGGCGTCCTCGGTGTCGTGCTGGTGGCCGGCTTGACCGGTGCGGCCGTGGAGCAGTCGCTCGGGCCCACCGACCCGCAGCGTCATGCAGCCCCCGGACGCCTGGTCGACCTGGGCACGCACCACATCCATCTACGCTGCCAGGGCTCCCAGGGCCCGACGATCGTCTTCGCCTCCGGATGGGGCGACTCCGCCACGACCTGGGCGGATCTTCAAGGCACGCTCGCCGCCTCCGGACGGCGCTCCTGCGCCTACGACCGCGCCGGCTACGCCTGGAGCGGCCAAGCACCGGGCGATCAGGACGTCACTACGCAGGCCGGCGACCTGGCCGCGGTGCTGTCCCGCGCGGGCGAACCCGGGCCGTTCGTACTCGTCGGCCATTCCTGGGGTGGACACGTCGCGCGCCTGTTCCACGCCCGCCGGCCCGATCGCGTCGCCGGCATGGTACTGCTCGACCCCGCCGACGAACACAGCACGAACGATCTCGCTACCCCGGCCACGATCCAGGCCAAGGTGTGGTCCGCGGTGGCCGCCGTGGGCCTGCTGCGCACGGGCGACTGGATGGTCGACCCGCGTGAACCCCGGCTCACCCACGACAACGTCCCCGTCGTGTTCGGCTCTGCCACCTGGGAGGCCGCCGCCGCGGAGATGCGCGCCTACGACGCCAGTACCCAGGCCGTCCGCGAGCTGCCCCGAACCGCGGGATCGTGGGGCTCGCTGCCCGTGACCGTCATCAGCGCCCGCGGCGACCAGCAGACCATCACCCACCACCGGCAGATCGCGGCCCTGTCAACACGCGGACGCCACATCGTCGCGCCCATCGCCGACCACTACCTGCACCTGGCCGAACCAGCGCTGGTCCTTCACCACATCCGCCATATCGGAGGGCTGATGGGCCAAGTCGGCGCCTGGGGCGAAAACGTCCATCCGAACCGCCTTGGCTCCTTGAGACCAAGGGTTGGATTGACGCTGGAGCCCTCACCTGCGGGTGTTCCGATTGCGTCGTGAATGCGAGTGTCGGTTTCTTTGATCACTACTGGTGCTCCGCGGGCGGCATGCGTGTCTGGATCATATGAGCGCCGCAGGGAGTCGGACCCTGCAGCTGGTGGTGTATGCCGCTCGTCACCTGAGGATGCGTCTGCGTCACGTGAGCCGGCGTGCGCGGCGCCCTGACGTTTCCCGCTGCCGCCGGTCGGCGTCACAGGGCCAGGTCGCGGCGGCGGAGCCCGTACAGGCCCACGACCGTGACGGCGGTGGCCGTCAGGGTGAGGCCGATCAGCGTGCCGGGTCCCGGGTCGGCCAGGGTGGAGTAGTGGACGTGGGCGAACGGGGAGACCATGAAGAACACGTCGCTGACCAGGCCGACCTCCCAGCCGACCTCCAGGGCGACAGTCAGCGCCAGGGCGGTCCACCCCACGGCCGCGCCGGCGCGGCGGAACAGTCCGAAGGCCGCCACGGCGATGGCGGCCATCACCCAGATGCCGGGCAGGATGACCGTGGTGATGGCCAGGCCACCGGCGAAGTTCCCGTCGCCGAGGCCGAGCCCGAGCCCGGCGGCGACCAGGATGGCCACGGGCACCGCCACCGCGAGCACCAGGTGGCTGATCACCCAGCGGGTCCGGCTCACCGGGTGGGACAGCAGGAGTTCGGTGGCCGCCTCACCTCGCAGCCGCAGCACTGTCATGATCGCGTAGAGGGAGACGGAGTACACCGCCAGTTCGTACACGACGAGTTCGAAGAAGATCTCCGTGGGGTCGTCCGTTCCCGTGCGCCGCGCCCAGAAGTCCAGCGCGCCGCTGCGACCGAACGTCTCGATGGCGGTCTGCCCGCCCAGTCCGAGCCCGGCGCCGACGAAGGCAGCACCCGCGATCCAGGCCAGCGCCATGACCCGGTGCGTGCGCCAGGCCAGGCCGAAGGCGCCGCGCAGGCCGTTCCGGGCGTGGGCGGGGCCGAGGCGTGGCGGTACGAGACCGGCACCAATATCCCGGCGGGCCGACAGCGCGTAGGCCGCCCCCACCAGTGCCGCGACGAACGCCACGACCAGCCCGAACGTCCACCACTGCTCGTCGCCGAAGGCGCGGGCGCGCAGGATCCAGCCGTTCGGCACCAGCCAGCCCAGCCAGGCCAGGCCCGGCCCGCCCAGGTCGCTGACGCCCCGGACCAGGTAGAACGCGAAGAACACGGTGAAGGCCACGGCTGCGGCCGCGCGGGCGCCATGGGTCACCTGTACGGCCACCGCGGCCAGCGCGGCCCCCACCCAGCCGCCGGACGCGGCCATCAGCCCCCAGGCCAGCGATCCGTCCAGGGGAAGCCCGGCGCTCACACAGGCCAGGGTGATCAGCACGGCCAGGACGGCATTGGCGGCCAGCACGACGGCGAGGGCGGCGGTCAGCGGGGCGTGCCGGGCGACGGCGGCGGAGCCGACCAGTTCCCGCCTGCCCTGCTCCTCATCCGAGCGGGTGTGCTTGACCAGGAGGATGACGCTGGCCAGGGCGGCGAAGATCGTGGTGGCCGCGCCCCGCTGCTGGGCGGCGGCCGCGCCCAGGCTGTCGCCGTACGCCGGTCCCTGCAGCAGCAGGATCACCGGGTTGCGGGTGATCTCGTTCGCGTAGTGCAGGCGGGCTTCCCCGGTCGGGAGCAACCGGCCGATGGTGGCCACCGTGGTCGCGACGAAACCGGTGACCGACAGGATCCACAGCGGCTGCCAGACGCGGTCGCGACGCAGGATCAGCCGGATCAGTGCCGAGGTGTTCATCGGTAGTGCCTCATGAACAACTCCTCCAGGGTGGGCGGCTGGGCGGTGAGGTCGCGCACGCCGTACTCCACGAGCCGGGCCAGCACCTCACCGAGGTGGTCGGTGTCGGCCTGGAAACGCACCCGATCACCCTCGACCACGAGGTCGTGCGCCCCGGGCAGGCC
Organism: Nonomuraea sp. NPDC050404; assembly: GCF_040655495.1. Classification (NCBI taxonomy): domain Bacteria; kingdom Bacillati; phylum Actinomycetota; class Actinomycetes; order Streptosporangiales; family Streptosporangiaceae; genus Nonomuraea; species Nonomuraea sp. NPDC050404. The sequence goes on from NZ_JBFAKB010000037.1 coordinate 35,711, forward strand.
ATCGGACGGCATCCTGGCCAGCTCGGCCGTGACCGAGGTGCGGGTGAGGTGGCGCAGCCGGCCGAGCGTGCCCGTCTCCACGATCCGGCCGTCGCGGATGATGCTCACCCGGTCGCACAGCGCCTCGACCTCGGCGAGGATGTGGCTGGACAGCAGCACCGTGCGGCCCGCGCGGCGTTCCTCGGCGATGACCTCGCGAAAGACGGCCTCCATCAGCGGGTCGAGACCGGAGGTCGGCTCGTCCAGCAGTAACAACTCCACCTCGGAGGCGAGCGCGGCGATCAGCGCGATCTTCTGCCGGTTGCCTTTGGAGTAGGTCCGGGCCTTCTTGCGCGGATCCAGGCCGAACCGCTCGATCAGCTCCTCGCGCCGCTTGCTGTCGGTACGCCCGCGCAGGCGCCCGAGCAGGTCGATCACCTCGCCGCCGGACAGGCTCGGCCAGAGGGTGACGTCACCGGGGACGTAGGCGAGCCGCTGGTGCAGCTCGACCGCGTCGGCCCAGGGATCGCCGCCCAGCAGCCGGACCTCGCCGCCGTCCTTGCGCAGCAGGCCCAGGAGGATCCGCAGGGTCGTGGTCTTTCCGGCCCCGTTCGGGCCGAGGAATCCGTGCACCTCCCCTTCCCGCACGGTCATGTCCAGGCCGTCCAGCGCACGTACCTGGCCGAAGTTCTTGGTCAGTGCGTGGATGCTGATCGCGTCAGTCACCGGGGTGCTCCTTCCTGTCCTGGTCGGCGACGGCTTGGCTGATCTGTTCTCCCGGCCCCGAGGCGATCCACTCCCCCATGTGCGCGTACACATCGACCATGGCCATGCTGAAGCGGGCCAGGTTCGCCCGGCGCAGCGTGTCCGTGCCGAACCGGCGCGACAGATGCTCGTGCAGCACGATCGTGCCGAGATGCATGGCCGCCATCACGGCGGCGCGTTCGCGCACCTTCGCCTCGCCCGGGGGGAACTCATCCGGCCAGGTCTCGGAGAAGAACCGCTCGGCGGACTCGGCGCCCTCGTCGAACATCGCCGCCGCCACGGGCGATCCCTCCACCAGGGCCCGTGCGAGATAGCGGACGCTGAGCTCGCTCGCCTCATACATTCCCCCGATGAACTCAGGGGTGATCGCGGCCCCGTCCTGCACCTGACCCGCGGCACCCAGCATGGTGTCGCGGACATGCGCGTCGCAGGCCACGCGCAGCCCCTCCTTGGAGCCGAAATGGTGCTGCACCAGGCCCACCGAGACGCCGGCGGCGTCGGCGACGGCCTTCATCGTGGCGCCCTTGAAGCCGCGTTCGGCGAACTCCGCCAAGGCCGCGTCCCGGATCCGCGCGCGGGCGGTCAGGTCCTCGGGCGGCCGATCATAGGCTGAATGCATAACTGGGAAACTATATGAATATATGGTATCCCACAAGGCCATATTGCCTGTGGAATCACGAGATGGCATTGGGGCGTCGGCGTGATGCGTCAGGTGCTGGCCGAGGCGGTGGCCGCGCCGGACCGTGCACGCACCCCGGCCGACGGTGTGGACGCGATGCTGGCCGCGCTGGAGCAGCACACCGGCGCGGATCCGGCATCGTTGCTGGCCACGGAGGCATATCTGGCGGCCACACGCGACGACGAGCTTCGCGGGCAGATCGGCGGCCTCGTCGGTGAGTTCCGGCAGCAGTTCGGCCGCTGGCTCGATACGCACTGCGTCCCGGAACCTGAGGCGACGGCCGCGGTCCTGACGGCCGCCCTCGACGGCCTGCTGCTGCACCGGGGATGGGCGTAGGCCCGTCCATCACGTCCACGGCGGCCGTCCTCCACCGGCTCATCGGTCCGGACGTCCCACCGGCGACTCGTCCCTGAGCAAAGAAGGGCTCACCCATGGTGATCATCAAGCAAGCAAGGCCGCCGGCCGGGCTCGCCCGGCTGCTGTTCCGGCTTCCGCTGTACCTCTACCGGCTCGGTCCGGGGTGGGTGTTCGGGCAGCGCATCATGATCCTTCACCATGTCGGCAGGGTGACCGGGAAACGGCGCCAGGTCGTCCTCGAAGTCGTGGGCCACGACGCCCGAGCCGGCAGCTACGTGGTCGCGTCTGATGGGATACGCCGTCGACGGCTCGGAGGCGGACTTCCGAGCCGTGGGACGGCGCATCCCCTTCGTACGACTCGTGCCGCGAGACTCGCCCCACCTGCCAGGTCGCACGCTGTGAGTGGTCAGGCAGGGAGGAGGTCGGCGTGGCGCCGGTGACACCGGGCGTATGCGTCCAATGGCGGGACGTGGTCAGGGTGACGGAGATGTACGGACGGGCAGTCCGGTGAGTGATCGCCTGAAGCCGGGCCGCCAGCCGATCTCACCTGCCAGGGCGCGCCCGCCGGGATGCTCACACCGCCGGGTTCCACCGGTTCCAGGGTGTTGCGCATAATGGCGATCTCGGCGGGCCCGCCGTGGCGCAGGCGCTCTATCCGGCGGGCGGTGAACTCGCGTGAGACCAGGCGGCGCAGCCGCGTGCGGCCGGCGGGTCGTACGCGCCGAGTGTGCGCTGGCGTCCTACTGGCTAGTCGCTGACCTGCGGGATGTCAGGTTGTTTCGAATGATGAAGCCGAGTTCGTTCGGAATGACTTTGCATCTCGGATGCCTCATCTTCTGCGGAGCGGCTGTGACGCATCACTCGATTTGGGCCGTGACGATCCACGCCGAGGCAAGTAGTCGTACTGCGCTGTCGCGCTCGTAACGGCGCAATGCTTTCGCCAACGCGGACCGGGCTCGTGCCATGGCGGTCTCTTCAGCATCGGAAAAGAAGCCGGCCAGCTGAATGTCGAGCAGGAAATCCGCGGCTTGGGCGGCATCGTCGCCCAACTCGGTGAGGTACCCCACCGAGGATGCCGCCATGGCCGTGAAGCCCGCATCATTGAGTACGTCATCCGGGCCAGGACGGCGTCCCGCTCGCGCAGGTGCGACAGCACCCAGCGGGCGTGGATCAGCTCGAAGCCGGCCGGGGGGAAGTCGTCACGGGTGACGTCGTGCCGCAGCGCCTGCCAGGTTCCGTGCTCGGCTGCCGGGGCCAGATGGGTGAGGTCGATGTCGGTGGCGACGACACTGCCGCGTGGGCAGCGCTCGGCCAGCCAGGCGGCGGTACCACCCAGGCCGGCACCGATGTCCAGGCAGCGCCAGTGCGGCTGAATCGGCAGCCGGCCGAGCCATTGGGCGGTGTCGTCGTCCAGGGCCTGGGCGAGCGCGGCCAGGCGGTCACGCTCGCCGTCGGCTCCGTGGGCGAACAGGTGGTCGCCGTAGCGTTCGCTGGCTGCCACGCCTGGCTTGCCGTTGGACCGCAACGGGGTCACTCAGTAGGGCTTGTCGGCGGGGTCAGGCCAGATCATCGTGGCTCGCCGCAGCCGGATGGCCTCCTCCTGCCGGTGATAGGCGATCCACTCATCGACCAGGTTCTCGGGGTGGCCGAGCAGCCGGTTCATCGCCCGGATCCGGCCGAGTTCGGCCGGGTGGAGCTCGCCATCGGCCGAGCAGGCGCGGATGGCGTCGTGGATGAGGCCCCGGCTAGAGGCGTCCACCGACCCGCTCTGGGCCAGCACGGACTCGATCGTCTCATCGGCGGTGTAGGCGGACAGCAGCTTGAGCAGGTCGTCGCTGCAGCCAAAGGCCGCGAAGTACCCATGATCCAGTCACGTTCGGCAGGCGTGACCTCCCCGTCGCCGGCAGCACAGATCAAGAGCGCCCTGCCATACTGCTCGACGTCGAAGGCGGGTGGCTTGGAGTCGAAGGCCCAGGACTGCTTGAACATCGATGCCGCACCAACTTCTCGCGCGTCCATCGTGTCCGTCCCTCCTGCCACTCGGCTTGCTTTTCTCACCATGGCGGGACGGAACGGCACAGCACTATCCTCACCACAGCTACATAAAGTAGTTTCATAGATACGTTTAGTTGGCGTTGACGTGTGTACCGCCCAAGCTGCGCTCCACGCGGCTGCGAGCTCGGGGCTCTGTGGTACCTCTGACAACAAAGTGACGGCGGCCAGAGCACCCCGGACGCTTCCCACACTGGCGAGGAGACGTTCCTCTGGGTCCCCGGTCGTAGCCGGACGCGGAGGCCTGCTGCGGTGTCCGCGTCCGGTCACGGGGATGAGCTGGTCAGCTACCGGGAGACCGACCAATAGAAGTTGGGGGTGTAGCCGTCGTCGTGCAGGACGGTGTATTCGTTGGGGCTGTTGCCGTAGACGGGCCTGATGGCGTCGCTGGTGGTGTAGGAGACGAACTTGACGGTGCGCCAGTCGCCGGTGCGGTCGGGCTCGGCCCGCCACAAGAACTCATCGCTGCTGCCGCAGGTCTTGACCACGACGCTGGGCAGGCCCTCGGCCCAGCCGCCGGGGACGGCGCACTTGTTGGACTTGGCGTTGCGCATGCGGAACCAGACGTGGCCGCGCCGCGTTTGCCCTTCCTCGAAGAACCACTCGTTGGCCGGAGGGATCACGCCGGCTTCCCACGCCAGCACGAGGCAGGGATCGAAGTCGTTGCATGCCGGATTGGAGTAGCCGAAGTGGATGAGGTAGCCGTTGGTCTTGACGTTCTCCACCACATGGCGGCGTCCGTCGTCGACGAACGGCGGCGTCTCGGCGACCGGCGCGGGCGGGGGCACCGGCACGGGCGTGGGCGCCTGCCTGGCCTGCGCGGCTCGTACGGGCTGGGCCGCCGGGCCGGGCTCCGCGCCCGCCGATGCCGGAATGAGCAGGGCGCCGGCCAGCACGAGTGCTGACAGTCCGGTCGGAAGACCGATCTTGATGGTGGTACGCAGGGACTTCATGGGTTTCCCTTCATGAGAGAGCTGCAGGTGTGTGTCTGGACCGGGGTGACGGCCGCCCGGCCGGGTGGTCGAGACGACGGCCGCCCACGATGCGGGTCGCGGTGCAACCGTGGTGGATACGACGCAAGCCCACCTCGGAGGAGCGCGCCCGCGCGGTGCGTTCAACCGTGGTGGATACGACGCAAGCCCATCTCGGAGGAGCGCGCCCGCGCGGTGCGTGCAAGGCAAGGCTCGCCACCCACTTGGTGATCACGGTCACGGGGCTGCGGTCGTTGCTCAGGCGGCCCGCTGGCGGAACTTGTCCAGCGCGGCGATGAGGGCGGGCGGGTTGATGATGCCGTAGCCGTACTCGTAGTCGAACCCGGCCGTGCTGCGGTCTTCGGCAGTGCGCTGCAGCAGGGTGCGGAGCTGGGAGGGAAACAGGTGCGAGCCGGGGTGGCGGGTGCGCAGGGCCGCGATGACGCCGGCGGCGACCGGGCAGGCGGTGGAGGTGCCGGTGTCGGCGCGCAACTCGGTGGCCTCAGAGCCGAGGAAGTGGGTGTAGGAGCTGATGTCGGGTTTGTTGTCGGCCAGCCGGGCGGGGCCCTTGGTGGAGTAGCCGGCGCGTGTCCCGTGGATGTCGACGCCGGCCACGGTGACGGCCTTGGGGTGGCCGTTGGCGCCGACGATGTCGTAGAAGGCGTCGCGGTTGCTGTTGGGGCAGTCCTGGCCGCCGTTGCCGGCGGAGAAGACGATGTCGGCGCCGGCGACCTCCAGGCTGGCGAGGGCGACGTTGAACGGGTGCATCGGGTTGCCGGCGTAGTTGCCGGGATGCCCGGGCGGCAGATCGTCCTTTCTGGAGTTCAGTCCCCAACTGTTGCTGACCACCAGGGTGCGGGAGGCCTCGGGCAAGTTCATCAGCACCTGCCACAGGTGGGCGTAGGCGGCCACGGCGTCCGACAGCAGACCGGTCGTGGTGGACTGGAGGGTCCGCAGGATGGGGATGTCGAGCAGGACCGCCTTCGGCGCGGCGATCAGGGTGTTGAACGCGCACAGGCTGCCGTGGCCGACCGGGTAGCGGCCGGGGTCGGGCTCGGTGCCCCGCGGGTTCCAGCTGTTGTAGCCGTCGATGAGGCACGGGCGGCCGAGCTTGCCGGCGACATGTTCGTAGTTGATGCCGCCGTCCACGATCGCCACCCGGACGCCGTCCCCGTCGTAACCGTTCGCCTGCAGTTCTCCGACGTGCAGGAGTCGTTCGACGTCGTGCCAGTCGCCGACCGGCACATTGCCGTCGCAGGCCAGGGTGGTGCCGATGGACGGGTCGGAGAAGACGCCGGTCACCTCGCGTACGGTCGAGGTCAGCAGGTTCCACCGGGTGGGCAGGTCGTCGTCGGCGATCTCCCCGCGTACCAGCACCGAGGCGTGCTCGGCGGAGCGGGACAGGCCCAGTCGCGAGCCGCCGAGCGAGCCCAGCAGGCCACCGCTGCGGGGCGTGGCCATGGGGGCCAGGCCGGGCAGCGGCACCGGGTCGAAGGTCTGGTCGAGAAGGACACCGGGCAGGTCGCCGGCCACGTCGGCGACGGTGGAGACCACGCCGGGATCGAGGACCGAGGCGACGACGTCTTGGGGTGGGCGCAGTTGGATCAGGACACGCACGGGAGGTCACCTGCTCTGCGAAGGCGGTCACAGGACCGCTGAAGGAATGTGAGAGGAAGGCGGGCCGGGGCGATGGCCGGGTCCCTCCGCCCTCAGTGGAGGGACCCAGGTGATCATCACAGCGGGGACACGGCTACTCGCAGACGCAGTAGCGGTGCCCGCCACCGCCACCGCCGCTGCCGACCTGAACGAGGTAGGGACCGTTGGGCCCACACACGATGACGTAGCGAACCCCACCGATGACGATGCCGCCGCCGGTCCAGCCGCCGCCGGTGCCGGGCTGGACAGGAATGCCGCCAGTGCCGGGCTGGACGGGAATGAGGATGGGACCGTTCGGACCAGGCACGATCATGTACGTGACCCCGCCGAAAGTGACGGTCCCACCGCCGCCGGCCCCGCCACCACCGGTGCCCGGCTGAACAGGGATCAGGACAGGACCGTTCGGACCGGGCACGATCATGTAGGTGACCCCGCCGAAGGTGACGGTCCCACCACCACCGCCGGTTCCGCTGCCCGTGTCGGGTGTGGTGATGCAGTCCGGTTGTTCGTGTACGCAGATGGTGCTGATCGCGCTGACCGGGACGTCGGTGCGGGTTTCGTTGGCGTGGGCGGTGGCGGTGTTGTGGAAGGTGCCGGCCTGGGTCACCTTGGCTCGCAGGATCAGATGGGCGGTCTCGCCCACGGGCAGGGTGCCGACGTTCCACAGGCCGGTGGCGGGGTCGTAGGCGCCGGCGCTGGGGGTGGCGGACAGGAACCGCAGGGAGGCGGGCAGGCGGTCGGTGACCTGGACGCCGGTGGCCTGGGTGGGGCCGTGGTTCGTGACGGCCAGGTGGTAGGTGACGGCCTCGCCGACGGTGGCGTGCACCTGGTCGGCGGCCTTGACCAGGCCGAGGTCCACCGCGCGGGCGGTGTGGTGCGTGGAGGTGTTGGAGGTCGAGGTCAGATGTTCGACGTCGTCACCGTAGGTGTTGTCGTAGGTGACCTCGGCCTGGTTGACCAGAGCACGACCGGCGCCGTCGCGTTCCACCCTGACCCGGAACTCGACGGTGATGCCGTCGGGCAACTCCGTGGTGGGGCCGAGCACGCCGCCGTGCCCGTCGCCGGCGCCCTCGCCGAGAGGGACGGTCAGCCGGCGGGTTCCGGGGTCGTAGCGGCCGTTGCGGCCACTGGTCCTGTCGTCGGAGCCGGGTCCGCCGATGATGCGCAGCGAGCCGTCGACGTAGCCGGTGCCGGCGGGGATGACGTCGCGCAGGATGACGTTCTCGGCGGGGACGCCGCCCTCGTTCTTGAGGTTGACGCGGTAGGTGAGGGTGTCGCCGACCCCGGCTCCCGTTTCGGGGGCGACGGTCTTGCTCACCACCACGCAGGGCGCGGTGCCGAAGAAGATGCCGTCCAGGAAGTTGCCGACGGTGGCGTCACCGCCGGCGGCCGAGACGGACTTGAACGCGAAGCGGGTGGTGCTCTGCCCGGCCGGGACCGTGTAGACGCCGGTGTGCTCGCCCCAAGCGTCGGTGCCGTCGGTGAGGTCGCCGCTTTCGTGGTTCGGGGCGAACTCCTGCCCGCCGACCGGGGGCGGGCCGATCTGCACCCGCATGGTGTCCTCGCCGTTACGGCCGCGATGCAGCAGCCGCCAGTACAGCCGGGTGCCGGGGGTGGTGGGCAGGTCCTGGTACAGGGTGGAGAACTGGTTGGCGTTCAGTTCGGCGAACTGTCTGCCGTCGCCGGCGGGAACGCCCCGGTAGCCGTGCGGCCAGAACTCGATCTGGCCGTCGGTGGCGGTGGTGAACCAGCCGGGCACGTCGTTCTGGTCCTGGAAGTCCACGTCGGTGGTGGGGATGACGGGTTCTTCGAAGCTGCCGTTGATCAGGGCGATCCGCTGCGGGCAGCCGCCCGGGGCGGGGTGTTGGGGCATGGTCATGACAGGCGGGGCCTTTCTGGCTGAGGGAATGGCCGAAGAGAGCCGGAACCTAGGGCCGGCGCGGCGGAGCGCGTGGCTGGTGTTCGGGGAGTCGCAGCGCAGGGCCCGCCACCGGCAAGATGCGGCGACACTGCCGCCGAGGCCTTGCGGGAAGCCCGCCGGCCCGGGGACGACAGGCCATAGTTCGTCGTGCCACGGCCCGGTCAGACGGCGGGTTGGGCGTCCAGCGGGAGGTCTGGGCAGCTCACGGTGATGGAGACCAGCGCCTGCTTCTCGCGAGCGTCCACGCTCAACTGCCGGCGGTGTCTGATCGCGGTCCACTCGGCGATGTAGCGGCAGCGGATCGGCTCCTGGTGCGGCAGCCGGTCGGCCACGTCGCGGTCGGCCTTTTGCCGGTTGCCGCAGGCGGTAACGGCCATCAGGTGGTGCACGGCTTGCAGGTCGTTGGCGTAGGCGACGCGCTGCTCGACGGTCCAAGCTGAGGTGCCCGACTCCCAGGCTTCGGGCAGCGGCACGACGTGGTCAATGTCGAGCTTGCCCGCATCCTCGACGGTGATGGCTTCGGTGATCGGCACCTCGCGGCGGGTGTCGGCGGTGTTCGCCGTGAGAGTGCATCGAAGGGGGAGATGCATGATCCTCCAGCACATTGTGACTTTAAGCTACTTGCAGCAACTTTAAGTAATCATTGCTGGTTGTGGGCGGGAACTAGCTGTGCAGTGACAGCGACGTGGCGGTCCGGTGGTGCACATGAGACCCGCGGGGCCACGCATGCGAGCACACCACCGGATGCTCGGGCAGGAGCGTAGGCCCCACCAGGTGGCGCCCTCCTACGGTGTGCCGACGCTGCCGACCGGCGGATTCACAATCGTTGATCTTCGTATGACTTCTCGGCGTCCCTGCCGCAGCGACATGGCGAGCGGCCCGGCGAGGTCAAGACACAGCAGCACGGATCCACGACCTGCGGGAAATCGTGAATGCCATCCTGTACGTGCGAGATGGGATCGCCTGGGAGTACCGGCCACAAGACTTTCCGCCTCAGACGGCCTACGACCACCCCGGGTCGATGGCGGCTACGACAACACAGTGATCCGGCATGGCGCCCAGCGCGGGATCGCCGTCCAGGTGGTCAAGCGCCATGCCGGCAGCGGGCTTCAGACACTGCCACACCGGTGGGTGGCCGAGAAACTGGACAGCGAGATCGTCCGCTGGCCACCGCCCGGCAGGCTCGACTTCCGCCCCATAGGGGTGATCACCACAAAGATCGGTATCCGAACCGGCCGATTTTTGACACCCGTACCCACCGACAGACCCGGGCTGCCCACCGGCCCACCCCCTCGATATCAGGAACTGCGGGAGCGGGTTGGAACAGCCCGAACCGAACGTCACCTCGCTGCGCCGTCGCCACTGGGATGGCGTTTCGGCTTCCGGCGTGCGCCTAGTTGCTGTGATCAATGACGTTGCCGTTGAGGCAGGTGTTCCCGTGATTGCCCGTCCAGGCCGACGCTGCCGACACCACCGCCAATTCCTGGATACAGACGTCCGCGGCGGTGAAGTTCCAATTGTTGGCCGCGTTCACCCACCTTGCGCGAGACAACCGCCCACAACTCCCAGAGGACGAGCATCCGGACAGCGAGCGGTGCGACTTGCCCCGGAGCGAGCAGCGGGCGCGCGGCTCGGCGCGGCCAGCCACGAAGCGACAGAGCCCGGCCATACGGCCTCAGCATCACCTCTTGACCACGTAGACCTCCCGGGGCTATACATACCAATCAGTAAAACTACACAGTGTAACTTATTTATTACGTAGCGTTTCTGAGTCGAGAGCGGATCGGATGCCGATGCGCAAAGACGGGAAGCATCCTCGTACGTCCCTTTGATTTGAACCGCACCGGTTCGGCGGTATCTCCGAGCGCTCACCCCTGATCGTTCCGCGCTCACCAGCCATCCAGGCCCGGTCTCCCCCAGCACCCCCGGAGAACGCCATGATCAGACCTCGAGCGCTTCGCCATGCCAGCGCCGCCACCGCCACCGCCACCTGCATCCTGTCTCTGGTCTTGCCCGCGAGCATCGAACCCTCCCACGCCACCAGGCGGCCGAGTTCGTCGTGGCCGCCGACATGGCGTTCGACCGCGCAGTGCGGTATCGGCCTCCAGAGTGCCCGAGTACAAACTGATCGTCAGGTCGGTTTGTACAAGGGCATTGAGACCGGGCTGCCGATCTTCGCCACCAACGCGGCTACGATAGGCGGTGATGCCCCATCTCGCTGCTCTTCTCCAGGACGGAGATCGAGGCATGGAGCGTGGATGTCGGACCCCTTGGGTGCCGGCACGCCGGTGATGCCGTTCATTGCCCTGCTCGACCTGCTCGAAAAGCAGTGGGCCGCGCAACTGCGCCGAGTCTCACTGGTGTCGGAGACCGACGTTCCCGAGGAGATGGCGACGGCGGCGGCTGAAGCGCTCGGACACGTCTATGGCCACGAGGAGGTCGCCGTGCGCTGGCCGGCCTGCGTGGCGATCTCGCTCACCCGCATGGCGGCGGCCGGCGAGGCGTTCTGGCCTCGTTGGAGGGTGGCCACCAAGCGCCGGGGCAACGCGGCGGGTTGGGGTAAGGCGTTTCTGGCCGCGCTGGACTTCTTCGAGCTGCCGCGTGCGGCCACCGCCACACAGTCGATCATGCTGCACGCCGGACGACCGGCGCCGGAGCCGCCCCGGCGCCTGCTCGACCCGTTCGGCGGGGGTATCTCCGGGCCCGAGGGAGAGGACCTGCTCGTCTTCACCGAGGACGGCCGCGAGTTGACCGGGGACCTGCCGCCCGGTCCGGTCTGGGTCGCTCATCTTCGTGACGGCGTGCTGACCTCCGACGGCCCGCTGCGCACGATCGCCGAGGGCATACTGCCCTTCGGCTGGGAACACTGGCGGCTGGCGCTGATCTCACTGGAGGGCGGGAGCTGGCTGGCCGCGGCCTCATCCGGGGGCGACAGCCGCAGGAGGCCGGTACGGGGCAGGGCCGGGCCACGGCTGCTGCCGGGTGAGGCCGTCGGCGGCGTCAGCGCACCGGACGGCTCCGCGGTACTGGCCGGACCGCCTGCCCTGTGGCTGCCGCGGGGAGACTGGCGAGTCACGGTCGGACGTGCTGGTGACACGGTGCAGCGGGCCGACCCCGCCGACCTGTGGGCTCTCCTGCCCAGGCCCTTGCTCGGGACCTTCACCGTGACGATCTCGGGTGCGGACGGCCGGCCCGGACAACACACCGTCACCATCGCCGAGGGGCTGCGGGTCCGCTACGACCCGCCGATCCGGCTGTTCGAGGCAGGCGGGCTGGCTCCGGCTGACGTGTCCTTCCACACCGGTCCCGGGCTGACAGCGACGCCGCAGGCGCTCACTCTCACCGCCGCGCAAACGACGTGCCCGCTCACCTGCGTGGCATCCGGCCGCACGCTGCCGCTCACCGTGCGACCACCGCACATGCGGGTACGCGTGGATCGGCAGTGGCACACGGCGCCGCCCTGTCTGATGCCGGAGCACCGGTGGCTGCGGCTGGACCTGCCAGGCATGGTGAACCCGCCCATTGAGGTGATCGCGGGTGGCCGCGCCGTACAGGAGCTGACCGCGCACGCCCGGGGCGATTATCCGCTTGTACGCCTGCGTGACACCGTGCTGGCGCACGGTGAAATCACTCTCAGAGTACGAAATATCACTCTCGCGACAATGTCCTCTCCACTGGGAACCACGTCAGATCCCTGGCTCTGCAACTATTGACCCATGGATCCCCTCGCCACCAGCGCGCTCATCGCCGGCACCTACCGCCGGTACCTGCGCTCTCTGCTGCCCGTGCGCGAGCCCGCGATCGCCGAGGCGCTCGCGGAGCAGATCGAGGCCAGCCCGCTGCTGACCAAGGGGCCCCTGCTCGAAGCCACCCCGCCTTATCGGACGGGCGCGACCCTGCGCGAGCTGATCGGCCAGGGGGTGCTCGATCCCGCCTTCGCCACACTCGGCAGCAGGGCGCTCCCACTGGACCGGCCGCTCTATCTGCACCAGGAGCAGGCGCTGCGCAAGGCGGCGACGGGCCGGAACCTGGTGGTGGCCACCGGCACCGGCTCGGGCAAGACGGAAAGTTTCCTGCTGCCGATCCTGTCCGCGCTGACCGCCGAGGGCGACCCGCCGCCGGGGGTGCGGGCGCTGATGCTCTACCCGATGAACGCGCTCGCCAACGACCAGCTCAAACGGCTGCGGGAGCTGCTCGCCGCCGCGCCGCGGATCACTTTCGGCCGCTACACGGGCGACACCCCTGAGCGGGTCCAGCAGGGTGCCGCCCTGTTCGAGGAGCTCAACCCCGGCCGGCCCCGGCTGCCCAACGAGTTGCTCAGCCGCGAGGAGATGCGGGCCACCCCTCCGCATCTGCTGCTCACCAACTACGCGATGCTGGAGTACCTGCTGCTCCGCCCCGACGACCTGGAACTCTTCGAGCACGCCGAGCGGTGGCGGTTCGTGGTGCTGGACGAGGCGCATGTGTACGACGGCGCCAAGGCCGAGGAGCTCGGGATGCTGCTGCGCCGGTTGCGTGACCGGGTGGCGCCCGGGCGCAGGCTGCAGGCCATCGCGACCAGCGCCACGGTCGGTGACGAGGGCCCGGCCGTTCTGGATTTCGCCACGCGGTTGTTCGACACGCCGTTCGACGATGCCGACCTGGTGACCGCCACCCGGGTGGAGATGCCGTCCGGGCCGTTCTGGGGGCCGCTCACCGCGGCCGACTACCGCAAGCTGGCCGTGAGCGAGGATCCGGCGGCCGAGCTGGTACGCCGCTCCGGGATGTCGCACGCGGGCACGGCTCTCGCCCGCGAGCACGCGATGGCCACCCTTCGCGGGAGCCTCGCGGCCGGACCGAAGCCCGTCACCGAACTGGCCCGGCTGCTCTTCGAAGGTCAGGAGGAGCCGGACGAGGCACTGGCCGCGCTGGTGGCGGTGGGCGCGCGGATCACCGACGGCGCGGGCAGTCCGGTGCTGTCGGCTCGTTATCACCTGTTCGCTCGGGCCACCGAGGGTGCCTTCACCTGCCTGACCGGCCCGCACGTCGCGCTCGGTCGTCATGAGAGCTGTCCCACCTGCTCCAGCGCCGTCTTCGAGTTCGGCGCGTGCAAGCGCTGCGGCGCGGTTCACCTGATGGGCGCGGTCGAGCCGGCCGGTCGGCGGTTCACCCCCAGGGTGAGCGCGATGGAGTCCAGGGTCTGGCTGCTGCTCGGCGACACGCCCGAGCTTGCCGACGAGGACGACGAAACCCTGGAGGAGGGGCCGGAGACCGAGGCACAGGACGCCTTCCTGTGCGGCAGGTGCGGCGCCCTCCACGCGACCGCGCAGAGCCCCTGCTGCACCGGTGGCGCACTGCGTCCGGTACGCCGGCTGAAGACGAAGGCCAGCTCGCCCAGCGGCTGCCTGGCCTGCGGGGCGCGCGGCGCCGGGATGATCCGCCTGTTCGAGAGCGGTAACGAGGCCGCGGCCGCGGTCCTGGCCACCACGCTCTATCAGGCGCTGCCATCCATGCCGGAGCAGGAGGACCGGCCGGGCGGCGGGCGCAAGCTGCTGACCTTCAGCGACAGCCGCCAGGCCGCCGCCTACTTCGCTCCCTACCTGGAGTCGAGCTATGCCCAGATCCAGCAGCGCAAGCTGATCCTCGACGGTCTGGGCCGCGCCGTACGCCGCGACGACGACGCCACCGTCGACGACCTGGTGGACGAGGTGGTCGGGGCGGCCGGGGACGCGGGCGTGTTCGAGCGCCGCGCCTCGCGCCAGCAGCGGCGGCGCACGGTGGCGCTGTGGGTGATGCGCGAACTGGTGGCCATGGACGAACGCCAGTCGCTGGAGGGACTCGGGTTGCTGCGGGTCGAGCTCGACAGGGAGCCGGGCTGGCGACTGCCCGCTCCCCTGCTGGAGCTGGGGCTGAGCCCGGAGGAATGCTGGTCGCTGCTGGGCGAGCTGGCCCGCTCGCTGCGCCGGCAGGGCGCGCTGACCATGCCGGAGGAGGTCGATCCGCGCGACGAGCTGTTCGATCCCCGCCGTGGTCCGATCTACGTGCGCGGCGACGGCGCCGAGGCCAGGCTGAAGGTGCTCAGCTGGCTGCCGACGCGGGGTGTCAACCGCCGGCTCGACTACCTGCGCAGGGTGCTGGCCGTGCTCGGGTCCGAGGCGGACGCGCGGGAGATCCTCGACGGCTGCTGGAGGCTGCTCACCTCGCTGCGCGACGGCTGGCTGAGTTCGGCGGCTCTGCCCAGGCTCGGCCAGGTCTTCCAGCTCGATCACACCTGGCTGAAGCTGTCGGCGGCCGGGACGATCCACCGGTGTGGCCTGTGCCGCAGGATCAGCGCCGCCGCCGTGCGCGGGGTCTGCCCGACGCTCGGCTGCGCGGGCGCTCTGGCGCCTGCGGAACCCGATCTCGACGATCACCATCGGGCGCTGTACCGGTCCATGGCGCCGATACCGCTGCTGGCCAGGGAGCACACCGCCCAGTGGACCGGGCTGGAGGCCGCCGACATCCAGCAGCGGTTCCTGCGCGGCGAGGTCAACGTCCTGTCCTGCTCGACCACCTTCGAGCTGGGCGTCGATGTGGGCGAGCTACAGGCGGTCATGCTGCGCAACATGCCGCCGACCACCGCCAACTACATCCAGCGGGCCGGGCGGGCCGGGCGGCGCACCGGCTCGGCGGCGCTGGTGCTGACCTACGCCCAGCGGCGCTCGCACGATCTGTCCCGCTATCAGGAGCCGGAGGCGATGATCGCCGGGCGGGTGCGCGCGCCGTACGTGCCGCTCGGCAACGACCGCATCGACCGGCGGCACGCGCACTCCGTGGCGCTGGCCGCCTTCTTCAGGCACGCCAAGGAGACCTCGGGGGCGGTGTGGAAGACGGCGGGCGACTTCTTTCTGTCCGGCGCGAGCGCGCAGGTCGAGGCTTTTCTCACGCCGGTGCCCGACGGGGTGCTCCGCTCGTTGCGCCGGGTGCTGCCCGCACCCGTGCAGGCGCAGATCGGGGTCGGCTCGGGCGCGTGGGTGCGCGACCTCGCAGACCTGCTCGAGCAGGTGCGGCTGGAGCTCGCGGCGGACATCGAGACCTTCGAGGAACGCAGGAGGGATGCCTTCGACAAGCGCCGCAGCGATCTGGCCGCCCGCTTTGAGCGAACGGTCAACACGCTGACCCGCCGATCGCTGATCGGTTACCTCGCCAACAGGAACGTGCTACCCAAATACGGCTTCCCCGTCGACAGCGTCGAGCTGCGTACCGGACACTGCGACAACCAGGTGGGCGCCAGGCTGGAGCTGAGCCGGGACCTGTCCACCGCGATCTACGAGTACGCCCCGGGTTCCGAGGTGGTGGCCGGCGGCGTGCTCTGGCGCTCCGCAGGTGTCTACCGGCTGCCGGGGCGGGAGCTGATCAGCCGCACCTACGCGGTCTGCCGTACCTGCCAGCACTACCGCGAGGGCGACGATACGCTGGAGACGGCCTGCCCGGCCTGCGGCAGCGTTGGCGAGGGCGCGCCGCGCCAGTACTACGTGCCCGAGTTCGGCTTCGTCGCCGATCACCGGACCGCGAAACCGGGGACGGCGCCGCCGAGGAGCGCCTGGCACGGCTCCACTCACATCGTCTCTCTCGGCGAGGAACTCGCCGAGAGCCGGTGGACCTCCGCCGGCGGGGCGTCGGTGTGGTGCCGGTCGGGGTCGCGCGGACGGTTGGTCATGCTGTCGGAAGGAGCGGCCGGAAGCGGCTTCCTGATCTGCGACTGGTGCGGCTGGGGCACGCCGAACCGGGGCAAGGCGGCCAAATCGCACGTCAACCCGCTGCGTCAGGTCGAGTGCACGGGGCCGCTGCGCTGGCGGTCCCTGGCTCACAGCTTCGAGACCGACCTGGCCGAGCTGCGCTTCGACGCGCTGAGTTCAATGCCGCCGAGTCCGCGACCAGATTCGACGTCGCCGAGTCCGCGACCAGACTCGACGTCGCCGAGTCCGCGACCAGACTCGACGTCGCCGAGTCCGCGACCAGACTCGATCTCCGCCGCTCACTGGCGTTCCTCCCTGTACGCCCTGCTAGAAGGGGCGGCCGACGGGATGGAGATCAGCAGGAACGACCTCGACGGTGCGGTCAACCCCGGCTCCGACGGGCGCATCGGGCTGGTCCTCTTCGACACGGTGCCCGGCGGGGCCGGCGCGGCGCTGCGCGTGGCCAGTGCGCTCGACGTGGTCGTCGAGGCCGCGCTGCGCCGGGTCGCCTCGTGCGACTGCGGTGCCGAGACCTCCTGCTACGGCTGCCTGCGTACGCGTCGCAACGAACGCCACCACGACGAACTGAGCCGCGGCGCGGCCCTGCACGTCTTGGGCGCGCTGCGCGACCTGAGCGCCGCGTCTCCCTGAAGCGATGTGCGGAGTTGTCGGTCGTGTACGCCATGCTGGTTGAGCCTCGAGAACCTCTGAGAGCCGGATGAGATCTGTGAACCTCGAAGACGCACCTGGCGCGTTCGGGATCGACGCGTTCACGCTCGATGACCGGATGCGGCTGTTCCACTTCGCCGCGGCCGAGAAACGCCTGGAATACCTGTGGGTGCTACGTGCCTTCGACCGCGGGCGGGCCAACTACCAGGTGCTGCTGCACGCTTCCGGCGTACGCGATCTGCTCGACGAGCTCGGCGCCCCAGAGGTGGGCGATGTGCAGTCGCTGCTCGACTCGCTGAATGACTGGCAGCTGCTCGACCGCAGTTACGACGGCACCAGGGCGGCCAATCTGGCCGAATACCGCAACAGGCACTACATCTATCAGTTCACTCAGGCGGGCTATCGTGCCTATCGCGCGGTGGAGGAGGTGCTCGGGGCCAGGCTGGAGGACGCCCAGCTGTCCAGGCTGATCTTTCCCGACATCCTGGCCGACCTGGAGGCGCTGGCCGAGGCCAACAGGAGCGGCGACGGCGACGAGGTCTACCGCAAGCTCAGCCGCCTGGACCAGGTCCTCGGCGACATGGCGCAGCGGGCCGCCCGCTTCTATCTGATGCTGGGCGACCTGGCCCGCACGAACGACACCAGGCCAGAGGTGTTCCTGTCGCACAAGGACTCGTTGCTCACCCATATGCGCGAGTTCACCGCCGAGCTGGCCAGGTTCACGCCCCGTCTGGCGCGAGCCGTTCATGAGGTGGCGGATACCGGAGTCGACCGGCTGATCGCGCACGCGGCCGCGGCCGACGACCGGCTCTTCCGCGCGCCCGGCGAGCGAGAGGATGACTGGCGGCAGCGCTGGGCGGGCCTGACCCACTGGTTCGGCGACGGCGCGCACAGCGAGGCCGAGCGGCTGCAGAGCGCGACCGTTACCGCGATCGCCAACGTGCTCGCGCTGCTGCGCCGGGTGACCGAGGCGCGCAGAGGCGGAGTGAGCAGGGAGAGCCAGCTGCGGCACCTGGCGCAGTGGTTCACCTCATGCCCCGACGACGACGCGGCGCACGGCCTGTTCCAGGCCGTCTTCGATCTGGGCGGCCCGCGGCACCTGTCGGTCACGCACGAGGATCCCGAACTGGTCCCGGCGCGGCGGTCCTGGTGGGACGCGGAGCCTGTGCGCCTGGCCAGAGGGCTGGTCGAGGCGGGCAGGGAGCCGCGCATGTCCGGAGCCACCGCCAGGATCGAGCGCAACGACGCCCAGCGGCAGTGGCTGCGCACCGAGCAGCTCAAGCTGGCCAGGCAGCGGCGCGACGCAGCCGCCTCACTGGCCGGAGACGGAGTCTACGAGCGAGTCCTCGACGAGCCTGAGACCGTCACTCTGCTGAGCCTGCTCGATCATGCGCTCAGCGCCCGGGTGGCGACCAGCCGCCGGGTCACCGCGGGCGCCTCCGCCCATGGCGTACGACTGACGCTGCACCCCTGCGACGGCTCCACCACCGTGCGGACCGTACGCGGGCGCCTGCACCTGAACGGCATGTGGCTGGAGGTGTCGAGGTGAGTGTCGCTGAGCACGTGAGCCCGCTCGAGCTGGCCGACTACCAGCGGGCGGTTCGGCTGCTGCTGGCCCATCCGCTGATCACCGAGGTCCATCCGAACAGGGCGGCGCTGCCGCTGGTCCGCCGGTGGGCCGCCCAGCTGCGCTTCGACCTGCACGAGTTGCTCGGCTACCGGTTGGTGACCACGGCCAACACCGCGCGGCTGCTGCGGGTGCAGGACGATCTCGATCTCACCCGTCCGGCCGTGACCAGGACCGACCGGCCCTTCGACCGGCGCAGATACGCCTACCTGGTGCTCACGCTGGCGGCTCTGGGCCGATCAGGCACCCAGATCGCGCTCAGCGAGCTGGCCGAGGCCGTCGCCGCCGACGCGACCAGGATCGACGGCCTGGGCCTCGACACCGAGCGCAAGCCCGACAGAGACGCCTTCGTCGACGCGGTGACCTGGCTGACCGAGCGCGGCGCGCTGGCGCTGGCCGACGGCTCCGCCGCCGACTGGGCCAGCAGTCCCGACAAGGCAGAGGCGCTCTATGACATCGACCGCGAGGTCGTCTTCGCGATCTACCGGCCGAGCCGGGTGCTGCAACATCTGGGCTCGGTGACCGGGTTGCTGGAGACCGATCGCGGCCTCGTGCAGGGCGTGCACCGCGTCCGCGAGGCCGCCGCGCGCAGGGCCAGGCGGCTGGTGCTCGAGCGCCCGGTCGTCTACTACGCCGACGTGAGCGAGTCGCTGCGCGGCCAGCTGCGCCACCCCGGCCTGGCCGAGGACCTCGAACGGCTCACCGGTCAGGCGGTGGAGCGCCGCGCGGAGGGCTTGGCCTTGATCGACACCTCGGGCCGCCTGTCCGACATCCGCTTCCCCAGCGGCGGAACCCCCTCCCAGGCCGCGCTGCTCCTGTCCACGCGCATCGCCGCGCAGGTCGCGAAGGGAAAGCTGCCGACGATGCCCGCGCCGACCGCGGCCGAACGCACTCAGGCCGGTGCCGCGAGGATCGACGCGGGTCTGCCACTCCGAGGCGTGGTGGCCGAGCTCACCGTGGAGGAGCCTGGCACCGAGCCCGGACCCGAGCCCGAGCCCGGCGAGGGCGCGCTCTACCCGTTCCTCACCGACGCGTGGCTGAAGGGCGCGATGGAGGAGCTCATGAGCACCTATGGTTCCGCCTTCGCCGTCGCCTGGCGCGGTGATCCCGACCGGCTGCTGCGCGAGGCTCTACGCCTGCTGTCGGCGCTCGGGCTCGTCGCCCGCGTCGAGGGCGGCGTGCTCGCACTCCCTCTGCTGGCCCGCTACCGGGCCACGACCGCCGTGATCAAGCCACGACCCGCCAAGGAAACACCATGACGCGCTACGTCCCCACCCGGGCCGGGATCATCAACCTGTGGGACTACCGCGATGAGGAGTTCTCCTTCGCCAACGGCTGGCTGATCCTGCGCGGCCCCAACGGCTCCGGCAAGACCAAGGCGCTGGAGGTGCTCTTCCCGTTCGTGCTCGACGGGCGGATCGACCCCAAACGGCTCAACCCGTTCGCCTCCGAGGACCGGACGATGAAGTCCAACCTGCTCTTCCGCGGGCAGGACACCGCGCTCGGTTACGTCTGGCTCGAGCTGCGCCACCGCGGCACCGGCCAGACCGTCACCGTCGGCATCGGCCTGCACGCCCAGCGCCACCGCGACGCCCCAGTGCGCTGGCACTTCGTCGCCGAAGGCCGCGTCGGCGAGGACTTCTCGCTGCTCACACCCGACGACCGGCCGATGACCAGGAAGCAGCTCGTCGAGGAGCTGGGCGAGCACGCGCTCACCGCCTCACCGACCGACTACCGGCACGCGATCGACCAGCGGCTGTTCGGTCTGGGCAGAGAGCGTTACGAGCAGCTGATCACGCTGATCCTCACGCTGCGCCGCCCGCAACTGGCCAAGAACCTCGACCCGGGCAAGCTGTCCGACACCCTCACCGACGGGTTGCGTCCCATCGACGACGACCTGATCGCCGAAGCGTCCCGCTCGTTCGACGACATGGAGAGCGTGGCGCGGACCCTGGAGGGGTTGGTCGCCGCCGACGAGGCGACGCAGGCGTTCCTGTCCAGCTACACCACCTACCTGCGCACGCACTCACGCTGGGCGGCCGACGCGCTGACCCGCCGCCGCGACGACGTCGCGACTCACCAAGGAGCGCTCGTGACCGCCACCCGCGCGCTGACCGCGGCCGAGCGGGAGCAGGCGGAGGCCGAGGCGGCCATGGTGGCGGCCGATGAGGCGCTGGCCGGCCTGCGCGCCCGGCTGGAGCAGCTCAAGAGCAGCGCCGCCTACCAGGCCGTCGAGCAGCTCGCCGACCTCGAGCGGCTGGTCAGGACCTGCGCGGAGACGGCCGCCACCGCCGTCACCGAGCTGGAACGCCGGGCCGCCACCACGCAGAAGGCCCGCGTCCAGCTGTCCTCGGCCCAGCGCGAGCTGGCCGAGCTGGCGGCGGCGGTCTCCCGCACCTCAGCCGACCTGGCGGCCGAGGCAGCCGCCGCCGGGATCGCGTGGAGTCCCGGCGACTCCGAGCGCGGCGGTTTCGCCGATCGGGTGGGCGGCAGGGTCGCCGCCAGGACAGGCGATCTGCGGGCGGTCCGCGAGGCGCTCGCCACGGTGCAGAAGGCCGAGCAGGCACGCGACCTGGCCAAGGTGACGCTCGACCAGGCCATGACCGCGCTCGCCAGGGCGGAGGCCGCCGAGGCTGAGGCGGCGCAGGCGGTGGCCGGGGCACGAGATCATGCCAAGGAGCAGCTCTCCTCCTGGGCCGAGCACCACCGCTTCGACGTCGCGCCCCTGGAGGCGGCGCTCGATCAGGTGGGTGAGCCGGATGCGCCCGGCCTTGACACGGTGTTCGCGGGTCTGACGGCGGCTGCCGTCCAGGAGCTGCGTGACACGCTCGCGCGGCTGCGCGCGGAGCGGTCCGCGGCCGAGGCCGAGCGTGCCCGGGTGGGCGCCGAGCGGGCGCGGATCGCGGCGGAGCACGATGACGCGCCGCCGCCCTTCGCAGCTCGTACGGCTTCGCGCGAGGCCGGGGCGGGTGCGCCGCTGTGGCGGCTGGTCAGGTTCGCCGATCAGGTGCCGACCGAGCAGGCGGCGGCGGTCGAGGCGGCGCTGGAGGCGGCCAACCTGCTCGACGCGTGGGTGACGCCGGCCCCCGTGAGCGTGACGGCCGGGGATTCCGAGGGCTATCTGGAGCCCGGTGCCCCGGTCACGCCCAGCCTTGCCGAGTTGCTGGTTCCCGAGGAGGGTGCGCCGGTCTCCCCCGAGCGGATCACCGCGATCCTGCGTTCCGTCTCGCTCGGCGGGCAGACTCCGGCGATCACCGCCGACGGGCGGTTCGCCCAGGGTGTCCAGGTCGGCGCCCATCACAAGGAGCACGCCGAGTATGTCGGAGCCACCGCCCGGGCGCGCCGCCGTGCCGTACGTCTCGCGGAGTGTGACGCCAAGCTGGCTGAGCTGAGCGACACCATCACGGGTCTTGACCGGCAGCGGGCAGGCGCCGAGTCGGCGCTGGAGGCCATCGACGCGGCGTGCGCCGCGCTGCCCAGGACCGGACCGATCGCGGCCGCCCTGCACGAGCACCAGGGGGCAGCCGGCCGCCTGCGGGCCAGCAGAGAGAACGCCGACGCGGCACAGAGCGGCTATGACTCGGCCGTGGCCGCGTGCGGCGTGACCGAGCGCGCCCTGCGCAGGGTCGGCGCCGAGCACGCGCTCGACCCCGGGCGGGTCGAGCAGGTGGCGCAGGCCCTGCGGCGCTTCGAGAGCACGGCGTCCGCGCTGTCCGGCCGGTGGCGGGAGGAGGCGCGGCAGCGCGAGGCCGTCGGCGATGCCACCGAACGGCTGGAGTCGGCGGCCGACGATGAGGCGGCCGCTGAGCGGAGCGCTGCGACGGCGCGGCTGCGGCACACCGAGGAGGCCGCCAAGCTGGAAGTCCTCCAGCAGACCATGGGCGCGGAGGCGCGCCAGGTGCTGGCCGAGATCGAGGCGGCGGAAGGCGGCATCGTCGCCGCGTCCAGGACGGTCGAGTCGGCCAGGAACGCCGAGCGGACGGCGCTCACCGAGACCGCCACGGCCCGCGCCCGGCTGACGGCGGCACAGGAATCCCTGCAGGTGGCGGTGGGTGAAGAGCGCCAGACGGCCAGAGGGCTCGCACCCTTCGCCCAGCGTGAGCTGCTCGACGTGCTCAAGTGCCCGCCGGGCCTGACCTGGCCCGCGCAGGAGGCCGACTGGCTGGGCGAGCACGGGGGTGGTGGGGCGCCGTCTTGGGAGGGAGCACAACTGCCTGAGGCGGTGCGCGTCGTGCATGAGGCGATCCTGTCCGTGACCCGCGACATGACACCGACGGAGATCTCGCTCAAGCAGTCGACCACCCGCCTGACCAGGGCTCTGGACGACCTGCAGGCGCAGCTCACCGCCGCCGGGCAGGACTATCGCCCGGAGTGGGACGGAGCCGACGGAGTGATCGTGGTCAGGGTCGCCGACGAGGACGGCCTGCTGCCGGTGGGCGCCTTCGCCGCGAAGATGACCGAGGCCCGCCGCGACCAGCAGCAGCTGCTCAGCGACTCCGAGCAGCGCATCCTGGAGGACGCGCTGCTCACCCGGCTGGCTCAGCAGATTCACGACCGCACGGTCGATGCCCGAGACCTGATCAGGCGGATGAACACCGAGATGCGTTCGCGCAGGATGTCCTCCGGCACCACGGTCGGGGTGAGCTGGCAACTCGCCGACAACCTGGAGGAGGAGCAGCGAGCGGTCTGCGGGCTGCTCGACGCCGACGCGGCCAGGCTCGGTCCCGACGAGCTGAGCCGGATGCGCGCCCACTTCGCAAGCCAGATCAAGAACGCCAGGGCGCGCGAGCGTGAGCTGCCCTACCGCGAACTGCTCACCAAGGTTCTCGACTACCGCCGCTGGCGGCAGTTCACCTTCCAGCTCGTACGGCCCGGCGGCGCGGAAGAGCGGCTCACCCGCGCCAAGCACAGCCGCCTGTCCGGAGGCGAGCAGTCGGTCTCACTGCACCTGCCCCTGTTCGCCGCCGCCCACGCCATGCTCAACTCGGCCAGACCCGATGCTCCGCGGCTGCTCGCGCTGGACGAGGCGTTCGCCGGTGTCGACGACACCGGGCGTAGCGAACTGATGGGCCTGGCCGCCCAGTTCGATCTCGACCTGTTCATGACGGGCTACGACCTGTGGGCCACGCACGCGGCAGTGCCCGCCGCGGCCCACTACGACCTGGCCCACTCGCCCGTCGAGCACACGGTCAGCGCTCTGCTGCTGGTGTGGGACGGCGCCGAACTGCTGGCCGACGACGCCGGCGAGCTGACCGTCGCGCTCGGCTCCCCCGGAGTGCGGCGGGTGCCCGTTGGCTGATCTCCCCGCCCGTCTCCTGGCGGCCGCCCGCCGTCGTCTGGAGCGCACCGGAGGAGTGCTGGAAGGCTCCATCGGGCTGAACGCGCCCACCGACGACGAGCGGCGCGCCATCATCGGCATCACCGGAATCTACCGCCCGGAAGGCGTCAAACGGCTCACTGTGTCTCTGGCCGCGCTCGACGCCGCGATCCCCGGCGGGCTGCTCCAGGCGCTGGGCGGCCGGATCAGAGACAGGGCGGCGGAACGCGCCGCCGAAGAGGCAGCCAGGAAGGACCTGCTGGCCACTCCCTCACGGCATGCGGGAACCCCCTGGTTCTCCGACTGGCTGGCCGCGATGAGCTCCGATGGCACCCTCACCCGGCTGATCAGGCGCGGCGATGGCCACCTGGTCCGCCAGGCGTGCGCCGTGCTCGACCTGCTTCCCGCATCCTTCGTTCCGCTTCCGGTGCTGGCCGAGGCCGCCACGGGCGACACCAAAGCACTCGGCCGCGGCAGCCCGCTGGCCACGCTGGTGCTGCGCGCACTCACCCTGCGCACGCCCGGGGAGCCGGAGCGCATGAGCTCGCGACGAGAGAGCGACGAAGGAGCCAACGAGGAGCGAAGCGGGCGCGACCATGAGCACGCGCCGCGCGAGCTGTGGGAGTCGGCCGGGGTGATCCTCGACGACCTGGCCAGCCAGGTGCTCGTGCTCAACCTCAGGACTCTCGGCGACACCGTCGTGTCGCGCTGGCTCAACGACGCCGCCGCGCACGGCATCCCGTTCCGGCTCACCCTCCAGCAGCAGGTGGAGTACGAGATCATGCCTGACGTCGAAGAGATCTTCGTCTGCGAGAACCCTGCGGTCCTTCGCGCCGCCGCCGCCGAACTCGGCACGACGTCGGCCGCTCTGATCTGCACCGAAGGGATCCCCTCGGCGGCGTGCCACAAGCTGCTCATGGGTTGCCCCCGGCCGCGCTGGCGCGCCGACTTCGACTGGACCGGGCTGCGCATCCTCGCCTCCGCCCGGCTGCGGCACGGCGCGATTGCGTGGCGGATGGGGGCGGCCGACTACTCCGCCGGACTGGAGCTGGGCGAATCCACCCCGCTCACCGGCAGCCCGGCGGTCAGTCTGTGGGATCCGGCTCTTGCCGGCCGGATGGCTGCAGCCGGGCGCGCGGTCATGGAGGAACGCCTCATCCCCGTCCTCCTCTCCGACTTGACAAGGACACGGTGAACGGCCAGGAAAGGTCCGATCAGAAGAACATAAACACCCCCTACAGTTAGGACTCGTGGATCGAACTCAGGTCATGGTGCGGCGGCTGGGAGACGGCGAGCACGTCCGTGTAGGAGAGGTGCTCGCGCGCGAGCGAGGCGTCTTCACCGTGCGGTGGAACGACGACGGAACCGAGGAAAGTCTCCGGCTGGACCACCGCAATCTGCTCGTCACCGAGGGAACGCTTGCTTCGTCTCCTTGATGAACCCCGAGCAGATCAGCAAGAGGTTCACAGATGACCCCCTCCGCCTAGTGCTCCAACTACTCAACGAACACCCCAACGGGTTGAAGGCGACGGACATCAAATCCAAGCTGGTGGATGTCGGGCTCGCCGGGGAGTCGGTCGACAGAGCGTGGAGGTCGATCCAAACCAAGCTTGCCAAGCATGGCGATGTGGCGATCAAGGGGGGGACAAGACGGTCAAGACGTACGTCCACCGGGTGAAGCCGTCAAACGCCCCGCCGGCGCCATTGCCCGACGTCGGCACGCCAAAAGACGCTGACGTTCCCCAGGAGATCATCGCACCAGAAGTGGCCTCCGAGTCCGCTCCAGCGGAAGAGCCGGTCAAGCCGTTCCCAACCCGATTGGCCTCACTTCTCAGGTTCAAGCAGGCGCGTACTATCCCCAGTTCCTCGCCGAGCCTCTCCGTTCTGACGTTGCGCTCGGGCGGCTGGACTGTCCGGGCTTCCCCATGAGAAGAGCTGGACCGTCCAGCACGAGGGCTTCACCACCTGGCCCTGACGACACCTTCGTGGGTTCGGTGGTCCGGGCATCCTGTGCTGATCGCCTGAAGGTGGTGCTCGCCAGGCGGGAGCGGTCCGGATGCACCCTTCGCCAGGGCGTAGCCGGCCGGGCAGTCGAAGGATCCCCGGCCGTGTTCGGGGACGCGGACGGTGATCTCGGCCACGTTTTCATGGCGTTCCCAGCGCACGTGATACCTCCCCGCCGGGCTGTCGTAGGAGACCTCGGCCGCGGTTGCCAGGTCGAAGCCGCGAGGAGCGATCACCGCGTGCCGCCACCCGACGGAATCGGTGGCCTGTTTGAGCCCGGCGACGTCCTCGGTCAACCATGCGGCCACATAGCCGAGCATGAAGTGATTGGCAGATGCCTGGCCCGGCCTGTTCTGCCATGACTCGGCGAGGGCGGTGTTGCCATCGCGCACCATGGCGCCGTAGCCCGGACTGTGCGTCTGGGTGAGCAATCGGTACAGGAGGTCATGGCGGTCGGCTCGCCCGAGCACCCGGAACAGAGCGGGAAGAGCGATTTCGCCGACGGAGGCGTGATCGTCGTGTTCGACGAGCCCGGCGAGCTGGTGGACGACCTGACGATGGTGTTCGTCTGCGACGATTCCCGCATCGAGTGCCAGAGCCAGGCTGGCTTGAGAACCGCTGCCGATCCGGTCGGGGTCGAGCGCGTACTCCTCCCGCAACCGCCGGCGCACGCGGTCCGCGTCCCGCAGGAAGGGAGCGGGGTCCCTGCCCAGCGCGGTGGCCAGGGCGGCGGCGGAGGCCAGCATGGCGAGGTATCCGTGGCCGTGCACGAGCGGCGGTGGAGTGGACTCGTCCAGCGCGATCCAATCGGCCAGCCCGTCGTGGAGCAGTCCGTCCTTCTCCTGCGCGGACACGTAGCCGAGGTAACGCAATCCGGCGTCCCACGCGCGGCGGGCCGGTTCGAGGTCGCCGTAGACCCGCCACAGTTGCCCGGGCAGCCGCCAGATGGTGCTTCCCCAGTTCACGTCGTGGCGGAAGCCGCCGTCAAGGACGACCAATTCGGGGGCGATGCTCGGAATGAGTCCCTCGGCCGTCTGCGCGTCGATCATGTGTGTGATCAGGTCGGTGAAGTGGTCCCTGACGTCGTAGAGGTGGGAGACCGGGCCGAAGACCAGGTGGGTCTGTTCCAGCCAGCCGAGCTTTTCGCGGTGCGGACAGTCGGTCGGTACGCTCATCAGGTTCGACTGCACGGCCCGGTCGGTCAGGTCGTGGATCTTTTGCAGGGCCGGGTCGGAGCAGGAGAAGTGGCCCGTGCGGCGGTCGGCCGTCATCAGCTGCTGCGATCGCAGGTCGAGCGCGTCCGCATGGGTGCGAGGCACCTTGACCTCGATGTAGCGGTAGCCGTGATAGCAGAAACTCGGATGCCACTGCTCGGCGTCTCCGCCGGTGATGTAGGTGTCGAAGACCGGCCCGCCCGACGACGCCTGATCGGCTCGTCCGCGGGCGTCGAGGTGCTCGGCCGGCCACAGCTCGATGCGCGTGCCGGCGGGCACGCCGGGGCCGACGGTGAGCAGGGGCCGCCCCGCGTGGTTGACGCCGAAGTCGCAGACGAAACCGTTCAGGGTCGGTGTCCGGGTGACGGCGGTGAGCGTGTCGACGACCTTGACCGGAGGGGCCGCGCGGGTCCACGGGGATGGACCCGGATCGTCCAGCTCCACCGCATCGACCCAGGCGGTCGTTCCCGCTCGTGCGTCGTAATCCTCGCCGCCGTACCAGTGAGTGAACATGGTCGGCCCGAGCGCGGCACGCCATGAGCGATCCGAGCTGAGCGTCCGGGACGTGCCGTCGGTGTGGTCGAGATCGAGCCGGGCCAGCAACCGCGGTGCGTGGCGCGCCTCGGCGAACTTGCTGTACCTGCCCGGGACGTCACGGACGTGGGCGCTGCCCTCGCCCAGCTCGACGATCAGCTCGTGACGGCCGGGGGCGAGTCTTCCGGTGAGGTCGACAGTGGTCGCCGCGACTCGGGTGCGGAACTCGCTGACCCCGGGCTCGAGTTCGGCGTCGGTGAGGGGCCGGTCGTCGAGTGTCGCCGTCCACACGCCGAGTCCGGCGATGAGCAGTCGCGCGCTGCGTACCGGCCGATCAATGTCGAACCGGCTCGCCAGCACCGGAGCCCGGAACATGTTCTCGCCGGGTGTCACCCAGTCGGGATGGGTGATCCATACCGGGGTCGCGATGTCGCGTTGAGCTGGGGAAGGCTGCGAGTCGCAGGTCATGCGGGACCACCTCTGGCTCGATGAAGCCGGTACGGGCGAGGAAACGCACGGCGAATTCTGTGTCTTGCGACACATGCCTGTAACCGGTTAGAGTCCGCGATTGTAACGATTTAACGCCCGCGCTGTCCACGTGCGTGGCCTGACTCCCATGCGTCTGGAGCGTGACGATGACGCATCGCACACATCTCGGTGATCCGGTCAGCCGGCGGTCTTTCCTGCTGGCCGGGACGCTGGCGGGAGCCGCCGGACTGACCGGTGGCTGCGGCTTCTTCACGATCGCCCCCAGTACCGCGCAGACGCCGATCGCGATCGAGCCCGGTCAGAAGGAGGCACCCATGCTCGCCGCTCGCGTCAAGGCGGGCGCGCTGCCGCCTCTGCCGCGAAGATTGCCGGAAAAGCCGCTGGTCATCACGCCGAAAGAGCGTCCTGGGGACTACGGCGGCACCTGGCGGAGCGGGATACTGGGCGCGATCTCCATCTACCAGGCCTACACGTACGCGGCCACGGACGCCCTGCTCAACTGGGACGAGGCGTTCACCACGCCCACTCCGAACATCGCGGAGTCGGTCGAGATCGGCGAAGACGGCCGTCTGTTCACCTTCCGGCTGCGCAAGGGCGTGCGCTGGTCCGACGGCCACCCTCTGACCGCCGACGACATCGTCTTCGCCTACGAGGAGGTGATGAGCCACAGGGATCTCGGCGCAGGCGTTTCGCCCGAGTTCACCGTGGGCGGCACCGCAGGCGAGATCGCCAAGCTGGACGATCACACGTTCACGTTCAGGTTCGCCGCCCCGAACGGCTTCTTCCTGGCCAGGCTCGCCTCCCCGGCGGGCTACATCCTCACGCTCTATCCGAAGCACTACCTGATCGCATTCCACAAGGACCACACCCCGGACGTCGAAGGGAAGGCCGCCGACGCCGGATTCTCCACCTGGGGCGACTACTTCTATTCCAAGGTCGGTCGCGGCTATTGGGATCTGCCGCGCTGGCAGAGCACCGAATTGCCGACGGTGGCGTGCTGGGTGGTCAAAGAGCCGATCGGGCGGGGGTCGCGTCTGGTGCTGGAGCGCAATCCGTACTACTGGAAGACCGATCCGCAGGGGCGGCAACTTCCCTATCTGGATCAGGTGTCCCTGGACATCATCGGGGATGCCGAGTTGATGGCGGTGCAGGTGGCCAACGGCGAGATGAGCTATCCGCAGTCGGACGTGATGTCTCTGAGCAACAAGCCGGTGCTGGCCGCGAACAGGAATCGCGGCGGCTACCGGTTCGTCCCCTGCCTGACCGCCGAGCAGAACCAGGTGTCGCTGCAGCTCAACCTGAACGCCAAGGACAAGGGCCTGCGCGAGGTGTTCGGGCAGCGGGACTTCCGCATCGCGCTGTCCAAGGCCATCGACCGTCAGGAGATCATCGACGCCGTCTACCAGCGGCAGGGCGAACCCTGGCAACTCGCGCCACGCAGGGAGTCGCCGTTCTTCGACGAGGAACTGGCCAAACAGCACACCGAACTCGACCTGGCAGGCGCCCACGCGCTCCTGGACGGCATCGGCCTGTCCAAGCGCGGGGACGACGGGATCCGGCTGCTGCCCGACGGGCGGCCGCTGGCCTTCGACATGGCGGTGGTCACCCAGCAGCCGGAGGCGATCAGCGCGCTGAACCTCATCGCCCGGTACTGGCGCAAAGCCGGCGTCCAGATGCGCGTGCAGTCGATGGACCGTTCGCTGTTCAACCAGCGCAAGAGCGTCAACGAACTCACCGCGGCGGTGTGGACGGCCGGTGGCGGCCTCCTCGACGGACTGTACGACCCCCGCCTGTGGATGCCGCACAACGCCGAATGCCTGTGGGCTCCCGACTGGGCCACCTGGTACGCCAGCGGCGGCACCAAGGGTGAGGAACCGCCGGCGCAGGTCAAGCGGCAGATGAAGCTGTACGACCAGATCAACACGACCATCGGCCCTACCGAACAGCAGGCGCTGTTCAAGCAGATCCTCGCCATCGCGAAACAGGAATTCTTCACGATCGGGCTGTGCCTGCCGGTGGGCGCCTACACGGTCGTGCAGAACGGCTTCCGCAACTTCCCCGACGACTACATCTTCAACTTCATCTATCCCACCCCCGGCCCGCTGCACCCCGAGCAGTTCTTCCTGGAGGCGAAGTAGTCATGGGGAGATACCTCGCCCGACGCCTGCTCTACTTCGTGGTGGTGCTGTTCCTGATCTCGGTCGCGGCGTTCGGCGTCATCCAGCTCCCGCCGGGCGACTACCTGACCACGTACGTGGCCGGGCTGCAAGCCTCCGGGCAAGCGATCAACGAGGCCCAGGTCGCCGCGTTGTCGGAGCGATACGGGCTCAATGCGCCGTTCTACGTGCAGTACGGCAAATGGATCTCCAACGTGCTGTTCCACGGTGACTTCGGCTCCTCCTTCGAGTGGAACCAGTCGGTCGCCAGCCTGCTGGCCCAGCGCCTGCCGCTGACCGTGCTGCTGGCGGTGACGACGATGCTGTTCACCTGGGTGCTGGCCTTCGCAGCCGGGATCTTCTCGGCCGTGCGCAAGTACACCGCGGGCGACTACCTGATCACCGTGCTCGGCTTCCTCGGCATCGCCGTGCCCAACTTCCTCATCGCGCTCGTCTTCGCCTGGGTCAGCTCCACCGTCTTCGACCAGCCGGTCGGCGGGCTGTTCTCCGCCGAGTACGCCGACGCCCAGTGGAACCTCGGCAAGGTCCTCGACCTGCTGGCGCACCTGTGGATCCCGATCGTCGTCCTCGGCGCCGCGGGCACGGCCGGGCTGATGCGGATCCTGCGGGCGAACCTGCTGGATGAGTTGCACAAGCCCTATGTGGTGGCGGCCAGAGCGCGCGGCATCCCCGAGCGGCGGCTGCTGTGGCGCTATCCGTTGCGGGTCGCGCTCAACCCGTTCGTCTCCACCATCGGCTGGGTGCTGCCCGGCCTGGTCTCCGGCGAGGTGATCGTGTCCCAGGTCCTGTCCCTGCCGACCACCGGCCCCCTGCTCACGCGGGCCCTCACCAGCCAGGACATGTTCCTGGCCGGATCGATCCTGCTGATCGTCAGCGCGCTGACCGTGGTGGGCACCCTCATCTCCGACATCGCGCTGGGCCTCCTCGACCCGCGCATCCGCCTGGGGCAGAAGATATGAGCACCTCCACCAATGAAGCGGTCCTGTCCCAGTCGAGGTTGGTGTGGCGGGCCTTCAAGCGGCACAAGCTGGCCATGGCGGGCCTCGTGGTCACGGTGCTCACCTACCTCGTGGTCGTCTTCGCCGGGTTCATCGCACCGTACGACACCGAGCACTTCGTCGCGGACCGCACGTACGCACCGCCACAGGCCCTGCACCTGTTCGGCGACGACGGCTTCGGCCCGCACACCTACGGCCAGCGAGCAACCCAGGATCCCGAAACGCTCGACATCACCTGGACGACCGACACCTCCCGGCGCATCGACATCGGCCTGTTCGTCAAGGGAAGCGAATACTCGGTGCTCGGCCTGACCCTCGATCGGCACCTGATCGGCCCGGTCGACCCGTCGCAGACCGTGTACTTCCTCGGCTCGGATCGCACCGGCCACGACATCGCCTCGCTGATGGCCTACGGCGCCCGGACATCCATGACGATCGGCCTGCTCGGCGTGGCCATCGCGTTCGTCATCGGCATCACGCTCGGCGGCATCTCCGGCTACCGGGCCGGCAAGACCGACACCGCGATCCAGCGGGTCATCGAGTTCTTCATGTCCATGCCGACACTGCCGCTCTGGCTCGGCCTGGCCGCCGCGCTGCCGACGGACTGGTCAGCCCTTCAGCGGTACTTCGCGATCACCCTCATCGTCGCGGTCATCGGCTGGACCGACCTGGCCAGAGTGGTCCGCGGCAGATTCCTGGCCCTGCGCGAGGAGCAGTACGTCACCGCCGCCCGGCTGGACGGCTCCTCGGCGGCCCGGATCATCCGCCGCCATCTGCTGCCCTCCATGAGCAGCCACCTCATCGCCTCCCTGACCCTGTCGATCCCTGGGATGATCCTCGCCGAGACCGCGCTGTCCTTCCTCGGGCTGGGCATCCAGGCGCCCGACGTGAGCTGGGGCGTGCTGCTCCAGGAATCGCAGAACCTGCGAGCCGTCACGACGGCGCCATGGCTGCTCCTGCCCGGCCTGGCCGTCATCGTCGTCGTCCTGGCCCTGAACTTCCTCGGCGACGGACTGCGCGACGCCGCCGACCCCTACAGCCGATGACGAGAAGGAACGGCATGATCCTCAAGGTCGAGAACCTGCGTACCCGCTTCCACCACCACGACACCACGGTCGAGGCCGTGAACGACGTGAGCTTCGACCTGCCGCGCGGCACCACCCTGGCGATCGTCGGGGAGTCGGGCAGCGGCAAGAGCGTCACGGCGCGCTCGCTGCTGCAGATCCTGGACCCGGGCGGCCGTATCGAGCACGGCACGGCGATGTTCACCTCCGATCCCGGCGGCGAAAGCATCGATCTGCTGTCGCTGGATCCGCGCGGCCCGGAGATCCGGGCGATCCGCGGCCGGCAGATCTCGATGATCTTCCAGGAGCCGATGGCGTCGCTGTCCCCCATGTACACCGTGGGCGGCCATCTGGTGGAAGTGCTGCGCATTCACCTCGGCCTGGACAAGGCGCAGGCGTGGGAACGCGGTGTCCGATTGCTGGCAAAGGTGGGGATCCCACAGCCCGAAGCCCGCATGACGAGCTACCCGTTCCAGCTCTCGGGCGGGATGTGCCAGCGCGTCATGACAGCCATCGCCCTGGCCTGCGAGCCGCGCCTGCTGATCGCGGACGAGCCCACGACGGCGCTCGACGTCACCACCCAGGCCAAGATCCTCGACCTGCTCGACGAGATCAAGGCCACGGAGGAGTTGTCCATGCTGTTCATCACCCACGACCTCGGAGTGGTGGCGCGGGTGGCCGACACCGTGGCAGTGATGCGTGACGGCGACGTCGTCGAGCACGGCGAGGTCGACCAGATCTTCCATGACCCGCGCCACGACTACACCAAACACCTGCTCGGCTCTCGTCCCACCGCGTGGAAAGCACGCAGTCGTGTCACGTCCCCCGTCCCTGAGGACCAGGCACCACCCAGGATCGCCGCCGTCGACGACCTGTACGTCACCTTCGACGGGCAGGTCCACGCCGTACGCGGGGTGAGTTTCGACATCTACGCCGGAGAGACGCTCGGCCTCGTCGGCGAATCCGGATCAGGCAAGACCACCACGGGGCGCTGCCTGGTGGCGGCCCAGAAACCCAGCTCGGGCGACATCACCTACTGGGATGCCGACGGCGCCGAACACGACATCGCGGCGCTGGGCAAACGTGCGCTCAAGAAGCTCCGTACGCAGGTCCGCATGATCTTCCAGGACCCGTACACCTCGCTCAATCCCCGCATGACCCTCCTGGACATCATCGCCGACCCGTTGCGCGTCAACGGCCTGGCCAAAGGCGGAGAGATCAAGGAACGAGTGGCGCGGGCGCTGGAGACGGTGGGGCTCCACCCCGACCACATGAACCGCTACCCGCATGCCTTCTCCGGCGGCCAGCGACAGCGGGTCAACATCGCCCGCGCCCTGATCACCGAGCCGCGGCTGGTCATCGCCGACGAGGCCGTCTCGGCCCTGGACGTGTCGGTACGCGCCCAGATCCTCGAACTGCTCCAGCGGCTACAAGAGGAGCTGGGACTGACGTACCTGTTCATCAGCCACGACCTGTCCGTCGTCGAAGCGATCTGCGACCGGGTCGCCGTCATGCGGTACGGCAGGCTGGTCGAGGTCAACACCACGGCTGCCCTCTTCAGCGACCCGCAGGAGGACTACACACGAGAATTGCTGGACGCGGTCCCAGTGCCCGATCCCCGGCTGTACGCCTCATGACGGACACGAATGAGAGAATGACATCATGGCTTACGCCTCGAACAACCGCCCGACGATCAACGACGTCGCCGAGGCCGCGGGAGTGTCCAAGGGCACGGTAAGCCGCGTCATCAACGGTCACAACTGGGTCAGTCCGTCGTCCCGCGCGGCGGTGCTGGACGCGATCGAGCAGCTCGGGTTCGTGCCCAACAGGAGTGCCCAGAACCTCGCCTTCGCCCGTTCCAACTGCGTGGCCTGCGTGCTGTCGGAGCCGATCAGCATGCTGGCCGAGAACACGGTCTTCACCTCGCGGCTCGAGGGGGTCACCAAACAGCTGACCATGCGGGGCAAGAGCGCGGTGCTCATGTTCGCCGACCAGGACGAGGAGCGTGCCCACGTCGTCCGGCACGCGCAGGCGCGGCACGTCGACGGCGCCATCCTGATCAGCGCCGACCCTGACGATCCGCTGATCCCGCTGCTCACCGAGGCGGACGTGCCGTTCGTCACGACCGGCCGGCTGTTCGAGGAGCCGCGGCCCGGTCTGCCCTATGTGGCCACCGACGACCGGATGGGCGCGACGCAGGCCGTGGAGCACCTGCTCGGCATCGGACGCGAACGCATCGGGATCATCGCGGGGCCTCTCGCCTCAGCCGGCGCCCGAGTCAGGCTGGACGCCGCCCGAGGTATCCTCGACGGTCCGGAGCGGGTGGCCGTGGCCGGCGCCTTCACCCGGGCCGATGGCTACGCCGCCTGCCGTGACCTCCTGGAACGCTTCCCCGACGTGGACGGACTGTTCGTCGCCGCCGACGTGCTGGCGATCGGCGCCATGCGCTGTCTGCATGAGTCGGGCCGCACCATCCCGAATGATCTGGCCGTGGTCGGCTTCGACGACATCCCCGCCGCCGCGGGGCTCAACCCACCGCTCACCACTGTCGCGCCCGTTCCCGGCGGCGCCGAATCGGTGGTGGAGACCATCCTGGGCCGCATCGACGGGCGCGACATGCCGTCCGTGGACGTGCCGACCAGACTGGTCCGCCGCGCGAGCGCTTAAAACGTTTTCTTCGAAAGGTTTTCATGAAGTACCCGGTTACCCATGCCGTGAAGCACGTCCCGTGGGACCTCCCCGAGACCCGCCCCGCCATGGCCGGCATCGAGGACCGGCGGCCCGGTCTCGCCTTGACCAGCCGTTCCCTGTGGCGTGACGGCCGCCGCTGGATCCCTGTGACCGGCGAACTGCACTACAGCCGCGTCCCCCGGCGCCGCTGGCGGGAGGCGCTACGCCTGATGAGGGCGGGCGGGATCGATGTGGTCTCCACCTATGTGTTCTGGATCCACCACCAGGAGCGCCAGGACCAGGAGCCGGAGTTCGGCGGCGGGCTCGACGTGGCCGCGTTCGTACGCTCGTGCCAGGAGACCGGCCTGGAGGTGATCGTACGGGTCGGGCCGTGGTGTCACGGCGAGGTGCGCAACGGCGGCCTGCCCGACTGGCTGGCCCCGGCGCGCAGCGACGACCCGGCCTACCTGGCCGAGGTACGCCGCTGGTTCGGGCACCTGGGCCGGGAACTCGGCGAGCTCTGCGGTCCCGGCGGGCCGATCATCGGCATCCAGATCGAGAACGAGCTGTACGACCAGCCCGGCCACATCCGTACCCTCAAGGGCATCGCCCGCGACAGCGGCCTGCACGCCCCGCTGTGGACCGCGACCGCGTGGGGCAGCGCCGACATCCCGGTCGGCGAGGTCTTCCCTCTGTACGGCGGCTACGCCGACGGCTTCTGGGTGGACACCGCCGACGACTGGCACGACTCCTTCCGCACCCACTTCCACTTCTCCCACCAGTGGGACGACCCCGGCATCGGCAAAGACCTCGCGGGCGACAAGAGTAGCGGCGTGCCCGGCGCCAAACACCCCGACTTCCCGGCCGCCACCTGCGAGCTGGGCGGCGGCATGGCCACCGCCTACCACCGCCGCCCCTGGCCCACCGGCGCCGACATCGCCGCCGTGGCCCTGTGCAAGCTCGGCAGCGGCTCGGCCTGGCAGGGCTACTACATGTACGCCGGAGGCGCCAACCCCCGCCCCGGCCTGCAGGAATCCCAGGCCACCGGCTACCCCAACGACCTGCCGACGTACAACTACGACTTCCACGCCCCGATCGGCGCCCACCTGCAGACCCGCGACAGCTTCCACCTGCTGCGCAACCAGCACGCCTTCCTGGCCGCGTTCGGCGACCGGCTGGCCGGCATGAACGCCACCATCCCCGGCACGCTCAACGCCCACGACCGGGAGACGCTGCGCTGGTCGCTACGCTCGGACGGGCGCGAAGCGTTCGTCTTCATCAACAACCACCAACCCTACGAACCGCTGCCCGCCCACCACGGCGTGCGGTTCGGCATCGACCTCGACGAGGCCCGCGTCGTGTTCCCGCACCGGCCGATCGACCTGCCCAGCGGCACGTTCACGTGCTGGCCGGTCCGCCTCGACGTGCACGGCGTCACCATCAACTGGGCCACCCTCAGCATCCTGACCCTGCTGGAAGACGTGCTGGTCCTGACGAAGTCGCACGGGGTGCCCGGACACCTCGCGCTGCCCGCCGGAACGCGGGTGAGCGGCCATCCGGTGCTGGAGCGGGACGGGGAGGTGATCCTCGAGGACCTGCCCGGCTCGCGGGAGACGCTCCTCATCGAGACGCCCGAAGGGGCGCGGCTGCGGCTGCTGGTCCTCGACGCCGACGACGCCCGGCACGCCTGGCCGCTCGGCGGCGAGCGGCTGGCCATCTCCGAGGCCGACATCGTGGTACTGGAGGACGAGCAGCCGGCCGCCATCAGCACCGGTCCGGCCACGGTCGAGCTGTTCGACGGACACGCCTTCGAGCGGTACGAGATCGACCGGCCCCGCGTTCCCGTCCCCGTGAAGGTGATCCGGGCGACCGAGGCCACCTCGCCGCCGGAACGCCCGATCACCGTCCCCGGTCGCGCCTCGGCACCCGACGCGCGCACGTTCGCCGCCCACGCGGCCCGCTACACGATCACCCTGCCCACGGACACGCTGGTGGGTGAGCGTGTGCTCCTGCGCCTGGACTTGGTCGGCGACGTGGCCACCGCCACCATCGGGGATCGCACGGAGGACCTGTTCTGGGACGGCGCGCCGTGGGACATCGACGTCACCCCGGCGGATGGCGCGCCGGCGGTCGAGGTGGAAGTCATGATCTACCCCCTGGACGAGCGGACGCCGGTACGGCTGCCCGAGTCTGCGGAGAAGCAGCGGGCGGAGCTGAGTGCGCACATCGTCTCGGCCACGGTGATCGACTACCGGACCCAAAGACCCGACGCTGCGGGACCTGTCCCTGTGATGAAGGGGGTTGAGCTGGGCTAATTCTGTGCCGGCTTGTCTGCGGATCATGTTGTTGCCGCACGCGGATGATTAATCGGCACCCGCATCGGAGAGGACCTCGACGGCGTGGCGGCGGTGGGCGGCGAACAGCTCCAGCGCGGTCGTGGTGTCGCGCGAGCGCAGGGCGGTGACCAGCTGGCGGTGCTCGCGCGGGATGCACTCGAGGTATCCCTGGGTGCTGAGGTTGATCCGGGTCAGCAGAAACAGGTGGACCTGGCAGCGAACGGCCTGCCACGCCTCGGCAAGGCGCTGGTGCCGGGCCGCGGCGAAGACGGCGTCGTGGAAGGCGATGTCCAGCCGCACCATCTCGTGTTCGTCCGCGGCGCGGTCCATGAGGCCGGCCGTCTTGTCGATGGCGGTGAGGTCCTCCTCGGAGGCGTGTGCGATGACCTGCCGGACGGCGAGGTCTTCCAGGGCGCCGCGCAGGCTGTCGAGCTCGGCGACATCTTCGGGTGACAGGGTGGTCACCGTGGTGCCGCGGTGCCATTCGGAGCGGACCAAGCCTTCGTATTCGAGCGAGCGCAGCGCCTCGCGCACCGGACCGCGGCTGACGTCCAGCGTGCCGGACAGCTCCACCTCCCGCAGTGGGGCGCCGGGGGCGTAGGCCCCGCTGAAGATGGCCTCCCGGATGCGGGGTCGATCCCGGCCTGGTTCAGGAGGTTCCACCCGGGAGAAGCGGCGATCTTGTGACCGAGGCGGGTCAGTCCGCCGTGGATCCGCCTGTGGCCCCAGGCGGGGTTGTCGGCGGCCATGCGCAGCACCAGGACCTTGACCGCAGCCGCAGTCGGCGGCCTCCCGGGACGGCGCCGCCAGTTGTAGTCCCACGTGTTCGCCACGAGCCTGCGGTGCCCGGTCAGCAGGGTAGCCGGGGAGATCGAAAAGATCTTCGCCCAGCGGCGTCGGGGCATCAGAGACCAGAGCGCCGCCAGCCACAGGCGATCGGCCGACTCACAGCGCACTCGTGGGATCTGACGGCGCAGGACTGCGTTCTCGTGCCTGAGCACCAGCAATTCCGCCGCCTTGGAGACGTCACTGCGAAACAACAACGCGGGCAGAGACAGCAGACGTCGAGTGATGGCGTACACCGTGGACAAGAGCACGCACGATGATCCCAGGCAACCCGAACCAGTCGCCCACGCTCCCAGGAACGCCCGGCCCGACCAGGCGATGAACCCCGGCGCCGGCGACGAATCGTGTTCTTGAGCCCCACAGGGCTGACGATCCCCAAGTTCCTGCCGAGGCGCTGCCCACCGTGGAGATCGGCCGGCCGCTCGGACGGTCCCACTGAGGTCGCGGCGTCGCCACCGAGACGGCCCGCGCGGCACTGCGCTCCGGTTT
This sequence comes from Nonomuraea sp. NPDC050404, assembly GCF_040655495.1. Classification (NCBI taxonomy): domain Bacteria; kingdom Bacillati; phylum Actinomycetota; class Actinomycetes; order Streptosporangiales; family Streptosporangiaceae; genus Nonomuraea; species Nonomuraea sp. NPDC050404. The sequence goes on from NZ_JBFAKB010000037.1 coordinate 74,222, forward strand.
CGTCCAGGCGAGCCTGGATCCTCATCGGCATGTGCCGCGCCTCCGCCCGCATCATGACGAACCTGGGCAGGAGTGGGAGACGACCGCCCCGGCCACCGGGCAGCCGGTGCGGGTCCTGGCGATCACACACGGTCACGACGATGCGATGCACCCCTCTGTGGCCCGGCCCTGATCAGGTGAACGAGGTCGGCTTCCACCACGGACGTGGGGGCCGTGGTGGAACGCGCGGCCCGAAGGAGTCCGGCGCGGTTCGCGTGGAAAGCCAAGAAAGCCATAAAGGGGACGATCGGGTCGGATCAAGCCGCTTTCAACGAGCCGCACAGGGTCAACTCTTCGATTTTCATCCAAGTAATTGATTCCCTTGTAGCGCCCTGACACGATCATAAAAGCGTCGGCAAGACCGAGCTGGCGTCAGAGGAAAGAAGGGAGGACGGCGCCACTTTTTAGAGGCTGTCAGAAAAGGCCCCACATTACCGTCGGGTTCATTCGAACTGCGTTTGGAGTTGCAAATGAGCGTCACATTCCGCAAGGCCGCCTATATGGCTACCATGACCGCCGCTCTCGCGATGGCGTCCCTGGCGGTGGGCAGCATCCCGGCCGGGGCTGCATCGCCCCCGCAGCCTGCTGGGGAAACGTCGTCCAAGCCCGTCGCCTCGGGTGGCCCGGTGGGCGAGGCCGACCCGTCCTTAAAGGCGGCTCCGTCCGAGGGCGGCAAGCAGTCCGGGATCAGCGTCAAGAACTTCCTGTGCTGGACCTCGTTCGACCCGGTCAATCCGCACGGCAAGCCGATGTATCAGTACTACAACAACTGCGCCAACCATGGCGCTTGGGTTCAGCCCGGCTTCTACATGGCAGGAAACCCGACCTTCTACCCGACCGCTTCGTGCACCTGGGTGCAGCCGAGCAACAACTCCAATAACTCGGACCTGAAAGTTTGGTATTACAGCAGCACAGTCGCCTCCGGCGCGACATACGTGACCAAGTTCTGCTAGAAAACTTGGCCCGGCTTTCGGTGGTGTCCTCGCCGACGGCCGGGGGCTGATCATCAACGCGTCGTACCGTGCCGGCCCGAGGGCTGGATACGCTCTGTGACGTGTCACCGTGGCGCCATCCCCGCGAGGTTGTACCCGCGGGGGTGGCGCTGTGCCGTTCACTGGCGGCAGGGAGAGGGCCTCGCTCCTGCCACTCGTCGATTCCGGGCTCCGCCGGTTTCGCGTGCCGTACGCGGCCTCAGGCCACCCGGGACACGGAAGCGCGTACGACAGCTGCGGCTTCTCATCCAGCCGGAAACCGTCCTGCGCCGGCACCCGCGACCTGATAGGACGTCGCCACGCCGGTATCTGCCGGCCCAAGCGACCTGGGCGCCCCCGGCCCGCTCCAGCCGCGCATGAACTCCAGCATGGATGGGCTTGTCGGCAGGCGCAGTGCTCGGGTGATGCCTCCGCTCGATCGCTACAGCCTCCGCCCTGCTCACCAAGCAGGACGGAGGCTGCTCGCTCTCCGGGGATCACCTGTTCACAGCGATCAACCGCAGACCGCTGGACACGCTCAGCAGAACACGGTTACGTACTGAGCTCCTTCGGCAATGGTATATGGATAGTGCCAGATGATCATATCGTGATCGTGCAGATTGCTACTCGGCGCCACCCATGTGCACGAAGTCTTGTTGGGATACAACTCCCCCTGCCACCAATATCCGGTGGTCACCCACGCGCCATGCGCGCCGCAGTTGTTGTAGTACTGCCACAACGGTCCACCCTGCGGATTGAGGGGGATGAAGCTGGTCCAGCATGGCCGTTCGATTTTGGTCGTGTATCGGACTCTTCGGCGTCCTTGAGCGGTCGGGACTTCAAGGTCGAGTCGCCGCCGATAATCTGGTCCGTCGGGGTGACGGGCTTCGGTGACACCGCCCCGGCGGTCGCGCTACCCGCCGTCGCCAGTAACGTCATCAGGAGTGCCGTGCTCATGGCTACTGCGGAAGTGGCCGTGCGAAGTGCAACGCTCATTGATCTCTCCTCGCGAATTCAAATAGAGCCAGTAGGTGATGCGCCACACGCCATCATTGGCCTATCGGGCGCCGCTCTGTTGATTCATTTCGCGTCTACTCTTCATCGATCATTGAACTACCAGAGCATGACATGGCGCCAAGTGAGCGGCAAATAGTTCTGCAAAAACAGAAATGTTCACCATGCTTATGCTCAGGGCCGTTGCGTTCTCATGTGGTGAAACCGAGTAGCTGAAGAGCGTCTGCTGGGTGGCTGCGGTAGTGGTCGGTGGCGGCGGCGATGTTGGTCCAGCCGATCAGGCGGGCCAGGCCGATGGCGAGGTTGCGCAGGCTGGCCATGGCGCGGGGTGCGGTGCCGGTGCGGATGCGGGAGGCGTCTTCGCGGTAGGTGACGTCGCGGATGTGGTGCAGAGCCTCGATGCCCCTATGGCCGCGGATCAGGGCGGCGAGCTGGGCATGCGTGGCACGGCCTGGTGGCAGGCTGGTGATGGCGTAGATGGTGACGATGGTGGTCTTGCCGGTGCGGTGGTCGGTGCGGCGTCGTTTGACCTGGATGGCCTGGGCGGTGTGCGGGAAGGGCAGGCCCGGGCGGACGGTGCAGATCTTCATGCGGTGGATCTCGCGGCGGCCGTGGCCCTGCTCGTCGGTGCGGTCGTTCAGGATGGCCTCGCGCCAGGGCAGGGCCTTGAGGCGGCGCAGGAGCGTGGGCTGGTTGCCCTTGACGATGAACAGATAGTGGCCGCCGGCGGCGATGATGTGGTGGGCGTGGTCGTGCTGGTGTGCAGGGCGTCGGCGGTGACCACCATGCCGGTCAGATCCAGGCGGGACAGCAGGGGTGTGAACGCGGGGATCTCATTGCTGTTGGCCTTGACCTGTTGTTGGGCCACGACGGTCTGCGTGTCGTGGCGGGTGGCGGCCAGCAGGTGGATGGCGCTCTCGCCGGTGCGGCTGCCGCGCAAGGTCTTGCTGTCCACGGCCAGGCCGGTGAGCGCGGTCCGGGTCGGAGGCCGGTCGTTGGTGGTGGCGGGCGGGCCGCAGTCGGCAAGCGTGGCCAGATAGGTGCAGGTCGCAGCGTCGAAGGCGTCGCCGTCCAGGCGGGCGAACAGCCGTCCCAGGGTGCTGGCCGCCGGTTGGACGGTGCCGGGCAGCCCGGCCCGGGAGCGCAGGTCGGGGTCGTATCCGGCGATGAAACGGGCGATCTTGGCCAGGGAGGTTGCTCCGCCGAGCACGGCGAGGAGGGATACCGCCAGTAAGGGGCCGAGCCGGTAGCGGCGGCCCCGGCGGCTTCTCGGGTCCGGGACAGTGTCCAGGAGCTCGGCGAGTGTGGGCAGGTCAGTCGGTGGATCGGTGACGGTGACGTGCTCCAGGTGGCGGGCGAGCACGTCGATCGGGGATGATGGCACGCGAACGCGGCCCCTGTTCTTGATCGACTGGCGTAGACACCCAACGATCTTCAGGGGTCGCGTTTGCCATCTGCCCGCCGGGGCGCCCTCAACCGCCCGGCTTCATCGACCCCGCGCGTGTCCCATCAGCCGAGAACGCAACGGCCTTGAGATCCTGGCCGAAGCCGGCATCAAGACCGTGATCACCGGCATCCCAATACCACGCATGAAGTCGATCAGGAGGCGGTCAGTGCAGTCGTGCCGTCATGAGCTTCTCGACCGCTGCCTCGTATGGAACGAACACCACCTGCGGCACGCTCTACGCGAGTGCGAAGACTTGTACCTACAACCAGCACAGAGCCCTGAACCAAACAGCGCCGCTGCTACTCACATGCCGCTTGACCAGCATGGATCGAATTCCGGCAGGCGCAGCGTTGCACAGCCGCAGCGACTCGGCGGCGTCGGGGGCCGCTGCTGCGCCGGACAGCACCGTCGCGGCTGGATGAGCCCTTCGCGGGCGAAGCACGCGAAGGCCGGCAGGGCGTCATCGACGGCCCGCTGATCGCTCCAGCCGCGATGACTGGGCACACCCATTTCCGACAGTCGCAAGGCCGCAGGAACTCGACCACGACAGCCACTGGCTGCTGCACTTGATCAGGACCGGCTGGCACGAGGAGACGGGGCCCGGTGGAACCGGACCCCGTCGCTCTATCGACTCTTGGCGATCAGCGCCGTCGTTGTCAGCGCGCTCGTGATCAGCGGGGTTGTGATCAGTGGGAGAAGATCACGCTGTGCAGGTCGACCGGGTTGGCGGCGTCGCTGGTGGAGACGCCGTACACGGCCGTGAAGGCGTTGCCGGCGGCGACGAGGCCGGTGTAGTCGCCGAGCAGGCGGCCCACGCTGGTGGAGGGGACCTTCCGGGCGTCGAACGGTCCTTCGAGGTGCTTCTCACGCCAGGAGCCGGGCTTCGTGCAGTTGTTCGAGCAGGTCACGGCCCACATGTCGGTGGGCAGGGTGGCGGGGTCGGAGGTGTTGTTGCGGAAGTCGTAGTAGGTGACCGCGACGGCGCCGGTTTCGGAGGCGGCGACGACCGGTACGGCGGCGGAGCCGGTGGGCGTCTTGTCCAGGCGGATCGGGGTGGACCAGGTCTTGCCGCCGTCGGCCGACCGCGAGTAGGCGACGTGGAAGGTGCCGTCGGTTTCCTGGCTGGGCCACACGGCGTTGACGTTCTGGGTGCCCGGCCGGGCGGCGAGCAGCGGCAGGGCGGCGTTGCGGATCGGGTCGCCGGAGTTGTCCGGGTCGGGGATGCGGACGCCGACGGCGAACGGGGCGGGGATGTTCAGCGTCGGTGCCGACCAGGTCTTGCCGCCGTCGGTGGAGCGGATGACCTGGGTGGAGGCTTCGGTGTCGGTCTCGTGGTGCATGCCGATCAGCAGTGTCCCGTCCGGGAGCGTCACGAGTTGGGTGCCGATGACTCCGCTGTTGGCCGGCATGTCGACGACCTTGCCGGTGGTCCAGGTGCGGCCGTCGTCGGTCGACTTGGCCAGGTAGACCGGCTGCTTCCAGGTTGAGGTGCCGTTGGTCGTCTCCTGGTCGACCCGGTCCCACACCGCGTAGACCACGCCGGGGTGGTACGGGTCGGCGGTCACCGTCGGCCGGTCGTTGAAGAAGTTGGGGTCGTCGTTGCGCTGCAGGGTGACCGGCGTCTCCCAGGTGTGGCCGCCGTCGCCGGAGCGGGACACCAGGATGGCGGTCACGTCCCCGGCTCGGGACATCGACAGGGACGCCGCGACCGCCGCGCCCGAGGGCGTGACGGTGACCCAGTTGTCCGTCGTGACGTCGTAGTCGCCGCCGTTGGCGCTGGTGCCGCCGTTGCACCGGGAGAAGGCGGGCAGGTTCGTGGAGCGCTGCCAGGTCTGGCCGTAGTCGTCCGACACGGCGGTGACCGCGCCGTTGCTGCCGTAGCGGTTCCATCGATCCTGCTGGTACACCGTGACGAGGTGCTGCGGCCGGTTCGGGTCGCGGGCCAGCGCGGGGAGGACCTCGGTGTTCGGGTTCAGGATGTAGCCGTCGGCCGGCGGAAGTCCGCAGCCTGCGGGTAGCGGGCTGGTGCCCGAGACGGTTTCGACGATGATGGGCCGATCGATGTCGGCGCTGTCCGCCACGGCGGGGTAGGCGGCGGTGCAGGCGAGCAAGAGGGCCGCTGCCGGTAACACGACCGCAAGGCTTCGAATCACGAGCATTCCTCATATTCGTTGAATGTGCAGAGTCGTCACCGGCAAGCCAAGGGAGCGTGCCCCGAGCCCGTCGTACGACGCAGCGAACATTACAAGAACATGATCGACTTTCCCATGAGAAATGAGAAATGAGGAGAAAATATGCTCTGAACTGCGGCTACTTATGACGGCCCGGTTGACCGGCCTGGCAACAGAGAAGCCGCTGCGTAGTCATCCGCTGGCGTTGCGCCCGGGTTTCGCTTGTAAGGGCCACACCGCCACTGTGTCCCGCTCGGAAATACGGTTTAGTGCTCTGAACTGGGGTTTGCTGCATGACCAAGGCAGCCGCTGCAACCATCGCAAGGTGTTGTTATCGAGGTGTCTGGCCAGGTCAGCCGATTCGCGGGAGGCGACCATCCAGCCGACGACGTAGCGGCTGAACAGGTCGATGATCGTGTAGAGGCAGTACCAGAGGCCCTTGTCCGGGCCGCGGAGTTTGGTGATGTCCCAGGCCCAGACCCGGTTGGGGGCGTCGGCGACCAGCTCGGGCACCGCCCGGGGCGGATGGGTGGCCTGCCGGCGCCGGTCGGTGCCCACCTCGCCGTGCTCGCGCAGGATCCGGTACATGTTCGCTTGTCCCGCGGGTCGGCCTTCGGCCGTCCGACCGGCCGGGCCAGCGCCTGCTCCGCACCGTGATCCCGCGCGGTGCGCCAGCTGGAGATCAGCGACGAGTACAGGCCCTCCCTGCGCAGCAACGCGCCCTTGCCCGCCTTGTCCAGACGGTCGTACTCCTCCAGGATCCGGGCCTTGTAAGCGGCGGAGTAGGAACGCGGACGCCCTCGTTCACGCACCTGAGGATCAGGAACCTCCGGATCCGGCTTGCTTGCTCCCACGAAGGGATGTCTCCTTCCCCACCCTCAGCACAGAGTTTCATGCCTATTTGCTACCTCTGTCCATTTTGGCAGGGAGGGGTCTCGACCACCAGGAAGTCACACGCGATGATCGCGTGAGCTTGCGCGGCCGGGAACTGCCGCCAGCTCGGCCCGGCTCGGCGGGGCGCCGGATCGATACCCGCCGCACGCATGCCCTCCCACACCGTGGAGGCGGCGTTCGGGTAACCCAGGCGCGCCAACTCGCCTTGGATTCTTCTGTGCCCCCAGGTCGGGTTCTCCCGCGCCATCCGAACGATCAGTGCCTTGACCGGCCGGCGGGTGCAGGGACGTCCCGGGCGTCGCCTGTCGGTGAAGGTCCATTAACCGGCCACGAGGGTGCGGTTGCCAGCGCAAGATCGTCGCTGGCGTGACGGGGAAGACTTCCGCCCATCGACGGCAGCGGATCAGCCGCGACAACGCTGCAAGCCTGAATCCGTCTCAGCTGATGCGGTTCGACCTTTTCATCCACACCAGTTGACGTCTCCTTCATCTCAGTTTATTTTCAAATGAGTTCATAAGCTCACGTAAAGGAGATCGGAGTATGCCGAAGACAGCCAGGAGAGCGGGGCGCGCAGTGTCGTACTTGTTCGGTGCGCTTGTTCTCGCCTCGTCGAGCATCGCGTTCACGGCGTCGTCCGTTCAGGCCGCCGCGTGTGACGTACAGATCGGCTACACCTACCGCAGCGGAAATCACATCTGGGGGTTCGGGAGCCTGTCCGACTGCCCCGCGAACGCGACCGCGAAGATATCGATCCAGTGGGAGCGCGGCTGGGAGTGGTGGGACTACCTGTCGACCCGCACCGTCAACGGCCCCGGCTACGACCAGTACGTCAGCTTCAACTGCGCGGGGACCGGCACGCACAACTTCCGCACCATCATCGAGCGGGACAGCGCGGCCCCTGGCGTAAGGATCAAGACCTCACGGGTCATCAGGCAGAGTTGCTGAGAGCAGCAGGGAAGAGAGTGCGGCATGCGATCGATCCGAGGACGGCTCACCCTGCTCGTGGCGGGCCTGACCGTACTGTCCGGCGTGCTCCTGGCCTCGCCGGCGACCGCGACCGACGTCCGGTCCGCGCGGGCGGCCACCACCACCGAGGCCCTCGCGACCTGGCACCACTGGGGTAATTTCGTCGATCCCAACAGGTGCCACGAACTGGGCCGGCAATTCGTCGAGATGGGACTGGCAGAGACGTACAAGTGCCAGCGCTATCCGGCTCCGCCATTCGTCGTGTTCGCCCTGTGGCTCTGGTTCTGACAACTGTGGGGGGGGGGGGGGGGGGGGCGCCCCCCCCCCCCCCCCCCCCACCGCCCGCCCCACACCCCCCCCCAAGT
>NZ_JBFAKB010000037.1:82098-116850 GCF_040655495.1 Nonomuraea sp. NPDC050404
GGGCGGGTCGTGTTGCTGTTTTTTCACCCTTGTGGGGGGTTCGCCGCCCCCCCCCCCCACACACCCCCACAGCTTGACGCCTGCCCAACCGGCCGCTGAATTGTTGGATGGGCCGGAGGTAGAAGTACACGGACCTTCGGCCCCGAGCAGACGCCGGGCCCGCCGCTGTTGAGGGAGAAGCGCTGGATGAAGTAGAGACCGCGCCCGCCAAAGTTGACCGTGCGGTTGAAGGTGAACGTCTCGGTTATCCCGGCGCTGGACACGTCGGCCCGCGGGGGCCGACGTCCCACAGGCTGTGCCGGCGGTTGCCGCCGTTGCCGTCCACGAGGTCGGCGGCACCGATGGTCGGCTCCGGACGCGACCGGGATGAAGCTCATCTTGCGGGTGCGCACGTAGACGGAGGACGAGGCGACGTTCGAGACGGTCCAGGTCGGATAGAACCGGCCCGACGCCACCGCCGGGCAGCCGATGCCGAGGTCACTGGGGTTGAACCAGACACTCGGCGTGCGCACCGCGGCCACCCGTTGCGCGGTGCCGTTCGAGACTTCCCGGTGGGCCAGGGCCGGGGTGGCCGTCAGCAACAGGAGGGAGAGTTCCGCTGTCAGCGACCAGGAAGCCGCGGGAACGCCGGATGACGCGTTTCATGGATGCCAGCTCCTTCACGTGGGTTGTCACGCGGCCGACGTGACGGCGCACAGAGGAGTGGTGCCGGGTTTGATGACGATGCGGCCGGCCTGGCGGAAGGCCGTCGGTACGACGCCGCGGCCCGCGCACAACACGAAGGCCGAGCCGGGGCGGGACTGGAGCGCGACGCTGCAACCGGCGGGTGGCCGGTTGTCGAAGGAGCCAACGGAGCCGGTCAGCGTGGCCGTGACCGCGCAGTCGGTGTAGGAGCGGCTGAACGCCGGCCCGGTGAAGTCAGGATTGCGGAACAGGGTGACCTGCCCGCCACCGGAGGGGGCCGCGTGGGCAGGCGTCGTGATCAGTGGCGCCGGGGTGGCCAGTGCCGCCGCGACGGCGAAGAGCAGCGCTGTTCGAGGCATCCGGATTCGGCCCATCACAGGCACCAGCCGGCTCTGGTCTCGTTCAGCACGAGGTTGTAGACGTGGACGCCGAGCATGGGGAAGCGCTCGCCGTCGCAGAACAGAATGTCCCCCGTGCTCGTGTCCAGCCAGCCGGACCAGTGGTTGGCAGTGAAGTAGTCCGCCCGCTTGCCGACGGCGTGGACACCGCTGCAGTAGTAGCGGCCGGTGGTGTTGTCACGGAAGTCCAGCACGGCGCGGGACGTCTGACAGCCCATCGAGGTCGCGGCGTGGCCGGTCGCGGGCGGTGCGGTCAGGGTGAGGGACGCGGCGGTGACGGCCAGTGCCGTCAGGGACGTGCGCAGCTTTTTCAACGGTTCTCCTCTCCGGGACGCCACGCGAAGGCGTCGCTTCATGCAAGTTGATGGAGACGCCAGAAACATAAACTGCCATGAGCGCAGGCGTCAACCAGTGTGAATCGATTCGTGGACTTCGACACATGTCAGCTAATGGCGCCATATTCGACGGCGGAGGCCGTGCGTGGTTGCGGCTCGCCCGGTCCGACGCGGACCGGATCGACAACCTCGGCGGCCGGCTGACCACCATCGTGACCAAGAGCTGCGGCCGGTGCTGGTCGATGACGGGTGAGCGCGCTGGTCACCATCGACGATCGGCCGTTCGCCGTGCTCATGTTCACCCTCGCGGATAACCGAACCGTCGCGATCGATGCCCACACCTGCCGGAGATCCAGGAGCTGGCCGGCATGATGGTCACGGCCACCGGCAACGGCTCGGTGCCCGCGACTACGATCGGCCTGGTCCACCTGCGTGCCGGCCAGGTCGTCAGCAGCACGTACCAGGTGCTGCGGCATTCGGCCGGCCTGCGTGCGGCGGGCGAGTCCGAGGCCAGGATCGCCGCCGCGGCGACCTGGCGGGACGGGCCGTACTTCACCGGCACGGAGCGGGCCGCACCGGCGCTTACCGACGCCGTTTTCCGGCCCGGAGCGGATCGAGTACCGCACGACCCATACGCCGAGGTCGCCAAACACCACGACGACAAGGCGATGGCCACCCTGATGCTGCCGCTCGCCTCGGCCGGCTTCTGGATGAACATCGCCCTCATCAACAAGCCAGCCGCATGCCGGCCTGACACGAGCGCCCTTGAGCGGGGATGCCCGGCGGGCAATCCCCGCGTCCCCTCGATCGTCAACTGGCGTGAGAGAGATTCCCGGATTCCAGCCATCTGAGTTTCGGAGATGTTAGGGTGCTGTTGTACTACGGGGGCGAGGAGGTGTGGATGTTCAACGGCTCAACGGAAGCCGCGCGTACGCTCGCGACCAAGCTTGACCACTTGTTCCACACCGTGCGTCCGCGCGACGGTGGCGAATACTCCCACGAGGAGGTCGCCGCCGCGCTGCGGGACAGTGGTGGCCCGACGATCTCTGCCACCTACATTTGGCAGCTACGTAAGGGCTTGCGCGACAATCCGACCAAGCGTCACCTCGAAGCATTGGCGGGCTTTTTCGGGGTGCCGCCCGCCTACTTCTTCGACCAGGCGGCGGCCGAACGGATCGACGCGGAGCTTGAGCTGCTCAATGCTCTGCGTGACACGTCGGTCAGGCAGATCGCCCTGCGCGCCTCGGGTCTCTCCCCCAAGAGCCTCAACGCCATCACCGAGATGGTCGAGCGGGTTCGCGAGCTGGAAGGACTGCCTGACGCGACCAAAGGGGCATGATGTCCGCAGTTCCGTTCAGACGGCTGCGCCGTAGCTTGAAGTCGAAGGTCGATGCCTTACCGCTGCCGACACCGTTCAGCATTCAGGCGCTGTGCGAACTCGTGGCCGCCGAGCGGCGCCGGCCCATCCGGCTCATGCCGATGGCACGGGGCGTCGAAGTGTGCGGTTTGTGGGTAGCACTCGACGAGACCGACCTGATTTTCTACGAGCAGACGACCACCTCCCACCATCAGCAGCACATCATTCTGCACGAACTCAGTCACCTGCTGTGCAACCACTACCATTCGGGTGCGCCCGAGCCTGATCAGTGGCGGTACCTGCTGCCCGATCTCGACCAGGGGATGGTGCGCCGCGTTTTGGGGCGGACCGCGTACACGGAGATCGAGGAGCAGGAGGCGGAACTGCTCGCCTCGCTCATCCAGCAGCGCGCCAGGCGGCTCGCCCCACTCCAGGTGGCGGCCGAGACCAACGCGCTGACCGGCCGCATCAAGACCCTGCTCGACTGGTCCGGCTCCGGTGGGCCCGAGCGGCCGAGCTGACGACAGGCGCTCACGATGGCGGACACGTTACGCCACTACGGCCCCGCCGCGGTCGCCTGGGTGCTGCTCGCCTACCGCGTCAGCAAAGGCCGGCGCGGTGCGCCGGACCCGGCCAGGGACACCGTCTGGCTCGTCCTGCTCGGCCTGTCACTGTCACTGACGTTGCTCACCCCCGCCGTGTACGCGTTCACCGGCCGCGTCAGCGGCGTCCCGAACCTCGCCCGGCTGCTCGGCCACGGCAGCATGCTCGTCGTAGCCTGGTCGGCCCGGACCTTCCTGTGGCACCTGAACCATCCGATCACCGAGGTGCAGCCGCGAACCCGCCTGCACCTCGGTTTCCTGGCCGCCACCTTCGCCGCGATGAGCGTGCTGTTCGTCCTGGCCGACACTCCGGTGGACGACGCCCGTTTCGCCGCACGCTACGCAGGCGACCCCTGGGTGCTCGAATACTGGCTGGTCTACATCGCCTACCTGACGCCGGCGTTCGCGAGCATGGCCGTACTCGGCTGGGCCTACGCGCACATGAGCACCGCTCCCCTGCTGCGCGTCGGCCTGCGACTGGTCGCCATCGGCGCCTTCCTGGCCATCGGCTACAACCTGCACAAGGCTCTCGTCTTCGCCTCCGAGCGCTTCGGGTTTTCCTATCCGCCCGCCGGACATCTCCTGATCGACGGGGTTCTGCCGATGCTGGCCCACCTGCTGGTGCTCATCGGCGCGACCCTGCCGGCCTGGGGCCGGCTGGTGAACGCCCCCGAGTCACTCGCGTGGCTGAGCCGCTACCGCACCTACCAGGCGCTGCGTCCCCTCTGGCGAGCCCTGTACGCGGCCAGCCCGCACATCGCCCTCACCCCCGCCAGCCCCGCCCTGGTCGAACTGGTGACGGTACGCGATCTCAACCTGCGTCTCTACCGCCGGGTCATCGAGATCAGGGACGGCCGTCTGGCGCTGATGCCGTACCTCGACCTGGACACCGCAACGGCCGCCCGCGCCCGCGCCGCCCAAGCCGGGCTGAGCGGCCAGGCCCTGGACGCCGCCGCCGAGGCCGCCGCGCTCCACGCCGCCCTGCACGCCAAGGCGCTCGGCGCGACCGCCGTCTTCGGCCCCGCCTCGCACACTCCCGGCGGGGGCGACCTCGACAGCGACACCGTCTTCCTCCGCGATGTCGCCCGCGCCTTCCATCGGCTGGAGCGCCAGTCCCACCATGGGTGAGCCCGCCGCCAGGCGCCCAGGCGGCTGCGACGTCGAGACCGGCGACTTGGACCGGCTGCCGGAGGCCGACGCGGTGATCGTCGGGCTCGACGCCGTGACGGCGGAGGTGATCGCGACCGGCGACCGCCTGAAGGTCATCGTCAAGCACGGCGTCGGCGTGGACACCATCGACGTGGAGGCGGCGCGGGCGCGTGACATCCCGGTCGTGTACGCGCCGGGCAGCAACTCCAGGGCCGTGGCCGAGCTGGCGTTCGGCCTCATGCCGGCCGCCGCCAGGAAGATCGCGGAATCGGACGCGGCCATACGGAGGCGCAGGTACAGACCCAGATGTAAGGGTAGGGCGGGTGGGACTTGAACCCACGACCCACGGATCAAGAAGGCGCGGGAGCTTGTGCGGTTGATCGGGTTTGCGGTTGTGGGAGGCGGAACAGCCGGTGCAGTCGGCGCAGGGCCTGTCGGTCGCCGGAGGCGGTGGCGGTGCCGTTGCTGATCGCTTCGGCGAGGGTTGAGCGGCCGGCGGCGAGGTCGCGGAAGGCCTCGCCGCCGATCGTGATGATCAGGTCGGGGTGCTGGGCCGGGCCGTGCACCGTTTCGATGGTGCCGTCGTCGATGCGGGCGTGGAAGATCTCCTCATCGACGCGAAACTCATACAGCGCACGCACGCTGGCAGCCGCCTCGGCGTCGAAGCACGCTCTCAGGCCGAGTACGGCCCAGCCGGGGTGGAAGGTTTCCTGTTCGAGGGGTTCGCCCATCGCCCATTTCAGGCCCCATCGGGCCAGCGCCAGCACTGCGGGGCCGAGTTCCTCGCCGGCCTGGGTGAGGGCGTAGGCGGGGGTGCGGGCCGGTGGAGGGAGGGTGACCTTGTGGATGAGTCCTTCGCGTTCGAGGTGCTTCATCCGTGCAGCCAGCAGACCGGTGCCCAGGCCGCGCAGGCTGTGTTGCAGGTCGCCGAAGCGTTTGGGGCCGGTCAGCAATTCGCGGATCAGTAGCAGGGTCCAGCGTTCGCCGATGAGGTCGAGGGTGCGCGCGGTCGCGCAGTACTGGTTGTAGGTTCGCTGTTCCACTTCAGCATTTTAATTCTGGAGCTTCTCGTTATTGAACTGCCCTGCGTGAGGCCTCCAGGAGGAGCCGGGCCAGCGCCCGCGGGTCGGTGAGCATCACGTCGTGCGGGCCGTCCAGGGCGATGGGCCGGTAGCCGATCGACGCGGCGAACTGGTCGAAGGCATAGGTCTGCGGCCGACAGTAGATGCCTGTGCCCGGTATCCGGTTGACTGCTCCGCTCAGCCGGGTCGTCTCGGTGAAGGTGCGCAGTGGCTGGGGTCGCAGGCGCTGGGCGAGCCAGGCCGCTTCGTCGGGGTCGGTGATGCCGAACATCGCCGGAGTGGGGGCAGGGATCTGGTTGCCCGCGCTGGTGCGGGCGGCGGCCTGGATCGTGTGGACGAAGGTCTCGGGTGCCAGGCCGAACATGCTGGCGCCGTCGTGGCCGGCCCAGCCGTCCACCAGGATGACGTGGTCCACCAGATCGGGCCGCAGGTCGGCCGCCTGCCGGACGGCCAGGCCCGCGTAACTGTGCCCGACCAGCACCAGATCGCCTTCCGGGGCGTCTGCCAGGGTGTCATCGGCCGCGGCGTCGAGGGCCACGATGATCTCCTGGACGTGCGTGTGCAGGCCGATGTCGCCGTCGAGGGTGAGGGCGGGGGCGATGGTGCGCGCCCCGGCTTGGTGCAGCAGTGGGGCGAGGCGATCCCAGGCCCAGGGGCCGTGCCAGGCGCCATGTACGAGGACGAAGGTGGTCACGAGTGTCCCTCCGTGCGGGCCACGGGGCGGTCCAGAGGGCGGATCAGGGGCAGGACGCGGCCGGCGAACTCTTCCAGGCCCGCGTGGTGGTCGTCGACGGCCAGGCGGATCACCATGTGGCGTGCTCCGGCGCCGGTGTAGGAGTTGAGCCAGTCGGCGGCCTCGTGTGCCGTTCCGGCGAACATGGCTTGTACGGTCTCGACGGCCTCCAGTGGGGCGTTGTAGTAACGCTCGATGCTCGTCCGCAGACGCGCGCGCGCCCGCTCGGGGTCCTCGTCCAGGCATAGCGTCGCGTACAGCGCGGGGGTAAGCGTGCGGACCGCCGCCTGCCGGATGGCGGCCAGGTCGCGAGCATAATCCTGTACGGCGGGCGGATAGGGCAGCCAGCCGTCGGCCAATCGCGCAACCCGCCGCAGCGCCGGTTCGCCGCCTCCGGCCAGCCAGATCGGCGGACCGGCCGGCCGGGCCGGCGCAGGAGCCAGCCTCACGTCGCGGAAGTCGAAATGCCGCCCGGTAAAGGACACCTCCTGTCCGGTCCACAGCCGTCGCATCGCCTCGATCGACTCCTCCAGGCGGCTGATGCGGTCGGGGAAGGCGACCCCGACGGCGGCGAATTGGGCCTCGGTGCCGGGGCTGGGGAATCCGCCGCCCATGCCGACGACCAGGCGGCCGTCGGCGAGTCGGTCCAAGGTGGCGAGTTGGTGCGCCAGCAGGACCGGATGGCGCAGCGCGGGCAGCAGTACCGCGGTACCGAGCGTGATGCCTCGGGTGGCGATGGCCACGGCTGCCAGCAGGAGCAGCGGGTCGGCGCGTGGCCTGGTCACGGGGCTGTCGCCGGCCCAGACGGAGTCGAAACCCAGTGATTCGGCGCGGCGCGCCTGGTCGACCAGCTGCTCCGTTTCGTGGTCGCCACGGGCGGTCTGATCGCGTGTCGGCAGCAGGTAGCCGATTGCCAATGGAGCCATGTGGTCGCCTCTCGTGATCGTGAGGTCCTTGATCATAGGCGTTGACTTCCTGTTTTTGAAGTCTAAGATTCACTTTTAAGAACTCATGGAAGGAACTCGTCATGACGAACGCGCTTTACACCGCCCAGGCCTCGGTGACCGGCGGCCGAGCGGACGGCCACGGGCGTACCGCTGATGGCAGGCTTGAGGTGGACCTGCGCCAGCCCAAGGAGCTGGGTGGGGACGGTGCAGGAACCAACCCCGAGCAGTTGTTCGCCATCGGCTACGCCGCCTGCTTCGCCGCCTCGCTGGCGCTGGTGGGGCAGCGCAGGCAACTACGCGCGGATGACGCGGCGATCGACGCGAAGGTCATGCTCATCCCTGCCGGCAACGGCGGATTCAAGCTGGGTGTCGAACTCGAGATCGGGCTGCCGTCGATCGCTGACGCCGCCCAGGCCTCCGACCTGGTCCGGGTGGCGCACCAGGTGTGCCCCTACTCCAACGCCACCCGCGGCAACATCGACGTGGCCTTGGTCGTCAACGGCACACGCCTGTGACACCCGCCGTGCCAGGCACGACGGCAACGTACAGGACCTTTGCCGGGGAGGTCGGCGGGAGCAGGACGTTGTCCGGCCTGTTGGCAACCTCGAAGACCGGGAGAATCGAAGGCGGCATCACGGGGGCCCTTGATGAACGCGAACCCATCGCGTAGGTCCCCGACGTGGCCGAGGAACGAGGCGGACCGTGGCGCGGCAAGCGACCCGGTGAAGGTGCTGTCGCGTGCACAGGAGTCCGACCGGTCCTCGATCTGACGGCTCATCCCCTGGCGGCGGAGCGACAGGGGATGAGCGGGATCAATTGCGGTCAGTCGCGGCGTGCGAACCGTACGGCGTCCGCGATGACGTGGCCGTCGGCGGCGTCGCGCAGCTCGACCGTGCCGGTGAGGCCCGCGGTGAAGCGGAACGTGCCCAGTGACACCCATTCGCCGCCCCGGTTGTCCGGGGTGCCGCGCACGGTCTGGTTCACGGCGATGGGGGTGCTGCCGGCGGCGTGGCGGACGACGTAGGTGGCGGCGCGGGAGCGGTTGGAGTGGGCGGTGTAGGAGACCTTGACCTCGTAGCGGGCATCGGCCGGGAGCGCAGGCCGCCAGCGGACCCTGGCGCTCCCGTCGCCCGGCGGGTGGTAGGCGTAGTTGCCGCCGTAGTAGCCGGCCACGCCGGTGCCGGACGACCAGGTGCCGGACACCACCGTGTAGCCGAGCGCCCCGTTGTCGACGGTGATGTCCTCGTTGACGTCCGCCCGGGCCGGAGCATGGATCAGGCTCAGTTCGTCGAGCGAGATGCTCCGCCCACCGCCGCGTCCGGGACCGGCCGGCGTGAACCGGACGGTGTGCGGGCCCGGGGTGAGCCGGATCGTGCCCAGGAGCAGCACATCGTAGCCTTCGGCGTGCTCTGAGGTGGTGTCGATGGTCGCGTTGCGGGGCTTGGCGCCGTCGACGGTCACGGTGACCAGGCCGCCGCCGGGAGTGCGGTAGTAGCGCAGCAGGAGGTCGTACTCGCGCTCGCGGTCCACGTTGAGGAGGTACTCCAGATGGTCGCCGGTGGCGGCAGGGGTGAATACGACGCGAGCGCCGTGGCGGGCCGTCGGTTCCTGGACGACCTCGACCGTGCCGCCCGAGTGCCGGGCGGGGCCGGCGAGGTTGTGCGCCTCCTCGCTGATCCCCGGGCCGGTGGCGAGGCTGTCGCGGCCCTGGGTGAGCCATTCGAGATTGAAGCGGGCGAGGTAGATCCTGAGCGGGAAGCTGGGGATGTCTCCGTCGCGGCCGTAGATCAGGACGATGGTGCCGTCGGACAGCCGGGCGAGGTCGGAGTAGTAGGAACGGCCGGGGTTGACGACGCGGCTGTAGCGGAAGGAGTGACCGTCGTCGTAGCTCACCGAGACGGTCATGTTGTGGCGCGTGGGGGCGTCCGGGCGGCTGAACAGGATGCGGTCGCTGGAGTAGCCGAGCAGGCCGGCGTCCACCGCGTTGAACGTCCCTGTCGCGCCGTCCAGCTTCGGCGGCGACCAGGTCAGGCCGCGGTCGTGGCTGACCGAGATGATCCGCTGCCGGTTGCCGCCGGCGGCCGCGCGCCCGTTGATGAGGACGGAGCCGTCGGCTCGCTGTACGAGCCTGGCCTCGTTGATCGGGTAGTCCGCGGAGACCGGTACGGCGCCGGTGGCCTGCCAGGTGCGGCCGTGGTCGTCGCTGTAGATGGAAGCGACCCCGTACATGCGCTGCGCGACGGTGTTGCCGACGATGACCCGCCGGTGGGCGACGTTCATCAGCAACCAGCCGTTGTCGAGCTGGATGCCGTGGCCGGGGCCCGGGGCATGCAGGGTCCATTGGTGGTCGAAGTGGTCGAACAGGTCGGCGAGCACAGTAGGTTGCCCCCAGGTGAGGCCTCCATCGGTGCTGGAGACGACGTGCAGGACGCCGGTGTCGCCGGAACATGAGGTGTTCTGCGGCAGGCGCTCGGACAGGGCGTAGAACAGGAACACCTCGCCGGTGGTGCGGTCGCACACGAGCGCGGGGTTGCCCCACGACTGCCCGCCGACCGAAGGCACCACGACCTCGGAGGCGCTCCACGTGATGCCCTTGTCGGTGCTGCGGCGCACCAGCAGGGCGCGCGGCCCGGCATCGCAGACTTCGTGACGGCCTTCAGCGAAGGCCAGGATCGTGTCATCGGGCAGCACGGTGAGGCCGTGCACGTGATAGTTCGCCAGCGACCCTGATGAGGAGTCCCACAGGATGGTCCTCGCGTAGAACGGCGCGGCCGCCCTGGCCGGGATGGCTCCGGTCAGGGCGGTCGCGCCCGCTGCCATGCCCAGGGTCCCTAAGGCGAACGTCCTGCGGCCTATGGGTCGGTCAGTCACGTGTGTGCTCCTGCGGGTGCCAGATGGGGTGGGGTAAGCGAAGTGGTGAGTGCAGGCAACCGGTCGAGCCTGGCGTTGTCGCGGGGCGCGACGCTCGCGGTGCACGGGTGATGCCGAGCCGATGACCTTGTTGCGCCTGCCTGGCGAGAGCCGTGTCGAGGCGTTGGCGACGTGACCCCACTCGCGAATGGCGGACCGTGGCGCCGGTCCACGGGCCATTCGCGCCTCCCGCTTATGCGCTACAGCATGATCGACGCCGAGTCTCCTCACCGCTACATGTCGATGTCAATAGGGCGGCCGGAGACAACGTGCCACGGTTTGATGCCGCGCTCTTGTCGTGGTGGTTCGGCAGTTGGTTGATGGACCGGTGGGCCTTGCGATCATGTGGTCGGCCAGGTGGCCTTGCTGGTCGGTGAGGGGTTGGTTGTAGCCGACGTCGAACAGGTAGGGCAGGCCGGCGCCCATGTCGTACGGCTTGGGGAAGGCGGCGAACCATGGTGCGCTGGGGTCGGCGAACTCGAAGGCGTAGGTCGGGACCTGGCGTGAGAGTGCCTTGCCGGTGTCGAGGGCGGGGGCGGGCGTATTCGGCGTCGGTCAGGGCGGTGGCCGGCGCCGACCGTGCTGGTCCGCTCGGATCTGTCCAAAGACGTTGAGCTGCTGGTGCTCCGTCACGAGAACCAGGTGCTCCGCCGTCAGCTTGGCGGCCGGCCGCGGTGGGATCACGCCGGCCGGCTCTGGCTGGCGGCCGGAGTACTGGGGTATGAGTGGCCGCTGCCTGAGCTCCCCACTCAAAGCGCACCCGCTATGTCCTGATCTGTGGGCTTCTGGTCCTTGTAGCCATCTCTGTGAGCCGCGAGGCTGGTGGGGTGGGAGATGTGGTCGTGGCCGTCTATGACGGCGTGGTGCTGCTGGACGTGGCCGGTCCGGTGCAGGTTCTGCACGGGTCCGGCTGCTACCAAATCCGGCTCGCCTCGGTCGACGGACGTCCGGTGCGTACCGATATCGGTGCGCCCTTGGGGGTGGACCTGGCTCTGGGCGAAGTGGCGGGATCGGTCGGTACGTTGCTGGTGCCGGGTTACGCCTACCCCGACGGTGACCAGCCGGCCGAGCCGTTCCTGAGCCGGTTGCCCGATCTCGTCCGGCGCGCCCGCCGGGTGGCCTCGGTGTGCACAGGGGCGTTGCTGCTGGCCGAGGCCGGGCTGCTGGACGGGCGGCGGGCCACGACGCACTGGGCCGCCTGTGCCGACCTGGCCTCCCGGTTTCCCCGGGTCGCTGTGGAACCCGATGCCATCTTCGTACGGGACGGGCCCGTGGTGACCTCGGCCGGCGTCACCGCCGGAATCGATCTGGCGCTCGCCCTCGTCGAGGAGGATCACGGGCCGGAGATCGCGCGGGCGGTGGCCAAGCACATGGTGGTGTTCCTGCAACGTCCGGGCGGCCAGTCGCAGTTCAGCGTCCGCACAGCCGTCGCCACGCCCCGCCACCCCGCGTTGCGGCGGCTCCTGGACGCGGTCGCGGCCGAACCGGCGGCCAACCACACCCTCGCCGCGATGGCCGACCGCGCCGCGGTGAGTGAACGTCATCTGACCAGGCTGTTCCGCCGTGAGGTCGGCCTCACCCCCGGCCAGTACGTCGAGCGGATCCGGGTCGAGGCGGCGCAGGCCCTCCTGGAGACCAGCGCGGCCGGCGTGGAAGCGGTCGCCCGCAGTTGCGGCTTCGGGTCCGACGAGACGATGCGCCGGGCGTTCCTGCAGGTCCTGGGCACGACACCGACCGCCTACCGCCAGCGCTTCCGCACCTCCCGCGTCAACCCCTGATGTGACTGTTTCGAAGGAGACCCTATGAGCTCATCCATGCCCCGCCGCACCTTACTGGGAGCCGGCCTCGCCGGTGCGGCCGCTCTGGCGGCCGGCACACCCGCCGCGTCCGCCAAGACCACCGCGTCCGCCGATTTGTCCTTCCCCGCCACGCCGGTCGCCCGGGCGGCCCACCGGCTGGTCACGGACGCCCAGGAGCCGTACCTGCGCAATCACAGCCTGCGCAGCTTCCTGTTCGCCCGCGCCGCCGCCGCGCAGGCCGGGCGCAGGCCGGGCCGGGACTACGACGCCGAGGTCATGTTCCTCATCTGCGTGCTGCACGACATGGGACTGACCGCCCGCGCCGACACCGGCCAGCGATTCGAACTCGACGGCGCCGACTTCGCCGCCCGCTTCCTGGAGGAGCGCGGCATCACCGACCGCCGCGTCGACACCGTCTGGGACGGCATCGCCCTGCACACCTCCAACACCTTCCACCAGTCGCCGGTGTTCGCCCGCCGCCGCCCGCCCGAGATCACCATCGCCCAGGACGGCATCGGCATCGACCTGACCGGCGGCCCCGACCAGCTGCCCGCCGGCTACGCCGACCGCGTACACGCCGCCTACCCCCGGCACGGCGGCGCCCGCACCCTGACCGACGCCATCATCACCCAGGGCCTCGCCGACCCACGCAAGGCGCCGCCCATGACCCTGCCCGGCGAGATCCTGCACCAACGGCATCCCGAGGTCCCCTACCCCACCTGGGAGAACATCCTCGACGCCAGCGGCTGGGACGACTGACGAAGGCGTTCAGCCCATCGAGTCGCTGCCGTCATCCGGAACGAACGTGACTGCCACGCAGCGACGAACCACGCGGCCACGCGCAAGGTGAGCGCCCGGGCTGATCCATCGGTCATGGGCCTCACCCCGTCGTGCTGGTCACGCGCGTGATGTCGCCAACCCCGGCTGTTTCAGGTGGCCCCCACGCTCCCGCTGCCGAGCCGACAGCATCCTGAAGGACCGACACCGCCATTCCCGCCATCGGCGGGTTACTCACGGTGCGGCATCCGCGTGACCCTTCCCGGACAATCAACCGGCACCAGCCAAGGAAACCCCACGTGAACGACACCTTCGACGGATTGCCGTTTCCCCGCACCGACCTGGCGCTGAGCGCCATGCGGTTCGCCCGCGACATCGAGGATCGGGCGATTTTCAACCACAGCATGCGGACCTATCTCTACGCCCGCCTCCTCGGCCAGCAAGAAGATCTGCGCCCCGGCCACGACCACGACGACGAGCTACTGCTCCTGGGCTGCGCCCTGCACGGTGCCGGGCTCAGCGATCAGGGCAACGGCGATCAGGGTTTCGACCTCGACGGCGCCGATCTGGCCGCCGGCTTCCTCACCGGGCACGGGCTGGCACCACAGAAGGCGGAGATCGTCTGGGATGCCATCGCCCTGCACCTGTACCCCGGCGTCGCAGGGCGCAAGCGCCCCGAGATCGCGCTGGTGTCGGCCGGTGCGGGATTCGACCTCAACCCCTCCGGGCCGTACGCCCGTCCCACCGGTTACGCCGACCGGGTCCATGCCGTTCTCCCGTGCCTGCACGCCACGGCGGTGCTCAGGGACACGATCGTGGCCCAGGCACTCGACAGCCCGCACAAGGCACCGCCGTTCACCCTGCCCGGCGAACTCCTCCGCCGGCAGGCCAAGGCGACCTGGCCGACCTGGGAGCAGCCCATGGCCCAGGACCCCTGCTGGCATGACTATGACGGCTACCAGCCGATGCCGGCGACGGCGGCGCCCGGCACCCCATGATGGACGCGAGCACGATGGTGCTGCTGGGAACACTGACGGTGGCCATGTTCAACGTCGGGGTCATCTGGCTCACGCAGGTCGTGGTCTATCCCGCCTGGGCGCTGGTCGGCGAAGCGGAATGGAGCGCCTTCCACGACGCCCACAAGCGACGCCTGCCGGAGACGGCGTTCATCCCGCATGGGCTGGCCGTCCTGGGCGCGCTGCTGCTCGCCATCCTGCCGCCCGCCCATGCGCCGAGCTGGGCCGCCTGGATCGCACTCGCCATCGAGGTGGTCATGCTGACCGCGACCGTCACGTACTGGGCACCGCTGCAGATGCGCCTCAACCAGCGGCGTGACGACCGGCTGCTGCGCCTGTTGCTCGCCACCCACTGGATCCGGGTCGGGCTGGTCACCGCATTCGGCGCGCTGCTGTGCTGGATGACGACGCTCACCATCGGCCGGTGACGAAGCTGCAGAACACGCACCTTTTCCCTCCTCCACACAGCTTAAAGGTGACGAGTCATGGCGCGGCGATCAATCCGCCGGCCAGGCCCGGCGCTGCTCGTCCTGGCCTGGCTTGCCGTGGGCGGCGGACTGGATCCGTTCACCGGCAGGCTGACAGAAGTCGCCACCAATGATCAGGCGGCGTTCCCGCCCCAGAGCGCGGAGTCGACGCGCGTGCTGGAGGCGCAGGACAAGCTCCGCCGGAGCGACACACGACCGGTCATTGTCGGGTGGACCTCGGACGGCGCGAAGGTCACGCCTGAGCAGAGCGCGGCGGCCACCCGTGCCCTGGCCACCCTGAGCGGCACCACGGGCGTCGTCGGCACGCCCACGCCCGCCACCGGCTCCGCCGACGGACTGGCGCTGCGGGGCGTGATGCAACTCAGCAGCGATCCCGGCGATCTCGGCGGCATCTTGGAGCGGATCGGCACGGTGGTGGCGGTCGAGGGAATGACGGCGCGGCTCGCCGGCCCAGGCGGCCACCCGGGCCGACCTGTCCGACGCCTTCGCCGGCATCGACGGCCTGCTGCTCGGCGTCGCGTTGATCACCGTGCTGGTCATCCTGTCGGCGTTGTACCGCAGCGTACTGCTGCCGCTGGTCATCATCCTCGGCACGGTCTTCGCCCTCGGGCTGGCATGCGCCGTGGTCTATCTCCATCGGCAATCCGACGAATGACCGACGTTAGTTCTCGGCTATCTCAAGGGTGACCGACGCGCCATCCGGGATCGCCCGAAGCTCGTCCACACTCGCGTCAATGCGCCCCAGCGGTACTTTGCCGGGCCAGTAGCCGACAGGGCCGTAATAGAGGGCAATCCATTGGCCGGGCTGATAGTACCCAACTTCGGGGATCTCTGGCTCGTCACCATCAGGCGCACCCGCCATGGAAAGCGGGTTCGGCAGCCTGACGACCTTTTCGTCGTATCCAGCGTAGTCATTGGCCGTCACCGTGATTGGAAGCCGCGCCACCAGGCCTGTTGCCGTCGGATTATCGTACAGCCGGACGGTGAACGCCTTTTCGCCGACCCGTATCGCTATTTTCCTATCGGACAGCGACCTCGAATTATCGCTCGCAGCACTTACTCCTTGCGCATTGCCGCTGATTGTCGCTGGTGGAGCCTGCGGCGACCCCCCGCCGGGGTTGCCCGACTGGCTCGTGCATCCGGTAAGGAACACCGCGAAGGCGAACACCGCCACCGCCGTGGATCGTGCTCTTTTCACCATGCGCTTCCCCTCGCTTTCGTCAAGGACATCTGTCGTGTACGCCGACCGGCCCGTTCCCCCGGGGTTTGTTGCGGCAGCGTCCGATAGCCGATGGTGCGCTGATTCATGCGCGCACTGTTTCGGGGTCCCAGCCCAGCAGCTTGCCGGTGTCCAGGGCGTCGATGGCGGCCAGGTCCTCGGCGGACAGCGTGAAGTCGCCGATGGCGAAGTTCTCCGCGAGGTAGCGGGGCGTGAAGTTCGAGACGCCGATCGACCGGATCAGGCCCTCGGCCTGCGCCTGCTCCATCGCCTCCCACGCCTGGACGCGCTTGTCCTGACCGGGGACCGGCCAGTGAATGAGATAGAGATCGAGATAGTCCAACCCCAGCTGGTGCAGGCTGTCCTCAAGCGCTCGGCGGGCGCGCCCCTGATCGGAGTTGTCCAGCTTCGTGGTGACGAACAGGTCCTCACGGGCGAGGCCGGACTCCCGGATCGCCTGGCCGACGCCGGCCTCGTTGCCGTAGGCCGAGGCGGTGTCGATGTGGCGGTAACCCACGTCCAGCGCCGCCGCAACGGTGGGGACGATATCTCTGCGCGAGACGTAAGGCCGGCGCGGCAGAGCCGACGGCTTCGCGTCGGCGGCGGCCTGTTCAGCCCGCACAGCGCGAGCCGGACGCTCCCATCGACCGGGTTGAGCGGTGCCCGCGTGCGGCTCCCAGTCCAGGGTTAGAGCGCCGTCAGGGCCTGAGGAGTGCCTTGATCGCGCGGCGCTCGTCCATCGCCTGGTAGCCCGCGGCGACCTGCTCCAGCGGCAGGGTGAGGTCGAACACCTTGCCCGGGTCGATCCGGCCGCTCAGCACACGCTCGATCAGGTCGGGCAGGTAGCGGCGTACCGGGGCGGGGCCGCCGCGCAGGCCGACGTGGGAGAAGAAGAGCTCCTGCCCGTCGATGGCGACCTCGTGCAGGACGCCGACGAAGCCGACGCTCCCGCCCGGCCGCGTCGCGTACAGGGCCTGCCGCATGGCCTGGGCGGTGCCCACGCACTCCAGGACCGCGTCGGCGCCGATGCCGCCGGTCAGCTCCTTGATCCGGGCCACGCCCTCCTCGCCGCGCTCGGTGACGATGTCGGTGGCGCCGAACTCGCGGGCCAGCTTCTGACGCGGCTCGTGGCGGCTCATCACGATGATCCGCTCCGCGCCGAACTCCCTGGCGGCGATGACCGCGCACAGGCCGACCGCGCCGTCGCCGACCACCACGGCGGTGCAGCCGGGGGTGACCTCGGCGGCGTCGGCGGCCCACCAACCGGTGCCCATGACGTCGGAGACGGCCAGCAGCCCCGGCCACAGCTCCTCGTCCGGCACCTCATCGGTGGCGACGAGGGTGCCCTGGGCGTTCGGGATGCGGACGTACTCGGCCTGGCAGGTGCTCATGAACTCGCGGTTCAGGCAGTTGGACGGAAAGCCGTTACGGCAGTTCGCGCACGTGTTGTCGGAGGTGGCGAACGATCCGACGACGAACTGGCCCGGCCGCAGTGCGGTGACGTCGCTGCCGACCTCCTCCACGAACCCGACGTACTCGTGTCCCATCGGGTGCGCCTGTTCGGTCGGCTCCACGCCGCGCCAGGACCACAGGTCCGAGCCGCACACGCAGGTGACGGCCGTCCGGATGACCGCGTCGGTCGGCTCGAGGATCTTCGCATCCTCCACGGTCTCGAAACGCACATCGCCGGGGCCGTGGATCATTGCTCCGCGCATCAGAATTTCCTTACATGTATAGGTATCGTGCCTAGATGTTTCGGTCGCGGCGTCCCGCGGCCTTCGCTGAAGTCGCGCGGACACCCGCCGCATTCCAGGAAACCGGCATTCCGCAGCGGTAACCAGTTACCGTCGAAGGGTGTACTGCCAGTACACCCCTCCCCGTCTGACCAGGCCGTACGCTCGGAGTGTGGACAATCGTGACGAGGTCCGCGAGTTCCTCACCTCGCGGCGAGCAAAGATCACCCCGGCCCAGGCCGGCCTGCCCGCCGGATCCCGGCGGCGGGTCCCCGGCCTGCGCCGCAGCGAGGTTGCGGCCCTGGCCGACCTGAGCGCCGAGTACTACGCCAAACTCGAACGCGGCCACCTCGCCGGCGCCTCTCCGGCCGTCCTGGAAGCCGTCGCCCGCGCCCTGCAGCTTGACGACGCCGAACGCACCCACCTGCTGCACCTGGCCCAGGCCGCCGAGGGCTCCGACGTGCTCACCCGCCCGCGCCGCCGCGCCGCCCGGCCGCAGACCCTGCACCGCAGCCTGCAATGGACCCTGGACGCGATCACCGCCGGACCCGCCCTCGTGCAGAACAGCCGGATGGACGTGCTCGCCGTCAACCCGCTCGGACGCGCCTTCTTCGCCGACCTCTACGCCTGCCCGGCCAACCAGGACAACCTGGCCCGCTTCGCCTTCCTCGACCCCGCCTCCCGCCGCTTCTACCCCGACTGGGGCCCCTTCGCCGACATGTGCGTGGCCATCCTGCGCACCCACGCCGGCCGCAACCCCCACGACAAGGAGCTGCACGACCTGGTCGGCGAGCTGTCCACGCGCAGCGACGAGTTCCGCACCCGCTGGGGCGCGCACAACGTCCGCCTGCACGGCACCGGCACCAAACGCTTCCACCACACCGCCGTCGGCGAGCTCAGCCTCGCCTTCGAGGGCCTGCAGCTCGTCGCCGACCCCGCCCTGACCCTGACCATCTACACCGCCGAACCCGGCTCACCAGCCGAAGAGGGCCTGCGCCTGCTCGCCTCCTGGGCCGCCACCCAGGAAACCCGGACCCCCACCGAGCCGCTGACAGCCGACTGACGGCCGATTCGCCGTACACGCGGCAACGATCCCAGGAGTTGACCTGCGCGCTCGGGCCATCGGCGAAATCCGCGAAGCTCGTCTCCGGCCTGCGGCGGCTTGGGATGACCAAGGGCGGAACGAGTCCCTACCGGCACCGCGTGCAACACCATCCGCCCCGGCCTGCATGACCGAAGACGTCCGATGCGTCGACGGCAACGGATCCAGGACGTCAGCCGCCGCCTGCAGCCCTTCATCGACACCACCACGAGTTCCTTATTCTTGTTCGCGATCGTCTTCTTCAGCTTCGTGATCTCGGCGCGGAGCCGGACCTCGACTTCCGGGGGCGCGCCGCGTGCCTTGACAAATGCGTTCGCGTTCGTCGGAAGTAGGGCTCACGTGGCGTCCTTGACAGTGATGTGGGTGTCGGCCAGGCCGCGGAGGCGGACGGCGTTGGCGCGGAGCCGATCGCCGATCGGTCGCGCGGCGAAGGCAGCACGCCTGTCGAGGAACTCGGCGCGTTCGCGGAGTTGGGCGGCGTGCTCGTCGGTGCGGATGATGTTGCCGCAGCTGTCTGACGACATCCAACCTGATAGTCCGCCACACCTCTTGATAGTCGGCCCGCGAGTGCGATCTCCAAGGTGGCAGCTGCAGCTTGGGGAACCGGGGCAGGCCACGTAATTTAACGGCGCATGTGGGGTGGCGGCTGGCATGACGGCGGCTGCGTCCCGGTCCTGCTGTCGGCCGCATCGTGTTGCCCCATCCGGAAAAGCCGGGCGACTGGATCGTGGGGCGCTGGCCACCCCGTTCCGGCGGTGCTTCAGAGATCGCGCGCAGTCTGCTCGATCATGACTAGGAGCGGCGCGGGTCGTAGTTCTTGAACTCGACCAGGTGGATATCGCTCTGTGATATCAGGGGCACCCCGCTGCTGGAGTCCAGCACCACCCGGCGACCCAGGGGCTCGCGCAGCGTGACACCGATCCGGTCGGTCTTCCCCATCGCGTTGCAGAACTCCACGTCGTCGTCCTGCCGGACGTCGACGTCCACGACTACCACCTCGGGCGTCTCGTGGACGCGCGAGCCGTAGGTCGTGTCGCAGGTGCCGTGCAGATAGCTCAGCTGAAGCTCCGCTGGCGCGCGCAGCTCGTAGGTGCGCACCTCCTGGATCCCGTCATTCACCGGCCGGGGCGGCCCGCCCATCGCGGCCGGGTCCACTGCGACCCGCTGGAACGGCTCCTGCACGCCTTTCACGGTGAAGTCCCACGTGGGCACCCGCACGTCCCCCCGGCTGCTGGGCATCGTGGCTTCGCCCTGGGCCACCGCGATCACCCGCAACGGCCGGCAGCCCCTGGTCGGGCACTCTTCGTCGACGAAGGACTTGGGCTTGCTGAGCCCGGCGTAGGCGGCTGTGGCCGCCAGGATCGGCACGTTTAGCGAGCCCCCATCGACCCAACGCAGCACGGCCGGGGCAGGCACCTCGACCGGGAGTTCGGTCTCCAGCTTCCAAGCACTGTTGATCAGGCTTCGCCCCACCCATCGCGGCATGCGCCCCCATTCGGGCTCCACGGTCAGGTTCCGCAGCGGGACGAACCCCTCGATCCAGGGCTCGCGCTCTGCCGAGTTCTGCCAGCGTTCGGCGACCTCACGAGCGCGTTCGGCGAACTCGTCGGCAGTGACCGGCGCTCGGGCGGAACCGCAAGCCGCCGCGAGCATGAGGAGCACTGCGGCTGAAAGCATCCGCATATACGGTAGACGTGCTGGCGGACGGCGCGGTTCGCTCAGCCGTGACCTTGGCTCAGGCACACCGTCTCTGGGCCCGCGGGCGGCGCGGCTGCCACGTTTCGCAGGTCGATGTCCTTCCAGCACGGTCCGACCGCTTCGCCCCGGCGTAGCCCGCGCAGGGCGATCCACCTGTATAGCGCGGACAGCCGGTGGGTGGCTGCTTGGGCGAGGAAGGTGTAGGTGCGGGAGGGCGTCCAGGCCATCACCGGCGACGGCCGAGGCACGGACGCGTACACGTTGATCATGGCGGCGCTGCTGAGCCGGGACCCGCGCCGCCGCTCCTCCACGCCGAGCCGGTCATGCAGGTCACGGTTCCAGGCGGCGACCCACTCGTCGGTCCACACCAGCGCCTTGGGGCGGTCGGCGCCTGGGAGTTCGACAATCACCGACGAGCACGGCTCTGCCGCCCGCCGCCGCCCTCGCTGACCAGCGCCACCCTGTCGGCGACGATGCGCCAGACGGGCGTGGATCTCTCTTATTCGTGGCAGGTGGCCGGGGCGGGTTCGGGGCGGGGCAGGTTCAGGGCGTCCATGTGTTGGTGGAAGTCGGGGGTGTAGGTGTGGGACATGCCCCAGTGGGTGAAGTGGTCACGCAGGTCGTGGCCGAAGGCGCGGGACATCAGGGCGATGGTGGCGCGCCAGGTCGCAGCGTCGTCCTGGACGGGGGGCGGGGTGTGGGGGGCGTCGCGGACCAGGCGTAGCAGGGCGGTCCAGCCGTGCCGGCCGAGGGTCAGGCCGATCTGGTGGAGCATGACCAGGTCGTTCCAGGCGCCGGCGGATCTCACGGCCTCAGCTTCGGCCGGTGCGCCTGCCTCGGCCTGCTCGTGCAGTTGGTGCAGGTAGGTGGCGGCCTTGGTGTAGGCGTCTTGGCCGAGGAGCCGGCTGGGCCGGCCGCCCGGCCCGCCACCCCCTAACCCCACCTCCTCGCGGGACCCCCAGAGCCTCCGTACGCGAGGCCCCGGGTTGCGCACCGTCCGCCGCGACACCCTCAAAGAAAGGCACCCCACCATGTCCAAGCTCAGCCTCCTGGCCGCCGGCGCCGCCGCCACCCTGGCCTGCACCGGCGTCCTGGCCTGCCCGTCGTCACCACCACGACCCCGGCCCAGGCCGCCAGTTGCACCCACAGCTACTTCGACGACCACCCCAACAGCCGCTACACCTACAACCGGGGCAACCGTGACCACCAGACCGTCTCCGGCACCGACTGGACCGATCTGGACTGCGCCCAGTTCACCGTGACCATCCCCCGCGGGCGCGTCTCCGAGACCGTTGTGTGGGTCAGCGCCGAGGTCCGCTGCCAGGGCCCCAGCAGCCTCAGCAACTGGTGCGGCGCCCGCGTACTGGCCAACGGCGTCGAACTCCAGCCCGACGAGGGCGCCGACAACGGCGACCACTTCCACTGGGACAGCGCCAACCCCGACCCCCGCCGCAAGCGCGCCCTGGCCTTCCACCGTGCCGGCACCGTCACCTGCCCGGACAACAGCGGCTGCGACGTCACCGTCACCGTCCAGGCCCGCAACAACACCCCGGCCAGCCAGCTGTGGGTCGACGACCTGGCCGTGCGCGGAGAGCTCAACACCTACCCCAGCTGACCCCGGGGCCCCGGTCCCGCAACGACGCCTCGGCCAGAGGCGACACCGGTCAAGCCCGCACCGAGACCAAAGGCCATGACCCCGGCCGAGGCCGGCGGAGCGCCCCTTGCGCCCGCCTCGTCCGGGATCCCGCAATCCTTCAGGAAGGCGACAACCACCATGTCCGAGACCATCACCGCCATCACCGCGGAGATCCGCACCGTCGACAGCAGCTACGGCGGCGGCACCGGCCCCGGCACCGACGGCTACGTCTGCCTCGGCCTGGCCGGACGCGAATTCCACGCCAACACCAGCGCCGACGACTTCGAGGACGGCGCCCAGGACGTATTCGTCTTCGGCGAGAACGCCACCGTGCTCAAACCGGAGATCAACGACCCGCGCAACCCCCAGCTCACCTTCGCCGACCTGCACGCCTACCCCGCCTACGTCCGCTTCGACCCCGCCGGCGACAACGACGACTGGCACCTGGAACGAGCCACCGTGACCATCACCGGCAGCAACGACTCCAAGGTCATCTACTCCGCGCTGGCCGGTGACCCCGACCACTGGCTCGGCAAGGACACCGGCCTGATCATGCACCTGCACCGGTAGCAGCAAGCACCGCGGCGGCCCCGGCCACACAAGGCCA
Organism: Nonomuraea sp. NPDC050404; assembly: GCF_040655495.1. Taxonomy (NCBI): domain Bacteria; kingdom Bacillati; phylum Actinomycetota; class Actinomycetes; order Streptosporangiales; family Streptosporangiaceae; genus Nonomuraea; species Nonomuraea sp. NPDC050404. Next base: position 104,371 of record NZ_JBFAKB010000037.1, read on the forward strand.
GAGCCGCCGCGCGTAGCACCGCAGGTGAACCGCGGTCTACAGGATGCCCAGCACGGGCTTCTTGTGCTGACCGTCACCGCGCTCCTTGCCGTCGCCGACGCTCTTGTCGGACACAACCAGGCCGTGCGCGTTGATGGTGAAGGTCTGGCCGTCGTCGGGGCGGATGACGTTCGGGCGGGACGGGGCGGGCACGTCGTCGCTGAGGTGGGTGGTCAGGAAGTGCTTGCCGGGCCGGCGGCCGGCGAGTTCCTCGATCTCGGCGAGGCCCATGTGCCCGATCCGGCCCTGCTGCGGGAAGGTGGTGTCGCAGACCAGGACCGAGCTCTCGTCGGCGAGGGTGTCGACGGAGGGGCAGTGGGAGGTGTCGCCGGTGTAGCCGAGCCGGGCGCCGGCCTCGTCGACGATGGAGTAGCCGAGCGTGGGCACGGCGTGCTGCATCGGGTAGGCGCGTACGTGGTAGCCGCTGCCGGACCACTGGCCGCCGTGCTCGGTGTCGAGTTCGACGAACTGGGGGCGTACGTGCGGGCGGGTGGAGGCCCAGCTGCCCGGGTAGCTGAGCTCGAACAGTTGCTCCACGTGGTCGGCGAACCCGGTCGGGCCGACGAGGATGAGGTCGCTGTCGCGGGTGCGGCCGATGCCTTGTTCGAGGAACAGGAAGATGATGTCGGCGAAGTGGTCGGCGTGGAAGTGCGTGATGAGGCAGATGTCGACCTGCTTGGGGTCGAGGCCGGTACGGCGCATCGCCTTCATGGAGCCGTTCGGGGTGTCGATGAGGAGTTTGCCGTCGATGAGTGCCGAGGAGCTGAGCCGGTCGCTGAGGATCGATCCGGTGCCGATGAAATGCAGCTGCATGAGGTTGAGGCCTTTCCCGCGCAGCCGGGCCGCGCGCGGCTTGAGGGGCACGGTACGCGTCCGGAGAGCAGCGCCCGGCCTCCCTTGCGATCGGTGAATTCGCGTCGCAGGGCCGCCCGTCCGGGCACAACGGGAAGATCGCACGTACGGATCCTCGTCACCCTGCTACTACAAAGAGTAACTTTAATATTGCTTTAAGTGAGATTCCGGGATGTTCGTCGGCCGTGGATCAGGGGCGGGCGGCGGGCAGGGCGTAGGCGAACAGGTCGGCGTCGGTGGCGGTGATGTCGCCTTGGCGGTGGGTGGCCTCGGCGGCGCGGAACGCGGTCTTGGTGAGCCGGACCGCGGTGGGGTCACGGCGGGCCAGGCGGCGGGCCCAGGTCGTGGTCTCCTCGGGCAGGCGGCCGGCAGGTGCCAGGCGGTGTACGAGACCGTGGCCTGTCGCTGTGGCCGCATCGAGCACCTCACCGGTCAGTACCAGCTCACGGAGGCGGGAGATGCCGACCTCCATGGCCAGGCGCGGGCCGGCGCCGCCCCAGAGCGCGGGCACGCCGATGGTCAGCTCGGGCAGGCAGAAGGTCGCGGTGTCACTGCTGATACGCAGGTCGCAATGCGCGGCCAGGCAGACGCCCGCGCCGATCACCTTGCCGTGCACCTGAGCGATGGTGATGGCAGGGCTGGCCGACAGCGCCTGGCAGACACGCCGGCCCGCTTCCACCGCCGCGCGTACGGCACGCTGGTCACCAGCGCCGGCCAGGCGGCTCATCTCGGCGATGTCCACGCCACGGCAGAACGACGGCCCGTGCCCGGACAGCACGATGACCCGCACACCCTCCGGGGCGGCCATGGCGTCGCCGGCCTGCCCGGCGTCATAGGGGGTGTGGTCGTCGTGCAGCCGCTCCACCGCGGCGGCCAGTTCCTTCAGCATGGCCACGGTCAGCATGTTGTGCTCGTGCGGCCGGTTCAGCTGAATCCGTGCCACCGACCCGTCCCGCTTGACGGTGACCAGCGGGGCGGGCGCCGAAGCGTCCCGTGGATCGTCGGAGACGATCCCGCCGGGGAGCCGGCCTTGCCCGTGCTCCGGGGCGCTGGTGTGCGGGTCGATGAGTCCGGTCATGACGGGTGGCCTCCAAGATGTGGGATCGGCGATGGGTGACGGATGACGCGGCGGGCACGCGGCGTACCAGATGACGGGCGCCCGAGCCGGGTATGCGGCGCCGGAGCACGGAGCGCCCGGCGCTACAAGCGGATCCCTCACAAGTGAGGGAGTTGCCGTCGCCGTCAGATGTCGGGTTCGACGAGCTGGCTTGTCATGCTGCGGAAAGTCACCCCGGGTGGGCGCTGGGGCGGTGCGGCGGCTCGCAACGGCGGGCAGCGCCGCAGCAGGGCGGGCAGGACAAGACCGGCCAGCATACGGGCCAGGGCGGCGCCGAGACAGTAGTGAATGCCGCCCCCGAAGGCCAGCGTGGTGGCGGCCGGGGTGCGGCGCAGATCCAGCCGCTCGGCCTCCGGAGCCACGGCATCGTCGCGCTGTGCCGATCCGAGCAGCAGGTGCACCAGGGTGCCGCGGGAGACGGGCAAGCCACCGATGTCGGTGTCGCGCGTGGCGACGCGGTGCGTCATCTGCAGAGGGACGTCCCAGCGCAGCAGTTCTTCCACCGCGACGGAGATCGCGCCGGGGGCCGCGCCGGGATCGGCGTCGAGCTGGGCGGCGAGCCGGTCCGCCTGGTCACGGTGCGCGGCCAGGGCCACCACCATCGCCGACAGCATGCCGGCCATCGTCTCGCCGACGCCGACCAGCACGACGGTGGCCACCGACCGGGCCAGTTCGGGCTCGTCCTGGCCGCCGTCGTCCTGGGCCCGGATCAGGTCGGTGAGCAGATCGTCGCGCGGCTCGCGGCGGCGCTGCTCGATGGCGCGGTCCATGTACGCGCCGAGGGTGCGAGCCGCCTGATCGGCCCGCTTGACCTGGGCGGGCGTAGGGGAAAGATCCAGCACCTGGGTGTAGTCGAAGACCAGGCCGCGCAGCAGCTCCCCGTCACCGGCCGGCAGACCGACGAGCTCGCACATCATGGCGGCGGGCAGGGCATGCGCCACCGTGGCGACGAAATCGGCGCGCCCGTCACGCTCCAAGGCAGTGGTCAAGGCGTCGATGCAGGCATCGACGTGCCCGCCCATGGCCGGAGCGAGCCGATCCAGCGCGCGCCGGGCCACCCGGGGCGCGGCCGCCTGCCGATGCCAGGTGTGCTCGGGCGGGTCGAGCTGGAGCATGCCCCGGGTGCATTCCACCGCGGTCAGCCCCGAGCGCCAGCCCGGCGTGTGCTCATCACGCCAGACCGCACTGGGCACCAGCCACGTCTTGTCCTTGATCACGCGTGCGCATTCGGCGTAATGCGGCAGCAGCAGACCGCCCCACGGCGTCGGGATCGCCCGGCCGAGCGCCCGCAGGCGAGCGTAGATCGGGTACGGGTCGTCTCTGCCAGGGCCGGAGCGCAGTCGCCGGAGGAGGCCGATCGCCGCTCGCGAATCCGCGGCAGGGCTGAAGGACGGGGCGACGGCTGCGTCGAACACTTCAGTCACTCTGTGCATCTTAATAGTAACTCTTTGTGCTCGGCCAGGGGTGCTCGGATCCGTCAGCCAAGCCACTTGCCGACTCAAGCACTGCGGAATGCGCGCGAGAGCACGGGCCGCTGTTTCATACCCGTAGCGCCTGAGCCGCTGTTCACGACCTCCATGACGAACGACTCTCTCCCGGTGATCTGCGGTTATCTGCCGCCGGCCACCACGCAGGTCATCGGAGGAAGCATGCAGGTGCAGCGGGTCTTGTCGCCCGTCACAGGGTTGCCCGCCAACGCCCATCCCGCGCTCACCGTGACCGCGGCCCCGACCACGGTCGGCGCGGGCAACGACACGACGATCACCATCAGCGGCACCTCCAACGGGGCACGGATCGACGTGTCCGCCGTGAACGGCACCGGCGGCACCACCGGGTCACTGCCATCGTTCAGCACCATCAGCAGCTTCGGCGGCGGCATCACCTCCGCCACCGAAGTCGGCACCGTCGACCGGCTCGCCCTGCCGAACCTGACCAACGAACAGTCGTTCTCCTACACCCTGACCGTCACCATCGACGACGCCACCACCACCACCACCGCGGGCGCCTTCACCTCCCGCGCCCAGTTCTACACCTCCGGCGGCTCCACCCTGGGCCCCACCACCGGGCCCGTCATCACCATCACCACGCCGCTGCCCGACCTTAAGGCGACCAAAACCAACGCCACCTACAACACGCTCACCCAGGTGGTCACCTTCCGCTGGAACCTGACCAACATCGGCACCGCCCCCGCCACCGGACGCACCGTGACCATGGACGTCACCCCCACCGGCCTGCTCAGCGCTTCCGGGATCGGCTGCACCGGAGGACCGGACAACGAAACCTGCCCCGGCCCCGACCTCGGTGTCGGGGCATCGGCCAACGCCATCTTCCCGCGCGCCGTCTCCCTGCTGGCGCTCGGGAACTACACGGTGACCATTCCCAGACATGGCCAGACTCCGACACGACGAACCGCCAACCCGAGCCTCGATCACCCAGCTTGCCAAGATCAGCCAGGCACAGACAAGCCAGAACTCTTCAACGGCCTCGATCACCCAGGTCATCGCCCTGAGACTCCTTCTGACCCGAGGTGCCCATCTGCACCTGGCCGATCTCCACCACATGAACGATCGGGCACCGGGGGTATCGGTCCGTCGTGTCCGGATGTGGCCATACGCGGGGGGATTGCCGGGGTGCAGGTTCGGGCGCACACTCACCTCTGGTAGGTACCGCACCCCACCTCAGTTGCATCAGTCCTAGGCCGAGGAGGGCGGCCACTCCTACCTTCTTCACGGCGCGCGGCCGGGCAGCCTTCAAGGCGAACTCTGGGCCCGGTGTAGCACTCATGATCGCAACCACCTCACGTCCCTGACGTGACGGGTGTCTGCGCTCGGGGGATCATCGCCCGCCCCGCCGACCGGCTGGTGGCCGTCTCGTGCGACGGGCGCCGCAACAGGCGCTTCGTCTCCGGGCTTGAGAAGAAAGTGCCCCGCGTCCTTCTGAAGGGGAATTCATGCACCTCCTCATCACCTCGCACTGTGCCCACCGGCGCACGGTCCAGCCGCCTGCCGATCTCGGTGATCGCCGCCCTGGCGCTGGGGTTCGCGGTCGTCACTTCGACTGCCTCCCCCGCCTGGGCCGTAGCTCCGGCCAACGACAACTTCGCCAACGCTCAGGCGCACACCGGGCCGTTCAGCGACACGGTCAGCAACGTCGATGCCACCGTCGAGGGCAGTGAGCCGGCGGCGTCCTGCTCGGGGGTATCGCCCTACAAGACGGTGTGGTGCTCGCTGACCCTGTCCACCGCCGCCACGGTCCACGCCGACGCCTTCGGCTCCAACTTCGGCACCGTACTGACCGTCCACACCTGCGCCAGCCTCGGCACGCTGACCGAGGTCGCCTGCAACGACGACTTCGCCGGCATCCTCGCCCCATCCGAGCTAACCTTCTCCGCCAGCGCCTCGACCACTTACTGGATCCGCGTCGACGGCTTCTCCGATGGACGACCGCCCCCCGCCAACCTCCCCGACGGCACCGCGGTGCTCGCCGTCCAGACGGTGCCCACCTGCAGCTTGTGTCAGATGCTCGCTCCTCCGACCTGACCCGGCCCAACGGGCACGGCTTGCCGAGATCCGCGACAACTTGATCGCCCGAATCACCGAAGCTGAACAGGAGGGATGGCTCGGTGAGATCGAAGGACTCCAAGTCAGCCTCGCCAGCGCAGAGGAGAAGCTCGCCCAGCTCGATGCAGAGCAAGTCCGTCAACGCCAAGTGGTTGATCTCGGCATGCCCCGCTTCAGCCAGATCGCGACACGAATCAGTACGGCAAGAGGACCTTCAAGTTGGCCGAGCTCATCCACGCGGATGATCTACACCACCCCGACCCAGGCCACGGGCCACGCTCTACGGGCGGCGGGCCAGCAAATGGGTGTCGAGGAAGCCCCGCTCGGACGCTGGGTCGTGGAGCAACCGAGCAACCGTGACGAGTCCGGCCCCGGTCAGCAACTCGGCAAACTGCTCCGCCGGCCAGCTATAGGCGGGCGCCACCTTGTGGTCGAAGCGGACCGGCTCCGGTCCCTCGGTCCCGAAGAAGGACACCAGGAGCAGGCCCCCTGGCGTCAGGACACGCACCTGTTCGGCGAGCAGCGCGGGCAATTCTCCAGGTGGGGTATGGATCATCGAGTAGTGGGCCAGCACTCCGCCGAGCGCGCCGTCCTCGATCGGCAGGGCCTCCATTCGCGCTTCGTCGAACCGCAGCGTCGGATGGGCCCGCCGGGCGTGGGCGACCATAGCCGGGGAGAGGTCGAGCCCGAAGGAGTCCAGCCCCAAGTCGTGCAGCATAGCTGTCAGATGCCCGGGTCCGCACCCGACGTCGGCTGCACGCAGGTTCCCCGTGCCACGCACGAGCTCGGCGAAGGTCCCGATCATGTTCCGCGCGAACGGCTGCGTCTCCAACCGATTAGCAAACATCGACGCGTACAGCTCGACGACCCCGTCGTAGGCCGCCCTGGTCTCGTCCTGGTGTTTTAACACGGGAAGGAAACTAACACCCGCGCCATTCGCACCCGTTCTCCGGCCCCACACCGGACCTCCCCTTCAGGACTGATCGTCCCGTCACCTGATCACAGGGCACACTCTCGTTGGTTCAGAGAAGCTTGCCTGAGATGCCCCATGATCAACATCAGCCCGAAGATGTTGCCCCGCCTCGACGAGATCGAGACCGCCCTTTTGGCCCGCCGAGCCCGAGCCGACGCCGAGGGCTGGCTCAGTGAGATCGAAGGCATCGACCTCACCCTCACCTTTCTCCGCCAGAAGCGAGACCAGACCCGCCGACTCGCCAAAATCGCCCCAATCGATCTGGGCATGCCGGACATTCGCTCCACTCGGTCATGACACGCGATCATCGGGCACTGCCCTTCCCCTCGCCCTCGACGCCGAGCGGTGCGAAGGCGTCGAGCACCGCTTGCCGCACCTCGGCTTGCCGAGGTCTTGTCCGGTTCGGCCAGGCGGGGCAGCATCTTGGGGTTGACGCGCGGCATTGGGCAGCGGATGCAGGCTTCGTCGGGCAGGTCCGCGCTCGATCGTTTGCGGGGACGGCTCAGTCGAGAGGCTTTCCGTGGCGGCGGGGCGTCGGAGACGGCGGCATGACCGCCTCGCGAAGCTCGGCGGCGGCCTGGGTCATGAGCTGGGAAAGGGTGGTGTCCGGCGTGGCCAGCCAGCGGGGCAGTGCGCGCCGGTGGATCGCCAGCACCACGTCGATGATGAAGCGTGCCTTGCCGGGCTCGACTCCGCGGCGCTCGATCGCCGGCGCCAGCGCGTCGGCGATGGAGGCGAGCTTGATCAGATCGCGCTCGGCCAGTGCCGGGTTGGCGGCGATCACTCTGCCCCGGCGCAACAGGAACTCGCGTGGGCGAAAGATCTCTTCCGCGGTTCCCAGCGCGCTCAGCAGCGCCTCGATCGGCGTGAGACCCGGATCGGCCGCCTCGACCTGAGCGACGAGGTGGGCCTCGAGCTCGTCGCCGGCGAAGAGGACTTCCCGCTTGTCGGGGAAGTAGCGGTAAAAGGAGCGCTCCTTCAGACCGGCGGCGCCCGCGATCTGCGCGACCGAGGTGCGCTCGAATCCCTGTGACTCGAACAGTTCGAGTGCCGCGCGCTCCAGCCGGCCCTGTGCGTCAGATTCCCATCTCGGCATACGCATCAGCGTACGACAACAGCATCTGTTGTCACGATGCTAGGGTGACGCGACAACAGATGCTGTCATCACAAGAGAGGTGTCATGAAGGCTCTTCAATTCGACCGGTTCGGTTCCCCAGACGTGGTCGTGCTCCGCGACGTCCCGCAGCCGGAGCCGGGACCTGGCCAGATCCGGATCGCCGTGCGGGCGTGCGGCCTCACACCGGCCGACTGGCACATCGTCGACGGTCTGCTCGCCGACCATCTGCCGCCGCTGCCGCGCGGGCTCGGCTTGGAGATCGCGGGCACGGTCGACGCGCTCGGTGAGGGCGTCACCGGAGTCCGGATCGGCGACCGCGTGTTCGGCCCGGCCACCTTCGACGGTCCGACGGCCGGGGCTGCCGAGTACGCGCTGATGCCGGCCTGGGCCCGCATCCCCGACGGCGTCACCGACGAGCAGGCCGCCGCGCTGCCCATGGCGGCTGAGACGGCGTGGCGCGCGCTCGACGACCTCGGCGTCCAGCCGGGCGAACTGCTGCTTGTCCACGGCGCCGGCAGCACCGTGGGCGAAGCGGCGGTGCGCTTCGCGCTGCACCGGGGTATTCGGGTGATTGCCACCGCCGGGCAGACCCGGACAGCAGCCCTGGAAGAGATCGGCGCCCAGGTGACCGCTTACGGCGACGGCATGGCCGAACGCATCAGGGCACTGTCCGCAGGCCCCGTCGACCGCGCCCTGGACACGGTGCCGACCGGCGGCCGGATCGACCGCGCCGACCAGCCTGCTCCGGCCGGCGGCTCACTGCCGGCCCTGATCGAGTTGACCGGTGACCCCGACCGTGTTCTCACCGTCTCGGACTTCGCCGCCGCGACTGACCTGGGCGTCCGGATCACCACCGAGATCCGCTACGACCGGATGGACGAATTCGCCCGGCTCGCCGGCGAAGGCATCCTGGTCCTACCGGTCGCCCGCACCTACACGCTCGACCAGGTCCAGGAAGCGGCCGAACTCAGCCAATCGCGCCGACCCGGCGGCAAGCTCATGCTCGTCTTGTGAGCTGTGATCACCCCGCCGGCCTGGCAGGCGAGACGGACCTCCGATCAGGGGCGCGGGTGCATCCAGATCGCTTCGCTCGACCGGGTGCCCACATGACGCCCAGGGCGGATACTACGGCGACCCTGTGGGTGCCAAGAACTCGGCCACCCTAAGCGACCTGCGTGTACTCGTGGATCAGCCCGCCGAGGCGATCACATCGGATGACGTTGATTTCGTCCTCGACCGGGTCGGGAAGGGCTCGTAAAGGAGCGGCCTGGCCCAGGGAGCGAGATGGGTCTCGTAGATCGCCGGCACGCGTCGTAAGTGGCGGGCGTTGACGATCAGGATCCGATCGAGAAGTTCTCGGCGAAGGCCACCGATCCAGCGTTCGGCGAACGTGTTGAACAGCACAGTGTCGCAAGGGAAGAAGTCGCAGGCCAAGATCCCCTCAGCTTGCGCACGCAGGAACTCATTCCAGGTCGGTCCTGCGCGTCGCGGCGCTGGGTCGATGCCGGCCTTCTTCAAGATGAGCCACACGGTGGAGGCCCCGGCCCGGTAGCCCAGAGCGGCGAGTTCCCCGGCCATCCGCCGGTAACCCCACAGCGGATTTGCCGGGCTCTACGAAGTACCAAGGTCCGAATGGAGGCGCGGGTGGGCGGCCGCCCTGGCTGCGGCACTTGAAGGTCCATCGCCGCCGTACCAGATCGACGTGCCAGCGCAGCAGCGTGCCAGGCGTCACGAACAACCGCCGGCGACCGGCTGGAGACAGCAGCCGCGCCGGTGCGCTGATCACCGCCCGATCCGCCCACGACGGCCGAGGTCTGGCCACCTGCCGACGCAACACCGCGAGCTGAGGACGCAAGACGAGGATCACCGCGTCCTTGGACCTCTGCGAGCGATCCAGCAGCACCAGCCAACCAGCGAGCCGGACGAAGATCAGATAAGCAGCTGCAGCGCCATGAAAAGCGACAGAACCGGAACACCAAAGCCCAGGTCAGCCCCGACGGCCGAGTTTCGGGCACCCACACGGTCCACTGGTGTGGTGTGCCGAATCTCCGACTCCCGGACGTTGCACTTCGCGGGGGTGAGCTGTGCCCCCCAGGGGTAGATGTCACCGCGCAGGCCGCGGGCGGCCTTCTCCCACTGCTGACTGGTCGGCGGCACCCACCCGGCAAGGAGCACCTGGCAGGAACTCCACGATCGTTGATGCGGCGGGGCGGAGGGCCTCGGCGCTACGCTTCGGTGATCCTCGGGTCATGGCCCTGGCCGGCGCCCTGTGCCGGACACTGCTTGCCCGCGACCGGCTCAACCATCAAGAACCTTCGCCTCTTGATGGCCGGGCTGCTCGGCACCACCGGCTCCAGCACGGGCCAGATGACCTACGGCTTCGTCGAAGGCCGGCGTGTCGCGCGCCCGCTTCACCCCTGCCGCGTTCGTCCTTTGGGTCGCTGGCTGTTAGGGCTGCCCCGTCGGCCGATCAACGGTGGGGACGGGGTTCATCCTGGCGTCGGGTGGCGTGGATGGAGCCGAGGAGGTCGAGGGCCCGGGCGCTGGCGCTGCCCGGTTCGGCGTGGTAGATCACGAGCTGTTGTCCAGGGGTGTCGCGTACGTCGAAAGCCTGGTACGTGAGCGTGAGAGGGCCGACGTCGGGGTGCAGGAAGTGCTTGGCGTCCTGGGTTTTGCCGCGTACGGTGTGGGCGTTCCAGAGGCGGGCGAAGTTCGCACTCTGATCGGTGAGGGTGCGGACGAGTCCGGCCAGTCGCGGGTCGTCCGGGTCGAAGCCGGCCGCTTGGCGGAGGTTGGCGACGACGGATTGGGCCGCCCGGTCCCAGTCGGTGTAGAAGCTCCGGCCGGCGGGATCAAGGAAGGTCATGCGGGCCAGGTTGTCCGCCGGCTCGAACGGGGCGTAGAGGGCGTCGGCCAGTGCGTTGGCGGCCAGGATGTCCAGGGTCCGGTTCATCACATACGCCGGGGTGTTGGGGTAGCCGTCCATCAACTGGCGCAGCGCCGGGCTGACCCGGTCGGGGACGTGGGCGGAGAGCCGGTCGCCTGGTGCGGTCCCGGCCAGGCGGTACAGGTGAGCCCGGGCGTCCGTGTCGAGGCGCAACGCGCGGCTGAGGGCGTCGAGCACCTGAGCTGAAGGGTTGCGCTCGCGGCCTTGTTCCAGCCGGGTGTAGTAGTCGGCGTTCACACCGGCCAGGACGGCGACCTCCTCGCGGCGCAGCCCGGCGACTCTGCGGGCCCCGTAGCTCGCCATGCCGACGTCCTCCGGCCGCAAGGCGGCACGGCGGGCGCGCAGGAACTCTCCCAGGTGGTTGCCGTCCATGCGGCCAGGGTATGCGGCGGCCTTGTCCGCTGCCTGGGTGCGCCGCACCCAGGCGGCGAACGTCCTGGTTGATACCCGCTGACCTGCGCAGACTTGGCGGAGCGGGCCGAATTCCATGGAGCGGGCAAGAGACACAGCGCGTACACGGTGACCGGCAGCGCGCCCGAAGCATGACAGGACCTGATCGAACAGACGACATCAACGTGAAATCCGGAGGCTCTCCCATGGCAGGACAACGACTCAACGGCAAGGTCGTGCTGATCACCGGCGCGACCGGCGGTCTCGGCACGGCGACCGCCGAACTCTTCGCCCGCGAGGGCGCCCGGCTGGTGATCACCGATGTCGCCGAAGGGCCCCTGCGGGACCTGGCCGGCAGGATCGAGGCCCTCGGCGCGGAGGTCATCGCCGCCCCGCTCGATGTCTCCTCCGTGCCGCAGTGGGACGACGTGATCGACCTTGTACGCAACCGTTTCGGCACGCTGAACGTGCTGGTGAACCTCGCCGGCATCGTGGACTGGCCCGGCGTCGAGGACACCTCGGAGGACGCCTGGGACCGCGTCATCGCCGTAAATCAGAAGGGCACCTGGCTCGGCATGAAGGCGGCGTTGCCGCTCCTGCGCGGGAGCGGCAACGCCTCGGTGATCAACACCTCGTCGGTGCTCGGTCTCGTGGGAAGCGGCTCCGCCGCGGCCTACCAGGCGTCCAAGGGCGCGGTGCGCCTGCTGAGCAAGACCGCCGCGGTCGAGTACGCGCGGCAGGGAGTGCGGGTCAACTCGGTGCATCCCGGGGTCATCGCGACCCCGATGATCCAAGAGATCCTGGACGAGCAGGGCGACCAGCAGCCGGACATCCAGCGCACCCCGATGCGCCGGGCCGGCCGCGCCGACGAGGTCGCACCCGCCTACCTCTTTCTCGCCTGCGACGACTCCTCGTTCGTCACCGGTTCGGAGCTTGTGGTCGACGGCGGGCTCACCGCGTACTGAGCAGCCAGACCGCGCAACGGCGATCCAGCCGCCTCGCACCATCCGCCGTCTCACCTCATCAACCCAGGAAATGGACCATGACACCAGCCAAACCGACCGCTGAGGCCGCCGAAACCGCCGAGACCGCCGAGTTCGCGGGCAAGGTCGCCCTCGTCACCGGCGCGGCGCGCGGCGTGGGCAAGGAGACCGTACGACTGCTGCACCGCCGCGGGGCACGCGTCGTCGCCCTCGACCAGCGCCAGGAGGTGAAGGAACTGCCCGTCGAGTTTCCGGGCGTTCACTCACTCCTCGGCGACGTCACCGACGAGCAGGTCGCGCAACGCGCGGTGCGGGCGCCGATCGACGTCTTCGGCGGTCTCGACATCCTGGTCAGCAACGCCGGACAGGCGCTCAACAAGCCGATCACGGAGACGACGGCCCAGGATTGGGACGCCGTGATGGCGGTCAACGCCCGCGGCTCGTTCTTCTTCGCCCGTGAGGCGTTCCGCGCGATGGGCGAACGTGGCGGAGGAGCCATCGT